>CBDCWZ010000091.1:0-36780 GCA_965223575.1 Kofleriaceae bacterium
CAGCAAGAGGATCGCCTTACGGAGTTAAAACGACTTATCGATCGAATGGGGACCGATATTAATCTGACCGCAATCGAAGAATACGCCGAAGTCTCAGAGCGTTTTGAGTTTTTGAGTGGCCAGAAAATCGATTTGGAAAATGCCATTGGGCAGTTAGAGCGGGCGATTCATAAGATTAATCGGACCTCGCGTAAGCTGTTTCAATCGACATTTGATGCGGTGAATGAACAGTTTCAAAAGATTTTTCCGCGGCTATTTCGCGGCGGGAAGGCCAAACTCTCGTTAACCTTAAGCGAAGGTCAAGACCTTCTTGAGGCTGGTGTTGAAATCATGGCCCAGCCGCCTGGGAAAAAGAATTCGACTGTTGAACAGCTGTCGGGGGGGGAAAAGGCGCTGACAGCGGTTGCATTGATCTTTTCAATTTTCCTTATCAAACCTTCACCCTTCTGTTTGCTCGATGAGGTAGATGCGCCCTTAGACGATGTGAATGTGGACCGGTACAACGAGTTAATTGGTGAGCTGACGAGTCGGTCGCAGTTCATCATTATTAGTCATAACAAACGCACGATGGAGGTCTGCAATCGGCTGTATGGTGTCACAATGCAGGAACCCGGCGTGTCAAAGCTCGTCTCAGTGAACCTGAGCCGATTGGAACAGCAGGCAGCAGCCTAGGGGGTGTCCCGATTATGAATGTACCACCAGATAACCCCCTGAAACTGCAGGGAGCATTGCTCGTCAGTCACGTAGAACAACTCCTAACCAAAACATCTCTAAGTCGCTGTTTTGGCTCAAAGATGTCGACAGCTAAAGCTGGCTTAGGGCTATGCTCCCTCCTCGCGCCTTCCCTGCAATTCCATGTGTTTATCTGGAGGCACTGGCACAATCGCGACACCCCCTAGGTTCAACGAATCCAATGGGTTGCAGTGAAGGAAGTGCATCCATAGAAGGTTGCAGATTTGGCAGAAAATTTCAGTTGAATTGTGTAAGAGAATATCCCACAATGTATTCACAATGGCCCGGATTCTGATTTGTAGTAAGCACAAGCTGGCGGTGGTTTAATCGTGTATTTCTTAGTGCTTAGGATGCTTTTGCGGGTCTCATTGGTGATTTGGGCGTGTTTGTTTCTCGGTGCGTGTTCTGCCTCACCAAGTGAGGTCATAAGCCAGCAATCCTACAGGAATATCGTGCAAGTCGTTGACGACAGCAGCCGCCTGCAGCAGGCTGGCGGGCTTGAAGACCTCTCGCAATAAACGATCAACGGTTGGAGCTCAGAGGCCGGGGAAAGCAGGCCTTGCGGGAAAAGCGGGTCTGCATCATTCGGTGGATCTGGAGCGTCGCGAAGATCGATATATCATCTTGATCCAGGATACTTCCGAGCTCATCCGGGCGCTTGGGCGGTTCACCCGTAAGCTTGACTATCTAGAGACACCGGTGACCCGTACTGTCTATTTTGGTGACGCCGCCCGTGGGTTGCCGCCCGGACTGTCGATCAAAGCGCGCTCGTATGCGCGGAATCGACTCCCGGGTCGGTGGGATTTGTGCCCCAAGTCTATGTTTGAGTTGCTCGAGCTCAAAAGGACTGTGACGCAGGAACGTTTGGCCCCGACGGCAAAAAGAGCGAAGCATAAGCGGCGGAAAAAAGCAAAGCGCGATCAGATGGTCGAAATACTGCGCCTTGCCGGGTCGCTCTTGTCCCGCAATGCATACAAAACCAAGCGCAGAGAGCCAAACCTCAGCCTCGAGCAGACACTCAGACTCATCGGTCACCCAACCCGGATGCGCAAACGGATCGATCCGCAACTGTATGTGCATCTCATCGAGACAGTCATGCCGCTCGAAGACTACGAATGGCGTCCTCTCATCGGCACAGAGTACGAGCGTACCCATTTTGTTACTCGAGCGGTGGGAATGCGCGATGTGTTTCGTGCAACCCTCGATAGGCAGGTCACACACTATTCGTTTTCGGACAAGGAGCGGGGCTTTGTGGGGGTCCCCTTGAGTACCGAAAATTTTTCGCGATTTGAGATCAAAACTGACCAAAAGAAAATTGCCGGGACCCAACTTGGTGCGTGGTTGGAGCAGATCTTGGTTCGGTTTCGGGCGTTTCGGATTCCGTCGAAAAAGTATCGCGGTCTCACGCAGCGATCTCACTATCATATTATGCGGGAGGGATTTCGCAACGAATTGCCCGGCAAGCGGTTGTACTCTGAATTTCAGAGTCGTCCCGTCCGCTACAAAGATCGCGAGCACTACATCAACCTTGCAAGATATATTCAGAGTTCACCGGCTTTCAGGCTGTATGAGAACACTCCGCTGCTCGTCGAGAAACACGAGCATTTTGTATGTGGGCAGCACCAAGGCCTCGATGTGGTGATTATGGGCAATTGGCTCAGCTACTGGCGCCCCTTGCAGGAGAGTCGTCACGGAAAAACACCGCTTTATCTAAGAGATGAGATTCCAGTTTCCAAAATCCCCCTGAGCTCGAGCAGCGATCTGGACAACGCGGGTGTGGAACACATCAAAAAGCGCGAGACCCGCTACGTTCACTCGCGAGGTTTTTTGGTCGAACATCGAAAATCGCAACGGATTTACAGAGTCACCCTGGAGCGCCAATTGCGATCCACGCAGCCGTCGCTCACCTACGTGCGAATCGAGTATTGTGGCCGGCGCCCGAAAAAGCCACCCCGTTTTGATAAGCAAACCACAATCATTCGCGAGATCGGCTTGCTCTACCGCTTCCTTCGCAAGGACCCGTTTCTCAAACCAGCGGCGTAACCCATAGCGAAGCGGAAGCCGCAATGCTCCCGGCCAACCAATCGAGCCAATGCTGGCAGGGGGCGCTATTTTGCCTCGAGAGCCATGGGCCAGGAACCTGGCACGCACGGTTCCTAGAAGGCGCCCAGTCTTTGGAGGCTAAGATAACATTTGCTACGATGGCTGCTTGATCTGGTTTTTGTCATCGAGGACAGCGACTATGGGGGTCCATGTTTTGGCTTGCTCGATGTCTATCTGTGCGAAAGTGGCAAGAATGACCTGGTCGCCGGGTTGGGTTAGGTGGGCGGCGGCGCCGTTGATGCAAATCACGCCGCTTTGGGCTTGTCCCTCGATTGCGTAGGTGTACAAGCGGGTGCCTCGTGTGAGGTTCCAAACGTGGATTTGCTCGTATGGAAACATCCCAACCGCCTCCATCAAGTCTGCGGCGATGGAGATACTGCCTTCGTAGTCGATATTGGCGTCGGTGACGGTGGCGCGATGTAGTTTTGCGCGAAGTACGTGAACGGTGGTGGACATGAGAATATATGGCGTTGGTTGTGCCTCACTCTGGAGGAGGCGTCAAGCTCGTTAGGCGGCTTGACGGCGGGTCTGGCGGAGTTTTTGAAAAAGTTGGCGCATCTGTTGCGGGTTTTGGTTGGGGCCGATGAGCGATACAGGGATTCCCCGCCGTTGGATGGCTGTGACGGTCGGCGCGACGAGGCTACGTTCGTATTCGGACTGTACATGGCTAAGCTGTCCACCTGCAGTGGAGGTGTGTTTTAGCGCAAATAGAGGTGCGAAAGGAGCGATCACATGGACGAGGCGTCCACCCGCTTGTGCTTGGGCAAGCGCTCGGTCTGTCGTTTTGGGGCTCTCGGCACAGCCGAGCAGGTCACTAAAGACTAATATGATGTCGGCTCTGTTGTCTCGAGTCGTCGCTGCCGAGAGCGCCTGGGCAAATCCATGGGCTCGTTTGGCCATTGGATGTTTTTGCGTGTAAGGGAGCTTGAGGCCGCGGACGCGGCAAAATGATCGGAGCCGAGACATTCGACTGCTGCTTGCGCGAATCGATTGGAGTTTCGTTTTGACGGCAGGTGGGAGGTTGGCGTCTTTGAGAAGTGTTGTGACCATGGTTGTGATCGCGCCGATGTCGTAAAGAGCGCCATCAGCGCCGGCATGAATGTGGGCCCACTCTCGATCGTCCTTGGGGGCGGTTTGTACCAGGACGTCTACTGACTCTTGAAATCGCAGATATTTGGCCACGATATGCACGAGCTCGCTATCGGTAACATCGGTTAGGTCTTCGTCGACGACGCTGTAACTTTCGATCAGGTGGTTGGCGAGATCTTTGCAATGGTGACGGCCAAATCCGGGACGAAGCTGAGAGTAGACCCGCGAATCAAACAATACGACGCCAACCCGATCCCCATGGTCGAGTGCCGCGCGTGTAAAGGAGGTGATGGTGTCAATCGCATAGTCGAGCTTAGTGTTCCCTGTGATGCCTTGGCGCATTGTCCCGGCAATATCCAGGACGATTTGATAGTTGATGACGATATCGGATTGAAGGTCCCGTACCATTAGTTTCTGGCGCCTGGAGGTCGCTTTCCACGCAATGTACTTAAATGGGTCTCCGGGCATGTGGTCTCTTAGTTCGCGCAATTCCCCGGCAAGGCCCGCCCTCTGTGCCTGATGGAGCCCGACATGCTCGTGTAAGGGACCTTTTAAGCGAGTTGCTCGTGGGGAGTCCGATGCTGGATGTGTGCGGGGAAACACAATGATAGAAATTGGGTTGGGAAAGTAGGCGCGAATTGCGAGCATCCGGAAGGCTGTTGTGAATGTTACAGTGACACCCTGCAACACATGGGTACCGCAAGACCGAGGACGCAGGTTGACGACAAATTCCACTTCAGACATCGCTGGGATGGGAGTCTCTTGTACGGAGGATACCGATACACAATGATCTGCGCTGACATCCGCTTGGTTTAGATAGAGTTTGCGTTGGGAGCGATTCCGAATGATGAGGTGTAGTGAGATTGTGCAATCTGGGGTGATGATGCCGCCAGGTTGATTTTGTGCAGAGATCCACCAGCTTAACTCGATTTTTCGATGGCGCAGCAGGATTCCGGTTGGAAACAGCCAAAGGTAGATGGCGAGCAACGCGATGATGACCGTGATGCCGAGCGCAGTGAGTAACGGCGCAGCGTAGATCGTGCCGATGACTGTTAGGCTGCTGCCAGTGATCAGGACGAGCTTGCCGCGACTCGCAAGAAACGGAGTCATGAGGCAGATTGACTTTGTTTATATGGCGTGCGTTGCAGTGCTTGGTTTACGATATCTGTTGAGAACTGACCATCTATCTCAGCATCCGGTGTCATGACGATCCGATGTGCTAGGACCACAGGGGCTAGGGCAATGACGTCGTCGGGCAGAACAAAGCCACGTCCCCGCAGTAGGGCAAGTGCTTTGGAGGCCCTTAGCAGTGCGAGGCCTGCCCGTGGTGACGCCCCTAAGTACACTTGGCGATGCTGTCTCGTGTAATTGACGAGGGCAAGGATATGCTCGAAAACATCATCGGCCACGTGTACGTCGTCGGCAAGTTGTTGCAACGCGATAATTTTTTGAGGATTGGCAAGGGGACGAATCGGCTGCAGATCTTGGTTGTAAGCGGTGAGCATTTGTTTTTCGTGAAGCTTGCTCGGATATCGCATGGTTAGTTTTACTAGGAATCGGTCGACTTGCGCCTCAGGGAGCGGATAGGTCCCCTCCTGCTCGACGGGGTTTTGCGTCGCCAGAACCATGAAGGGCTGATCAAGAAGTTGGGTTTCCCCTTCGATGGTTACCTGAGATTCTTGCATCGCCTCCAATAGAGCAGATTGGGTTTTGGCGGGCGCACGGTTAATCTCGTCTCCTAATAGGATGTTGGTGAAAACTGGGCCGCGGCGCAACACAAACGCATTGGAGCGCATATCGAGCACGTAGGTTCCGGTAATATCAGAAGGGAGTAGATCTGGTGTGAACTGGACGCGACGGTATTCGCATCCAAGGGTGGCGGAGAATGCCTTCACTACTGTTGTTTTGGCGATGCCAGGGACGCCCTCAATGAGGACATGACCTCTGCCGATAAGCGCGATAAGAAGCGTCTCTGTGACGAGTGGATCGCCCATGTAGGCACGTCCCACTTCGGCAATGATTGCCTGGCGAAGTTGGTCGGCTTGGGTCAATACAGACTGGTCGATTGCGGCACTCGTCATAGATGGATTGTATTCTACGACAATCGTTGGCGCACACCCTAGTCCGTTTGGTTAGGATTCGACATCCGCTCGGAAGTGGGCTGTTTTGGTGAGAGTGAGGCCATAAGCTGAAAAACGGCGTCGTAGAGGCGATTGAATTGTCGTCGTGAAATAAATAGTCCCGCGGCGGAGGGGTTGTTCATCGCATTTTGAAGCCAAACAAGTTGCGGATAGATTCGAGCCAAGGTGGCCTGGGTTGCGTTATCTAAATAGGGATGCAAGGCGTTGCGTATGCGGTGCTGGTTTGCCAAGGAAAAATCCGGCTGGGAGCCGAGCAATCGATTGATTTTGGTTTGGAGAATCGCGGCCAGTTTTGTTGCTGGGGAGTACCAGTTGGTTTTGCGATCGAGACGGTCGGTCGTGGTCTCTTGGGTCAGGAAGCGAGTCCATTCGCGGTGTTGCTTGCGTGGGAAGGGCAGTAGGGTGATTGCCAAAATACACAACACAATTGCGATCAGTACTGCGCCTACCCTAGTGGTGCTTTTGAGCGGGATAAACTCACTAAAACTGAGAAACAGTAGATTGAGTTGTGCTGCGATGCGAGCGGCGAGCCCGCTTCGACTTGTCTCCACGGCTGCCGTATGACTCGTGGTCGAAAATGAACCGGACAACAAAAAAAACGAGCCGGGATGTTGTTTGCCGAGATAGCGTAACAGGTTGATTGTAAATTGGAGATTCCCGTCAAACTGCAACATTCGATTGATAAATATGCTGGGATCTGAGACCAGGATCAGCTTCCCTTTCCCCAGGGCATGGGTTGCGACAAGGGTTTGGTCAGAGCCAAAACCAAATACCGAATGAGACGGGGCTGTCTGGCGAAAGACCATCGGATGATTTGTGACGAGCACGTTCGCTTCCGAGGCTAATGGATGGTTTTTTTGAAGTGGTGTCGCGATTGGGGCGAAGTGAAGATTGTCATGGTGCAGAGCTGTGCCCGGTTGAAAGCGCTCTCTTACGATTCCCAGTTGAGCGAGAATGTTCTCGCTGTTTCCAAAGTCGTCGGCTAGAACGACTCGGCCACCAGCATGGACAAAACCGAGAAGTTGATGGGGCGGAATGTGACCAGTTGGATAGACAAGAAAAACGATATCGTTGCTATTCGTCGCTCGCCAATCGAGATGGATCGGGTTGTGGACCTCGTAGCCAAGCCCTTTGGCCAAGGCCCTCAGCGTTTGCAGTCCGTTCCAGCGATGGTTGTCCGGCGAGTAATCTTGTTGGGCAGAGGCCGCTTTAGACGATAAACACAGGACCACAACCACGAGCATTGTCAATCTGCGGGCCATCTCTATTGCATTTCTTTTCGCAATGCAGCAACAGCTGTTGTCATGGTCGCTGTTGCCCTGGCGATAGGTCCGGGGTGGGTAAGTCCGATGAGAGCATAGTATCCATCCTGGACCAGCGAGACCATGATATCCATCCCGCTGTGGAAAGCAACGAGTGATTGGATCTCTCCGTAGTGAAACGTAAACAAGGCCTTTTTTGCTTGGCGAAAGACAATGCCGTAGTGAGCTGCGAGTGCTGGCCACTCGGTGGTATCGTTGATGGCAAACCAGTCTACTACCTCACCATCTTCCGCCGAGAAAACTCCTCCAAGAGCTCCAGGTGTCGTTTCGACCAGGCCTCGCAAAATTTGTGAGAACGAGGTCATTCTGATTGTTGCGACAGAAAGTATGGATCGATCGTCGAAAGGTAAGTTAACGGTGATTCGAAAATTTTGATGTCTCGCTTTTGCTCGAGAGTTTTTGCCCAGTCTTCAAACGAGCGCTCACGGCTCAGTGCGTAGATAACCGGACGTATTTTGCTCGCTGCTTGCTCCACGGATAGATTTTGTGGACGCATGAAGCCCGTAAAGAGAATGATATCCCAACCCCAGCGTGTCCGGGTTGGAACGGAAATCGCCCCGACCTTGGGGATGTCAAATGCGGGTTTCGCGTATTCTTCGACTGCACGGCCGTGGCGTGGAAAGTCAAAGGGCTTGCCATTCTCGAGTGGTCGCCCACGTGCAACTTTTTGTGCGGCGGCGTAGAAAGTCTCTTTGGTTTTGAAGAGTTTTCCACGCATGCTCTCGTGGATTTCGTAGATCAATTGCTTTGCTTTGAGATCCTCTGGGGAGCCTCGTGGTGCTTTTTTGTTGACGCGTGCTCGTACGTATACCGTAAAACGAATCTCGGGATGGACCCATTGGTACTTTGTGCGCTCGTAGGAGTGGCGTACGTGCTCCATCGGTACATCGTCGGGGCTGTTAAAATTGGATACGAATGCGACATCAATGAATTTTCGGACGGACTCGGTTTTTCGTGCGGTGTGCGCTGCGGGGTGAGAGTCAAAGCCTCGGCGAATGGCTTCGGACGCGAGGAGCTCAAAGTCGATGCAAGCGCCCAAAGCAGCTTGAACGTCCACATTGTATGCCTCGGCGTGCTCGATCGCACAGTCTGCGAGGATGGGGGTGCCGTTCACTGTCGCAACGACAACGCGGTCCTTGTAGTCAGTGCCAACTTGTCGTGAACCACTTTTTGGTTGTCCAGAAACGGGATTGTCTGCCGGCGGTGGGTCAGCACAAGCTTGGCAAAATATGACTGCAAACGCTATGTGGAGGAGGTAGTTCAAAGTATGGTGAAGGCGGTTACTCTCGCTGGGCGAGGGCGAGGCGGGCCATTTCCTTTCCTACGGAGATGACCGAGACACCAATGAGTAACAAGATAACAGCTGCAACGTAGTCTCGTTTTGCAAGGTGTCCAATACATTCGACAAAGAATACAACGCTGCCGCCAATCAGCGCTACCGTCAAGATTTCGAAGAAGTATCGACGCATCGGTGGACTATCGAGTATACCAAAAGAACAGGATCAAGAGTACCAGCGAAAAAACGGTTCCGCCGCATATGGCCAATTTGGCAAAGTTAGGTTTTTGGGTACGCAGTTTTGTGAGCGCAATGCGAAGACTACGGTCCCCATGTCGGTGGTCGTTGAGGGTCGTTTGGAATACCCAATAAAATAGTGCAAACCAAAGTCCCAAACCAAGGATGTTTAATAGCGTTAAAACTGGGGCGGGGCGGTCTGCAAAGGTTTGACTGAGAAGCAGTCGGTTGGTCGTGTGAAAGTTGACAAAATAAAGAAGTACGAGTGGCAACGCGAGCGCAAGGAGGGGGAAGATGAGGTAAATTCGAGTATGAGGAGCCCAGCGTTGGGTCGAGGATCGTGATTTGATAAGCGGGCGGATCGCGAATGGCCGTGAGCTGGACCGTGGGCACACGAGCAGTGGTGCGCCCAAAAAATATGCCCACAGCGAAACGAAAACAATCGTAAACCGCAAGGGACCATAGACTTCGAACGAGACTAACTCGGGGATGAGTGTAATCGGAATCATCAGCGCCGAGGGGAATCCAACCAATAGCAGCGCCTCCGAGCGCAGCCAAATGGCGGAGGCGAGCGCGATCAGGGGCGCTGCGCCAAAGCCGAGCAAAGGCCAAGAGATCCAAACAGACAACGAGTTACCAGGGATTGCAACCATTGACAGCCAGACATTGACGCCGAGAGCCAGCGCAACAAAATCCGCGAAGCGTCGGGACCAGCTGGCAGTAGGAGATTCGGGCACGCAACTATCGTATCAAAGGCTGCGTGTGGACTTCCGAAAACACAGCGGCTATTGTCAAAGCTATGGACGATATACCAAGACGGCCGATCGTCACCATCGATGGTCCAGCCGGTGCGGGCAAGTCGACGGTGTCCAAACGGCTTGCGCAACGACTCGGTTTTGAACTCCTGGATACTGGGGCGCTTTACCGAGCCGTCGCTCTATTGAGTGAGGCCGCTGGAATCCCTTGGCAAGAAGGAGCGAGACTAGCTGAAATTGCAAGGGATTTAGAGATCCAGTTTTCCATGGAGAACGGTGTCAACAGGATCCGAGTGGCTGGAAAAGATGTTACGACAGCAGTCCGATCCCCGGAGATATCTCAAGGAGCATCCCAGGTTTCGGCACATCCTCTTGTTCGGACCGCGTTGCTTGGGCTACAGCGGTCAAAGGGACAGAAAGGGGGGATTGTCGTAGAAGGCCGAGATGTTGGAACCGTTGTTTTCCCCCATGCAGAGGTGAAGTTTTTTTTGACTGCGAGCCCCGAGGTCCGAGCACAACGTCGCTATGACGAGTTGGTTGCAAAGGGCGAGCCGGTTGACTACGCCGCGACCCTCGCAGAGATTGTCGAACGTGACCAGCGAGACTCGACACGAGATGTCGCCCCGCTAAAACCGGCAGATGACGCGGTGAGGCTCGATTGCTCAACGATGGATATCGAGCAGGTTGTCGCAGAGATGGTTGAGATGGTGCGAACCAGCGGTAGGAAGTAGGTTCTGCGGTCTTTACGGTACTCAATAACATCTAAGTGACTGATATTCATGCGTTTGAGTTCCTTTATTCACGTCACATCCTTCGTTGCAATACAGAGACAAAGTCGGAAATTGCAGATTTGGTTGACAAAGACAGCTCCCAGCGGTACCTGTCTCCCTCACTTTAGGGTCTAATTGTTCCGCGTCATTACGGAGTCCGGCAATAACAAGGCGCAGTCCAGTTACAACGACACTACGTCACGGGAAATCGCATCTATCTATAGGAGTGAAGGTTTGCAAATGGTTGAAGCCGATGGTCAATACGGCGGGGAAGACAGTTTTGCCGCACTATTCGAAGAAAGCCTGAAACACGAGGAAGTACACGAGGGCGACATTGTTCGTGGAACAGTGATCTCTGTTGGGAAAGAATTTGCGGTCATCGACATCGGCTACAAATCGGAAGGTCAGATTTCGCTCGATGAGTTTCGTGGGGCGGACGGAAAAATCTCGGTAAAACCGGGGCAAGAGATAGATGTTTTACTAGAGAGTCGCGAGAACGATGCTGGTATGATCGTTCTGTCTAAAGAGAAGGCAGATCGGTTCAAGGTTTGGGATGAGATCTCGGCTGCCTGTGAGCGTGATGAATTGATCGATGGGACAATCACGCAGCGTGTCAAAGGCGGCTTGAGTGTCACGATCCGTGGTGGTGTAAAGGCGTTTCTACCGCAGTCGCAGGTGGACCTGCGGCCCATACGCAATCCCGATACGTTTATCGGGCAGACGTTTAAGTTCAAGGTCATCAAGTTTAACAAAAAGCGCGGTAATATCGTCCTTTCGCGTCGCGTACTCTTGGAGAAAGAGCGCGCGGCTCTCAAAGAATCGACGCTAGAGCGGCTTCGTGAGGGGCAAATCGTCGAGGGGATCGTCAAAAACCTGACCGAATACGGTGCATTTATCGACCTTGGTGGGATTGATGGGCTTCTGCACATCACCGACATGAGTTGGGGGCGCGTAAACCATCCTTCCGAGCTGTTTCAGGTTGGGGATCATGTTCGGGTTAAGGTGTTGAAGTTCAATGCTGAGACCGAGCGCGTTTCCCTCGGTCTCAAGCAGATCAGCGAAGATCCATGGAGTACAGCACAACAGCGGTTTCTTCCTGGAACGGTGGTTCGTGGCAACGTGGTGTCGCTGAAAGACTACGGCGCATTCATCGAGCTCGAAGAAGGAATCGAAGGTCTTGTTCATATTTCCGAAATGTCTTGGACGCGGCGCGTAAAGCATCCGTCAAAAGTCGTTGCAGTAGGGGATGCGGTGGAGGCCGTTGTTCTCGACGTAGATGTTGAGAACAATCGTATCTCCTTGGGGATGAAACAGCTTGAGCCCAATCCATATGAGCAGTTGATGCAGAAGTATCCCGTCGGCAGTTCCGTAAAGGGGAGTGTGCGGAACATTGCCGATTTTGGCATTTTTATTGAGATTGAAGAGGGGATTGATGGGCTCGTCCACATCAGCGATATGTCTTGGACTCAGCGCGTCAAACATCCTTCAGAATTGTTCCAAAAGGGCGATGAAGTAGAGGCTGTACTGCTAAATATCGACACGGATGAGGGAGACAAGCCCAAGATATCCCTGGGGATTAAGCAATTGGTTGCAGATCCGTGGGATCGAATTCCTCACGAATTTCCCATCGGCAAGGTTGTCGATGCAAAGGTTTTGAAAGTACTCGACTTTGGTGCGTTTGTCGAAATCGAACGCGGTGTCGAGGGATTGGTTCATATCTCCGAAATCGCTGAAGACCATGTCGAAGATCCGCGCCAATTGTTAGAGCCAGGGCAAGAGATCAAGGTGCAATTGATCAGTATTGACACTGAAGAGCGAAAAATTGGTTTGAGTATTCGCGCCGCGACCCGTCAAAAGGAGCTTGCGGACGCGCAGGGCTACAGTGCCGGTAGCACTGGTGGTGCGACCCTGGGTGATGTTATGAGTGCAAAACTCGGTGCGGTGCTTGATCAGACTAAAGATGAAGCGGATGTCGATGCGATTGCGCCATCCGAGACAGAGGGGTAGTCACGTTCGGGGTTTGTTGCCGGAGAACCACCCGGATGCTTTCCTGAAGGGATCTAGTGGGGGGGCTCTGTGAGCGACGACGGTCGGAAACCAGAGTCCTCAACCGGTGGAGAGTCGTCAAGTCCGCCATCGGGCAAGAGGCAGCGAATGCGAACAGCATTTGCCCCGGATGGGTGGATCAGGCGTTTTGCGCGTTTGTGGGGGTTTTTGGGGTTTGCCATTTTGGTATTGATCCTAGCCCGCAATGTGATCATGCCGTTTATATTTGCGTTACTCGTCGCCTATATCTTCGCCCCAGTGGTGGATTTTTTATCGCTCACACGAAAGGGCGTCCAGAGAATGCATCGCGGGTTCGCAATTATTCTTTGTTATGTCGTTTTGATTGGTGCGATCGGTGCGTTTGTTGGCGTGTTGGCTCCGAGGATATCAAAGGATTTTGCGCGGATCATGAGCGCGGCACCAAGTGCTTACGATCGTTTTAACACGGAGTGGGCTCCGAGATTGAGCAGATGGCTTGAGGCGCAATTTCCTTCGCTTGCGTCCGCTCCAGAGTCTTCGGGGGCGGCTGCGATTGCCACAGAGGTCCCACTGCCCCCATCGTCGTCGTTTGTCCTAACGCCGCTGCCAGACGGCCGCTATGCGGTCCAGATTAGCGAGGCGGGTCTAACTGTCCTACCAACAGAGAGTGGTGGGTTTGCGATTACGAGTCGTGAGAAGGTTCCAGAGCCGCTGCAAACCGAGGACAAAATTCGAAATTGGGCTGGGAAAGCGATCTCCAGTTTGCAATCAAAGCTAGGAGACTTCTTTCGTTTTGGCCAAGCACTGATCGGTGGGACGATCCGCAGTGTATTTGGCTTTTTTTTGGTTTTGATGGTTGCTGCGTTTTTGTTGCTCGACCTCGATCGAATTCACGGTTTCGCGCGGGGGCTTGTTCCCTCGCAATACCATAGCGACTACGACGTGATTGTCGCTGGGGTGAACCGGGGGCTCTCAGGTGTCATTCGCGGGCAATTGCTCATATGTTTGGTGAACGGGTTGTTGACCTATATGGGGCTGTTGATTTTTCAGGTGAAGTATTCGCTGATCCTCGCGGTCGTTGCGGCTGTTCTCAGTTTGATTCCAATCTTTGGTTCTATTTTGTCGACCATTCCGATCGTGATCGCCGCGATGGTATCAGGCGAGCATGGGATTGAGATCGCTCGCCCCTTATTGATTTTAGGATGGATTATTGGCATCCATTTTCTTGAAGCGAATCTACTCAATCCTAAGATTATCGGGATGGCCGCTCGGATACATCCGGCAATGGTAATATTTGCACTGATTGTTGGGAAACATAGTTATGGCTTAGTGGGGGCCCTGTTGGCGGTCCCTGTCGCGTCAATTATTCAGGTTTTGTTTATCTTTTTTCGAAATAAGGCGTGGCGTGCGGATGTGCCGCCAGCACCGGAAACGATTTGACGATGGGCATGGAACCTATGCAGGCTAGGATTCTGTCACTATCCGTATGTCCAGAATGTGGTGCAAGTAGATTGCGCGGTGTTTCGGAACAATACGTCGAGTGCGGTGATTGTCGACGACAGTACGGATGTGCTGAGGGATATCTCGATCTGCTCAGAACAGAGGCGGAGCCCGTCACTACCCATGCGCGGTTTATGGAAAGTGAACTTGTCGCGCGGACATACGAGCGGTGGTGGCGTCCCACGTTTGTCCGGCTCCTGGCTGGGAGTGGTGCCAGATCGTTTACAGGAGGGTTTCCGGGCGAGCTGTTTATCCACAAGAACAGTTTAGCGATGGAAGATAGGGAGGGGCCGTGGATGGATTTGTCATGCGGTCCAGGGCTTTTCACAAGAGCGATGGGGGCTGCAGCACCTTCCGCACTTACAGTCGGCGTCGACATCTCCAAGGCGATGTTGGAGGTGGCGGTGGCCAGGAATAAGGGATACGAAAACGTTGCGTTTGCCCGCGCGGATGCTCACGAGCTACCCTTTGCGGACAACTCTTTTGGCGGGGTAAACAACAGCGGAGCTTTGCACGTATATGATGCTCCAGAGCAGGTGTTTCTCGAGGTTTTGCGCATCCTACGCCCCGGAGGAATTTACGTTGCGAGCACGTTTTCCCAACGAACATCACTGGTTAGCCGCGTCGTTTCTCGACTGGCCGGGATTCGCCGCTCAGATCCGAGTGAGCTGCGAGCGCAATTGTCTCGGGTTGGGTTTGCAGACTACGAGGATGTACACTCAGGCGATGCTCTCATCCTCCGCGTCCGCAAACCCTAACCCCCCTCACCGGGAGGTTGCCTAGTACTAGGATGAAATCGTCTCAAAAATAGCGAGGAGCCCCAGATGCGAGGAGAAGCGAGAACCGGATCGGAGCGTACTTTGGTACGTGAGAACCGGAAGCGCAGTGCCGACGTGGCAGATGGGAGCCCGCAGCATTTTTGAGGCGGTTTCTAAGCGGCTTCGGCTACGGAGATGTCTCGATGCTGCAAGCCAGCCTCAAAAGCGACAAAGCTTGTACGGGCCGCGTCGCTCAAGGATTGGCGAGGAAGCTCGAGATTTGCACCGATGTCGTTGGCAGCAAGCAGTCCAAGAAACATTGTCCAAAGCAATTGGGCGGCGTGGTTTGCGTCGCCAATGCGATAGTTCCCGGCGTTAACGCCAGATTGAACGATTGTAGCAAGCGAGCCGAGGATTTCGCGCAAGCGTGTGGATGAAGTCTCCGCAACTTCCTGCGATAGTTGCTTGCGAATATTGGGTTGCGCAAACAAGCGTAGCGTTCGAGTCCCCTCGACATCACTACCTGCCCACTGCATCAGAGACTGCCAAGCAGACTCGAGCTGTGCCCGAGGCGGAAGCTCGGACTGAGATGCAATCCGCTGAAACTCCGTGCTAAAAGAGTACAAGGTCTCTTCCAGCAACGAAATGTACAGATCCTCTTTGGATCGGAAATAGAGATAGATCGCCCCGACCGATAACGACGCACGCCGTGCTACTTTTTCGATCGATGTTTTTGCGTAGCCATGCTCGGCAAAGACCTCGCGGGCTGCTTGTTGAATCCGTTGTCGTCGGGCTTGACGATCTGCTGTCTTGCGCTCCAATGCGGCGGTCATGGCGGATGTTGTAGTACTGGTTACACGAGGTGTCAACTACGTTTTCGCCCTCAAAGTGAGTAGGACAAAGAATGCCCAGAAACCGCTACGTTGCGCCGATGTTTCTGCTGGTTAGCTGGAGGGATTTCTGCCAGAGGCCGCCCTCGGGGCGATTAGGAGCGAGAGGCGATGACCTCAACCCGAAGATCGCGACTGATATGGACGGCAGCGCCAACCGGAATTTCCTCAAATCCCCCTCCGGATGGGGGGGCTCCACACAGGACGAGAATCCCCTTAAAGGTGGATGTCTCATTCGCTGAGGGGAGTTTTAGCCGGCAAAAGAACATGGGCGGTCCATATCGCAGTGCGACCATTGAGCGGCTATTGGTGACGATCTGATTGACGGCTGGCTCTCCGTTTTGTCGCTCGAGAATGCGGATCGTATTGGACAGCGCCTCACGACAGGCGTGTAAAGGCAGATTTGGGTCGTCGATACCGCCCGTATCGTAGAGACTGGAGATAAAAAGATAAAACAGAAGCTCGGCGTCTGTATGGCCGAGAATCGTCCTCTGCAAAAAGACCGGGATCTCGTTTAAAAGTTGTTCGCGAACATCGCCGAGTGGTGCGTGCGCACCCGTCGCGCTAAACAGCCATTGTCGAAACCGAAACGGTGGCGTGTTGTCGGCGCCGGTGAGCCCATCTTCGTCGCATGCATGGCCAATAATGTAGTCAGAGGATACCCCTTGGAGCGCATCGAAGAAATCAAGCGCTGTCCCGGCGCGATGCGGGCGCCGCTGCAAAAGAACCTGTCCCTGGACGTAGCCGATTCCCCACCGAGAGACGGGGAGATCCACTACGAGCGCGTGGCGAACGGCAGCTAGTGCTTCATGGGCTCGGTTGGGTTGATTGCACAAAAGGCCAAAGGTGACGGCCATAACGACTCCCGGTGATTAAACCACAGCGGGAAGTATAGGGACGACAAAGGATAGGTGCAATGAAGGGACTGCCCTGCTCAACCTAAGCCCCCGAAACTTAGTGGTGCAGGGTGTATCATTGGGCAATGGGGACTCGGTTTGGAGGGGGCTGGGATGCGGGGCACGGAAGAAGATGCTCGTCAATAAATGTGGAAACGTGTGTAAATGCGAGCGCGCGATCGAGCTCGTGAAATACTTCGTGTCGCATCCCTGAAAGAACGCGTAGTTGGGTGGGGGCTGGGATGCGTTGACAGAGAGCGATAGATGTCTGCGGTTTTGCGATCTGATCTGCGTCGGGAACCAGCCAAAGGGTTGGGAGTGAGAGATGGTGAATCATTGTATGGACGTATTTCTGCGCCCTTATTGCCGCATCAAACCATTGTGCGCTCACGACCTCATGACATAGGGCGTCGGTTCTTCTTCGGTTCTGCTGCGCGGGATCCTGCGTTAGCAGGTCTACGCGCAACTTGGTGGGGACGGTAAGGCTGGGGATGAGTTTGCTCGCGATCTTCGCGAATACCCTTGTCGCGCGCGGTACTGGTATTTCGAGCTCCAAAAAGGGAGCGGAGAAAATAGCCGCACGAGCAGGGGCCTTTGGGATGCGGGGATCGCATAGGTAGCGAAGCGCGATCAGTGCGCCGTTACTATGGGCGATGATGAACAGTGGGGCCGTTGACCGAGATCTGAGCTGGGAGATCGCCGCCTCGAGATCTTCTATGTATTGCGAAAAGTCACCCACATATCCGCGTGGGCCGTCTGCCTTGCCATGTCCGCGCAAATCGAATGTGAGTACTGCGATTTTGTGTTTTGCGAGCAACGCAATCACCTCTTGGTAACGGCCGCCATGTTCGGAATAGCCATGGAGAATGACCGCAGCTGCTCGAGGGGCAGCTACCGAGAACCATTCTCCGTATAGCTGGGTGCCATCATTGCTGGAGAATCGTATCGGTTCGCTATGGGGACTGGGGCTGGGGATCTCGGTCGCTTGCGGCTGTGTCATAACGATGCAACCTATACCAAGGCCGCGTTGACAGCACACGGGCGATTTTGCTAGCGTGCCGCTCGACCTTGGCTAACCGATACTTATTGTTGGTGTTTGTCGGTTCGATTTTTGTCTTTCACTGTGCCGGTGTTGGGACACCGTTAGATAAAAAGCGAAGTTTCACTCGCCTTGAACTCGCAAAGGACTACTTGCGGAAGGGCGAGTACGAAGCCGGGCATCAGGAGGCAATGGCTGCTTTGAAATACGATCCAAACTATGAGGAGGCGTACAACGTTCTCGGTTTGGTGGAATATTTTCGGGCACTAGACAATTTTCGCCTCATGGAGATTCGCGACTGCCTCACCGGGGTTGATGCAGAGGTACTCCAACAGGAGTTTGAGTCCTACCTCTCCAAGGCAGATGGGTATTTTTCGAAAGCCATCCAGTTATCAAAGGACTACGCCGAGGCAAGGTCTAACCAAGGCGCTGTGGCGCTTCAGTTGGGCGACTACCATACCGCAATCCGCAGCTTTTCGGACGCTTTGGGCCATCCAGCGCGGCTGGAGAATATTGCCGTTACCCGCGCAAATTTGGGCTGGGCATATTTTCAGCAGGGGGAGTATGTGCGGGCTGCTAAGGAACTTCGCCAGTCTCTGCAGTTTCATCAGCAAATGTGCGTGGCAAGTTACAGGCTGGGGAGGGTTTACTTTGCCCGCAAAGAATGGGAAAAAGCTCTAGAGAGGCTAAATCAGGTGAGTTTAGGCAACTGTCTAATCCAAGAAGTGTATTTGTATAAGATGAAAACACTTATAAAGCTCAATCGCACAAGCACCTTACAAAAGGAAAAAAAGGCATGTGAGGCACTGGCGCCACAAAGCTGCGTGGCCGCACAGTGTCGTGCGCTTGTTCGAAATGGCGTTCGACAGGACGCTAGGTAAGAGGTCAGCAGACTCGATTTCGTAGCGAATGGTGCCTAGGTAAAGTACTCAAGAATCATGACAGGGTCAGTCACACATAGTAGCGCAATTTCCAATGTAAGCGAAGCGACCGGTGTATCCGGTGAAGAGCCAAGTGGGCAGGGGCGCGATGAGCTGTGCCAGTCACTCCGGAGTGCTCGTGAACAACGAAAACTATCGCTCGCCGATGTTTCGCGAGTCACCAGAATTCCCGTAAGCTCACTGCGATATCTCGAAGAGGGATCGTTTGACCGAATACCAGCAGATGTTTTTGTACGCGGGTTCCTACGCGCGTACTCGCGATGCGTTGGGATCAATCCGGATGAAACCATAGAGCGCTATGTGACCGGTCAAGGGACGGCTATCGGAAGTGAGTCTCGGCGGGATATTTCACAGACATTGAACCCCAACGGAGACACTACGACGCCCCACCCGTTGAAGGCTCCTCACCCGTTGAAGACTCCCCACCCGTTGAAGACTCCTGCCCGCAATGGGACTATGGACGTGTCGCATGGAGTCCAGCTGGCAGCAGTCGGATCACGGTCTGCCAATACGCAAGCGGGACAAGGCGAAAGTCCATTGGCAGCTGTGACGGACGAGCCAACAGTGTCTCCCCGGACAATCTTGCTACCGCCACGTCTAGAAGCGGATGCAGGTACAAGGCGGGGCTCGTATACCCTTGCTGTGATTATTCTGATGATTGTTGCAACCCTCACGATGTCGTATCTTCTTCGTGAGCCGGCGTATGATGTTGACGGCGTTACACAAAACGATACGAATGACAACACGAATGACAACACGAATGACGACGTCGGGCCCCAACAAACTGAGTTTCCAGACCGCTCACCGGTTGAAATGGCCCTATCTGACGTAGGGGTCTTGGCCGAGCGGAAGGCGCGAGCGAGGCGCATAGCCCTAAGCCAGCTTTTGCTGTCGACAACTTTGAGCCAAAACAGCGACTTAGAGATGTTTTGGTTAGGAGTAGCCCTACGCAACGAGAGAGCAACGCTCCGATCGGCTGAGAGAACAAGTCAGATAGGATCAGGGCAATCGGTGGGCGGTCCAGCCGCTGCTAAGGCGCCGTCTGCAGCAGTGGCACCGATCGTGCTGTAACGGATGGGGGAGCTTGAGGCTTCCTGTGCGGTCGTACTCAGGAAAACTGCATATCGGGATTCGGACGTCATTGTCACGCTATTGACCGAGCGTTATGGCAAGATATCAGCGCTGGCTCGGGCCGCGCGTAAGTCAAAGAGGCGTTTTGCCGGAGCACTAGAAATGCTGACTGTTTCGCAGGTTGCATTGCGAGAGCGGAGAGGGGCTCAGATCCTGACGCTTGCAAGTGCCACTGTGCAGTGTAGCTATCTTTCTCTTGCTACGGACATGGCGCGATTTGCCCCCGCGAGTTACGCGACTGAGCTCGTTCGTGAACTCACCGTGAGCGATCAGCCCGTTAGGGAAATTTTTGATTTGCTTGTCGGTTTGTATGATGTTTTGGCTGCTGAGGGAGCAAATCGATTCGTTATGCGCGTGTTTGAGATGCGGCTTCTCGATTGTCTTGGGTTAGCGCCCGAGGTCGCTGGTTGTATCGGCTGTCAGCGGCTTGTAGATACGGGGGAGTATCGATTTCTTTGGGATCCAACGAGGGGAGGGCTCGTATGCCTGTCTTGCTCGGGGGCGTCGCGGACCCGAGGAGTCAAGCCGATCTCATTGGAGGGGATCGGTGTGCTCCAGGCAGCCAAGGCGACGAGCACTCTCTCTCGGGCGGATCCCGGCCACTTTGACGACGAGCCAATTTGCGAAGCTCGCGACGCCATGCTTGGGATGATCTCCACTCAAATTGGCAAGCCCCTACGATCGCTTGCATTCATTCGTAAGATTCAAGGATTTGCGGCCAACGGTTGTGAGTAAAAGCGAGAGCGGAGTGAGGCGGGATTGCCTGGAACATGGCGCCGAATCGGTTGCTCATTCGTTTTTGCTCTGTTAGAACGCCGATATATGACCCAACAATGTCGAAGGGTTAACCCGACGCGGGTTAAGGGTTCGGATGCATCTACAAGCTCTCATTTTTGAACTCCAGCAATTTTGGGCAGAGCATGGGTGCGTTGTCCAACAACCGGTAGACATTGAGGTTGGAGCGGGGACCTTTCATCCTGCGACCTTTTTGCGGGCTTTGGGCCCAGAGCCCTACTCTTGTGCGTTTGTCCAACCTTGTCGACGTCCCACTGATGGACGTTATGGAGACAATCCCAATCGATTTGGTTCTTATTATCAATTTCAGGTCGGTCTCAAACCGTCCCCTCCCGACGTGCAAGAGCTGTATCTCGACTCTTTGCGTCGCATCGGGCTCGATCCTCTCGAGCATGATATCCGTTTCGTTGAGGATGACTGGGAGTCGCCGACCTTGGGGGCATGGGGGCTTGGCTGGGAGGTTTGGTCTGATGGGATGGAGATCACTCAATTTACCTACTTCCAGCAGGCTGGGGGCATTGATCTCATTCCTGTTACCGCTGAGCTCACCTATGGTCTCGAGCGGATTGCCATGTATCTGCAGGACGTTAACAACGGTTTTGAGTTGAAGTGGAATGAGCGTGTTACGTACGGCGATGTGCAACACCAAGGAGAGGTCGAGTTCTCCCAGTTTCACTTTCAATCTGCGGATACAGACCTAAACTTCAAATTGTTTTCGCAATTTGAAGCGGAAGCGCTTCGATTGCTCAAGGACGGTCTGGTATTGCCCGCCTACGATTACTGCATGAAGAGCTCCCATGTATTTAACGTTTTAGATGCACGTGGAGCCATTGGTGTTACCGAGCGGCAACGGTACATTGGCAGGGTACGAAACATGGCGAGGAAGTGCGCTGAGAGTTACGTGCAATCACGTGCAGCGCTTGGGTTTCCCTTGTTAGGAGATGAGATCGGGAGAGCTTCCGCGGATGCATTTGCGTTGGCGAGTGGTGATGGAATTCACGCGGCTACGCGGGCCGCTGGCGTAGCGGCTTCCGCGAATACAGCCACGAGACAAGGTTCGTCACAGTGAGCGATCCGTTTCTATTCGAAATTGGCACTGAAGAACTGCCGGCTTCTTTCGTTGAGGTTGGGATGGGATTTCTTGCCCGCGAGCTAGAGCACAAGTTGCGAGCGCTGCGGCTCGAAGCGAATGCGATCGAGGCCATGGGCACGCCGCGACGCCTATTTGTTTGGGCCAATGGGATCCCGCAAAAGCAAGATGATGTCACTGAGGTAGTGGTTGGTCCGCCCAAGCGCGTTGCGATCACATCCGATGGGGAATTCACCAAGGCCGCAATTGGGTTTGCGCGTAAGAATGACGTGGATGTCGACTCGCTACGGTGCGAGTTGGTAGATGGGAAGCAGGGCGAATACGTCGTATGCACTGTGCGTCGGCTTGGCAAAAAGACGGTTGAGGTTTTGCCAGAAGTTCTATCCGCTTTGATTGAACAGATCCCATGGCCCAAGTCTATGCGTTGGGGAAGCGCAACCGTCGCGTTTGCACGGCCGATACATTGGTTGCTTGCAATGTATGGTCAAGAGGTGATCTCCCTGCAATTCGCAGGGATCCAAAGCAGCAACACGACTCGCGGACATCGGTTTCTTGCGCCGCAAGCGAGGCCGGTAGTCGGGGGGAAAAACGGGTATGTAGCCGGATTGCGGGATGCATTTGTGATTGTGTCGCCCAACGTTCGATGTGATCTCATCCGAGCGGAACTAACTCGTGTCGCCACCCAAACGGCATGCCAGGTGCGGTCTGATGAGGCATTGATCCGAGAGGTAACCAACCTTGTCGAATACCCCGTTGCGGTTTGTGGCGAGTTTGAACAGGCGTATCTGCAGCTGCCGGAGCAAGTGATTGTGTCTGCGATGCGATCCCATCAGCGATATTTTGCGATGGAAGATGGTAATGGGGGGTTGGTCAATCGCTTTGTCACCATCGCTGGGACAGTCACCCGCGATATGGAAGTGGTTCGCCGAGGGAATGAACGAGTGCTGGCTGCACGTTTGGCGGATGCTCAGTTCTTTTACCAAGAAGATCTGAAGACCCAGCTGGAATCGATGATCCCCTTGCTCGACGGGGTCGTGTTTCAGGCAAAGCTTGGAAGCGTTGGTGATAAAGTCGCCCGGATTCGCGGCAATGCGGCGAGTCTTGCCGAGCGTGTTCGCGTCGACGTGGCATCCGCCCTGCGGGTTGCGAGTTTGTGCAAGGCCGATTTGGTATCCCAGATGGTCGGTGAGTTCCCCGACCTACAAGGGGTAATGGGCCGATGCTACGCGCGCGAGGCGGGAGAGCCAGCGATAATTGCAGACGCGATAGCCGATCATTATTTGCCGCGTTTCTCGGGGGATTTTATGCCAACCGGAGAGATTGGTGCTGTGGTCGCGATTGCGGACCGAATCGACACCCTTGTTGGCTGTTTTGCGGTCGGGTTGTCGCCAACCGGCTCCGCGGATCCTTATGGCTTGCGTCGAGCGGCAGTATCCTTGATCGCGATTCTGCTGGACCGTGGATGGCGGGTCTCACTCACGGATCTGGTCGCGGTAGCTGCCGCGAAAGTTGCCTCGATTGTCGAGGTTGCGCAGGACCAGCGTGCTGCAATTTGTGACTTTTTGGTGGTCCGGTTGCGTGGCTTTCTGATTGAGACTCGAAATCTACGAAATGATTGCGTTGATGCTGTTCTCGGAGTGGGGTGCGATGACGTTGTTGATGCATCGCATCGTGCACAGGCGCTGTCGGAGTTGCGTGACCAGGCCAATTTTGCCTCCCTTGCACAGCCGTTCAAACGTGTGGCGAATATTCTGAAAGGACAGGTGTCGGGCAGCGAACCTGAGATTGCGTTGTTTTCTGAACCCCAAGAGCATCGATTGTGGGCAGCATTTGGCGAACTGCGCAAGGTGACACAGGAGCGGGTGGATGCCGGTGACTACCGAGGGAGCCTACAACTGTTGACCGAACTGAAACATCCGGTCGATGCATTTTTTGATGCGGTGCTTGTGATGGACGAGGACCCAGCAATAAAGTCGAACAGGCTGGCGTTGCTGAGTGCAATCTATCGGGGGTTTTCTCGTATCGCAGATTTTCGCAAGCTCACGGTATGACGTCTGGCAATATGACCGATAAGAGGATAGATAAAGATTCGCGCGTATTGTTCGAGTTTGGTGCTGGAGAAGCACAGGGCAAAGATGAGTCGCGTCAAGTCTTGGGCGGCAAGGGGGCAGGGCTTGCTGAGATGACAGCGCTTGGTGTGCCTGTGCCGCCCGGCTTTACCATCAGTACTGCCGTATGCGACTACTATTCGGCACAAGGAGTGCGACAACTACCAACGGACATAAAGGCGGAGATTGCTTCCGCGCTAGAGCGCATGGGAGATCTGGTTGGAGCAAAATTTGGCGACGCTGAGAATCCCCTGCTTGTTTCTGTGCGATCTGGTGCCCCGGTTTCAATGCCGGGCATGATGGATACGGTGTTAAACTTGGGCCTTAACGACAAGACGGTGGTGGGACTTGCCCAGCGAAGTGGTGATCGGCGATTCGCCTATGACTGCTACAGGCGTTTTATTGCCATGTATGGCGAGGTTGTGCTCGGAATCTCCAGCGATAAAGATACCGGGACGAGCCCGTTTGCCCGCATTTTAGAGCAGCAGAAAGTGGCCTGCGGAGCCCTTGCAGATGCCGCGTTGACCGCTGGGGATTTGCAATCCATTATTGAGCGCTATGTCGCCGAGATTTCGCGACGCGGCATGGTGTTTCCCCAGGATCCACTCGCGCAGCTTTGGGGGGCTGTCGAAGCAGTATTCTGTTCCTGGAACAATTCTCGGGCTGTCACGTATCGTCAACTTCGGGGTATCGCGGACTCCCCTGGGACAGCCGTCAATGTGCAAGCGATGGTGTTTGGCAATATGGGGCAAACGAGTGCCACCGGCGTTGCTTTTACACGGAACCCATCGACCGGGGAGCCAGGGTTGTTTGGGGAGTTTCTCGTTAACGCCCAGGGGGAAGATGTTGTCGCCGGAGTTCGAACGCCTCGACCGATCGATGAGCTAAAGCAGGTTTTGCCGGATAGCTATCAAGATCTGATTGCTCTCGCGGAGCGGCTCGAGGGGTATTTTTGCGACATGCAGGATATTGAGTTTACCGTTGAAAACGGCACTCTTTGGTTGCTGCAAACACGGACAGGGAAGCGCTCGGGTCGGGCGATGGTGCGAATTGCGACTGATCTGGTTAAGGAAGGACGCGTGGACCCAAAAGAGGCGATCCGCCGCATCGAACCGGGGAAGTTGGAGGAAGTGCTGCATCCGACGATCGATCCAAACACACAACTGCCAGTGCTGGCGCGGGGCTTGCCGGCATCGCCCCGGCGCAGCAATTGGCCACGTTGTTTTTACTGCCGAAGAAGCGGAAACGTTTGTCGGCCGTGGACAGATGGTTATTCTCGTGCGAACCGAGACTTCACCAGAGGATATTCATGGGATGAAGATTGCGCGAGGCATACTTACCGCGCGCGGTGGGATGACATCTCACGCTGCGGTGGTCGCGCGTGGACTTGGAATTCCTTGTGTGACGGGGTGTTCGGCGATTCGCATCGATGTTGCGGCCGGCACTTTGACTGTCGGTGAGATTGTGTTGTCTCGTGGGGATCGCATTACGGGTAGATGGCTCAACTGGGCGGGTGTTTGCCTGTGAGGCGCCCCTCGTCCCTGCGCGGTGGGAAGGAGAGCTAGAACCACTGATGCAATGGGCAGACCGATATCGTCCGTTTGCGAGTGCGGACAAACGCAGATACAGCAGCGGACGCAAAAATGGCCCGGTCTTTTGGCGCAGAGGGGATTGGTCTATGTCGCACTGAGCATATGTTTTTTGCCCCCGAGCGAATTTTGCGGATGCGGCAAATGATTCTCGCGTCAGACCAAAATGCGCGCAGGCAGGCGCTCGAGCATATATTGCCTATGCAACGTGAAGATTTTGTCGCGTTGTTTCGTGAGATGGACGGACTGCCCGTGACCATTCGGCTTCTCGATCCGCCACTTCACGAGTTTCTGCCCCAGGACGCAGACGAGATAGCAAGCGTTGCCGAGGCGTTACATCAAACGCCGGACACTGTGCGGCAGGCACTTCGGCAGCTGGTCGAGGTGAATCCAATGTTGGGACATCGCGGTTGCCGACTAGCCATCGAATACCCAGAAATCTACGAAACCCAAGCAACGGCAATCGCCGAGGCGATTGTCGATTGCAAACGGGATGACATTGATGTCCAACCGGAAATCATGATTCCCTTTGTCTCTACCGCCGAGGAGCTGCGATTCCTTCGGGATCGCGTAAACGCGATCGTCAACAAGGTGTTGTCTGCCGCCGACGTATCCGTTCCCTACCAGGTGGGCACGATGATGGAATTGCCACGTGCCTGTCTTGTTGGCGAGAAGATCGCTCAGTATGCTGATTTCTTTTCGTTTGGAACCAACGATTTGACGCAAACGACATTCGGTTTTTCACGTGATGATGCAAGTCGGTGGTTGCCGGGCTATGTCAAGCTGGGAGTTTTGCAGCAAGACCCCTTTGTAAGCCTCGACACATCCGGTGTTGGTGCCTTAATTCGGATTGGTGTGGAGAAGGGAAGAGCGAACAAGACGAAACTGAAAGTCGGGATTTGCGGAGAACATGGGGGGGACCCGAAATCTATTGAGTTTTGCCATATTGAGGGGTTTGACTACGTTTCATGTTCCCCGTTTCGGATTCCAATCGCTCGGGTCGCTGCAGCGCAGGCTGCCCTGGATGGGGAGGTAGGGCAGTAGTGATCTGGGCAACGAAACTGCCATCGTTTGTGTCTAACCGCGACGTGAGGACCAGAATGTGGAGAAGCGCTCAGATCGCAGTGTTGATGATGAGCCTCGGCGGCTATGTTGCCGGTTGTTTTGCGGATAGCGCTGAAGTCCAGCCAGCGTCCAATACATTGTTTTTCCCACGGCGATCGCGATGTCGCCAGATGAGTCGGCACTATTTGTCGGAAACGCCAACTCAGAGCTTCGTTTTGATTCGGGTACTTTGCTATCGATCGATCTCGCTGCGGTGGAGGCGCTGCTGACCGAGTGGCTTGGGTCTGGGACAGTTCCTGCTGACACAGAGACGTGCATAAATTGTTGCGAGGCAGATGTCATGCTCAGTGCGGTGGTATGCAATGAGGCACTCGTAATTCGAAGTGCGGTTCGGACAGGGAGTTTTGTTACCGAGATTGGCGTTCAAGCGCTGGATGAAGACACTACACGCTTATTCTTGCCGGTGCGTGGTGATCCCTCGGTGACCTGGGTTGACTATTTGCTGGGCGCCGGCACTTTTGCCTGCGGAGGAACCGACTCGTTTCCGCGCTGCGACGAGGACCACAAGCTGACTGAATTTGGGTCTGGCACGAACGTATCTGGTACAACTTTGGAGGATGTTGGTCGGGAGCCTTTTTCCATTCATATCGATTCGGACCGTGAGTTTGGTGTCGTAACGGACCTGTCGTCTGGTGCGATTAGTTTGGTGCATGCCCCGAGGGATGGCGTCCCATCATTGGTAGACGTGATTGAAGATCGATTTCGGGATGATGGTACACGCGGGGTGGTTGGCGTGGCAGGCCGTTTGCCTGGTGATCGGGTTTACGTGACGAGCCGTGTGGAGTCTCGGGTCCAGATGTTCGCGGTAACGCAGCAAGGGGACGCCCTGATTCCTCTGGATTACTTTTTTTTGAATCGCATTGCGCCCGGGGATGATATGCGAGACATTGTGTTTCGGCCAGACGGGGATGAGGCCTACGTTATCAGTCGTGATCCACCGATTGTTGAAATTCTTGATACAAGTTTGAATGCACAGGGGGTTCCGCGTAATGTGCTCGGCGGAGCGATTGAGATTTGCGATCAGGCAGCGGGTCTGATCGCGGCAGATGTCGGCGAGGGCATTCGTTTGTATGTGTCCTGTTTTGGCGCTGGGCAAGTGTGGGTATTAAACCCGGAGCGGCAAGAACTAGAATCAGTCATTGACGTTGGGCGGGGGCCACGCGCGCTGGCGGTATCGGTAGCGACGCAGCGGTTGTTCGTTGCGAATGTTTTGGAGGATACGATTGCCACGGTTGATTTGGTTCCTGGTTCGGCAACCAAGAATCGTGTCGTGCTGCGAATCGGCCGCACGCGGCAGTCGGGAGGAGACTAGATGTCCGCGGCGTACCTCGAGTTTTTGAAACCACTTCTAACGCGTTTGGCGGGGCGGTTTATCATAGCGGGACTGGTCGTCGGGTCGATGCAGTGCGGAGGGAGTTCGTTCACCCCAGATCCGCGGAGCTTTGACCGCCCGACTGCAATTTCATTTGGCTGTTTTGGGAAGCTTAGAGTGAGCGACACCGGAGAAGTTATCGATAGTGCACAACCGGTCACATCGTGTCGCCGGCACCAAGACGGTGTGGCCGAGGGCGAGTTGGAACCGCCTGTCTATGTAGGCTTTGTTCTTCAGCCAAGTTCTGGCAGTGTCGCAATTGTTCAGTATCCCAGCTTTGAGTCGGGCAAAACGATTGGTGGAATCGTTTGAATCGGCAAGTGTTGTCGACACTGACCCTTTGACGCCAGGAGAAAACGCCATTCCAGTGGGGACTGTTCCTGTCGATATCGCGACAGATTCGGCGGGTTGCCACGTTGTTGTCGCCAATGCAGGGACATGTGACCTTTCTCTTGTCGATGTTTCCTCTGTGATGAAGCGAACCGTCGCGGGAAATGAGGAACCCGCGAAGGTGGATCGAGTGCCAATTACAGCGGGTGGCATAACCTTAGCTGCTCGTCCGCATAAGATTGTTGCGGTGCCGCAGACCGATGAAATTGGCAAGGCCTGCCCAGAAGTCCCGGAGGGCTTGGTATACATTGCTTACCCAGAGTGCAATTGGGTCGCTGCCGTAAACGCGGGGACCGGGGAGGTGGTTTCTGGGATACGATTTGCCGATGGTGTGCCTCCGGAGATTACCGGTGGTGCGGTAACATGCCCTGCGGAATGTACTCCAGAAGGTGGTGGGAGTGCGGTCGTCCCCTCCGATGTATCCAAGCCTGTTGCTCTACATATGCAAGCAGACGGGAGCAGACTGTATATTGGGGCAGTTAATAGCAATGAAATTACCATTGTAAGTCTTGACGAGAATGGCCAGCCAATCCCGCCGATCGAGAGTGTTGCGCTTACGGGCGAGGTGGGAATTCGATCGATCCACGTTACCGACGAAATCTTAATGGGCGGAAGTACTGGGACGCTGAGTGGAGGCGAAGTAGCGATGCGATTTGTGTACGCAATCGCAACGGATGGCACCGTGCGCGTTGCCAGTGTTGGCGGAACCGACAAACACGAGTGTGATGCCCAGATCGATCCGCGCTACTTTCACGAGGAGACGGATATTGAAACCTTGTCCTGTCCAGATCCCAACGACGCTACCCCCTTGCCGCGTCGGCCTGGTGCGACGTCCCCGGGCATTGCCTTGCCTCGCGAAGTGCTTCCCCTTAGCGTTACGTTTGCGCAGATTGATACCGGTGACGCACCGTCCGAGCCGGTGTCGGCGACCGCAATGGTTGGTTACTTCGGTTTTATTTCTGGGAGCAATGGGCACACCTATATCGTAAATATTGACGATGATCGCTACGGCGATTTTGAAGTGCCAGCCAATCCGCTCTCGGTGGATTTGTCTCTTGCCATTGCGCACCAGTTGCGCCACGACGCGAGCGACGTAGATGCCGTCGATGATGCGATGACCTGTGACCATCCGATTGAAGGGGCGAGCGAAAAAGGGCCGCGACTTTCCGAAGACATTGAGAGAATCACGGATGAGGAGTTTGTGGCCGCTGACAAAGACAGGAAATTGCCATCTTTGCGTGCTGAAGCCTGTGTGAACGCAGGTGGTTTTACCGAGCCCGTTAGCGAGCTAGGCTTTGCAGCATCTGCGATCGTCCGGGAGTTTGCGTTTCCGGATATTGCAGCCGTCAAAAGTGAGCGTTGGTCACTGGCGTGGGAGGGGCCGATTTCCCGAGATGTGACGCAGTCGTTTGTGGATGGCCCGCGGATTCGCCACGGGGTTGTGGATGTTTCCGAGAGTTTGAGTCTCGAGGATCCAAGCCGACCGTACTGCGCGATGGGAGTCGATACGTTTGATATCGTTACGCTCTTGGGATGTGATTCGACGCGGGGGGACGAGGATTGTGGTTTTGGCGAGGTGTGTTTTTCGGATCCCTCGTCGTCCGAGGGGGTCACAGGGCTATGTTTTCCCGATGGCCAGCTGGAGTCAATGGCGGAGATATGCAAGGATGTATTGGTTTCGCACCGGCGCTATAGCGTAAAGGAGGTGTTCGCAGATCGTCTCGTTCTTGGCGAGCGACGCCGTATACTACGCACGCAACCTCAAGGTGGATGTGTCGATGCCGACCAATGTGTTTTGCTGGCAAGGCAAGAGGCGTTGCTGCAGCGCCACGGACAGCCGATCGACGTGAGCGACGACGATTTAGGACCCGCGCATACTTGGGCGTGTGAGTCCGATCCCACCCGCGCGCTGGCCGACTCACAACAAGACGTGAATCGATGTGTGATGCGCTGTGATGGTCTAGAGGATTGCGAGCCCGGATTCTCCTGCTCTGAAGGGTATTGCGTATCTGGGGTGATCCCGCCAGCCGAGTGCATGGAGACACTACAGCGGTACGAAGTACGCGTGAGCGATGCCTTTGCCGTGATCGGATCGGTGAGCGGGTTTCTTCATAATCGGATCGTTTCTGAGGACACCGATGCGTGCATCGATGATCCCGACGGCAATGCATTGCATGTCGGAAGATTGCCCCTTGAAGTAGAGGCCTGTAGCGGGGATGGGTTGACGGATTTGTCGCCCAATCCGTGTGGTGTGGACGTAGCGCATACCGACTCCCTCGTTCCTTTCGTTTCCACCGCTGGAGCTTGTTTTGGCCAAGATGTCATCGTCGAAACGCGGACGACACAAGCGATCCGACTTCGTACTCCTGCAATGGCTTTCCACCTCGTGGATGCGTTTGTTCCGCAGGACTTAGAATGTATCGGAGACAATGCGAGCTCGTTGCCACCTATCTCGGCCAGTTACCGAGACTATGAGCTTCGCTTGTTGCTGACAGGGGGGTTGCGACCGATGACCGTGTCTCCATCACCATTGCCCGCGTTTCCCCAGCAGTTGGCGAGCGGTCCCGAGGGAGGAGTATGGCTGCTAGACCAAGGGGATGTGAGCGGGACGAGCTTGGGAAGAGTGATTCGCATCGAGCCGACGACCGCAGGGGATCTCGACGATAGTTTTTCGGTCGAATCTGGGACGATTCTCTGACCTGACCCTCTATGAATAAAACTCAACGGGTGTCCGCCAGCTGGTTTGCGAGAATAACATGACTAAAAAAGGCCTGATCTTGTACTGATCTCGCCGGAGGCACCTTTGTAATGAGAGCAAATCGTAGCGTTTTGTTCCGGGGATTTGGTATCAATGACGCGTTCCTTTTGAGTTTGTTTACCACCTCAATTCCAGCTGGAGTATCACTAAATTTAATTTCACAAACCAGCATTACGGAATCCTTGCGATCATAGATAAGGTCAATTTGAATACCTTTTGTGTGGGATCTGCGTCGCGAAAAATACGGACCAACGCGAAAGTCGACATCACTAAATCCCATAAGTTTCGCCAACTCAAATCGATGTTCTAGGCAGAGGTTCTCAAATCCATATCCCAACCACGAATGAAAACGCGGGCTGTTTATCATGCCGATAAAAACTCGCTCCTTCCCTGCCAGGATGTGCGACAATTCGGGCTCTATAAAGCTCAAATAGAAACGGCAGTAGGGATCCGTTAAACGATATAGTTTTTCCTTTCCTTTTGGCAAGGTATGAAAAGATGCCGCTGCTGTAATAAGCCCAGCTATTTCTAGGTCCTTCAAGCAAGTGCTAAGTTGTTTTCCGTCATTGATTGTTCCTGGCGTCACGAGTTCAACCCGCGATAATCCTTCGGTTGATTTTGCTAATCTTCGAATGACTTTTTCGTAAATTGCGGACCGACCAAACTGACTGACAAAAATTCGCTCAAACTCCGAAGTGAAATAGCCGTGTTCCTGAAATGCTAATTCCTGAATTGCCAGGTATACAGATCCTTTAGGACGCAATCTTTTTAGATATCCTGGGATACCACCAACAAGCATCTGAACCTGTAGAACCTCTTCAAGAGAGCGATCTGATAAATACTCCCTCGTTTCCTTCAACTTGAACGGTTTCAGGTGAATCGTTGTATGGATCCTGCCATAGATCGCTTTTGACCGAACAACTTTGTTTACCATGAACGAAGCCACTGATCCGCAGAGCACGATTACAATGCCTCGACTCTGGGCATAGTGTCTGTCCCAAGCCGCCTTTAGTTCCGCGACAATTGGGGGCCGGTAGTTCGCCATCCACTGAAACTCGTCGAATAACACAACGCCACCCTTGTGTTTGATTCGCTCAAACAGAGCTGTAAAGGCTGTATACCAAGACTTTACTCCGCTGAGATCGGCACCCGGCCAGTACTCCTGAAACTGAACTTTAAAGTTCGCCAGCTGTTCTCGCTTGGGTCTGTTTTCAATTCCTTCGAAAGAGTAGATGGTTTCATTCTTAAAGGCTTCAAACACCAGCGAGCTCTTACCTACCCGCCGTCGTCCATACAGTGCGACAAGTGTAGACTCTGGCAACGGTGACAGCTCCCGCAAGATTCGAAGTTCTTTTTCTCTCGCTATAAACGAAGTCACAGTTCACTATTATATCTGAAAGCCGATAAGAATATCATCTATCAGATGATATTCTTAGAATAATGGCTATTTTGAAATACGGCGTTTAAAAATAATATCAAATAATTATATATAGATAAGTGTTCACCATAGAAATATACTACTAAAGTATCTGAAAACTAACGAAAATATCATCTATCAGATGTCTTTATGAGATCACATGCAAAGCAATGCCCCGAACAGGCGATGCTGATAAGGCGTGTTTCTAGCTGCTTATGTCACCCAGTTGATCCATTTATGTTGCGCATGCAAAGCCGTATGTTCATTTTCAAGGGCTAGTGTGTTGGTCAATGATGGAGATCCACGATATACGAAGATCCTTTGTAGATTTAACCGCACTCAGTAACCGAATTTTCCAGGTGGGATTGTTGCGGGCTCGTTGTTGTTTCTTCAGTAGAAAGGAAGAGCGCAATCAATGTCGCACAACTCAGCGGAATGTCGAGATGTTCGCGGGGCCCAGACAGCCGACTGACAAGCAACAACAACTCGAAACGTTTCATAGACGTCACGAGCTGATGATCCGTTGACCCTTAATCTTGCTTAGTTATCATCTTGCTTAGCCCGGAAACATCACGGATGCGTGCGAAGATCGCCAACAAGAACTTTGGTGAGGGCGCGTGCAGAGCGTGATGTTTTCGGGTTAGTCATCTAACCGAAATCCCGCCCCCCGGAGTGTCACAATAAAATCTGGTGTACCGACCTTTCGCCGCAAACGCAGGACGACGTTGTCGACGGCGCGCTCACTGACATTGAGGCTTTCGTCACCCCAGGCGATGTCTAGTAACTCGGATCGGGTTCGCACTTTGCCTCTGGATTCGATGAGTGCTGCAAGGACAGCGACCTCTTTTGATGTCATGGGTACGACTCGATCTCGAATCCACAACTCATGCTGGGCGCGATCGAGGACCAGATCGCCAAACTTGATTGTTTTTAAGGGCGGGCGGAAGTTCGAATGTACCCTGCGTGTGAGTGCTCGTATTCGACCGCAGATTTCTCGAGGAGAGATAGGTCCGGATACAAAATCATCGAACCCAGCAAATAGGGCACGCTCATTGTCTTGGGTTCTACCATGGGGGGCACAGCCAATCACCGCGATTTCTCTCTTGGCAAGGCGTGCCCAGTCAATAAGACGAGACAGTTCATGTTCGCCAGGTGTCAAAATAAACCAAGCGAGCACAACTGTTGCATCAATGGGTGGATGATGGGGGATTAGGTTTGCCGATGTTACTCTTACTGATATAGCTTCCTTTTGCATGGTGGCAAACAGTTGATCAACCAATATGTCGTCTTTTTGGGTAACAATGATGACTCCCGGGCGGGAAGAATTGTGTGCTGAGACTGAGTGACCATTTGCAGTAGCCATATCGATGGCTTCATACGCTAGCCATTCTGTGTTACATCATTTGACCGGCTTCGGAACGTCTTTGTGACGAGTATGTTCCATGTTCGAGTTTGTTGCATAACCGTCACAATTCGGCGGTGTGCTCGACACGCAGGGACAGCAAAGTGGGCCCCGTAGCAATGTTTGATGGATTTCAGCAGCAAAGCGACCAACACAGTCGGAAGCGATTCGCCGTATCGACCGGTGTTTCGGCGGTCATCTGCGTACTGTTTGCGGGGGGTGTTTTGGCGATGGCCGCCCGCCCCCGCGAAGCGCCAACAAAGAAACCAGTAAAAGTCACATTTTACCGGGCTTTGCCCAAGCCCGAGATCAAGCCGCCGACACCGAAACCGACTTCCCCTCCACCGAAACAGAAACCGCGTAAAGAGAAACGCGCGAGTCGATCCGGAGGGCGTTCTGTCGTGCCGGAAAAGCTTCCAGATCAAGCGCTCGCAGAAGCAGATGAGGGGGCGTTTGCGTCCTCAGAGATTTCGACTGACGATATTCTGAATACCAAAGTGGGGGGCGGAGTTCCCGAACCGCCACAGCCACCCCAAAAGGGACGCGACACGCCTATCTACATTTCTGACAATGCCATTCCGCCACGCCCGCAGGGGGGCAATCGCATGCCTGCCTATCCAGAACAACAGCGGAAGCGCGGCGTCGAAAACCTCGTCGTGTTTAAAGTTGTGATCGACAAAACCGGTGCGGTCACGCAGATTCGTGCGCTCAAAGGAGACGAACCATTTTTGGGCATTGCTCGGGCGGCGGTATCGACTTGGCGCTACAACCCGGCCACGGTGGATGGGGAGCCACGTGCTGTCTATCGAATTATCAAAATACCATTCAAACTCAGAGGATGACCAGGAGCTAAGCAATGAACTTTGATCTTCAACAGATTTTTTCCGAGATGGGATTTGTTGCCCTTGCAATTGTTGCAGTTCTCGGCGTCATGGCAGTTGCATCTCTTGCAGTATTTGCGGAAAGGACGTGGTCATTTCTGCGCACTCGTGCAAAGGCATTGTCATTTGGTGCGGCGGCGGGGAAATTTTTGCAATCCAACGATTTTTCTGGGCTGCAGACCTACGCCGTCGAGCAGAAAGGCAATTCTCTTGCAAAACTGATTGCGGCTGGCGTGAAGTGTTATCGAACCGCTATGACTAAACATGATTTGTCACTGTCGCCGACCGAGTTAACCCGGCGGGAATTGCAGCGCAATGCCGACACTCTCGCCGCTCAGCTGCGACGAGGGTTAAACGTGCTCGCATCTGTCGGTTCGGTCGCGCCATTCGTTGGGCTTCTCGGGACTGTTGTTGGAATTATTGACGCCTTTCGAGGCATTGCAGCAGAAGGTTCCGGTGGTCTTGGCGCCGTCTCGGCCGGTATCGCCGAGGCGCTTGTCGTGACAGCAATTGGACTGATGGTCGCAATTCCAGCCGTACTGATGTTTAATTATTTGTCCAGCAAAGCAGACTCGCTGGAACTGGCACTGGACCAAGCGCGGGGAGAGTTCCTCGACTATATTGAGGCTCTTGGGGACGCAGGCACATCAACGTCTACACATCGAGAGATGCGTCAAGCCGGTGGAACCGAGCATGCAAAACAACAATCCGTTCGAGCACCCATGTCCGTGGATATGGCCGTAGAGACCCACACGGAGGCACAAGTCGGTGCGGCATAAACCCAATGCCCCTGAGATCAATGTCACCCCTCTTGTTGATGTGGTGCTTGTCCTGTTGATCATCTTCATGGTTGTCGTTCCACAGCTCAATTCGGGCGCGGTCGTCGATCCGCCGATCGCAGATCATGTCGATCCCAAAAACAGTATGAAACACGAGCCAATCAAAGTGAGTATCACTCGGGCTGGTGATGTCTATATCGAGCGCACCCCGGTCCGTCAGGGTGATGTGCGCGCTGCGTTGGTTGCGGTACATCGGAGCAACCCAAATCGACCTGTGCAAATCCGTGGCGATCGGGGTGTGTCTTATGGTGAGGTCCGGGAGGTGTTTCAGCACGCACAGAAAGTCGGATTTCATGGCGTCGGGCTTACGGCCAACGAACGTAAGACTGCCAAACAAGAACAATAAGAAACATGGCTATCGCACTCACATCAGGAAAAGTACGCAAAGTTCGTCCATCGATGAACGTTACGCCCCTTGTTGACGTCGTTCTGGTTTTATTGATCATCTTTATGGTTCTTACACCGCTGATGACAAAACAGATTTCTGTTAATGTTCCTGTCGAACAAAAAGACGATGTCGACGTTAACCCTCCCGATGAGTCCGAACCGCAAGTTGTGCTCAATGTGCAATCAGACGGGGCGATTCGCATCAACCGAGATGTTGTCTCTGACAGCAACCTTTCAAGCAAACTGCGGCGTATCTTTGCGGCAAGAAGTGACCAGACCTTGTTCTTCGACGCCAGCGATTCGGTGTCTTATGAACGTGCGGTCGAGGTGATTGATGTCGCGCGTGGTGCGGGAATCCGTACGATTGCAGTTCTGACCCAGCCGCTTGAGCAGTAGCGGTTGTTGCAACTGTGCAACCGCTGGCCGCTTCGTCACGAAATCGTCACATCCCCGCGGTGTAAGCGTGATGGGGAGGCGTCAGGATGCAGCCACTGGAATGCACATGAGACTTCTTTTTGTTGTTGGATTGTTCGTGATACGTGTTGTATTTGGCTCGGCTTTACCCGCCAACGCGCAGCCTTCAGAAGATTCGGAATCTGCTTCCGATTCGTCGAGTTCATCGCCAAGTGATTCGGCGTCGCCCGAACAGTCCGGGGAAACAATCCCCGGTCAACCGCAACAATTTTTGCATGACGACAGTACGACCTCCGATGCGGCGCCGAATGGCGATTCGTCACCGTCGACCAACGGTCGCAAAGTGAGTGGTCGGATTCGAACTGGTATTCGCGGAAAGGTTACAGACAGGCGAACTGGAGAGCCACTCATTGAGGCAACTATCGAGTTGCTCAATTACGACAAACGTGTTGTTCGCACCGACGTCGATGGAAATTTCGCGATGGAGCTACCGCGGGGCGTGTACAAGCTGCGCGTGTTTTATCCCCTATACGAGAGTCGCCGGATGCGAAACGTTATTGTTCGAACGGGCATTCGTCGGGTCCATATCCGCCTCAAGGCCTCTGATG
>CBDCWZ010000092.1:0-4562 GCA_965223575.1 Kofleriaceae bacterium
CGACGGTCACATACTGATCGTTGACAAGCGGGGCGGGTGTGGCGTGATACGGCGGCACCCGTGGAGTCAAACTCCCCAGCATCTCGTGAATAAAGTGCGTGCGCACGGCCTCCTCCATATCCGCGGGAGCTCCCGCAGCAGGCGCAAGTCGCTCGCTGACATAGATCGTCGCGAAAGCTGGCGCGCTACACCGCTTGTCATCGCACGCTTGATAAGACGCGACTACTTTGCCGACATGGCCCGGTTTTGGGTCGTAACGAAGCGTATCGCCATCGATCGCGGCAACCCCGAGGTCAGGATGCGTAACGATTTCGTAACGGAGCTCATCGCCATCGGCGTCGTTGCCATCTAGAGGAACCCAACGGGTCTGCCCCATTTGCGTCACCGAGACAACATCCCTCACCTGGGGACGTTCATCATCCGCTCGTTTGACCGTAACCACAAGACGATTGCACGCCCCCCCAGCCGTTGAGGACTCTGCACCATTTTGTGTTCCGTTTTGTGAAACACAATAACGAACCAAATCACTCGTCGTCGCGTCCGTCCCCCCGTAAATCCTCGCTTTGCCATTGCCCAAGTCTTTCACCAACGCCTGTTGCTGGGTGTTTGCGTCAAAGCGAACCTCCTGTTCTGGTTTCACCAGTCCTCGCGCGACCAAATCTACTTCGACGTAGCCATCCATGTATACCGACACAGGCGGTTGCGAGGTCGTGTCGGCAAACAGCGTTGCCGTCAGTGCTTCAATTTCTTTTACCATATAGGCCGCCGCGTCAATGACCGCCTCGCCACCGACCGAATCTTGCCTGATGCCATCCACAGGCTTGGCGCGCCGGTAGCTGGGACTACCCAAAAAATCCGCCTCGACTGCTTCAGCAGCCATGGACGTGTAAAGAATTTGCAACTCATTACCAGTATTGTCGCTAGACATCGAAGGACGATACGTAGGCACGGTCGCGACCAACGTCACATCATCGAAAAAAAGCTGCTGTTTCAGATCGCCGTTCCACAAGTCTTCTAGGTAAAAGACCACAGTAATACGCGCAACATCTTGCGGAATGAGCAACGCCAGGTGATGGTTCCTCCAACCCGTATCTTTGGGTTCGTATGCTTCCGTAATACGAGCACGTTTCAGGGGCTCTGAGCCCGGTTTGTCCGCATCCAATATCTGGATATGAAAATTGCCCCTGCTTAGATCGGTTTTCGTCTTCGAGCGATATTTCACGGACAAATCAATCGGTGCATTTGCGATACGATTTGGTAGCACGAGCGTTTCCTGAACACCCGCCCACACCAACCAACCGTCCCCCTGAATGTTTAGGCTGCCGCTATTCGAGCTTGTGTGATAGCTCGAGTGGGGAGCGGGATAGCCATCGATGGATGGACGGAAATTCTGATAGGGTGTCCACTCCCCTACGCCCTCATCATCAAACTTATCGTTCATCAGCGCAATCCGCGTACTCCCAACTTCGGCGACGGTGGCGACTTTTTCGGGGGCCTCATGATGCGCTACGTGCAAGTTCCCTGTCGCAAACGACTCGCCATTTTTATAAATGGTCAAAAGCCCCGTTGCATCTCTGACGATGGCAACATCGGTCCTGCCGTCATCCAACAACCCTGCCGGGGTGCGCACACGCTGCCACCCCTCGGGGGCTCCACTATCAAAGGCCGAGACTTCGATCGACCCGTCTTGTTGCGCCTCGACCGTATAGATCAGTTCTGGCACGCCCTCGGAGTAGATCATTTTGGGCCCAGCCTTCTCGGACCAAAACTTTAAAGTATATTCATCGCGATCTAACAGTAGAGCGGTGTCATTCGCGGTGGCGTAGGTGTTTGTTTCTCCGGTGATACCCTCGGCGGCCGTGCCGATTCGTCCCTCGGCGCTACCATAGCGAATCCAATGCCATGCCGCTGCGACAGAGTCGCTACCAAAGACGAGCTGCAGATCGCGGTAGCGCGCTACGTAGGATTTAACATCGAAGTCCTGCGAACCTTGCCTCCCCTCAGCAAGCCCCGTGACCACCCAATGGCGAATGGCTGCCGAATAGTCTGCGCCGAATTGTTCGGCCAATTCGGGATACCGCGCCAGGTAATACTTGACATCAAAAATGGCCGACCCGCGAAGCCCCGCAGGTACCCCCCGTTGCAACCAGTCAGAGCGAACCGCGTTGTGCTTGTCGTCCTCAACAAGATTTTGCGATTGTGCGTAAAACCTTGGGTCAAATGCAAGCGGATCCAATAGAGGAGAAGCGATGCGCTGCTCGTCGCGTCCTGTCTTGTTCCAGTGACGCTCTGCCGCTTGGTAATCATCGCCGAACGCCGCGCGAACATCTGCATAGCGATCCACGTAGTAGGCAGCATCAAACCCGCCTTGTTGGCCATCAAAACCAAACTGAACCCAATCGATTTTCAGCGACTGGGGACTCGTGATCGGTTTATAGGGGAATTTTTTTGATGTTTTCAGCTTGCGGACATCGCGGAGGTATATCGCCAAGTCAATCTCACTTACGCTCGCGGGAATTAGACTCTTAATATCGACTTTGGCCGTGGCCACTTGCCAACCCGAACTGCCATTCTTTTTATGAGTAGCCAGGGATAGCGGCTGAAGTCCGTGTCGATTGCCCTGTGCATCGGTGTAAAAAATGCGCGCGTTGACGTTTGCATTATATTTTGCATACGCGTTGTAACGCAGCGACAGAGGAAGATTCACCTGGCGATCGCCAGGGCGGAGCGGAATCGCGCGCTTGATAATCCCCGCCAGTGCCCCAATGTCGCTGTCCCCGGATATGGAGGCGTGCTGTCCATCATGATTCACTTGGTACTTCGCACGGTTGTCATCATTGTCGACGAAGTACGGCTCCCAACCAGCCAAATCATGCGAAAAATGCTCGAAGACGAGTGGTCCCATACTGGGTGTGCCCGGTTCCAACACCGATTGTGAAACCGCCTGTTTCCCGATCAACTGGACGTCGTCAAGCCGCAGATGGGGCTTCGTCGCTGCTCCCCGCATGTTAACCCAAAACTGCACCCGAATGAATTGGGTATCCTCTGGTAGCGGCGGCAGCTGAATCGCAAACTTCTGCTCTTGCGTGTCGCGGGAGTCCGAATCCAACTCCCCACCCGTGAACGACACATTCCTGGTTTCATCACGTACGCGATACGTCAAGTTCGCCGACTGCTGGCGTATGGCAAGGCTCTTTTCCCCAGCAAAGCTTGCGTGCACGGATACGCGAAACTTCCCTGTAAGCATCAAGGAATGGCTGCGATCAATGTCTCCAAGCGACACCACTTGCTCAATACCTGCCGAGTTGAGCTGTTTTTGGGGAGTCATGTGAAGCAGGCCGCCGTCCACATACATTTCTTCCAAAAGGGGTGCGGCCAGCCGCTCATTGCTTTTGTCCACGTTGAAATAGGACCAGCTGCCCACATCTTGAGAAAAATCATCATCCAGCAACTCAACCGACTTGCCGACAAACACCGGCGATCGTTCTTCCCCGCCACAGCTGAGTTTGACCTCATCGAGCCAAACCTTGCGCGGTCCTCGCCGGTCTACATTCTCGACGACAAATCCGATACGAATTTGCGATACGTTCTCATCCAAGTGATGGGACAAATCCTCCATGCTCATTTGCCACGAGCTGTCCGCATCTTTTTTGTTCGTGAGAACACGCGTATAGATCGGCTCGGCATCGATGGGGTCCTCAGCATTCCATACCCATATCGAAAACTGATCGGTGACCGCCCACCCCTGTTGTTTGGTCCCCCGCATCAGCTGCGAGCGCCACCGGGCCGACACAGTCACCGGACGCTTTCCTACACAGGGGCGCAAATCTGCCTCTCTGACCAGGCCGGCAAGCGCGTACCGCCCGTCACCTGCTAGCATCATGAAGCTTTGCCCCCTGTCTGTATCGAGATATCTGTGCACTCGATACGCAGAAGCATACTCGCTTGTCCGCCCGCGCTTGCTGGGCATCTCAAACTTCGACCAACCGGGTGCCGGATCGTCAAACGAATCAGAGAAGACCTCATCCACCGACTCGCCGATGACATTCACCGTCACCGTCCCAGTCTTGTCGTTGCCATCAACGTCCTGCCAAGCATAAACAAACGAGTCTGCCGGCAGGGACGTATCGAGCTGCATCGACTGACCACGTAGCTTAACCGAGCGGTGTCCAGCATTCAGTGACGACTTGACGCGCAAACGACGCTGCCCGGATGTCACATGGGGAGCCAGATCGATGTGCACCCACGCATCAGAACCATTCCCTCCTGAAGCAATCTTTTTGCCATCTTCATCATAAACCTCATAGGAGAATCGTTTCGTTTCCAGCGCCAAACTTCCTTGTCCTGTCCACGCAGAAATATCGATCTCGATATCGCCGGGGTGCATCGCACCGGGGCTGTCGTCATCGATCTCGCCACCGGTTGCAACCAAACGCCGCCAACTTCCGTCGGATTGGATGAAAAAGCTCTCGTCGATAAAGCGCTTGGTGTGGGGGCTTCGTTTGCCATGGTAGTACCCGGGGGCTGGGGTGATTCGCACCATGCCATCGCCCAGCTGCTTC
>CBDCWZ010000093.1:0-35729 GCA_965223575.1 Kofleriaceae bacterium
TGATCCCGATGGCTGATCTGTCGGGCAATGATCATCGCAAACTGGTTGCGCGGCTGCGGGTCCCCGTCGCGAAGCGCAAAAGCACCAACGTGCTCGCTGTGGAGTTGGTATACCGAGATGTCAAAAGCGGCAAGCTGCAAACCAGGCAACTGGATCTGGGGATTGCGGTATCTCGGGACAGCGGGGCCGTTGATCGGTCGGTCAACAAAGAGGTCATGAAGCAGGCCCTGGAAGTCGAGAGTGCTCGGACGTTGCGCCGCGCCGCAAAAGCTTACGAAGCTGGCGACCGCGACCAGGCGCAGGCCATCAACCGTCGCGGGCGTGCAAAGATGGATAAAGAGCGCAAGAAACTCAACATCGCTGCCCAAGAGCTGGGGGCTGCCTTTAGTGAGCTAGACGACCAATCCGTGGGGATCCGAACCGCTGCTCCATCTTCGGGGGCCGGCAAAGCGATGATCAAGAAATCCAAAGCAGGTGCGCGAGGGATGTCGAAGCGGCGCTAAAAACAGCAAATTATCGTTACAACCAAACGGCCATGCTTTGTTCTCAGAGCGTGGCCGTTTTTGCGTTATGTTATTTTTCTTTATCTTTGCAGTTATCGTTTTGTACCCACGACGTGGCCGCAGGTGGATTGTATACATAGTCAACAACCAGGCTCGTTTTGGGCGAAACAGCGGCAATTAAGTATTGTGTAGATTGATTCCACTTGTTCACCGAAGCACTGTCGGCGGGGTTGACGCGCGCAGAAGGCCTGTACTGCCATGAGAGTTGTTTGTATCCGCTAAGAACCCCTGTGTGATACGGAGAACCAAACATGCGATGAAGGTCGGATTCTGTCGTAACACACATCTCAATATTTGTTACTTGGCTAGCATCGAACGGAGTCCCATGTTGGGGAGCCGCGGCCGACATACATCCGCCAACTGTAAGCACTATTGATAAACAAAGCAAATCTCGGATCATAACGGTCGTTTCTCGTTTCCTTATATCAAGAATCTATCGTGCCCAATTTTCTACATTGAGCTGCTTTACGCGAGAGAATTCTCTTACATTGTTTGTCACAAGTACAGCGTTCGTTGCTTGCGCGTGACCGGCGATGAGTAAGTCATAGGCACCGATGGTTTTGCCCTGTCGTTCGAGCTCATTTCGTATTTTTCCGCTGTGATGTGCAGCCTCGACAGTAAATGGGAGTATTTCTACATTTCTTAAAAACGCCTGAATTATTGTCATGAGTGTTTCATAGCGACCACTCCGATTCGCGCCGTATTCCAGTTCAAAGACTGTGATCGCCGAAACGCGTAGCTCGCCGGGCGAAAAGGTGCAAACGCGCTCGATCAAGGAGGGCGCCGAGCGCTTCATCACATAGCTGCAGATATCTGTATCGAGAAGATACACTACAGTGGTTCTCTATCTTGGGTAGGTAGGTCCGGGCCTGTATCAAAATCCTCTGGCAGTACCATTTCTTCATTCGCAAAAAACTCATCCCACCCACGGTCCATTACTGGGCGAATAATGAGTACACCATCTCTTCTCTCAATCGTGACAGTGTCTGTATCCATGCTAAATTCAACGGGAATACGGACCGCCTGATTTCTCCCATTGCGGAATATTTTTGCTAAAATCGCTGGCATATGCCATAAGCCTATGCTGAATCTGTCCGACCGTCAACGATCCATTGGGGCGTTTCTAAACGAAGACCCTAAAAGCATTTGTGAATGTGTTAAATATTTCACAGAATAGTGTCATGTCTAGGCTGAATTTGGCACTCAAATATGACACCTATGAGCGACTTAGAAAACACGCAGACAAGCATGGAAAATGGAAAAAAGCTTGCCCAAGTCGCCCGGGAACTATTGCTTGATGGACTACAGCGATACGAGGAGGCGGAAAGAGTCAAACAGCTAGCGAGTGATTATGCCTCAGATGCTTTGGAGTTGCAGAATTTGGTGTCGGATTTAGAGGTCGGGCAACTGGACTTGTTGGGCAGTGAGGATGACTAGCGAACTGGAAATACGACGCGGCGACATTGTGTGGGTGAATTGTGATCCCTCGGTCGGAGCGGAGCCGGGCGTCAAGGTCGCTTGTCCTCACTCAAAGACTGAGAAATTCGAGATACAAACCACTGCCCTGCGTGCTTGTCAAAGGTAAGGACGCGGCTTTTTCCCGTGGGGAGTCTGTAAAGGACATGGACGCGGCCGGGCTCGACCTGTCGGGTGCTCTCGGTCCATTCGCTTGCTCGCCAGCACGGGTTTCGTTGTTCGTCGTCGGACCCGAGTACGATTGTTAGATAGGATTTTCCGTCGGGGGTTGCGGCTTGCTGTGCTTGGGCTGAGATTTGGTTGCGAAATTCTTCGGTTAAATGGGTCCACATCCGGTTGGTGTCTCGTTCATCACAACTATCGAGGACCGATGTGAGTACTTGATCGAAGTTCGCGTCGACTCTGGGTTGTGTGGACGACTCTATCGGGTCAGATTGAGGTTTGGTTAGTTGTCCGGTCTGAGTTTGCTGTGTACAGGCGCTTAGGGTGCCGTCTTCAAAGAGAAAACGAATCGGGGATATAGCTCAGCTGGGAGAGCGCTTGAATGGCATTTCAGCGCTCCTGCAATGATTTCAACGTGTTCTGAGCCGTTTCATTACCCAAAGTCATATAAGTTACCGTTTCTGTTTTGGTATTCTGGGAAACGATATATGCTTAGTTAAAAATGATCCACCATGGATTCAATGGTAACGTGCTAAACTTTACATAAATCCCTAATCCTTTTGAGGAAATGAGAACGAATCGATGAGCCTCGCAATTGAGCAAGAGTACATCCCACTAGAGACAATCGCTGATGGAACAGTGCGTGTAGGAGGCACTCGTGTCTCCCTGGATACAGTGGTTGCCACCTTCTCAACCGGGGCTACACCTGAAGAGATTGCGCAGCAATACCCCAGTTTGTCGCTCGCCGACATTTACGCAGTAATCGGCTACTATCTTCGGCAACGCGAACAAGTCGATGAATACCTCCGTCAGGCGACAAAGCGACACGATGCGGTGCGTCGCGAAAACGAATCGCGATTCGATCCTCACGGAATTCGCGAACGACTACTATCACGCCGCAAATCGGCATCGTAGATCATGCTGCGACTCGCAGCAGACGAGAACCTGAACTACAACATTGTCCGTCGCGTACTGCGGGTGAATCCGAAAGTAGACATCGTCCGGGTGCAGGAAGCTGGGTTATCGGGCGCTGACGATCCAACCGTCTTGGCATGGGCGGCAAATGAGAGTCGTGTACTTTTAAGCCACGACGTAGTGACTATGACCAAGTACGCCTATGAGCGGATCGCTGCTGGAGAATCTATGCCGGGATTATTCGAAGTCAGCTTCAGATCATCAATTGGCAGAATTATCGAGGACATCTTGTTGCTAGTGGAATGTAGCTTTGACAACGAGTGGGAAGGACAGGTCCGATATCTACCTCTGTGACCCTTTCTTTTAGAAAAAATCTCTCTTGTTCTTGCGTCCACTAGGTGGTGCATACGTTTCCTCCATGAACCAATCACGAACAAACGATTGCCTACATTTTTATTCCTACAACAAAACCAACTTCACTCCCAAATGGTTCACAAGAAGTATCTGTAGCCTGTGAGTACCGGGACCCTTTTCACTACTGTTGGCGACCCCAACGGGACACTCACGATTATGAACAATCCAAGTGATAATTTGGGCGAAGCTTCCGACCGAGCGCAGAAGCACCACTAGCATCATTGGACAAGACGGCTTCACCCGATGAAATCGAATTGCGCGATCTGTGACAGTTTCTAGCTGCGGTAAAACGACGCAAGGGACTACACGATGGTGCGCAAACCGATCAATCTGGGTCAACTTGAGATCGCCTCTTGGCAGGCACAGACGAACTTGATCTCCGCGCGAACCAAGGAAGAATGACTCACACCTAGGTCAGCGTCCGGCAATTGAGTGCGACTTTGTGTGCTTGATACCACTTTTTGTGCTTGGATTCCAAAGCAACTCTGCACAGATTCTAGCGCGTTCATCATTGTACGTGCGCCGCAAGCGATCTTTTCGGGAACCATTGTAGTTTGTGTGTTTCAGAATAGTCAGGACAGAACGTAAACAAACTAATGGGAAACCAATGACCAACCCAATCCCCGTTTGTATGATCTTCGCCATTCCTTCGCCTCGACTCGCTTAACCCTTTGGCACGAGGCGGGGCTCAATGTTCACGCGCTCTTTCCACTGCTTTCGGCGTACATGGGGCACAAAGATATTCTGGGCACCGAGAAATACCTGTGGGTTACTCCCCGATTGCGCGCCATCGCAACAAAGAAGTTTCATGAGTAGAGTCGTTTTTCTCGAACTACCTGACAACGCTCGTGTCGCGGTGTTTGGTGAGTATGCGCCCCGTGAGCCCCATGTTTCGCGCAGCAGCCTGTCGAGTTAAACCGATGGAATGCAAAAACGGATTCAAAGAAGTCGTGCAGAGCCGCGAAAGATTCTCCGCGCATGGCAGAAGAGCAATCGGTCTGCAGTAGAATTTGGCAAACATCATGGGATCTCGGCGTCTGCGTTATGGAGTTGGCAGAGGCGTGAAAAACAATCTGGCCAGACAGAATTTGTTGAAGTAAAGGTTCGTGACGAGATTGCTTTGAGCGGAGAAACCCGCTACGAGCTCGTTCTCAAAAACGGCAGGCGTTTATTGTTTTGTTCCAAGTCGGATCGCGAGAATGTCTGCGAGTGGGCAAACTCTCTGGATGGATCATGTTAACGCTGCCGTCGAAGGTCCGCGTTTTTGTGGCAGTGAAACCTGTTGACATGAGGAAACAGTTTGATGGCCTTGCTAACGTTGTTCGTGAAGCGCTGGACGAAGATCCAAAAACAGGCCATCTCTATGTGTTTGCCAATCGTCGGCGTCATCTGCTCAAGATTCTGTTTTTTGATCAGCAGGGATATTGCATTTTAGCGAAGCGACTTGAGTCTGGGACATTTCCGATTCCCAAACAAGATCAGGAAACGATCGAGCTCAAAGCAGAGGATTTGGCGAAACTTCTTCGCGGAAAAACAATCGCAATCATGAGTTCGTAAAGGTGAGAATGTCGGATACGCGTGATAGAAGGGGGTGTGGGGACGTGGGAAGGCTCCATCGATACGGCATCGATTCACGAGTTTCTTATCTCGGTTACTGCCAATCTGGAAACGGATAAGGAGCGCGAAGGCGGCCAAGAAGTTCTTGCCGAAGCCATGCCGATCATTGAACGCATGAAACAAGAAATAGATGGTATGCGGAGGCAGATTGCGTCAAAATATCGTCCGAGTTCAGAAAAAGTCTCTCCTGATCAGTTGTCACTCGCGCTCCTCGAATACATGGTGGCCGAGGGCGCCTCGGACTTACCAAAAGAAACGATCGAAGTCCCTGCCCACAAGAGAAAAAAACGCAAGAAACGAACCACCAATCTAGACAATCTCGAGCGGGTGATCGACGACAAACATCCCCCGGATCCAGAACGCCACTGTAATGGCTGCAATCGCGAAAAAGACCACATTGGTTTCGACAAAACAGAGCACCTAGAATTTGAACCAGCACAAGCCTTCGTTCGCGAAGAACGCGCTCATAAATACGCATGTCGTGACTGCAAGGACGGCATTGTCAGCGGGAATCTAACGCCTAAACTGATCCCAGGCTCTGTGGTAACCCCCAGCCTGATGGCGCAAATCATGACGAGCAAAGTCTGCGACGCGATGCCTCTGTATCGTCAAAGCACCGCATTATTGCGACGCGGGATCGAGCTATCTGACAAAACCTTAGGACAGTGGTATGCGCAAGGAGCTGAGCTGTTATCTGTTTTTAATCCAGGCGCCAAGACAGATCTACTCAAGAGCGCGCTGATCAGCTTTGACGATACCCCGATGCCAATGCAGAATCCTGCCCATCCCAAAAACATTCAGCGTGGGCGATTTTGGATCTATTTGGGGGATCGTGGGCGGACCGCGTATTGTGAATTTTCGCCGGACTGGAAAGGGATTTACCCTTGTAAACTTCTCACTGATTTCCAGGGCAACACGCAACACGATGGATATGCGGGAATCAAAAAACTCTATCGCGGATTGGCTCCACCACGGCAGGCCGGCTGTATGGACCATTCGCGCAGAAAATTTGTTCATGCGCTCCAGAGCGGTGACAAACGAGCTGCACCCGTCATTGATTTGATGGCAAGACTGTATCAAGTGGAGCGTTACGCCCAGGACAACCAGATGACTGACGAACAACGCCTCGCGCTTCGTCAACAACACTCTGTTTCCATGATCGCAGACATCGATGCCTATGTTGCTAAGTTTGCCCAACAGAGGAAGTCTCGAACCCCCTTGGCTAAAGCAGTTACCTACTGGACCCGGCAGCGCGAAGCACTGGGCCTGTTTTTGCAGTTCGGTTCGGTGCCGATTTCCAATGCCCATGTCGAGCGTGCGCTCCGGATCGTTACGCTGGTTCGCAAAAATGCACTCTTCGTCGGCTCTCGCGAAGCAGGACAACGCTACGCCACCATCATGACTGCTGTGCTCAACTGCACCCTTGTCGGCGCCAACCCCTACGAGTATCTCAGAGACATCTTTCACAGAATCGCCGCCGGCATCTCCGCCAACCAGCTGAGAACCGCTACCCCTGCTCAATGGCTCGCTGAGAAGATTGTCGATCAGGAATAAACCGATCGAGTTTGTTGAACCGCCTGGTTCCATGTAGCGACAATACCGCCGACAGAGAGTTCATGCTACATGGGACTCATAGGGCGCATACGTTACAACTGCGTTTCTGTGAGTGTGGGTCTCAATGAGCAACCCGAAGAGGGAGTCAATCGCGTCTACCGCCTTGTTGATAGCGCTATCCCGGAACATTCCCGCCGATTTTATCGGTCGTTCCCGGCGACCCAGATCTCCCGGCGCCGGACTCTCCACAAGAACAAGCGTGCCAAAACAATAGTTCTGCCAAATTTGGGCACCTCTCCGGTCGGGTCCTTGGATTCTCCGGTCTTCACTGCTGGGCCTATCGTACGCCGATCGACTAAATCATGCGACAGCGCTGTGAACTACTGCACTTCATAGCGCGTGAATCGTGACCTCAGCAATTGTCACCAACATGGTGCTTCGCAATTGGAAGAAGTCTTGGTTTTACAAAACTCTTACAACCATAAGCGCGGGAGCGCCGTACTCTGTTTACGAACCCAATCCTCATCGATTTACAAGGAGTTACGCCATGCACAAACAAACCCGCAATCGAAATCTCATCTATGCCATATGTGCCACGCTCGTTGTGGTGTCAGCTGGCGTTCTGTCCGCCAAGAACAAATCAACCCCACTGCCACCCCCCCACGTCGCACCACCAACATTGGCGAAGCCCACCGTTTCCAGCAAAAGAAGCATCCAGGTCGCGCTACTTTTGGACACGTCGTCGAGCATGGACGGACTAATTCGCCAAGCTCAATCGCAACTATGGAGAATCGTACACCAACTTTCGCAAGCACGAAGTGGTGGGCTAGCCCCAACTTTGAAAATTGCCTTGTATCAATATGGACACAATTCTTTGCCGGCAGAATCTGGGTTCATCGAGCAAGTGCTTCCCTTTGTTACAGATTTAGATCTGGTGTCCGAAAAACTATTTTCGCTAACGACGAGCGGCGGCGACGAATACTGCGGACAGGCGATCGCAACAGCACTAAATGACCTCAAATGGTCCTCATCCGATGACACATTAAAGTTTATTTTCATCGCCGGCAACGAGCCATTTGACCAAGGTCCCGTATCCTACCGAGCCGCAATGAACCAAGCGAGGGGGCAAGGTATTACCATCAACCCAATTCATTGCGGCGATACAGACCCAAGTTGGACAGAAGCAGCCAAACTCGCCGGCGTCGACGCGATTTCTATTAATCACAATACGGTCGCCGTGCATATCGCAGCGCCGCAAGACGATGAAATCAACCGCCTGAGTATGCAAATGAATCAAACCTATGTCCCGTATGGCGCCCATGGGGCAGCTGGGTCAGTGCGGCAACAAGACCAAGACGCCAACGCAGCAAAATCCGGCGCCGCATCGACCCTGTGGCGAAGTTTAGCAAAAAATTCAGTTTCGTACGGGAATGCCCATTGGGATCTCGTTGATGCATACACAGATGGCACGATCGATCTCGCAAAACTTAAAGACGAAGAATTTCCAGCCGAGCTGCGCGGCAAAAGTGCCGCCGAAAAACGCAGCTACATTCAAGCCAAACAGAGTGAGCGAAAGCAAATTGCGAAGCGCATCACTGCGCTGAACATCGCACGTAACGCGTACATTGCCACCCAGCAAAAACAGGCCTCTGAGCAAACCCTCGATGAAGCACTATTGAAAGCTATTCGTAAAAAAGCCAGCCGAGCGGGGTTCAAACTCAAGGTCGGGGAGTAGGAGAGCAATGATGACACTCCGAATCCACAATCACCAACGAGTTGATGCGCTTCGCTTGCCTATGCTGATTGGCACCACGTCCGCCGCGTTTTTGATCGCCGCGATCGCTACTCTGTTTCACCCTGCGCATCTGCCGTCATCTCCTGTCGTTTCGATTGTCATCGCTGGGGTTGCCTCTGTGATTGCAATGGTGGCACGCCGCAGTGGCCAAGCAAAACGACACCTGGCACTGCGGCTATGCGGCACTGCGGCGGTCAGTGTGATTGCATTGGTCATTTTCCCGGTCGGGAGCCAACAGGGGCAACTGATCGCGATTTCGGCATTTGGACTGTTGTTTGCCAGTATGGCCCCAGCGCAGCGTCGATTGCAGCATTTTTGTGCTGTAACGCTCGGATTTATTGCAGCTGGCTACGTCTGGACAACGTTTACGACCAGTATCCGTGTGCCGGTCGCTCCCTGGCTACAAACGACCAGCATTGGACTTGGTTTTGGACTTGTCAGTTGGCTCGGCTTTGTGGTAGCCGAGCTCAAATGGTTGCGAGGAAGTGACCACACAAGTCATATCGACGCTGAGATAGACGACCTTCTAGACCGTGCATGGCGCGCCCGCGACTCGGCGCATCTGCAAGACCCATTGGCGTGCACCGCAAGCCTCGATGAGTCCTTCCAGTGCCTCGAGGAGATGGCCCATCATTGGCGAACATGCGAATCGCTTCATCCCAACCCTCGTGGTGAGCTGTCCAAGATCCGTCAGCGAATATCAACGTTACAGTCACACCTTCAAGTGACCAACGACGTCCAAGTGAGAGCTGAGTACTCCGCTGCGATTGCTACGATGGTTGAGCAAGAGCAACAATTGCGACAACGCCAAAAAGACAGGGAATACGTGAGGTCCCGCATGCACCGCTGTGTTGCAGCGATGGAACACCTCATTGCCAGTGGTGGTGGTGCTGCTACACCTGTCCCACAATTTCAAACAGATCTCTAGGACGCCAGAGCAGTGCATAGTCGAAACACTGCTATCATAGACGTGGCAATCACGCTAGGGGATGTCCCGATTGACCCATCGCGTCCAGATAAGTCCATGGAATTTCAGACGAGGCGAGGCAAGGGCGCATGGTTAACCTACACAACCGAGACGCAACGACGCATGGAACGTCAGGGGATATCTGGTGATGCATTGTCATACAACTACTCAAAACCGCATCAGACATTGACGCCCGTCGCTTGATCCGCCACTTTGGCTGGACAAAGCTCCACGGCAAGATCGATGATTACATCGGCGAGCAGTTCGCCGAACAATTCCCCAAGAGCACCTATGGCCACTATGCACATGCACCGACCAAGGAGAGCTCTGCGATTGACTACCGCGATCAGAATGAACAATTAAACCAGGCGACGGTCGCCGCAATTGAAGTGCTCGTCGCAATGCCTCAACAACCAGATGAGCATTGGGCGAGGGACTCGTTGCCCATCCGACCACTCGCCTTGAGAAGACGTCGATGAATACGGCGAGGTATGACCAACCTTCGGAGATCGCCAGTAGAGTAAGAAGCAGGGCGTAGTCGAACTATTTCCCTGCTTCTCCTCTCCGAACCGGACTTGCACGTTTCCGCGCATCCGGCTCTCCATTCAAGAGTGGCACATTGCCATCGCACAAAAACGGCGCAGACATCGCATCGGCAAGCATCGCGTCATAGAGAGACTGACACAGATTCCCGATCGACATGTGCCATCCACAAATCGGCGAGCGAGCCAGTTCGATTCCTTCGCGTCGATAAATCGACTCCAGCCGATGCAAAGGCAGGTGGTCCTGCCAGCGTTGCACCAAGGTTTGGGCCAAAAGTTTCGAAGCATAACCAGATTCGTCGCGCGATAGTGGTCTTGAATGTGGCTGTCCTGACCTTTTAGGTAGCTGACAAAGCGTTGTTCGATATCTCGGACTGTAGGTCGCTTGACGCTTTTCGTTGGACAGCACACCATTCGACTCTCTACACGGAGCGGATCATCGAACGCTTACAATCTAAACTGCGGTGGGCGCATGCGCATGCATGCAATATTAGGCAGTTAGGGAGTATCAGTTCTTTTTGCGCACACATATCACTTAAAAGTTTATATGCGCATATGGCATACGAAATCTATTGTTTGCGCACATAAAATAAAATACAATTATGTGCGCAAATTGAGAGGCGAGAAAGTTCATATGCCAACTGCAACGAGGTTTATCGGACGTGACAACGAGTTGCAAGTTCTCGAAGAAGCCTATAGAAATACGTTAGGAAAGCTCGTTGCAATTTACGGTCGCAGGCGCATCGGAAAAAGTCGTCTGATTAAACAATTTGTTGTACGCAAAAGCTGCCTACTGTTCGAGGGGTTAGAAAAGGCGTCTACTCCGCAGCAGTTGGTTCATTTTACCAGTTCATTGAGAAAGCAAACGAAAGACTCATTGCTCACTCGTCCATTCGCAACTTGGGATGAAGCACTAAATTTTTTAACTGAACGTCATCTAAGAGACCAAAAGCACAAGGTCATTATTGTATTTGATGAGCTACAGTGGCTAGCGGTCGGGCGGAGTACTCTCGTAAGCCTGATCAAACATTACTGGGATAATTTTTGGTCTCAAAACAATGTGATGTTGATTCTCTGCGGATCAATCTCCAGCTTTATGGTGAATAAGGTAATTCACTCGAAAGCGCTGTATGGTAGAATTTCCTATGAGATTTGTCTTAAGGAGCTAGAACCCGTCCAAGCACGTGCCATGCTTCGCAACAAATTTACCTGCCGTGAAACGGTAAATGCGCTTTTGTGTTTTGGTGCAATTCCCAAGTATCTTGAGGAGATTAATCCCAACCTTTCTCTCGAACAGAATATCGTAAAAAAATGCTTTCAGCCGGAGGGATTCTTCTTTAATGAGTACGAAAAAGTTTTCTACAGTCAGTTCAGGGAGCATCGAACGTATGAACGGATTGTAAAGGCTATAACGAGATCTCCCCTGGAATTTTCGGGAATCGCAAAAAAGATCAAAGTTTCATCTGGTGGCGGACTGAGTCGCTATATCAAAAATCTCGAGCAGGCCCAGTTTGTCTCTGAAGTTACGCCGTTTGGTGCGAGTAGCAGTAGTAAATCCAAACGGTATCAGCTCACTGATCCGTATCTTCATTTTTACCTGAAGTTTATTGCTCCTAACCGAAGGATTATTCGAAGCGGGGCAGGGCGACAACTCCTAGAAAAGATTAAGGTCGAAAATTTGGATATTTACTTTGGGTTTGCGTTTGAACGCTTTTGTGTGCGTTATGCGAGGCAACTGGCAGAAGCAATGGAGTTCTCTGACTATTTTTTGTATGCAGCGCCGTATTTTAAAAAGGCTGCTAAAGGATATCAAATTGATCTTTTGTTCGAACGTAGTGATAACGTTATTGTGATAGCAGAGGTCAAGTACTCAAAGAGGCCAATTTCGACGCAGGTCGTTCCAGAAGTGGAACGCAAAGTTAGTTTATTTCGGTCAAATTCAAAGGTTCGTATTCAAAAAGCCCTTATCAGTTTGTCTGGACCAAGCCAGGCACTACGGGATGTTGAGTATTTCGACTATTTTGTTTCTACTGAAGAGTTGTTTCAGGTTTAATACCGTCTCCTGATCTGAACAATTCTTTACTCGAAACGATATCTAGTGGTCGATTCATGGAGCAGGCTATGGTTGCGCCAAACTAATTTGAAGAAGCTGGCAGTGGCACAAGGTGACATTGGCCAAGTGATGACTTCAAGGATTTGAGGTGTACTGTTTTTGCATTTAGGAGCTGCCCAAAATAGCAATCGCCCTCTCTTGACTGTCCACCGATCTCGAGGGGAGTGATGACGGATAGTTCGGCAAAACCAGATGCCATGGGTGGCAAGAATGCATAGTCTGGATCGACGTGCGTCTGCAAAGGTATCAGGAGTTTTTGTAAAATCGCAGGGGAATGTCCGTGGGGCGCTCGAGTCGTAATGGGAGGTGAGACCTTCCAGCCCCGTTCCGACGTGACCGTTCTGCCCTGGGATCAGCTTAGCACCAACCTCGAGAAAACCTTTCGTATTGCCTCGTTGGATCCGGAAACTTGATCAGCTCTCGTATATCGTGAATTGGGAGGTTTACACTCATCCCTTAGTTTGCGCCCTCACCCGGTGTTTCGACACATGTTGCGCGGTAGCTGCCCCCTTGCGGGTTGTTGTTCAGGACACTAGCTTGCCTAGCCATGTCGGATCTGCTTGGCGAGTCGGACTTCCTTGTCCTTTTAGGTAGCTGACGAAGCGCTCTTCGATATCTGGGACTGTGGAGCGTTTGACGCTTTCGCGGGTCAGTAGGGCGTCTCGCTATGCACCGGCTTTGGCAAAGTGAATGTCAGCGATGTCATAGCCGGCGGGCAATAGGAACAGTTCGCGCTTGATGCCCTCAAGAGGGGGTTCCCTGGGCGTCAACCACGCGGGCGATTACAATACCCTTGTCGAGCCCCGGGCTCACTCCAACGTCATCTGCTAAATCATCGATATGGGCTTGAGGGACATGGACGGGATCGATCTTGACGTCAGCGTTGCCAACGTCGACGGAATGTTTGGTTTGATGGCCATCGCTGTTTCCAATCACGATGACAAATGATGAATCAGCAGCAAGCCCTGAGATGGTAAATGTTGCACCGGCGACTTCGATGGTCGGCGCTGGGGTAATGCCTTCGACAGTGATGGTTACCGCGGTCGTCATGGCCTGGTTGGTACGGTAATCAATAACGCTTCCCGTTACGCTGTAGAGGGTATCGCTCTTAATGTCTTCACTGCCACCGCAAGATCCGGAAGCAAGAAGAGCTATGGAGAGGGTAGCAAACAGGAGTTTCGATCGAGATTGATTGCTATGCACTTCTGTGGCGTCGGCGTCACCCGATGGGGCGGATTTTTACGCTAGGCCGTGATGATTCTCAGCGGCAAATCTGAGTCGTTGGGATAGACCTAACGCCACAGGTGCCTGGCCCATCAAATACGACACACGACACCCAGTTTCCGGTTTCACCGCAAGCTGGCACCGACGTCTCCCAGCCTGTCGAACCCACGTTTCGACAGTCGATAGCGCCGGCAACAATACCAATCGTGCACGTCAGCGGACCACTTTGTATCTTGGGAACCTTATTGCACTTGAACACCTTGCCATTGCAATCGTAGTCAAACCCGAGTTCTCCAAGGGACAAATCGTGGGACGTTTCGAAGCAGTGTTTCTGGTTGGGGTGCACGTTGCCATCTTCGTCGTTGCAATCGTTTGTATCACTTTGAGGAACAGTCGTTGTCCAGCTAGCCCCACTGGGTGCGCCAACGCAGTCAGTAGCAACGTCACTAGGCATTTCGCAAAGCGTTCGCACATCAACTGCCGCAGACGAAGCATAGCCATCACTATCGCAGTCCGGCCACCACTGTTTGGGAGAAACACAGTCACCGCTGCAACCATCACCTTCGCATGCTGCGGGGCACACTTTGCCGCCGCCTGCTTGCGTGCAGCAGTGGATGGGAACATCCTGTAGGAGGTTGCATTCCCCACCCTGGGATGCCTGGAAGTTATCCGTTAAAGTAGCACAGGGGCCAGCATCGATTGTCATGCAACCGTTGCAGACGCTTACTGGGTAAACAAAGGTTTGTGAACGCACGCTTTGTTTTGACACATTGCCAAGTATGGTAACGTGAACATTGATTGTTGTTGGGTTGGTTGTTTCTTGGAGTTTGGTTCCAAGTATACGGAGTAGTTCAACGGGAATCACATCGAAAAGAAAGGACGCGGTTCCACCGTTCGGCTCAACCAAACCGTTGAAATGCCGCGTGAATGTAGTCAATCTCTGTAGGTTTTCGCTCGCGAACTCGCTATCGCTAAATAGTCCAGTTTCGAAGATAAGTTTGATCTCCGCGCCTTCTATGACTATTGTTTCCTCGGCAGAAGAGTTTTGTACAACCGGGGTAAACAGGTATCCGTTTTCGGCGTTTGTATCGATCGCTCCTTGTGAACGAAAAGGGGTTGTTGGTGTGGCAGGAATGATGGTGCATGTACCCTCGGGGATTTGATTCTGCAATACGATCAGTGGCTCCTGTTCAAGCGGCTCTCCATCGGAATTAATGATCTGGTCCAGGTTCGGTATTGAAGCGTCCGAGCCAATGGAATCGAGTCGGGCTTGAAGCTTTTTTTCAACGTCATCTGTGTCAATGCGTTTTTTTGCTTCCGCAAGTCTGTCCTTGGTATTCTGATCAAGCGATCCGGTTTCCCCAATACGCGAGGAAATTGTGTTGATGAGCTCCTGGAGCATTGCATCAGTATTGTCATCACTATTGACTTCCATGGTCGCTGCCTGAGCAAGGAGTGTGCTGATGCCTAGGAGATAATTACTCTCTTGTTGTCCACTGAGGATACTGAGTTGTGTTCCGAGTAACTCCGCTGTCCCTTTAACAGGGAGGTTTTCACGAACCTGTTGTTCCGCAATGCGAATTGCGTCTGGAAACGTTTCCCCTGCTGCTAGCAATGCTTGGACTCGATCGTAAGAAAGGTGCGTTAGTACATTGAGAAAAACAACTTGCTCTTGCTGTTCGGTGACTTGGTAGAAGGCTCGTATTGTCAGGCGCGTAGAGGAGAGCCCGCCCGTGATCTCGTTGTAGTAGAAGCCAGTACCTTCAATGGAAACAAAGCCCGGTGTTGAGATGTCCACTGCGAAATGACCTTCGTCATCTATGGTTCGGGTGGTAAATACTTGACCGGTAGGCTGAAAAGAGGAATTTAGAGGTGAAACGGTGACAGTGGAACCACGAACAAACGGACCCTTCTCGATTGCTCCACCAAGAGTGATGGTTGCTTCCGAGGAGCAACCCACGAAACAATACAGAACTATGACTAGGATCTGTAGTCTAATACACATTCTGTCGAAGCGCGCAATGGTTTCCTTGGGTCGCATGGTGTCAGTATGACTGATACCCAAAGGAATGCAAACCTCTGGTGGCGTTGGCGAGGAAGAAATCTTGTTAAATATCCCCAGTCTTCTCCGACCGCCCAAAAACGATTCGAGTCGAAGCGAAACTGGCAGCGATCCTACTGGCCTATATCCACAACAACCCTGTCCAGGCTGGAGTCGTGACCGCGGCAGCAGATTCGCCTTGGACCAGCCACAGAGCATATATTGGGCTCGATGAACCTCCCCAGTGGCTAGACATAGAAACTGGCCTACGCATTTGTGGTTTCGATAGCAGTAAAACAGGTCGACGCCTGTTCGATGAGTTTGTTCGCTCCCGAACCGGTGATATCCGAGACTCACTGTTCGAAGGGGATATTATCGATACTCTCAGAAACCAAGTCAGACAGGTGATGAGAGCCCCGGTAGAACTCGGTAGCCAACAGGTCAAACGCGATGGTCGTAGTACCACGGCCATCTACTCGCGCACGTCCTCACCAGGACAAACAATCTCGAGACCTACACTCGAAGCGATTCGTGAAGCATGTGCCGATGAAATCGACCTATCAGTTCAACAAATTCGGTCCCGTCGCAGAAACCGACTACTATCAGATGGACGTCGACTGGTACTATACGTCGCTCATAGACGATTTGACTATTCCTTAACACAGGTAGCAGCTGCACTAAAAATTGGCGGCCCTACTTCGCACGAGCTGATTCTAGATCGAAAGATCACATCTAGGCACATTCAACTAGCGTCTCGCGTTTGCAGCAGATTTGCCAATCACTTCTTGCCCTAGCAACAACTTCGCTCGATTTGCAGTCCACGATCCCTTTCAAACCCGACGAACCCGAACACCGTCCCCGATCCACCTTTCAAACCCGACGAACCAACACGGTCCCCGATCCACGGTCCCCGATCCACGCTGATCGCTCGCCTCTTCAAATGTGACAGTCCGCAAGTTAGAGCAAACTGCCAAACAAGAAACTTGTCGAAGAGTCGAGAAAATCGTGACGTGAGTGCTCCAAAAGGTGACAAGTGAGAAGTTGCTCCATCCCCTTTGCCTGTTTATGATCAGTGGTCATCAGTTGAGGAACAATCACGAGCCATCTAAAGAGCGACGAGATGATAGAGCGAAGATCAGACACCATGGTGAGGGCTGCAGTACGGCTCACGTTGGTAACCTTGGCATTTTGCGGGTGGTTCGGACAGGGAGCATGTGCGTCGGCGCATCGCTTTTCGCCCCAAGGAAAACTGGATCTGGCACTGCCCTACTGCGGAATCAAGGGCGATGTCACGACCGTGCGCACTCCTTCGCCAGTCATCAAGAACTGGCTCGCCGATGCTAGAAAAAGGGAGCTAAGACTGCCTGCCGCGCCACTTGGGAGCGCTACCTGCGGCGACATCGAGCTTGGGACCGCTGGAGCCCGCGAGGTCGCACGGTTGGCGCGAGCCCCTGGAGGTATCGTTCCCGAATCTGAACTCGAAACATTCCACCGAAGTTTCGGTTTGCCCCTTGCTCAGGCCAAATCTGTAGTGAAAGCCTACTATCGCGCTCGCTTTGTGGTGGACTATGGCTTTGACATTGCAGACGTGTCTTTCGGCTCTGGCCAGTCCATGAAAACGAATCGTGGACCACCGCCGCTCCTGGAGATCCATGTCCGCACCGAGGGGGCATCTGTACAGGTGCTTAAATGGCTGGGCGGCATCGTCCGCAAAGTGCGCAAGTACAAGCGGGAGGACGCTCCGCCAGACTATCTGCGGACGTGTATGCCGGACTCCGAGAAGTGGATTCCCGGCGAAGTAGTTGGTCTGCTCATAGCAGACAGTGACGGTCTGTACCGGTTGTGGCTCACTGGTGAGGGTCACCACATAGTCGCAGCCCAGCCAGGGGGGCCCGGCCGAGGCAATTTGCAATCGAGTCGTTCCTGCCAGTTTGTGGGTGCAGACGGTCATCGCTTCACTGGCCGAATGAGTTGGAGATACCGGGCCGTAACCAAGCAGCTGCGCCGGAACATGCCCAATCCTTTTGGTCTGACAAAGCAGGCCTACCTGGTTTGGGTGGAGATTAACGGAGGGGGCGGCGGTTACCGCACCGATATAGCGATCTCAGACGCTGAGCAACTCAATGGCCGGGCTCCGTACTTAATCGATCCACAGGCCACACTGAAAGACGCTCGCCAGCGTTTTGTCAACGAGTTGGCGGTGCGCCGCGCCACTATACGCAAACGTCTAGCGATGCTTCGGCAGATGCGTTCAACCCAATCGGCAAAGGAAATCCAAGCACGCAGGACTCGGTTGGCAAGCGCGCCCGCGCACTACCGTCCCCCTCTGGAGTCGGTCACAGTTCCCCGCTACGGATGGGACGACAAGGCCCAACAGTTGCATATCATGTTTGTTCACAGTCGCATCGCCAAGTGGCACGATGACTTCCAGCTGCATTGGGCCCCCACAGGGTCCGCGGTTCAAGCCTCCGGTTCGCCGGTTCAGCCACCCTTTGATTCGGCACGAATAGACCTTTCGTTTGGCGTCGAGCTGGCCGCGCTTTACATCTACGATGCCACGGGAACACTGCGTGATGTACGAATAGGCCCAACCCATAGCCTACCTAGCCGCTTCATCTCCTCCAGAAAACACCTTGTCCGCTGATCCCTATCACCAGACAGGAAACCCGATCAAACTATCGTCGATCTTTTAATAACTTGTCGACGAGAGGATCACTGTCTTTGGTTTGCGATATTTGCTTTGCCTTACTATTCGGAAGGATCAAAGGTTCCAATCACTTTTGAGGCCAACATCGCTCGGTTTCTTTCGCCAGCTTGACAAGCCAGCGTCCCTACTCCATCCCCGGCAATTCAAATTTATTCACTAGAAAAGCTACAGCTAGCCCTGTCGTTGCCAAACTCGAAAATCAAAATCGTAGGGACAGCCCAAGACAATATAGTTACCATCAAGCGAAAATGTAGCTGCCGCCCAGTCCCCAGAAAAATTATCGTATTTTGTCCGAAACTCGACAACCTTATTTCGCATGACGACAAGGCTCTCATTGGATGTGTCCAGCAACAGTCTCTCGCCACTTGGTGAGCGAACAATCGGGTGTCCCGGATGTAGTCCAATGATCTCCCAAGTGCGCCCGCCATACTGAGCCTGCCCAGAATCTGGATCATAAACATCGTACTGAGAATATGTTTCGTCAGTATCAACTTGAACCGGCTCTTGCAGTGTAAGCACGTGCATTGCTTCATAGGAGACTACTAATACCTGCCCTTTCAAAGGAACAGAGAAGCCAATCATACGTTCGCAGAAGCCCGGCACTTGAATACGTTTCCACATCATCATTTTTGTTTCTCTGATTATCTTTTACATCTTCGGATCACAAGTCAGTCTGCCTCGACACTCCTCGGGGGCAAATAGTGGTTGCAAAAGTTTGCGAGTGCCGCAGCCAAGTCCTTTGCAAACGTCAAATAGTCCTCCGTTTGTTTGCGAAAATTGCGTCCGACTTCAAGCTGGAATGCGTCCAATCCACCTGATTGATGGCTGCCGTAGGTTTGGACGGTGTAGCCACCATTAAAGTGAGGATGCTCTCGGATCGGCGGTGCAGTAGCTGGATGTACCGAATAGCCTTGGCGACGAAGAAATCCGCCGAGGCTATTGTCTCCCACATAGGCGTCCCAACTCGACCGTACAATCAACTCACCAATGCAGAGCCCGTTTCTGGTTCCCAAATGGAGCACAGAAGGCTTCTCGGCTTGGCCGTGCAGATCTATCAATACACCTACTTGCCACTTTGTTCGAATTTGCTCAATGTAAGCTCGGATTGCTGCATGATAGGTACGATAATGAATCGCGGCGTCCTTGTGCTCATAGGCGAACTTTTCTGCACGGTTTGCATCGATATGGTTGCGGTCAAATGCGGCAATGACAACAAACGGAGCCTGGCCAACTATTTGTTTGAATCGCTCCCAAACGGCCAACGCCAATTCTTTCGTATGCTGGTCACGTACGGTCGTCCCACGTTTGCGCTGTTGAACTCCCGCAAGCGGTGTTGTCCCCCCATGCGGTGCAGTGATCAAAAGGGGAAGAGTCCCTGTTTTCGTTTCTACCAACGTAGAGTCCACAACCAAAACTAGCACAACTTGTCCTTGAAAACTTCGACCTGTGTGCTATGCCGCGCTATGAGCTACATCATGGTCGATATTGAAGCCGACGGACCAATCCCCGGGGACTACTCAATGGTGTGTTTTGGAGCAGTCATCGTGGAGCCGGGCTTGTCGCAAACGTTTTATGGACAACTCAAGCCCATCTCAGAATCATGGATTCCTGAGGCCCTTGCTGTCAGCGGATTCTCGCGGCAACAAACTCTTGGCTTTGATGATCCGCAAACTGTGATGGAAGCATTTCGTACTTGGCTGAATCAACATTGTCCTAAACGCAAAGTGTTCATCTCGGATAACAATGGGTTCGATTGGCAGTTCATCAACTGGTACTTCCACCACTTTCTCGGCAAAAACCCATTTGGCTTCAGTTCGCAAAACCTTGGTTCTCTGTACAAAGGCCTGATGAAGGATACATTCCAAACGTTTAAACACTTGCGCAAAACGAAACATACTCATCATCCTGTTGATGATGCAAAGGGAAATGCCGAAGCATTGCTTCACATGAAAGAGCAGCTCGGGCTCAAAATCCGTCTACAATAGGGCTTCCCATCAGAATTGCAGAGCACGGCCGACATCAATGTAGTACAGTGACGATCAATGGCAACACCACAACAAGTCCTCCACCTCGCCAAACGTCTCGTCGCCTATTGCGCAAACACAGAGGACACGTATCAGAATGCGAACCTGGACAATCTGCGGGCGAAAGCGAAGCGCGCAATCGAAATCCTGGACAGCGGCGCAGACAAAGCAAGCCTGGCGAGCTTACTCGCAGAAATGGAAACAGACAGGCATTGCGAAGGAAGTGGATACTATGAATTGTATCTGCATTTGCAACAGCTCATAGAAACCCCCTGAGCTTGTGGTCTTCCCATCATCGAACTTCTAATCACCACTATGTCGCTACCTACCAAGAACAGCCGCCGCATCAAAGTCGACAATGTCACCTATCGATGGCTATCTACAACACGGCCTACGCTACGCAGCATTCAACGATGGCATGACCGAGGATGGATTTATCGTGTTTGGAATTGAATCCATAGATTTTCCAGACATTGTTATGTACACGACCAACAACCCTAGCATCCTGTAGTTTCGGTATTGCTATTGCCGTTTGTCGACAAACGCTTGCAGAGCGCGCTCCACTTCAACAGGTTGATCAGATCCCAGCTGGAGAGCATTGACGGGACGAATACAAGTTTTACGATCAGGCTTTCTAGCCCTGTACAAAAAAAGGGAATTCGGCTTTACGAGTGTCTTCATGGTGAGCCACGTACCCCTATGGATGTGAGCCTCAATGAATCGCTCATCAGCGTCCCCGCCTATTGCGCTACGAGAAATTTTCTTTGGGTGATACGGGTGTAAGGTGGGAGGACTTTGTGGTGGTCGATGGCGATTCCTTCGCTAGCCATCTGGTCGTTGGAGGTACTCGCGGTCTGATTCGTAACCGACACAGGGAACCATCTCTGAACACGACATGTGATGTTCAAAACGACCAGGATGCCCAGGACAACTTTGAAGCCTCGATTAATGTTTCGAATCCATCGATTCGTATTTTGATTCCCCATTTTGATGCGCCTAATGGGATTCGTCTGCATGGCAACAGCGTTGGAAATGATTGGGAATGGGACAGCGAGACGCTTACGACTGTCACCTCGGTGGCGGACTCAATCACAAAGACGTGCCGCAGACCCAAATGGAAAGAATGGAAACCTGGTGCATTCAGCGTGGTGATTCCGTGCCAGGAGACTAAGCCGGTGATCATGACGGTCACGCCAAAAGTCAGTATTAAAACCTTCTGCCCGGATACTGCTCTGAATGTTTGCGACGCGGTAAAAGCGGAGGCGGAAAAGGTCGCCAGAGCGGAGTTAAAACATATTTGTGATAACAAGCATCGAGGACTTTCAGACTCGAGCGAACCCGAGGCAAACACCTTTGATGTTATTAGTGATCAAACCATCAAAGATCTCTATGAAATTACCGCGAGCATGGAATGCCGCTTGCCGGGGAACAATCCCTAAAGCTGAAATGCCCGAAAAACACTGCGTTTGAAAGGACTATAAAGTTGTCGCCTAGAGTTTATCTGATTGTATCTAGTGTTAAACATCCTCCGACTGCAAAAGTAGTTGCCTATAAAACGAGGTTGATTTCATGAAGTCCATCGTTAGTTTCAGCTCCACGTTGCCGTCGATGTCTCCCTGGATCTGATAGTTTCCGGTTAATTCTCCCGTAAAGGTACCATCGGGAATGTTGCGCAAGGACAGTTCAAGAAACGGTTGTTCGAGTTGTACCTCGCTCGTATCGTAGGTGAGATTCACCTCGATCTGTTCTCCTTCTACGTCTATAGTGATCACTCCATCGGAGTAATCAACCATACCGACAGAAAGGCGCATCCCTTTATTGGATGAAGCACCTTGGTCAACCTGTCCGGTAATGGTCAGTGTTCCACTTGAATCGCCGGTGGTTTGCTGCGGTGAGATATTGGCGCTGGAGGCACTGTTAAAGCCATCAAATCCAAGCGTGAGTGATTTCTCGATGGAGGTGTCGAGTCCAAGATAGGCACGCCGAGCTTCTTCGTCCGAATCAATCGCATCATCCGAGCAAGCAGTAACGATAAGAAGCAAGCACAGAAAATTAGTAGAAAGAACTCGAGATAGGAAGGTCATATAGATGGGCTCCTTAAGTTTCCATTTGAATAGTACTTGATTGGGATCGGGCGCCGCAATGTACTCATTTCCACACATTGGTTAGTACAGCGGACAAACCTAAGCAAACGTGTGCCCAGATCTAATTTCAATAGGGAATATTCTTAGCCGAGAAGGGCTGTGGTGTGGATGCGGCTGGACATAGGTTTGTTGTCAGCACTGTCAAGTAGCGTCACACTAAGATGGCAGATGTTTCCTTTCCATAGGGTCTCTTTGAAGACACATTCGTGATGTGGACGACAACTAAAGAGGTGAGATGAACAGTTTCTCTTCAAGTGAAATCGCGCTTCTTCTCTTAAAGCGAAATAGTTTGCCTCGCTATTTTTTTGCGTGACAGGAAAATTGAAAGTGCTATCTAGTAACACATGATCCGAACAAACAAACAGTCCGCATGTTTCTGGCCCACGGCGCTTAAAGCAAGAACAACAAACTTTGTATCGGTGCCGGCAGTTCTAGCTGCCCTTGTTTTCATTGGGGCGATGCCAAAAACTTTATTTGCGCAAGCGACGCCGACGTTAAATACGGTCTTGGCTGAAGACTTTACAGATGGTTTGCCTCCAAACGGCGATACCTGGTCCTATCAAGTTGGTGGCAAAATTGAGCACGTCGACGGCGGCGTACGAATGACAGATGTAGAGGACGGCGGCGCAGCATCTTTGAATGAGATGATTGTTCACGTCAATCTCGCGGGAGTGCGCGACGCAACTGTCAGATTTGATCTGACTGACTTACGGGACGAAGAGACAAAACTGCTACCTAAATATGATGGTTCCAAAAATGGAGACGGAGTCTCAGTGAGTTCCAATAACGGACTCTCCTGGATTACCGTACAGACCTGGGACCGTAGTATCAACACATCAGGGAACTATTCAATCTCCCTAAAAGAATATGTAGCCGAACATGACGAACTAGGTTTCACCGATGACTTTCTCATCAAATTCCAACAGTGGGACGATTATGCTGAGAGATTTGATGGTCGAATCTACGACAACATTCAGGTTCAAGTCGAGACCGATTGTGGAGAGGTTGAGGTTATAGGTGATTTCGAGATCACCGGAGCTGCGGATCCACAGATTCTATTGCTCGCGAGTGCAACCAATATCCATGGCAGTGTTTCGATCCAATACACCGACGATATTACAGACCTTTCGTTTCTTGCAAATCTGCAATGCATTGACACGATTACCTTGTGGGCGAATGAAGGCCTGAAGACCCTGAACGGCCTAGAGAAACTGCACACAGTCCGCAAAGAGCTATCGTTAAACGCAAACCCGGCGCTTGACCAAATAGCTTCTCTGGGAAATCTTAGCTACGCCACCGAAATTCGGATTACCTCAACAGATGTGCTCGAATCCTTGCACGGCCTGGAAGGCCTTGAGTATTTGGGAACCGGTGGATTGACCTTGTTTCGGGCAAATGGTCTGAAGAATTTGCAAGGTCTTAGCAATCTCAAAGCAGTCCAAGGGCAAATTCGTATTGACCAAATGGAAAATCTGTCGAGTCTTGACGGACTTGGAGTCCTTGTCGAGGCCGGGAGTATAAAAATTGCTGATAATGACAATGAAGACTTTATTTCTCTCGCGCCATTGCAGGGAATCGAGCGACTAACAGGCAACATAGGCCTTGTCATTACCGGCAACAAAAACATTACTACTTTAGAGGGAATTGGTTCGCTTACTGTCAAAGCGCTTTGGATTTCTGAGACAAAACTTGCCAACCTGCAAGGGTTAGAAGATGTTGTAGTGGCGGATTCCGGCGAAGTAACCATCTCTGATAACGAGCTTTTGACGTCGTTGCACGGTTTGTCATCCGTGCAAACCCTGTCCACACTCAGAGTCATCGACAACGATAACTTGCCGGATCTGCAGGGATTAGAGGGGCTTAACGTCGTGTCGGACTACCTACGCCTCCGTGGGGAATTTGACAGCGTAGAGGGGCTCAACGAGTTGCATACAGTGGACAGGCTAAACATGCTCTCCGCCGAAATTGAAACCCTCAGTGCCCTAGCGAAACTAAGTACTCTTGGCGATATTAGTATTAACGGTCGAAAGTTGACCAATCTTAATGGTCTGCAGGGGATCGCCGTCGCACGTCGAGTTTTGGTTTGGGATGGTGGCGATCTATTTACGTCGTTGCACGGATTGGACAATTTGCAGGAAGTGGAAAGCATCTCCATTCTTAGTTGTCCAAAGATAGTCGATTTGGACCCGTTGTCTTCACTCACGAAAGCTCAGAGAATTGTCCTGACAGACAATGATGAGCTCAAGGATATCCGAGCTCTTTCTGGTATCGAGAAACTTGAAGCGCCTGAGGAGCGTGAAGAAAACAGTAGCCAAGGATACCTGATCGTCAGTAACAATCCGAAACTCGCATCGCTTGAGGGGTTACATAATATTGTTCGTGCTCGACGAGTTTCAATAGAGCGCAACCATTCGGTAGTTGATCTCCGTGGTTTACGGGGGTTCGAAAGTGTTGATGAAGACCTCCACATTGGTAAAAAGGTTGTGTTTGGCATTTTTCCTCATGAGGTCATTCTCTATCGCGGTAACGATGCGCTGGGTTCTCTCGATGGGCTTCAAAAGCTTCGCTTTGTCGGCGGTGAGTTTCATATTGTAGGCAATCCAAGCTTGGCAGGACTTGCTGGAATAGTGCCAGAGCAGCTCGTGATCGGCGGCGATATTCGGATAGAACGCAATATTGCTAACAACATTCCGGCACTGTCTTCGTGCGAAGTGGAAGCGTTTGTAGACTCATTGTCGAGTATTGGTGGGGCAGTGCACGTTTCCCATGTTGAAAAAGACGAGAGCTGTGACTAAGCACGAGGGTACGGGCCATGTTTTTTTTTGAGATGGGCTTCCCCATAGGCCGCCCACCCGATCTGGCACAGTATTGCTCGGGTAATCTAGGACGGAATTACGACGCCGGCGTATCCTACAACTCGATCATAGTCGCCAAAGGCTTGTCCGCTGGTGGTATAGTCCACCAATTGCGGAGACTTCGCCGAGCGGGCTTGGGCGTAGGCGAGCATTGCGATGGTGGGGAGATACCCGCACATGGTGATGTTGTTGTCCACGATTGTGCGGTGCAGGCCTGCGGGGTCTAAGTTTAGTATTGGCTCCAGTGCTAAGTGGTCTTGCTGCATCGCTTGCGCAACGGGGAGGTAGTGGCTCATATCGCTAGACGCGACCACCAAAACGTCCTCATCGAGGCGACAAACGGCGGCGTGCAGCGCCATGCCGAGCTCGGTGGCCTCATCGCGAGATATAGCCCCAAGGACGATAGGAACCAAACGCAATTTAGGTTGACGTGCGAGCAGGAATGGAAGTTCGACCTCGATCGCATGCTCGTTTTGATGCGCGCTGGGGTCTACCTGCGCTTTGGGAAACTCCGAGAGGATGGTTTGTGCAAGTTGCGTATCGATCGGAATGTGTGAGCCAGGAAGCGCGTATTCACCTTTGTCCATAACAGCGATTTTATTTCCGATTCCCGAGTGATTTGGACATAGCACGATCACTCGGTTTGGAACATGGATCGCCCCAAAGACCTTTCCAGCCGTTTTGCCAGAGTACACATAGCCGGCGTGGGGAGCCAGAACCCCGCATGCGGCCAATGGTGCCTGCGCCTGTGGCATGAGTGTGTCCAACGTAGTTCGTAGTGCGTTGCGGTCGGCAGGGTAAAATTGACCAGCGGCCCACGGTCTGCGGCTGTAAGTGCCCATTTAGGAGGGGCTCAATCTGTGTAGGGTTGTCAAACTGGTAGAACCTGTGGGGTCTTCGACTTAGATGTAACTGGTGGACAGTCTTCAACTCGGTGTAACTTACGGACAGTATCTGCTTTTTGCCCAGAATGGGGTAGTATCAAATCGTGCGTATTGCTCATTTTTCAGATTTGCATCTCCTGTCACTGTCTGGCGCCAAAGGATGTGATTTTGCCAACAAGCGCTGGATCGGTGCGCTCAACCTGTTGGTGAATCGTGGTCGCCACCACCGCCCTGAGCTATTCGCTGCGATGGTCAAGGACGTCAACACCCAGACGGTTGATCACGTTGTCTGTACCGGGGACATTACCAATCTTGCGCTAGAAGAGGAATTTCAGTTTGCGCGGGAGCACTTCGAGCAGCTTTCACTCGCGCCGCCGGATGTCACTGTGATTCCTGGAAATCACGATACCTATGTCGCAGAGGGGATCGACTTTTTTCGCAGCCATTTTGCCGAATTTATTGATGTAGAAAAGAAGTGGCGGTGGCCTGATGCCGATCCGTGGCCGGTCGTGCGAACTCACAACAACATTGCGATTATCGGTGTTTCAACTAGCATTACAACACCTTGGTTTACGGCCTATGGAGAGGTGGGGCCAAAGCAGCTTGAAAGGCTTTCGAGCATTTTGGGACATTCCGACCTAGAAAACATGTTCAGGCTAATTTTGGTTCATCACTCTCCAACCGGACGGCGCGCCCAGAGCAAGGTTCGGGGGTTCCGTGATGGGACCGCATTCTGCGAGCTTGTTCGTAGGCATGGCGCCGAGTTGATCCTCCACGGTCATGAGCATGTAGATCTGCATGAGACCCTAATTTCTACAAAACAGCGGGAGATTCCGGTTCGCGGCATCCCTTCGGCAACCTACGAGGCAGGAAAGCCCGCACTTCGGGCTCGATATCGCGTTTATGAGGTATCAAACCAGATTTCGGAGTCCACCCAGAGACCGTCGCTGATTGCGGACAATGTCCGGATCTGGCACCCTGACCTCAATCAATTTGAAGACTTAGCTGCGTAAGTGGTTCAACTTGACAAGCATTTGCCGTGTCGGCTAACGCTTCGTTCTTCAGACTTTTCGTGGCAGAATCAGTCGATCTTAGGGAACCCGATGATGAATATAACACCAGATAAACTCCTGAAACTGCAGGGAGACACCCCCCCTAATCTGCGGCCAAACTGCTCCATGCGGTGATAAATGAGTAATGATTCCGGCGAAATGTTAACCAGAGATGCAAAATATATTCTTCGACCTTGGTCCGGCGCGCCGGTACCGCTCGTAAAAGGCAAGGGGACTGTTGTTACGGACGAGGCCGGTAAAGAGTTTCTGGATTTTACCTCGGGATACTTTGTCAATAACGCCGGGCACTGCCATCCAGCCGTGATCGAGGCGGCGACCAACCAGATGCAACAGATTACGCAGGTTTCGGGGAAACAGATCACCAAACCGTTAGTCGATTTAGCGGAGCGCTTAGTCAAGCTTTCTCCCAAGTCTGTCGATAAGGTAATGTTTACAACAGGGGGGACCGAATCAACGGAGTTTGCTCTCAAGATCGCCCGCCAGCGTTCGGGCAAGAAGAAAATTGCCGGACTTGAGAATGCCTATCATGGGCTCACCCTTGGCGCTCTCGCACTATGCGCCAATGACAATTATCGCAAAACAGCTGGGATCCCAATTGAGGACTACACCTACCGAATCCCAACCGCATATTGCTATCGGTGTAAATTTGCGAGCCAATGCCACACCCAATGTTTAGATAAGGCAGAGGAGCAGCTGGATGCGAATCCGGATACCGCGGCGGTGATTGCCGAGCCGATACAGGCGGTCGGCGGCCTGATTCCCCCCACGCAGTGGTGGGATCGGTTGGATGACATGCGCCGCAAACGTGGCTTGTTTTTGATCCTCGACGAGATTCAAACCGGCGTTGGACGGACCGGTAAGATGTTTGCTGCAGAGCATTACAATCTTGAGCCGGAGATCCTAACCGGGGGCAAAGGACTGAGTGGTGGGATTGGCTCCTTGGGTGTTGTTCTTGTTGACGGAGCCATCGCACAAGACTTTGCTGCAGGCACGACGCCCACTTCGGGTGGCAATGCCGTCTCAGCCGCCGCGGGCACTGCCCTTGTCGATGTCGTACTCAAAGAAGGGCTGTTGGCAAACGCGCAAGCGATGTCCGAGCGAATGACCGAGGGCATTGCTGCTCTCTCAGATCCCTGGGTTGGTGACATCCGCTTCAAGGGGCTACTTGGAGGTGTCGAGCTTGTCTCAGACCGCGATACGAAGGCTGTATTACCTAAGAAGCAGGTTGCGATGGTCCGCGATGCGATGTATGCGGACGGGATTCTGCTCACAGTGAGCGGTCCCCACGCAAACGTGCTACGACTCCAGCCACCGCTTAGCATATCAAAAGACGAGGTCGATCAGATGGTTATCGCACTCGGGGCTGCACTGCAATCATCCCGTCTGTCATTCAGGAAAGGTGCAATCGCCTAACCAGGGTAGTTGGCAAGTTGATGAATTTATTCTCTTTACGAAAGTCGTTTGATGTCTTGACCCGGCCTATTTGCTCCGGGCTGGCGCGGCTGCCTCTGCATGCCAATCATTGGACCTTAGTTGGGACCTTTACTGGCATCGTATGTGGGTTGGCCTTTTTGTATGAAAAGTGGTGGATTGGTCTGATACTGCTGATGCTTCGCGGCTTGGTCGATCACGTAGATGGATTTGTCGCGCGAACCCAAAATCAACGCTCTACATTTGGTGCGGTGATGGATGATGTGAGCGATCGCTGGGTGCTGGGAATCATGTATGCCGGTGGCTGCATCAGCTTGAGTGCAGACTATCCACATGTATTGATTGTCCTGGCGTTGGGAATCACAGGATCTTTGTCCAATGTGATCATCAAATTATCTCTGTACGCAGAGTCGCAGCAGGATGTATTTCGCAACCAAGGAAAGATCGGTCACCCGGTAGATGTCGTCGGTGTGTTTGGATCTGCCGAGTTTATTATCTATTTTGGGACAGGGGTTCTGTTTACAGCCATATTGAAGGATCCACGGCCGATGCTCACTGGCGTGTGGATTGTCGCAATCATGTCTCATGTGTCGCTATTGCAAAGGGTTTGGTTTGCCTGGAGACGGTATCGGCGTATCGATCCAGAGGAGCAGCTTCTCGCCGAAGAGTCGGGCGAGGGCACGATGATTACAGGGTAGTGGTATGGTTGGTGTTATCAATCCCGCCAACGCGGTGACCGCTACGCGGTTTTTGTTACTTCCCCCATTTTGGTACTGTGTTGACCGCGGCTATTTGCAATGGGCTTTATTGTTCATCATCATTTGTGGCCTTTTTGATAAGTTAGACGGTTTGGTTGCCAAGGTATTTGACTGCAAGAGTGCCTTTGGTTCGCTGTTTGACGCCATTGCAGATGCCGTTTGTTATACGGTATTTCTTGTTGTTCTCGTCGTTTACGGTCTTGTCCCGATCATTCCGGTGTTTGCGATATTAGCGCTTGGCACTCTCAACACCTTGGCTCGTGCTGTTTATGTTCGCCGGATAGGAAGAGCCGTCAACTACCAATCATTTGCGATGGAAAGAATTGTCGCGTACACAGCATATCTGGCCGGAATAGGCGTTGCTGGGTTTGAGGTAAATTACTTTTACTATGGCTGCGCCATTGCGATGACAATCGTTGTTGTTCATGATGCAAAGCGTATGTTGATCGATCCGGTGCCCGCATGATCGTATCGCAAACAGCAGTGATGTGGTTTTGTAGCGTTTGCATTATGGGCCTGTCTATCGCCTGGCTGATTTGGGATACCATCCTGCTCAGGCGCTATTGGTCGAAGCGAGCAGCCGAGCACGATCGCGTATTTGGATCGCTGATTGGAATTGCAGTCTCGTTGATAGGCGTATTTGGCGTGATTCTGTATCACATACGCGCTGGCTAGCTCTTCTTGCAATCCCAAGCCTGACGGCGAGTTGTCTTGGTAGGTTCCAATCTTCTGGTTTGGTAAACGAGAGGAGTCCGACGATCATGATCCATTGGAACAAAAATAGGTTCATGGAGTAGTCGGTGATTAGATGAAATAGGAGTGCTAAAGCAAGTGCAGGGCGACGGAGTCTCTTACACCATAGGGCGAATGGCAATGTGAGTTCGAGGGCGATCACCGACCAGGTAAGAATTTTGATCAGCGTTAGCGATTCGAAAATAAAACTCGGTAGCCAAAAGCGCCCAAATAGGTCGTCAAGGCGCGAGATATAGTAAAGCGCTGTTCCATTGATCCAATCTGTTCCTGAGGCTTTCGCCAGACCTGTAGACAGGTAGATGATGGACATCTGGATTTGGAACAGCCGTAGTCCCCAAGGAACGGGAGGATTACGATTCTGGTGCTTGCGCCGGCGCCATGCGTCGATCGAGTAGGCATATCCGGATGGGACAAAGATTAGGAAGAAGCAGAATAGGCGAAAGACGGTATCTTCGCCGTCAAACAGGAGAATGTTGCGGTGTTGAAAAGATACAAGCCAGACAAATACACAAACGGCTTGCAAGCGCGAAAAGAATCCAACCAGTAGAAGAACGATCTGCAGCAACAAGATCGCGTAACAGGTCCAAAGAACGCTCGTTGTTTTGGGAAGCCAACCGAGTAGCGTTAGGGTATCTGGATCGATCACGGTTCGGGACGCCGCATAAGGCATGACTCCAGCTTCGGAAAACCACAATTCCAAATCGGGAAGCCACACCAGGACATTGATCAGTAGCAGGGTTGCATATGCGATGCGGATCACCGAGCAGATGGTCGGATCGCGATCGCAAAAGAAGAACCGGTTCCACCCGCGGGTGATTGATGAAAATGGAGTTACGGGCGCCATGTGTGGAATCGTTGACTGCGGGCAAACTTGGTGTAGGGGCCAGCTGGCAGAAGTTTATTGTTTTGGGGAGGTGGGATTTCAGCCGAATGTCTACTCAGAACAACCGTTTGGAGCGCTGTACCGGTTTGACGTTTGCGCTTTATGTTTGCATTTGCTGCTTGCCTCAGCGCTTTTTGTCCCAGCGCCTTTTGTCCAAGATAGCGTGCGAGGCTGTCCCACGCTCCGCTGTTTTTGTCTGTACGGATCGAGTCAAAGTACTCCATGTGGCGAAATTGGGTAAATCGTTGCCACGCAGACATCTCACTCCAACTTGGCGAGTCCCACAGATAGGTAGAGCCATCAGAAAACGTGATTCTTGCGGATAGTCGGGTATTTACCTTGTCCGCACTTGGGGCAAAGAGTCGCCATCTGCCTTGCCATAGACCGGTCACGTCGAGTACGGGATCAATCTTCTTAACAATGGATTTGTGGGCTTTGCTGCCGGTGGGCAATGCATCTAAGAGCATGAGGCAGATCAGTACGATAAGAAAGCAGCTGATCATGATCCGGCGGACTTTGTGCATCCGATATCTTCCAAAAAAAAACGCCCGCGGAGTCCTCAGCTTGTGGTGAGTCCGCGGGCGTTATCTTATCTAACTAGATTCTAAACTAGAATCGGGTGTTTCTGTACTAGTCTGTACTAGTCGTCTTGCTCAAGAATCGTAAACTCGACGCGACGGTTTCGCTCACGACCCTCGGGGGTTTCGTTGTCGGCAATAGGCCTGTCGGGACCATAGCCAACAGCGGTGAGTCGGTTATGATCGACTCCTTGTTCAATGAGGTAGGCGCGAACAGACTCGGCTCGCTCTTGCGATAGCCGGCGGTTATAATCCGCGTTTCCGACCGCGTCAGAGTGCCCCTCAATACGAAGCCGTCTCACCTCTGGGTGGTTATTGAGCTTGATTGCCACTTCGTTGAGCACCGGTTTCGAGACTTCGAGAATGACCGCCTGGCCGGATACAAACTCGACTTTCGCAACAATGCTAATCGGCTCTTTGGGTGGCGGTGGTGGTGGTGGTGGTGCATCAGGTGTATAGCAATAATAAGCTGGCGTTGAGAAGCTGTTGATTGGGTTGCAAATCTTGCCACTGCTTGCAGTGGCGCAACCGACAAGCGACAGCGCACCAAGGATGGTTAGAGTTTTTGCGTACATGTTTATCTCCATGGAATAGTGAAATATTAATTGGCGTAGCCAACGCCGAGGCTAAGCACCCGGCCATCAAAGGCATCAGGTGTTAAGTCACCGCCGACAACCGATTGAAGGGTGAAGGCACCGAATACGTACCATTGCTGTCCGACCAAGTAGTTCCCAACCACAGACACCGGAATGCGCCAAGTGTCACCGGTATTGTCAAATGGCAATGCAAGTGCAACCTGTGCTCCCAAAGCCAATTGCTTGGAGACGTCGTAATGGACACCAACCGGTAGCGTCAGGACTTCCTTGTTACCAGCGTCTCTCTCCGTGAGGCCAAACTTAAAGTTTGGTTGGACAACAGCCGAGATACTGCCCGAGGCCCAACGAGCCATTGCACCAATGTTGACCGCCAGTTGGAAGGGGTCAAAGTCGAGAATGCCTATACTTCCGGTTACGGCGATGGGCAATGCCCCCTTTTGAACCGAGTAACGGGCTGCAATGTTGAGGTTGGTATAGACATCGGGGTCACAATTGCCATCACCGTCACCGGTAAGGCAGAGGCCGCTGCCGACGCCACCAAAGAGCCCGTTGATGCCGTAGCTAGAGTGCACAATCCCGAGGGTAAGGTCGTCGTTGAGGCCGTACCAAAGATCGGGCGCGATAGACACCGGCTCAAATACGTTGTCGTCGCTAAGGTTGATCTCGACAAGTCCATTTACGAGCCATCTTGAAGCGGGCAAAGTTAATTGTGTGCCGTCATCTGTTGCAGTGGGTGCCGATGTAGGTGCCGCCATTGGATCATATTGTCCATCGGCTTGGACAAGTCCAGGAGCGCTGCCAATACACGCAGCAATTAGGGCGGGAAGGTATCGTTTCATAAGCTGATTTTCTCCGTTATATCTGGGCCACCAATGGCCGAACAGCAGCAGTCTATGCGAAAACCGGTCCAATTTGCTACCGGTCTACGCGGCTAAGCATTGTCATGCATTTTCGCAGGGTTCCCCACGTGTCGTCCGCGATTCGGGGCGCAGACGGGTGCCTCAAGGATCACTTTTCCCTTTAAGGGGAAATCATAGGCCAGGGGTCGGGCGACCCCTGTGGGGACAACACACCCATGTCGTACCTGAACATGCATTCCGTGCAAAGGACTACATATCCCGACATCCACAAGTTGATTTATTTGGCTACCTAACTGCTTGGACCGCCTTTTTCGGCCCGCTTGCGCAGATTGTGATCGAGGATCGCTTTTCGGAGCCTTAGCGAGGTGGGTGTAACTTCAACGAGCTCGTCGGGGTTGATGAATTCGAGCGCTGACTCGAGGGTCATTTGTCTCGGCGGTGTCAGCAGTAACTTCTCGTCCGCGGCGTGTGTCCGAAAGTTAGTTAGTTTTTTGGCTTTGCAGGGGTTTACGACGAGATCGTTGTCACGAGAGTTCATGCCGATGATCATTCCGGGGAAGACCTGCACACTTCGGCCAATAAAGAGCACACCGCGCTCCTGCAGACTGAACAGCGCATAGGCGTTGGAAACGCCTTCGTCTTGCGCGATCAGGACGCCGTTTGTGCGACTTCGCAATGGGCCAGCGAACGGGCCGTAGGACTCAAATTGAGTGTTCATGACGCCGGTTCCGCGTGTATCGCTAAGAAACTTAGTTCGATAGCCAAATAGGCCACGTGCCGGGATCCGATACTGCAGACGAACGCGATCTCCGCCGACAGGTTTCATTTCCGTCATTTGTCCCAACCTGCGGCCTAACTCCTCGATGACCGGGCCGGAAACGGCATCGTCAACATCAATCGTGACTTGTTCGTACGGTTCTAGGGTTTTGCCGTCCGAATCGGTCTTAAAGATTACTCGCGGCTGGGAAACGCACAGCTCATAGCCCTCTCGTCTCATCGTTTCGATCAGGATGGAGAGATGTAGCTCACCGCGTCCGCTGACTTCAAATACTGCTGGGTCAGCTGTTGTTTCTACGCGAAGAGCCACATTGGATTTAATCTCACGCATTAACCGGTCGTTGAGATTGCGTGACGTTACGAATTTCCCTTCACGGCCAGCGAAAGGGCCGTCATTGACCTGAAAGTTCATAGTGAGCGTCGGAGCGTCGACCGTCAGGGCTGGCAGCAATGTGGGATTTTCAATGGAGGTGATCGTTTCGCCGACGTGCAATTCGTCCATTCCGGTAATTGCCACGATATCACCGGCTTGTGCTGACCCCAGTTCAAATCGTTTCAGTCCTTGGAACCCGAGAATTTTCTGAACTCGAAACTGTTCCTTTCGCCCATTTGGATGGGCGATAAGCACTCGACTCCCAGTGTCGCACTTCCCGTGTTTCACTCGGCCGATTGCCATATAACCGAGGAATTCGTCGTAGTCGAGTGTAGCGACCTGCATGCACATGGCTGCACTCGTGTCACCTTCTGCAGGCGGAACCTCGGAGACTATCAGATCCAAGAGCGGTGATAGGTCCTTGCGCGGTTGGTCAAGCTCGGCGATGGCATATCCGTCCCGACCAGCGGCATACATGACGGGAAAGTCGAGTTGTTCGTCGTTTGCTTCTAGAGAGACAAACAAGTCAAATACGCCATCTACAACCTTGTCTGGATGGCATCCATCGCGATCGATCTTATTGATGACGACGATGGGTTTTAGCCCCATCGCAAATGCTTTAGAGGTAACAAATCGGGTTTGTGGCATTGGCCCTTCAAACGCGTCGACGACGAGAAGAACGGAGTCCACCATTCCGAGTACACGTTCTACCTCACCGCCGAAATCCGCGTGTCCAGGAGTATCGACAAGATTGATCCGGACGTCGTTCCAAGTTACCGAGGTGCACTTGGACAAAATCGTAATGCCTCGCTCTCGCTCGAGTTCATTGGAGTCCATCGCGCGCTCGGCGACGACCTCTCCCTCTCGGAACGTGCTGGCCTGGCGCAATAGCCCATCCACCAGGGTTGTTTTGCCGTGGTCTACGTGCGCAATAATGGCGACATTTCTTACGCTAGCAGCCATGCATCACCAATATTTCTAATAATCTAGACATCATCTTGGGGCGGCATATAGCAATCTAGCCCGGAAAAGTCACGCTCTAGGCGCATCTGCACCCAAAGACCTTGTTTTGATGTGTACGCAAACACACCTTCCGGGGTAGACTTGTGCTGGTTCTTCGCCAAAGGATTCAAGGTGATCGCTTGTAGAATAACGAGAGGAAAGTCCGAGCTTCAAAGGACAGGGTGCTGGTTAACGGCCAGTCGAGGTGACTCGAAGGAAAGTGCCACAGAAAGAAAACCGCCAGGGTCATCCTGGTAAGGGTGAAAGGGTGCGGTAAGAGCGCACCGCTTTTCCGGTGACGGAGAAGGCATGGTAAACCCCACCTGAAGCAAGGCCAGATAGGGGTCGCGTCGTCCGCGCACTGACCTCGGGTTGGTCGCTAGAGCCTATCAGCAATGATGGGTCCAGATGAATGGTCACCGCTAACGAAGGGCAACCGACGTTAGAACAGAACTCGGCTTATTGGATCTCTTCGGCGAAGAACCGCTACATGTAAGGGATCTGTTGCTTGAGGCGGATCGCGCAACTTGTGTATGATCTAGGGTAGGGATGGGGCGGCAATTGCGGTGCATGGAGGGATCACTGGCAGGAGAGGTTTTCTGCCTTGATCAGCGAACCGTGATCGGGCGCGGCGGTGATGTTGACATT
>CBDCWZ010000094.1:0-8032 GCA_965223575.1 Kofleriaceae bacterium
TTGCCGCCTGCATGCTGATGCGTTCGCGAATCCTGCCGTATAGCGAATTCGAGTCCCGATCTCATCACGCGCAATCTGCGACAAGCCGTCAATGCATCGAGGTGAGCCTGGGATTGCCAAGGTGGCAAAACTGGGAGGCTTCTGGACAACTCCAGCTGCGAACGCCAAAGTGGAACATCGCGGGCCAATTTCGTGGCCAGCTCGTCGACGACGCGGTCTATGACGACCGATTCCGTCGCGACATCTCGATGCAATTGAGCGCATCCTATCGCCCATCCAAAACCTGGCGGGGCCGGTTTCGCTCACGTTATTTGTTTGAAGATATTGACAACAACTCTCGACTTGAACAGTCTCTACGATCCCTCTTAGAGCTTCATTACAAACTCATGGAGCCGATCACGCTGATCGCGAGATATGACTTGGTTGTTCATTTGGACGACCGAGATACTACAGTGTCTAGGCTCCCATCTCCCGAAAGTTGGCTGTGGCTGGAGCTTGTGTCCCGTTTTTGACTCGGTGGATTCGGGACATCCTCTATTGTACACTCCGGTATCATGAGTGACTCGCCAATCCTATTCTTGACTGGATTCCCGGGATTTATTGCCAAGCAGTTGGTTCGCAGAATCATTGCCAAGCATCCAGCCGCGCAAATGACCTTTCTCGTCCAATCCCATCTCGCGACAGTCGCGCGCAGCGCGATCGACGAGATCGCCGGCGAATATTCAGGCTTTTCCGAACGAGCAACACTCATAGAGGGTGATATTACTTTAGCCCGGCTTGGGATGGACGAATCCACATATCAGCAAATCGTAGAACAGACGCAACAGATTTGGCATTTGGCGGCTATCTATGACTTGGCCGTCGCGGAACAAATTGCCTATAAAGTAAATGTTACCGGAACAGAAATGATGCTCGATATGTGCGAGGCATGCGCAAATCTGCAGCGGTTCCACTATGTCTCGACGTGCTACGTCAGCGGCAATCGCAAGGGTCGAGTCCTAGAAACAGAGCTTGATGAAGGGCAAACGTTTAAGAACCACTATGAATCGACGAAATTTTGGGCCGAAGTCGAGGTTCGTCGCCGGATGGAAACCATTCCGACGACGATCTACCGTCCAGGAATCGTCGTTGGAGACTCGAAGACTGGATACACCGATAAGTATGACGGACCGTATTTTGTCATTCGTCTACTGATGAAAATGCCTTCATGGCTACCAATGGTCAATTTGGGCCAAGGGGATGCGATCGTCAACATGGTCCCTGTTGACTTTCTTGTCGATGCAATGGTTGCCGTGGCTGACAATCCAGATGCAATTGGACACACGATTCATTTGGCAGATCCGGCTGCGTATACCGCTCGCGAAGTTGTCGCTGCAATTCTCGCTGAACTCGGACGCCGAAAACCAATTGCCAATGTCCCGTCGGGGCTCGTGGAGCGCCTACTCAAGGTAAAATGGCTCCGCCGAACCATTGAGATTCCAGAGCAGGCAGTCGTCTATTTCAATCATCCAGTTGACTACGATACGACAAATCAAGCGAAATTTCTCGACGGCAGCGGTGTCCGCTGCCCAGACTTTGCAGCAATCCTGCCGACCTTAATCGCCTATGTGCGGGCGAATCCCCAAAAGGGGTTTCTCGATGGCCGCCAGCTCTAATAAGAATGGAATTTGCATAATCGTCATCACGCTGCGGGCCGGTTTTTGAGATGAGCTCTAGCAAATTGCCGAACTTTCTACTATGAACAGACAGCCCAACTAGGGCATGAGGAGAATTCAAATGGCTTATATTGTCGCTGAGCCCTGTGTAAAGTGTAAGTATACGGATTGCGTGGCTGTTTGCCCGGTCAATTGCTTTTACGAGGGAGTCAACGCTTTGGTGATTCACCCAGAGGAGTGCATTGACTGCGGTGCTTGCGAACCAGAGTGTCCAACGACCGCGATTTTCGAAGAGGATAGCCTGCCAGAAAAATGGCAAGTCTGGGTAGGAATCAACTCCGCTCTATCTGGTGCACAACCAGTCTCTGAATTGGAAACGGACAAGTGGCCAACGAAACTAAAGAGCGTCGCAGATGGCGGGCAGCTCGCAGTGTGGCCCAATATCGCTGATACGCGGCCAGCACTCCCAGAGGCCGATGCAATGGCTGAAGTAGAAGAAAAAATCGAGGAGCTAGACCCTGCCGGGTACAGCGAATCATAGATTTTCTTGCCACCGTGCAGGTTTTTTACAAGCCTCAAAGAATAGGCCCGTCCACCTGAGCGGAAGGACCGAGTCGAAGGAGCCCCAGGTGCGAATGTGAACGAATCAGCCTACGCCTTTGATGCACGTAGATTGCAATCTGGCAATCAAGTCGATCTGCTCATCAACGGAGACGAGGCGTTTCCCGTCATGCTGGAGGCGATCAATGAGGCGACACAATATGTTCACTTGGAAACCTACATTCTCAGAGAAGGAACCGTAGGAAACCTATTTAAGGCAGCGCTCATTGAGCGAGCGCAAAAGGGGGTGACCGTCCGCGTTATCTATGACGCGTTTGGTTCCCTCGCGATTGCCGAGTCCTTCGTCGGCGAACTCAAGCGAGCGGGGGTGCAAATGCTCATGTATCGCCCGCTGCGGTTTCGGAATTGGGGGCGTTGGTCGCGTCGAGACCATCGAAAGATCTTAGTCGTCGATGGCGAGGTGGGGTTCACGGGCGGCCTCAACATCGCCGATGACTATGCTCCAAAAGACGTTGGCGGTGCCGGCTGGAGAGATACCCATTGCCAGATTCGCGGCCCCGTCGTCAATCAACTCGAGCGAATGTTCGCAACCATTTGGCGAAAGCAAGGGGGACTCGCTTATAAACCTCACCATCTATCTATCAAGCCAGGCAACTATCTGGCGACTGCAATCGCAAGTGGTTCCCGCGGTCGTCGGACTGCAATCCGTCGCTGGTATTTGCACGCGATCCGTCGGGCAAAACAGCGCATCCTGATCGCCAATGCGTACTTCGTACCCGATCCGGGCGTGGTCCGTGCGCTGGTTCGTGCCAGTCGGCGCGGTGTCGATGTCCGGATCGTGACCGCCGAAAACAGCGATGTAAAGTTGGCGCAATTTGCCGGGGAGTCGATGTTCTCACGGTTGTTGCGTGGCGGCGTCCGTATTCACCTTTGGCCAGACACGAACATGCATGCAAAAACTGCCGCGATCGACGGGGTGTGGGCGGCGATTGGCAGCTATAATCTCGACTACGTCAGTCTATTTCAGAACCTCGAGGTCATTGTGGCCGTGCTTGGCAAAACATTCGGCAAAGTAATGGAGGACATGTTTGAAGATGACCTCCGGCAATGCCGCGAAGTCCATCTACAAGAATGGCGAGCTCGTTCCCTCGGACGCAAGCTGCTTTCGTGGTTTTGCTACCAATTCCGCCGCTGGCTTTAGACCTCAGTGTGCCAGGACACTCGGCACCATCGTGGAACCAGTGGGAAGCGGACGTTACTACCGTGATTTGACTAACTGCTTGATCGTTCCGCCTCGCTCCACTACGTAGAGTTCGCGGAATCCGTCCTCTCCAAACCCGGTGGGGTTGTTCAAACTATCGATTTTAGGTGATAATTCAAGGATGCCATCTTTGGCTGCGTTTGCTTTCAAGGCATCCACCGACCCTTCGCAAAAATCTGATACGAAGTACGTTCCTTGCAAATCTGGGAAACAGCCACCTCGGTAGACAACACCGCTGATCACAGAACATGCCCCGTTTGTATGTTCTAGATCGTAGAGAGAGGGAGTTAGATCGGTTTTGTCACAGTCCCCAATGGGCTTAGGCGAATCGAAGTCTACAGGATTAAAACACTCCATGCCCTCCATCAGATTCCAGCCAAAATTGAGTGGTACATCAAGGATCTACGTTCCCGTTAGATTCTGCTTCGGTGGAGAGGTTTGTGAGGGAGACCTGTGAATCGGGGACGCGCTCCCAACCGGCTTCGCGAAGCCAGTCGGTGTCGGCGTTTCGAGCAATAGCGAAGGATACGATGTCACCGGACTTGCACTCGTAGCGTTGATCCATGACCGACGGGCTGCCTTTACGAAACACAACTAAGGGTAAGAGTAAGCCATCCTTAGAGGCGCGGATGTCAATAGGCGAGTCCTCCTTTTTTTCGTAATGCCAACGCTCGATCATAGCTTCTCCATACCGGAGTCGATGATTCCAAAGCGTGAGTCCGGACTCACTGCCAAATAGAACATTGCAACCGGCGGCCTCGACCATCTCGCCGGTAACACCTGCCGAGGTTGTCTCTAACCCAACGTAGATCGCCGGCCCGGCAAAGTTAGCCTTTACCCGCTGGGCAAACAAAAAATTGGTATCCTCGCGAGAAGTGATTCCAACAACCCCAATTCGTGTATCTGCATGGAGCTTATCAAGAATTGCATCATCGAGAGCGTTTCCCCGGACTGTGGCGCCGATCTCGCTCGCATCCTGACATCGAGTCGGGTTGGAGTCAATGAACATGACATCCACCCCGGCCGAGCGGATTTCTCTTCCGATATGGAGTCCCAGCATATTTGCGCCCAAAATCAGATAACCATTGTCCTTCGCTCGCCGGACCCCCAAAAAACTCGCGACGACGCCGCCAGAAAGTCCTTGGATCGTCACCGTGCACGCAATCACCAAAAATACCAGTGCACGCATTTCTGTTCCTCCTTCGATGCCGACATGGGCAAGTCGAGCCGCAAAAAGTGATGCAACCGCGGCGGCAACAATCCCCCTTGGGCCTAACCATGCGAGAAACCCCTTTCCAGCCAGGGCTAAGTCGGTTTTATACGTACTCACTATTACGCTAAGCGGACGAACAACAAACATTAGCACAACAACGGTGATGACGGCGCCAAAGCCCAATCCACGGATATCATCGATGCGAACGTCAGCTGCAAGAAGAACAAAAAGCGTGGCAATCAGTAGCTCGGTCAGTTGCCCACCAAACTGTTTTAACTCTGTCAGAGCATGGCTTCGCGCATTGCCAACCAAGACCCCTGCAACAATGACTGCTACGATGCCACTTTCTTCGGCGATTTGATTGCTGATTTGAAACAATGCGACAGCGGTCGCAAGTCCAAGAATATTGTGCAGCCCCTCGGGGACGACTTTGCGCCACCGGATCAAAAGCGCAAGAAAAACCCCACCTACCAAGCCCAATACCGTCCCAACCCCAACCCGAATCGCAATCCCATGAACAGTCGCGTACAGGGAGTCGGCCACCGGAACAATCACTGCTTCTAATGCGACAACCGCAATCGTAGCACCAACCGCATCGATAAAAATCCCCTCAGCCTCGAGGATGACCTCCAGGTCGTGGCGAACTTTGATTCGCCGCAAGAGCGGCGTGATAACAGTCGGACCCGTAACAATCACCAAGGTGCCAAACAAAACCGAGAGCCGCCAATCCCACCCCATTGCAAGGCGGGCCGTAATCGTTGCCAAAACAGCGGTGACGATCGCCCCAATCGTAACAAGTCGCCGGATCGGTTTCGCTTGCTTGCGTAAGTGGCCAATGTTGAGTCCGAGACCGCCCTCAAACAAAATCACGGCAACGGCAAATCCGACCACCTCAGGGAGAGCGATGCCCAGGTTTGCCGGGCGGATCAGATCGAGAATATCAGGCCCAAAAACAACACCAGCAGCGAGCAATAGAACAATGCCAGGAATACGCAGATGGCGAGCCAGCCCTTGCGCCAATACGCCAATCAGCATTGCAAGCCCTAGCGCCAGGGATGGATGGTCAAAACCCGGTTTCACGCGACATCACTCTAACCACAAAGCCGGCAATTTCCAATATATGGCGCTACGGCATCGAAGCGTAGTCAGTCTTGCGCCAGGCCTACGCTGTCCTACTTTTGCTTCCGTTCTTGACTATGATTCATCGAAAATACGTGCGCAACGTGTTAGAATGCGTGTAGTCTTATTAGAAGTGAGGCACGGATGAATACACTAACAAAAGCTGGAATTGTCGATGCTGTCTGCAACAGCACTGCGGGTTTCTCCAAAAGAGAGGCAACCGAGGTTGTCGAAACGTTTTTGGGGATTATCAAAGAATCACTTGAGAACGGTGAAACCGTGAAGATCGCCGGTTTCGGCAACTTTGTTGTCCGCGAGAAAAACGAACGCGTTGGCCGCAATCCACAAACCGGCGACGCGATCAAGATCGCCGCTCGCCGCGTTGTTACGTTTAAAGCAAGCGATCTGCTCAAGCAAAAGCTCGCCACTAACGATCAACCCTAACGCCCGGGATCGGGCGTACCTTAAAAAGTCCTCCTCCGGTATTCCCAGAGGAGGACTACAAGGTGTCTTGAATGTGCGATGAAGGATCGCCCATCGCTCTCTACCTGTTGAAGACTCAGCTAATTTTGGTTACACCAGATGCCCAGTGGTCGTGCAAATTGCAGTGCGAGTACGCGGTGATCTTAGTCGTGCCGCGGGGCAACTTCATTGTTGACTTTGCGGCACTTTCGTTTCCGGTATAGCGCACCAACCCAACAATCCGATTGTTCTGGTCGCGAACGTAGTGAGCCGTGATGTAGTGCTCAGGTGACATGCCATGCTTGGTTTCTAGCGTTACTGTGCCTTCCCCCATGTTAAACGAAACCTGCGGAACGTGAGAACCAGCCTTGCCTTCCCACTTTCCTTGAACCTCATTGGTAAGAACACCATCTCGCTCTAGCTGGGCAGCTGTGGCATCCCACTTGGCCTTTGACTCCATATCGGATGGCATATTGGTGGATGTCTTGTTTTTGCTACACCCCCATAGCGTGGCTGGAACCCCAACACTGACTGCATAGACTGCTGACGTCTTTAAAAAACTCCGTCTATCCATCTCTTTTGCCATGCATTCCCCCTCACGTTGTACTCGGCAATTGCCTCGTATTTTTTACTCGGCAATTGATTGTACCGAACCGCTGGAGAAATGTTACTGGATCCGATCTGAAAAGAGTCGACGAAGCACTCAAACGTAAGGACAGGTAAGATTTCCTCCCCCTCCACGATAACAAGATCTCTCTGGGAAGTGCTAGCTGGACCGGCGAAACTTTCCCGCGACCGAATCTGGCTGGTTCTCTCCGCCGATCGGGTCGTTACTCGTCGGTTGCGTAGGGCTACTATGCGTCCTCCTCGCGCCTTCCGCTCGACGGAGATTCCTGCGCCGGATTCGATCGCTTGAAAGTTTCGCCGGTCTAGCGCATGCCTCCAAGCATGCTACCCATTCCCTGGCCAGCCATGGTTCCAATGTTTTTGAGCTCTTCCTCGGTCAAGCTCAAATTGACGGTAACAAACGTTCCATCAGATCCAATGTCGATCTTGTCGACGACGCTACTGAGTTTTGCGACATAGCTTTTTGCAGCCGGCAAAAATCCTTTGATGGTCGTAGCCTGCTTCTCGGCATCAGCCTCACTACCAGATTTGGCTCCAAGACTAATGTTAAACGTGTCTGTCATCGAGATCGATCCGTACACCCCCTTGATCGATCCCACCATAGGAATCGCCGCATCGCGAGCGCCAATCCCCCAAACGACGCTATTCTTAGAATCTACTTTGTCCATTAACTCCTTCAAGGCTGGATTGGGCTTCTCTTTGGCTGACTCTTGCTTGCGAGCTTTTAGCTGCTCTTTTGTCCAACCTTTGCCACCGATAAATGTCGTCTCATTGAGCCAATAAAACGCCTCACCTTTCATCATCGTAAACTCACCATCTTCTTTGAGCTCCAGATCTTTAATCTTCGCCTCGCCACATTTCTTAAATGCAGCTCGCGGGAGTCCGCTGACGATCACGAGTGGCTTTTTGCCATCGCCGTCAACACCAAGAACAGCCGACTTCAGATCGCCCAAAGGATTGAGCCCACATTCCTTTAGCTTGTTCAGTTTCTCTAACTTGTATTGGGCGCTAATTGCCTTTTCGATGTCTTCCTTGTGTTTCGCAAACTCTGGCGCGCTGCGCATCTTGTCGCCGTTTAACACCACCACAATTTCGGTGGAGGCTGGCATCAGCCGGATTGCATCGGGAACGCTA
>CBDCWZ010000095.1:0-38303 GCA_965223575.1 Kofleriaceae bacterium
ACCGAACGGAGAACACGTCTTGGCGTGAATCACGAGTGAGATGGAGCACGGCGCCGCCTGTGATCGGCGGACCTGTTGCATCCTTCGGCGCTGTGGAGCGTGGTAGCTACTATGAGGTGGATCTCTCTTCTGTCATCAATCGCGATGGAGTCTACTCGTTTAGAATCCAGTCGAAAAGTGGCGACGGAGCCGACTACCACTCAAGAGAGTTGGCAAACCCGCCTCAATTGATTGTTTCAACGTCCGATGCTGGCTCCGACCCCGACCCCGGCTCTAGTCCCGATCCTACCGCCGAGGCTCTAAACGTTTGTTCCACGGGCAGATGCCACGGTCAAACAAGTCCAACCCGAGACCAACTTTGGTTCGACACGGCTCGAAGTCGACGGAAGAGATCGCGAGGATATTCTCATGAGATTTAGGGTTGATGGGCTCGGAGGAAAAACGGTTACCCGGGTCGTCCTCCGTCTCTACAACAAGAACCCTTCGAGCCGTGGTGGAGACATCTATCGCACGAATAACACATCTTGGCGCGAATCTCGGGTGAGATGGAACACGGCACCGCCGGCAATTGGCAATCCGATTGCCAAGTTTGCTGCGGTGAAGACAGGCATCTACAATGAGATCGATGTGTCCTCGCTCGTCAATGGAGACGGAACCTACTCGTTGCGAATTCAGTCTACGAACGGGGATGGAGCGAGCTATGATTCCCGGGAACTTGCCAACCCACCCCAATTGGTCGTTTTTACATCACCGTAGAGCGGCGACGATATCGCCCACCTCGCTTAGTCTGAGCGAGTGGGCGGTTGGTTTTCGCTCACACGCCGGCCACATTCACGCTATAGTAGAGCATGTTCCCTGTAACAGACCGCTCACCATGGCGGGGCCACGGCAACCGGTTTGTCGGTGCCACGATTGCCGTATTATTGATGATATCCGGATGTCGTTCTGAGCAATGCCGAAATAGTTCAATGGTATAAATGACGCATAAGTCATTTATTTGACCCTAAAAATGGGATTTTGGGGGAGAACATGCGAGAAGTGCGATGTTTCCAGGTTAATCCTTAGAATCCGTCGCGGCGGGAATGCGGAAACAAAGCGTAGTGCCTGGTGCTTCGGTGCTGGACAGCCACATGCTGCCGCCGTGACAATCAATGATTTCACTACAGGTGTGCAGTTCTTGGGCAATATCTGAGGAAAAGTGTGGATTTTTTCCTTTGTTGATTCGATGAAAGTAGTCTGCAACCTCTTTGTTTGGACCGGGTGCAGAGTCTGTTATGTCGACACGGATATACTCGAGTTGGGTCGCCGGCTGAGGCTCGATAGCACCGAGGGATAACGGTATTGTTGGCGCTTGGGGATCGTTGGGAAGTACCGTTTCTGTTTGTAATGATATGCGAACGCTACCATTTGAAGGCGAAAGAGTGATCGCGTTGCGAACGATGATGGTGAATACTTTGGTGATTTGGTGTGGATCTCCGAGAGCGAATAGAGTCAGGTGGTCGGCGCACGTTTCAATATGGATGTGTTGAGATGTACATGCCGCATGGAAAGACTCGACAATGTTGTGGGCGATTTGCTCGATGGAAAACGAGCTTACGCTCCAGTCGACATTATCAGAGTCGTTGCGGATCTGTTTGATCACATTATCCACTAGTCGCCTGAGTTTTTGCCCCTCTTTGCAAATGTGATGAAACAGTTCGCCAGGTCCGTCACTTGGGTCGGGAAATTGTCGCTGCCCCAGCTGCGAAAAACCGAGTACACTCGCGAGCGGGTTGCGGATCTCATGAGCGAGAGCAGAAGTGAGCTCCAGGCGTTTGGTCTCTTCGTTTCGCAATCGTATGTTATCAATCGTCAGGGTAGCTTGCGCTGTCAGCAACTCGAACTTGGCGATCTCTTCGGTCGTGATCTCTTGTTGGATGCAGCTGTCTAGGTAGATAATGCCGACAATTTGCCCCAGCGCGAGCATTGGGGTGGCCATGATTCGTTTGATTTTACCCGCCGCGGCGAGATCTCCGTGCGGCAATGATTGGTCACTGGTTGGGTCGCGGACAACAACCGATTGCCAACCTGCCACGACACGTTGAGCGATATTGCTTGAGACCGCCGCATCCTCAGCGGTGAAGGCGGGGATTCCCAGTCGCGTCGCCGTTTTGCGCATATAGGGTTTCCCTCTCGGATCCAATAGCAAAATATATCCGCGATCGAACTGAAGTATTTCGAGGATCTTATCGAGCGCAATCTCAAGGACCGGGGCAAGATCGAGCTCACTCGCGGCGCGAGTCATTTCTACTAGGAGGGCAAGATGTTCCTGTGAAGGATTCTGCGGGTGCCCATTGGTCACAATCCCCTATTGTCGCTTTGTACTCCCAAGGTCGCAAGGATTCCTCAACCGAAGAGAGACAATGAGTTCGCTCGACCCCCACATAAACACCCATTTCGCGACAGGAGTCAACAGATCGAGTGCATTTCAACTGTCAGCTTAGGCTTGCCAACGCAGTCTCGATCCGGTCGAGTCCCCGATTGATATCGTCCATGGAGCAGGCGTAGGACAGCCGTGCAAAACCTGGTGCACCAAAGCCTGATCCGGGGACGATCGCGGTATTTTCTGCCTCAAGGATGTAGCTGCATAGCGCAACGTCATCGGCGATTGGATTTCCCTGGGGAGTTTTTTTGCCGATGTAGGCGGAGATATTGGGAAAGGCGTAGAAAGCACCTTGCGGCTCAGTACAGGTGACGTTGGGAATCGCACGCAAACGTTTTACGATCGTGAGGCGACGCTGGTTAAATGCAGTGCGCATCTCGGCGACGCAGTCTTGGGGGCCTGTTAGGGCACTGGCGGCGGCAACTTGCGCGATGTGACTGGCACCCGATGTGGACTGGCCCTGGATTTTTGCCATGGCGCGAACGAGTTCGAGGGGGCCGGTAGTAAAGCCGATCCGCCACCCGGTCATCGCATACGTTTTGGATACCCCGTCGACCAGAATGGTCCGGGCTGCGATCTCTTTGCTTAGCGACGCCAGCGATGTGTAGTTTGCGTCGCCATAGACGAGTGAGCGGTAGATGTCGTCCGAGATAACGTAGATGCCGCTTTCCATCACAACCTCCGCGAGAGCCGATAAGGCTGACTGAGAGTAAATGGCGCCCGTGGGGTTGCTGGGGGTATTGAGGACGAGAAGACGAGTCTTTGGCGTGATCGCGTCTCGAAGCGCTTGGGGGCGTGAGTGTGAATCCAGCGTCCGCGGCGGTGTCGACGATAACGGGTGCCCCGCCGGCGAGTCTCACCATATCTGGGTAAGAAACCCAATAGGGAGAAGGAATGATGACTTCGTCTCCCTCGTTGAGCAACGCCAGGAAGGCATTAAACAGGCTATGCTTCGCGCCGCAACTGACAATGACGTGGTCGCGCGTTGCATCAATGCCGTGCACGTCTTGCATGGTTTGCGCAACCGCGTCGCGAAGCGGGGTCAATTCCGACAACGCTCGTATATTTGGCAACGCCTTTGTCGAGACCTTGGCGTGCCGCCTCCTTGATATGGCTGGGGGTATCAAAGTCTGGCTCTCCCGCACCGAAACTGACGACATCTACACCCTGGGCGCGCAACGCTTTTGCCTTGCCAGTGATGGCCATGGTAATCGAGGGTTGAATCCTACTAAGTCGGGAGGACAGCTGTATCGCGGTACTCATGTCATTTGCTTCCTTTCAAAGCGAATTTCTTTGGAGCTCCATCTTTACCACGGGCGGGACGAGGCCCGATACGTCGCCACCCAGACTCGCGACTTCTTTTACGAGCGATGACGATACGTAGTGGTTCTTTTCGTCGGTCATGAAAAATACAGTATCGACCTGGGGCGCTAAACGCCGGTTCATATGGGCAAACTGAAACTCATATTCGAAGTCGGCGAGTGCCCGCAGTCCACGAACAATGCAATGCGCGTGATTCTGCAGGCAGTAGTCAATTAATAGTCCGGAGAAAGAGTCGTATCTTAGCTTGCTGCTGCGGTCTCCCATGGTGGCTTGGATCATGGTGAGTCGTTGTTCGATGGAGAATAGTGGCTCTTTGCGGGGATTCGTAGCGATTGCAATAATCAGCTGATCAAAAAGGGCCAAGCTGCGATCGATGATATCGACGTGTCCATTGGTAATGGGATCGAAGGTCCCAGGATAGATAGCGATTCTTTGTGGCTGCTCGGCGGTCATGGTTTGGAATAGAAAGAGAGTCGTGTATCTCCGTAGCTGCGTTGGTCTGTTCTTACCAGACAATCAAGCTGTGTTTCGAGTGCATTGCGGCGATCATGTTCAACAATTAGGATCCCGTTAGGGGTCAGAAGCGTTCCATTCGCCAACCGTGCCAAGCAGCGGTTCGCGAGGTCTTCGCGATAAGGGGGATCTGCGAAAACCCAGTCAAATGGTGGTAAGGTCGCAAGCCGAAGCCAATCGAGCACATTGGCGCGAAATAGGGTGGATCGCGTTGCGAGATCGAGCTCGGTTAGATTCTGCTTTAGGGTTTGGTGGGCGCCGCGGGCCTGTTCGACAAAGACGGCGGATTCAGCTCCTCGTGAGAGGGATTCAATTCCGAGGGCCCCGGTTCCCGCAAACAGGTCTAGGACTCGAGAGTTTTCTGGCGGTGGCCCGAGAATACTAAATAGTGCTTCACGTACTCGCTCGCTGGTCGGTCTCGTCTGGGGACCGCGAGGTGTGCGGATCTGTCGACCCCGAAGTTGGCCACCGGTTACACGCATGGTCGGAGTATGCACACATTGTCCGAGGAAGGAGGTGGAATCGGGACTAGAATTGTAAGGCGCTTGCCGTAGGTTGGTTGGTGGCGGTAGGATGGAGATCCATGCTCGGTCGTGGAGAACGTACAAATTTGGCTGCCAGGCTTCTGGAGGGCGCGCACAAAAACGGTTGGGACGATCGTGTTGCGGTGCTTGAGGGCGAAAAGGCATGGACCTTTGGGGTGTTTTCTGATCAATCCAGGCGTATTGCGCAGGCGCTGCGCCGGCTAAACGTACGCAAGGGAGAGCGGGTGGCGGTCCTGATGCCAGACTCCTTTGATGCTGCGACAGCTCTGATTGGGATCATGTATGCGGGAGCGGTTGCGGTCCCCCTCAGTGAATTGGCGACACCGCTGGATGTTCGCGACTATCTCAATGACAGTGAAGTGGTGACAGTAATTGTGCACAGCCGCCTAGAACCGGTCATTGACGAGATTCGCAGCGAAGTGAACTCTTTGCGCGAGGTAATTTCTACTCCTCCCTGTGCGCCCGGAGAGCATGACTTTCACAAGTTGATTCGTGACACGGAGCCAGCGTCCAGTCCTGTCGCGGTGCGCGCCGATCAGCCGGCGATGATTTTGTATGCAGGCTCGGGCGATCAGGAGGGGCCCCGTGGAGTACCACACGTGCACGCTACCCCCCATTGAGGCGTTTAAATCCTATGCTCAGGGTATGCTCGGTCTTGGGGAGGAAGACCGTGTGCTGTCTGTTGTTCGCATTTCGACAGCCTATGGTCTTGGCGCTGGCCTGTTGTTTCCGTTGCTTGCCGGGTGCCAGACCCGATTTCTCCCAGAACAACCTCGCAGTGATGTTCTGTTTGCGACGATCGCTTCTTATGATCCTTACGGTGATATTCGCCACAGCATCTGTTTACGGTCAGCTTACCCGCGATGCGGATAGCGCGGGATGGAGTTGCCCCTTAGAGGGGGTGCGAGCTGCGGTCTCAGGGGCAGAGGGGCTTCCGCCCAAGCTTGTTCCGAGGATCCGTGATGTTCTTGGCACAGAAATTATGGTTGGTTACGGATTGACCGAGGCGTTTCAGTTTGTGCTCGTCGGTCCGGCCCAGGCAGGTGTGCCTGGAGCGTGCGGCCGTCCCGTCCCAGGGTTTGAGGCTCGTATCGTCGATAAAGATGGACACACGGTGGGTCCAGATGTCATTGGGACGCTGCAGATTCGTGGCAAAACAGTGTTGTCTTCGTATTGGCACAAAGAGGGTCGGGAGCAATTTGAGGGGGAGTGGTTTACCACCCGAGATCGGTTTTTGATCGACCGCTCTGGGGAGTATTTTCACTGTGGTCGGGTCGACGATTTGTTTAAGGTTGGCGGTAAGTGGGGTATCACCAGCAGAGCTCGAGCATGCCTTACTCGCACACGAGGCGGTGTGGGAGTGTGCTGTCATTGGCGCCGATGACGAGGATGGGTTGATTAAACCCTTAGCATTTGTCGTGACCAACGTTGGCCACGAGCCGAGCGAAGAGCTCGAGCAGATGCTACGAAAATACGCGAAGAAGCAGCTTGCTCCTTACAAGTACCCGCGCTGGATTCAGTTTGTTGACAGTCTGCCAAAGGGACCACAGGGAAAAATCTTACGTTACAAGCCTTCAGGTTCCGGGCCCAAGGGCAGTCGAGACTGTTAGGTAGCTTGTTAGGGGGAGCTAAGCATGCTCACGACCTAGGTGAGCGTGTTTATTTAGGGCCGTTTTTCTTAATGTATGCTTTTGTTCGTAGGTCTTTGATCCATGTTTGCGTTTGTTTCTCTAACTCGAGGCGTTGGAGTTGCTTTTTGAGTTCGCCTTTTACCTCGTCGAAGGGCTTTGCTTTCTCTGTTTTTGTGTCCGTGACTTGGAATATATGAAACCCGTGGACGCCCTTGATGGGGCCACGGATTTGTCCTTTGTCCATCGCGAACACGACCGCTTCCCAATCCGATGCAATGCTTCCTTTTTCGATCCAGCCCAGTTCTCCACCACTCTCCTTCGTATCGGCATCATCAGAGAATTCGCGCGCCAACTTTGAAAATGGTTCTCCAGAGCGCGCTTTTTCGATGATCATTGCCGCGCGCGATCGCGCAGCCTTTACGACCTCGGCTGACGCCGAAGCAGCAACGCCGACCAGGATGTGATAGAGATGAACTTGGCTTGCTGTGCCCGTCCGCTGGTTCATTTCTTTGTAGCGTGCCTGCATTGCTTCGGTTGTGACCTGCACTTTTGGCCTGACAAAGGTGTTGATTGCTCGCGCCCGAAGTAACTGCTGCCTGAGTTCTTCTTGGTAAGAGCGTACCGTATAGCCCTGCAGCGCGAGTGCTTCTGCTAGTTGTTCGTCATCGAGTCCGTTTTGCTTCTTCAGTTGCTCTAGCGTTGTGCGAATTTCCTGAGGTTTTACCTTGAGTCGCGCATCTTTGGCTTCCTGTACGATGAGTGCGTCATTGATCATTTCTTCAAGGACTTGCTCAGTAAATTGTGCGCGACGGCGCGCGCGCTCGAGTGGATCGGATATGTTTGAGAAGTTGGGAGCAAGTTGGGAAAGGCGTCGCGCTACCTCGCTGCGCAAAATGATATCGTCGTTGACGATGGCGACGATTCGATCGAGGACTCGCGGCTTGCTATCCGGCGACTGTGCCGAGATTGACTTGGCAACGAAGGTTGAGCAAACCATCCCAAACAGGACTGCTGCTTTCACGAGTCGCATTGATATCTATCTTTGGCCCCAGGCCCCCTATTGAGGTTGAGACGTGCCAGCTGGTTGCTTCGCTTTTGGAGACGTGGTTGGCTGTTTTGTGCTGGGAAGCTTCTTCGGTGCGGGAGGGGTACTCGTCGGCTTGGCGCTCGGGTTCGGAGCCTTTAGCTGTTGTTGGGGAGTAGTTGGGCGAACGGGCTGAGGAGGACGTATTCTCCTAGCGACCCCAGGCTTAAATCTAGACTGAGAAGGACGCAGGTTGTTAGAGGGGGATTTGTTGCCCGAAGCATTGATGGTTATTTCTGCGAGTTTGTCCTCGTGAATTGTAATTTTCGCCTTCGCTTTTAGTTTGGCGATAAACTCTTTTTGCTTTTCGGTTCGCTTGGTGCGGTAGAGCTGGTTTTGTATTTGTCGCTTTACCTCGTCAAAGGTCTTGTGGACGGCTTTTCGTTTTCCTGTAAGCTTTATGATATAAAATTTTCCGTTTTCTGCGTCGACAGGTTCACTCAGATCCCCGATCTTTTGTAGTTGGAATGCCGCCTCAACGACTGGGCGGGGAATCGTTTGATTGTCTTTGCGAAAGTACCGCAAGTCTCCCCCGCGATTTTTTGTCAGGGAATCAATGGAATGTTTGCTGACCAGGGCGTTAAACCCCTTGGGGGTTTTGTCTTTGCTCTCCCTGAGCAGTTTGGCAACCTTCTTGGCGTCTTTGATCGTTTTTGTGACGATTGTGCTTGCTCTTACTTCTGCCGGTCGATTGTATCTAGCGCTATTTTTCTCATAGAAGTCACGCATCTCTTGCTCGGGAACATCCGAAGGCTTCAGAGAGTTCTGGGCCTGGGATCGCATCAGTTTTTGCACCATGACCTGTTTTACTTTTTGCATGACCTCAGGGTCTTTATCGAGCTTAAGCGCGGTCGCTTCCTTCGCGAGCACTTCAAAGCGAATCAGCGACTCAAGGAACTCTTTTTTGTTCTCGAGGGACGAATATCGAGCCCGTAGTGGCGCAGACTGCTGATCGATCTGGCGTTTGAGTTCGCGGGCGGTAATGACGACCCCGTCGATGGTCGCGACAGGGGCATCGAGGCCATCGTCACTTGCCGTCGAAGCCGTCGATCCTGGGGCAGACTCTGTTGACGATTGATTTTTGCCGCAGGCAGAAATTGCTGCAAGGGTGAGAGCGCAAGTTAGTACGAGTAGTACGAGCGCGGGATTGATGAGACCAGAGGGGAATTTCCAAGCGAACACAACCATGCCTCCATAGGGCAGAACATACTGATTTTATTGATGAATTGCTTTTGAAGAGAGTTTTCTTTGTTGCAATTAGTTAGTAGCACAGCCGTTTAGCTCCAGCAAGCAAGCATACGCCACCTTAGACGGCTGCTTCTGTTCGTCTGGGGAGAATGTCCGCTGTAACCGCTGATCTGGGGTGATCCGGTAGTGGTCAAAACGGTTCACGAGATCGACCAGCTTTTGCCGGTCAAGTGGGCTTTCGGGAGCCAGGGCGAGGGTAAGGCGTTTTTTGCTCAGTTCTAATGTCATCACGCCAAGTCGCCTGGCCTGTACACGCAATGAGCAAAGATCGGCTAGGCTGTGCACTTCTTCGCGTATCGGGCCGTATCGGTCACGCATATCATCAAGAATCGTAGCGATTTGCTCCGAATCCTCCGCTGAAGATAGTTGCTTGTAGTAGCCAAGGCGTTGGCCAACATCGGGGATGTAATCCTCGGGTATAAATCCTGGGGCTGCAACATTCATTTCGGGTTCAGGAGAAGGGGCGGCCGGCGTGTCACCTCGAAGTTGATTGACTGCTTCTCGGAGCAGTGCCAAATAACTATCAAAACCGACGGCAGCGATCGAGCCTGACTGACGGGGCCCAAAAAGCTCGCCGGCACCCCGAAGCTCAAGATCATAGGACGCGATTTGGAACCCAGAGCCCAGTTCGCTAAACCTCTGGAGTGCTTCGAGCCGTTTCTGGGCCTCTTGCGTGAGTAGACTCGGATGAGACACAAGCAAGTAGCAGTATGCCTTCACGGAGCCTCGACCAATGCGTCCACGCAATTGATACAACTGTGCAAGTCCAAATGACTGTGCGTCTGCAATAAACATGGTGTTGGCACGCGGGATATCTAGGCCGTTTTCAATAATGGTTGTACTCACGAGGATGTTGTACTTGCCTGTAATGAAATCGACCATTGTTTGCTCGAGCTGACCACCCGGCAGTCTCCCATGGGCAATCGCAACACGCGCCTCTGGGACGAGCGTACTGAGGTGGCTTGCCCACTCTGCAAGGGATCGGGATTGCGAGTGTTTATCGATATGAGGGGTGACGAGGAACACCTGGCCCCTTCGGGCAAGTTCGCGTCGGACACCATCGATCAGAGTTTGGTCCTGTGTCTGTGAGATAAAGGTTTGGACGGAGTGACGGTCTACGGGCGGGGTCGCGATAATGGACAGGTCTCTCATTCCTGCCATTGCAAGATGCAGGGTCCTAGGAATCGGGGTTGCCGTGAGCGTGAGCGTATCAATGTGACTGCGTGTTTTACGGATTCGCTCTTTATGCGTCACACCAAATCGTTGCTCCTCATCGACAATCAACAACCCCAACTGTTTAAAGCGGATATCTTTCGATAAGAGGCGATGGGTTCCAATGACAATATCCAGACTTCCTTTCGCAAGCTCGACAATCGTCTGCGATTGCTGCTTTCGTGGTTGAAAGCGCGATATCTTGGCGATCTGTACTGGCCAACCGGAAAGTCTTCGCAAAAAGGTTTGGTAGTGTTGCTCGACGAGCACAGTGGTGGGGGCAAGAACCGCTACCTGTTTCCCGCCAAGTACCGCTTTTAGTGCAGCACGCAGTGCAACCTCAGTTTTGCCATAACCGACGTCCCCACAAACGAGGCGGTCCATTGGCGTATCGTCCTCCATGTCGCTGAGGACGTCTTTGATCGCTCGTTTTTGATCGGGAGTCTCATCGAATTCGAATGTTGCTTCAAACTCGCGGAACATGGCATCCGATGGGGGGAATGCTGTCCCCAAGACTGTTGCTCGCTGTGCATAGAGCTGAAGAAGCTCTTCAGCAAGACCGCGCACATCCCGGGCAACAGATTTGTTTTTGCGTAGCCAGGTGGCTCCCCCGAGTTTGTCCAGGGACGGTGCATGACCTTGCGCACCGACATAGCAGCGCACCTCTCCCAGGCGGTACATTGGCAAATAGAGGGTGCCATCTCGGTATTGGACGTGGAGAAAATCGTGATGCTCGTCTCCCACAGGAAGCTGAACGAGGTTTATATAGACGCCAATGCCATGGTGCGAGTGGACGATATGGTCGCCGCTTTTGAGGGTTGAAAAATCCGCAATATCACCGGAAAGCGCGCGGAGTGCTCGCTTTCGAGCGGCCGTTTGCCTGTGCGAGATCGCTCGCCGCGGCCCAAAAACGATATCTTCGCTGAGAACAGAAAATTTTTCGCTTGCATCGGAGAAGCCACCACGAAAAGGGGACGAGAATAGCATTGGCCGCGAGATGTCAATAGAGTCTAGCATCGTCGCTTCTGAGGCAATCGCTACTTCAATATCGTTTTCGGCAAGCAGACTGCGGAGTCGTTCCATTCTAGCGCTGTTCGCACAGGCAATCGCGACTCTCCATCCCTTACGTTTCCAGTCATCCAGCTGGTTGACCAATGGCCGTAGCAGTTCGTCGGCACGAGTTTTTCGCGCGGTTTCCAACTGGGCAGAGAGCTCTCTGTGCTCGCCAACTTTGACGCGGAGTGAACTTGAGAGGTCATGGGTATTGTCGTCGTCGAACTCGAGTCTGCGAAACTCTATCCTTTGATGTTGATCTCTCAATGAGGTGATCGCATCGATTGGTGCATAGTGGTCGGCGGGTGGAAACGCGAGTCGGTGCTCCGATTTTCGACGACGTTCAAAGTCGATCTCGGCTTGAGAAAGCAAGTTGCGGCCGGTTTCGACCAGGTTGGTTGGGTGGTGGAGAATCCACTGAACTCGCTCGGGTGGGGGAAAGTAGGTTGTCAGTTGAGCAAGGCGGTCATGGAATGCCGGTGTGAGTGCATCAATCCCATAGAATTCTTCGCCGGTTTCGATTTGTCTAAGAATTTCGCGCGTTGCTTTTGAAGAGTGGGAAGCTGCATCGGCTGCGGCGAGAATCTTACTGCGTGGATCGGCATTTGGAGATAGTATCGTTTCGCGGACTTGATGCACATGGAGTACCTCGATCGGTCGCAAGCTATGCTGGGTCGCCGGGTCAAAGACTCGCATGGACTCGATTTGGTCGCCCAATAGCTCGATCCGGACTGGGTGATGATAGAGAGGGCAGAACACATCAATCACGCCACCACGAACGGCAAACGTCCCTGGATCTTGCACAATGGGTGCCCTGCGGAACCCATTGTGCACAAGCTGCTGACAGAAGGCGTCACGATCTAGATCTTGATCGTGAGAAACAGTGACCGCGATTTGCGCGAAGTCACTCCTTTGTGGAACGCGTTGTAGCAAAGAGGACACGGATACAACAACCAATGCCGGGATGGTGTTGTGGGGGCCTCCACCCAATCGATACAGAGCAGAGAGTCTGCGCATCAAGCTGCTGTGGTCAGACGCCAGATCCGCGTACCGTGCTGTATCGGCGGCGGGGATGTGCAGTACGGGATCCGACAACAATGCCGGGTCAAAATTTGCTTCGTTTTGTGATGTGGATTTGGTGGTCGTCAGACGAGAAGCAAAAAAGCGCAGGTCAGTGGTGATTTGACGGGCTTCCTCTTCCTCGCTGACGACGACGACGGTCGTCTTTGTGTCGGCATTGTGGGCGGCAATCGTCGCTAGATAGGCAACGTAGCTTGGACTGGCCCCATAGACGACCGCGGGGCCCTGCGCCATGAGGGATAAGAGTGTTTTCGCTTGGCCAGAAGCCATCTCAAAAATGCTGCGGGCACCCATCTACTGTGTCCTCGGGGGGCTTGGCCCCCCGTTGTCGATTGGAAGGGGCCCCCCTGTTGTCGATTGGAGGGGGGGGAACCGTTCCGGGGGGGCATGCCCCCCCCGGTAGATCAAGGGGTGGGAATCTCACTCGTCCTTGCATCTGGGGCTCCTCGCTATTTTTGAGAAGGCTTCTATTCATCCTAGCGAAAGAGATGAGCACTCAACCTATCGAGTCTATCGAGATGATGAACATCTTGGGGCATCAGGGGGACTGGGGCGATTGGGATGCCGTCACACGCTTTGTGGATGCGGCCAATTGTCATCTCATGTGTTGTTGCTAGCGTTTGGATATCGTGATGTGCCGCCAACATTGCTTTTGCCGCAATCGTTAATGTCGTCTTGCTAAACCCCAAACTGGCAATGGAGTTGTTTTGGGCGATCACGTCAACAAGGCTGTCTTGGTCAATGACGCTCGGGGTGGGTGTTAGAACACGATTGATGACAATCCCTGCACATCGGATCGACAGGCTTTTGAGCCGGTTGTAAACAAATAGGGCTTCGTTGGCGGCAATCGGTTCTGGGCTGGTGACCAGTAAGAATCCTGTTGTTTGCTCCTGTAGGAGAGAAGCGGTCTGCCCGGCGCGCTCCCGGAATCCGGTTAGGACATCGCGAAACTCGGTGAAGAAGGTCGCGATATCGTCGAGGAACTGTGAGCCAACGAATTTAGCAAACTTCTTGAGAATGTATGCACTTGTTTTCCCAACCGCCGAATGGTCGTTATTGCGCATATTGCGAATGAGGTCGATAGCTGGGGAATCGATGGCGTCAGACAATCTCGTGGGGGCTTCGACAAAATCCAACGCGTGCGTCGTGGGCGGTGTGTCCACGACAATCAGATCGAAGCGGTCGTCTGATACCAGCTCATGAACTTTTGCCATGGCCGCGTACTCCTGTGCACCTGCTAGTGATGTAGAAATCTGTTGGTACACGGGATTCGCTAAAATCCGCTGAATCGCTAACGGGTGTGATGCATGTTGCGCCACCATATCATCGAAGGCACGTTTTTGATCGAGCATCATGGCATAAAGCGCACCACCTGTTTTCTTTAGGGAAAGATGATCCAATGACACGGCATGAACTTGATGACCAAGTTGGTCGATCCCTAGAGAATCCGCCAATCGCTTTGCCGGGTCAATCGTGATCACCAAGACCCGTCTGCCGCACCGCGCCGCAGCTAAGGAGAACGCGGAGGCGATGGTGGTTTTACCAACGCCACCTGAGCCTACGCAGGCGATGATACGTCGGTTGGCAATCATGTGGTCAAGGCCAGTCAAAACTAGAAGCCATCTCAAAAATGCTGTGGGCGCCCATCTGCCCACAGTCGTATGCAAGATGCTGCCTCGTGATTCGGGTTTGCTGACGCCTGAAAACAAGTGGATGCGCTGGCAGTGTCCTCGGGGGGCTTGGCCCCCCGTTGTCGATTGGAAGGGGGGAACCGCTTCGGGGGGGGCTTGCCCCGCCCGGTAGATCCAAAGGGGGGGAAACTCAAGTATGCCAATACGTTCCGTTCCGGTTCTCACTCGTCCTTGCATCTGGGGCTCCTCGCTATTTTTGAGATGGCTTCTAACTCATCTGCGGGCGATATCCACAACGCTAGGATAGGTTTCGCCTTCTGCGTGGACTTTTATCATTGTCAAAGGCATGAATCAACGAACAGTGTGTATACTTGATCCAATGTCGCAAGAGTACGTCGTTCGATTTGGAGATCGTGAGTTGCACGTATCGCTTGTCGCAGAGCAGGATATCGGCTGGACGGTAGTTGTGGATGGAAGGGCATACCCCACCGAGATCCGGCGGCTCACAGCGTCAACGTGGTCTCTCCTGGTCGCCGGTCGCTCTCATTTGGTTCACGCGAAGCGTCAAGGTGAGGTGTCTCGAGTCGCGATAGGTGCCGAGAGCCATAGGCTTACAGTGTTGAACGCGAGACGGGCTCGATTTGAGGCCGTCGCTGGAAAATTATCTAGCGAGTCCAGCCGAAAAGAATCACTCGCTGCACCAATTGCTGGGAAAGTGGTTGCGTTACCAGTCTCGGTTGGCGAGGCCGTTGTGCCGGGCCAGTCTTTAGTTGTCGTAGAGGCGATGAAAATGGAGAACGAACTCAGGTCGACTCATGGCGGTGTGGTAAAGGCGATACATGTCGCTATTGGAGAGGTTGTAGAGACCGGTCAGGAGTTGGTATCGGTTGTGTCAGCGAGGTCTGATGACCGATCTTGAGTGATGTGATAGCGATCCAGGATTCTTTGATTTGCTTCACGCACCGCATCGGTGTCCAGCAGGATGACGCCGCCACTTGAGGTTTTGATCTCGGCGACACCCCGGGTTTGCTCGATCGATGTGACAAGATCACGCATGTTTACAGGAACGGTTCCGTTGACGGTTGATACGCCCTCATTGTAGAGATGCCCATACCCCTGATTGAGCTTGTCGGCTAAGATTTGCGTGAGAATCACAACCTCTTGTCTTTCTTTGGTGCGAATCCCCGAGTAGTAGTAATGAAGAAACTCTTTGGGGGCTTTGTTCCACCACTTGTCCCAGGTGTTGAGAAAATCTCGTGTCAACTTCTGGAATACAAGTCCGCCGTAGACGAAGTAGACAGGGCGAACGTCATATTGGCTACGTGGGACGAGATAGCGCAGTGGCTTGAGCACAAGCTCTACCGAAATCTTCTTGGCTTCGCGAAGTACTGTGACCGGCAGAGAATCCCCAATATAGCGCTGGCCTAAAACGACGTCATAGCGAGTGCGATATTGGTTTCGGTAGCGTACTGTGCCATTGTTTGCGATCTTCATTCCAGCGATCTCAAGTAAGACATCGCCCGGTTGCAGTAGGTTGTAGGCGGATCCATCGTATTCCACCGAGAGGACCAGGACTCCCGTGTCGGTGTCGGCCATTTTCATCGTCTTGCGTAGCTGGGGATTCTCCATGTTTTGGGTCGCAATGCCCAACCCAGGTAATTTGTGATGTTTTCCCTCTGTAGCGCGATTCAAAAAGTGTCGGATAATCGGGGCAGGCACCATTTCGCCGATGTTGTCCGCATCGCTCAATTTCTGAAATGCGATGCCGGCAACTTTTCCGTCTTTGAACACTGGGCCGCCGCTGTTGCCTCGATTGATTGCCGCATCAACGGTGACGGAAAGAAAATGTCGTTGCGAGTGACTGTAACGTTGTACTTCAAGCCGGGACACAACCCCTTCTGTGATCGATATTTCCTCTCCACCAATCGGAAACCCGACGACCGATACTTTGTCACGCAAATGCGGAAGGTCGCCAATGGTCGCAGCAGTTGTGTGTTGAAACGGCTGTCCGTCGACTTCTAATAGAGCAAGGTCGCAATCGTGGCACACTGCTTTGACCCTTGCGACGATTTTGTCTGGGTCGGAGATTTTTTGGGCCTGCAGAAAGGTGGCATTTGCGACAACGTGTGCCCCTGTCAGTATCGTATTGGCACCAATGATGACCCCAGATCCTGTACCGTGTGATGGTGTTCGGGCTTGCCAAGGACAGTCATAGTCGGGTTCTTGGCAGGTTGCGTAGATGCGAACAACGGTAGAGTACGAGGATTCCATGGTTGAATGCGATTCGTTTATGGGGAGTGGATTCAATTAGATGTGAAATCTAGATGTGAAATCGATGTGCTTGACTCAAACTTACAGGTTCGTTACTAACCTTTTCCAAATGAAACGGCAATGTAGATGGTCTGTCACGTGTATGTTTGTGCTTGGTGCATTGGCAGCAGCATGCAACAACGGTACACCCGATACCAATACAAAGCAGCCCGTACGCATCGCAAAAGCGTCGGGCAAGCCAAGTCCTGTTCTCCAAGCCCAGATGATCTATCGCACCCGGTGCACCATGTGTCATGGACAGAAAGGGATGGGCGATGGGCCGAGCGCGACGGCATTGAATCCAAAGCCTCGCAACTATAGCGATATTGCGTGGCAGCGTTCGGTAACGGATCAAGAAATTCGCGATACGATCGTCAAGGGTGGTGTAGCGACAGGTAAGAGTCCAACAATGCCAGGACAGCCAGATTTGGTAGACAAACCCGAAATCGTGCGGGAGTTGGTTAAGATCATTCGTGGCTTTGCGGAGAAATAGAAGTTTCTCGTTTTTGGATAAGACGATTCCCCACACAAACTGACATTGTTGTGAGGTACCAATAAGCTGCATAAAAGGACTTAGATGATGGTACGATGGTTATATGCGTCTACCTACGCTTTTGTTGTTGGCAATGATCGGACTGTCCGGGTGCGAAGAAACATCCAGCGGCACAGATACCCCAGCCCCAGTATTGATCGACGCAGAGAAAACCAATGCCGAAGAAGAGGACCTATTTGCGCGTCGCGATGCGATGCTGTCAGTACGTGAAAAAGTTAGGGAAGAGCGAGAGAAATTAAACGAGCAGTACCGGGCCGCACGAGAGAAGGGCTCTGACACAAGTATGCTGGACAAAGTCGCAGCAGAACTAGTCAAGAAGGAAGCACAAATCGTCGAGGAAGAAAAGCGATTCAACAAAAGTCTTGAGGCTCGACTGACGCATTGGCGGACGATGGCGCAAACGCTCTCGAGCACAAGTAAGGGGCATACTCGGGTCGCTGCTAGAGAGGTGGCGATTGCGAGCAGAGAAGGCGTATTGGCACGTCGCGAAAAGGATGTTGCGCGGCGCGAGGCGGGTATCGCAACGCGGGAGCGTGAGCTTGCAAAGCGAGAGCGTGATACCTGTGGAGGCGGGGGAGGGATGACGATCATTCAGACTGTTGATCCCAAAGGATCGGAATATACCAAGGCCGATGTAGATCCCTTACTGAAACAGGCCAGGAAGAAAATGAGCCGAAAGGGTGTGATGCGCTCGGATTTACCAGCTCCAGCACGGGGGCTTGAGCGAGAGGCAACCAAGGCGATGCGTAAAGGGAACTATGGCAAGGCGAGGTTTGCGGCCGCGCAATTGGTCGCAACAATTGACTCGATTAAGATCAACAAGGGATTTATCGCAACCAAGATCAATCGGCTCAATGGCCGTATTCGAGGCAAGAAGCTAAAGCCAGAAATCCAAAAGAAGGTCGACCAGTTGTTCCGAACTGCTACCTCGGAGTATGGCGACGGGAAATTTAGCAAAGCGAATCGCAGGCTCAACCAAATTTATGCTGCAGTCCGTTAGCCCGGGCTAGCGATCTGGCTTCGTTTCCCCGTTAGGTATCTGGAACATATCGTTGTCGTGCATTGCATTGCATTGCATTCTATGGTCTGTTTCGTAACCGACTTCGGGGCGCAAATAGTTTTCGTTGGCTCATTTTGCCCGGTGTTCCAGCGTTCGAGCAGTACTTTCATCGGTGGCGACGCGATAGTAAGTTCGACGCGTTTGCGTTTAATTTGAAAATGGGCTTTGTGGAGCAGATTTGGTTTGTCGTCAGCGACAGTCAGTCCACCGCTAGCCACCGGTGTTAGTGTTACCTGAAGCCATTTGGATTCGCGCCCCACGTGCAATTGATGGCCTTTGAAGTGGTAGCGGGAAAATAAAAAGACGCCAGCGGTCAAACCAACTTCTTGGTGAAGCGGATGAGTCGATTTGAGCCGGACTGCGACCCATTCGCCATTGAAGGGATACGCCTGTTTGTTCATTGCATCTTTGTTGGCAATACGAGACTCATCTGCAGTGCATCCGCCCACCGTATACAGGGAAATCACAGCAATCAGTACGCGGTAGCTTACTCGAGAACGATTGTCAAAACAGCCTGTCGCAAACCCAGTCAATTCCCAAGGATTCATCCATTTGCTCCGGCTACAATTCACGTGCGTGTTGTTTGTCTACGAGTGACACAAAATCCAAATTGGGTGCGATGTTTGGCCACTCGATCGCCACAGTGCTGCCAAGTTGCTTGACGCTTCGACAAAATAGTTCGGCGATTTGCGTGAAGGTGGTGTCCTGCTCCTCATCAGTTTGGGAGTGGCAAATGATCCTTGTTTCGCTCGCGAGTTTTGTGGCGATATCTGCTGAGATACGACCGCGCCGCAATAGGTCTTGCAACGAATTTCCTAGTGATGATAGTTGGTAGTTGCTTGAGTCGAGCATGTCAGCTGCGATAGTAAGCGTCTGGTTAGCCGTGAGCAGTCCGTCGGCGTATAGGATAACGGCTGCTTGGAAATAGTTATAGACGGGAACCAGGCGCTCACCAAAATCACGGAAAGTCGCAGTTGGGGAGCGTTGGTCTAGATGGATCAGAATCCGTTGTACGCATTGCTGTTTTTTTGTTTGCTTTGCTAAGGATAGGGTGTTTTCAATTTCATCTTCATATGCGCGCGAGGCTTGCATGATGCGTGTGAGTTCTTGGTAGGAGATTTTTCCAGCGAGGATGTCCGCATATAGACTGTATACAATGGCGTCGGCTTCGGCGTCATCACCGACAAGTGTTTCGTGGCATGATGCTCCACTCTGCAGTCTACTGGAAAGTAGGGCTTGTAATTTGTATGGAACTTGTGATCGCAACGCTCGGAATCGGCCTCGGAGTAGATTCCCAAGATTGTCTTTGAGTCGCAATTCATGAAATTTGACACCGTCGAGCGCGAGTTTTTTTTCGAGAACTCTCCGCATTTGTTTTGGACTGCCGCTAACCAGGCAGATTCGGTTTGTGGCAGATTGGGCGAGTGCGCGCAGCAGTGCAGATGCGCCGGGGAAGGCTTGTTTCGATGCAGCGGATTCTACTGCAGCGCGCATGAGACCGCGCCAGCTATCGATGTCTGTCCTCAGATAGGTTTTGTCTAGATCCCAGCGGAATATATGCTCGATGCTCATAGGGTTATTTATAGTTCTGCCCGTGCCCGGAAGGCCGCGATGCTCGACTCGATCGTTTGATTCAATTGAAGGTGAGCTGTTTTGTTCGCTACTCGAACTGCGTTGGTAATTGCGCGCGCACGCGATCGACTATCGGCTTTTAGGAATAGATGCTTGAGTCCGAGCAGTGGAGCCCCGCCATATTGGTGCCAATCAGGAAGTTTTTTGATCCGGTCAACGCCCGCAGAAAGCAAACGTACCCCGATTTGCAATAAGACACGCTGCTTGGGAGCGTAGCGAGCCAAGCGCAATACGGTACTAGAAGACCCTTCCAACATTGCGATGACAATGTTCCCGACGTGCCCCGAGCAAACCATCACATCTGCAACCCCTCGTGGAACATCGAGGCCTTCAATGTGACCGATATAGTTAAGAGTGGTCGCGCTAGTTAGGAGCGCATGAGCAGAAGTAACCGCTGGGGGGCCCTTCGTTGTGTCTGGACCGCTTGAGAGCAGGGCAACTCTTGGTCGTTGATTGCGCGAAATGACACGTGCATATTCTGCACCCATGAGAGCGTAGCAAACCAAGTCTTGTGCTGTTGCTTCAGCACAGGCCCCTACATCCAAAATAAGCGAAAACGGATCGTTCTTTTTTCCGCGACGGAGCTCGGTTGGATACACAGCGGCCAATGCCGGCTGGGCGATGCCCGATATCAGCGGCCAGCGCCTACTGCACGCGAGTACAGAGGCACCCGGGTGCCCTGCGGAGATCAGGCAGTCACCTTCTCCGCGCCCGATGAGATCTACTGCGACGGCAATCGAGGAGTCCGGCTTTGCCGCGAGGGCTTCTGCTGGCGTTTCTTCCGCGTGTATGATTGTCTCGGCATGGTGTACTCGGATTTTTGCGCCGTCATGTCGAACTTGGGGGAGCACAGCGCCGATCTGAGCAGCATTACCAACAAGGATCATTTCGGCCTCATGGATCATTAAGGAAGCCTCAGCCACCCCACGGATGATCTCTTCCGGGCCGAATACTCCACCCATTACGTCAACGACGATTCGTAACATGCTAGCCCAAAATCGTTAGCATGCGATCCCCGAATGGGCAATCACAGATAAGCTGGATCCGAGTGTTCGCCAAATTCCTCGCGGAAGATATCGCAAATTTCGCCCAAAGTCGCATACGATTGAACGGCCTGAAGGATCGCTGGCATCAGATTTGTATTCTCATCACGAGCAGCGGAGCGAACTGCTTCAAGGCAGCGGGCAACTTTTTGGCTGTCGCGGCGCGCTCGGACAGCCTTGGTTCGGGCAATTTGAGTTTCTTCGACAGACTTGTCGATGTGCAGGGTTGGGATCGGATCATTGGGTTGGTCTGCTTGGTACCTGTTAACCGCCACTATCGTACGTCGGTTTTCGTCGACTTCGCGCTGAAATTCGTATGCAGACTGGGCAATTTCGCGTTGTGGATAGCCCTGCTCTATCGCTGCCACGATTCCTCCCATCGCGTAAATCTTATCGAGGTATACGTTTGCGGCCGTTTCGATTGAGTTGGTTAAAGACTCGATAAAGTAGGACCCCGCGAGCGGATCTGCGACCGCTGCAACCCCGCTCTCTTCGGCAAGAATTTGTTGGGTCCGCAGCGCGAGCGTTGCAGCGTCTTCTGTTGGCAGAGCGTAGGTTTCATCATAGGAATTTGTATGGAGCGACTGTGTCCCACCAAGGATTGCCGCAAGGCCTTGCACCGTTGTGCGAACAACGTTGTTGAGCGGCTCTTGCGCCATGAGCGAGACCCCGGCTGTTTGCGCGTGGGTGCGAAGTTTCCATGAGCGAGGATTTTTCGCGCCATATTTGTTTTTTGTTATGTCGGCCCACATTCTTCGTGCCGCACGGAATTTGGCGATCTCTTCAAAGAAGTCGTTATGAACATCAAAGAAAAAGGACAGACGAGGCGCAAACGCATCGATATCGAGGCCCGCCTCGATACCGGCTTCAAGGTAGCCAATCCCATCAGCAATGGTAAACGCAAGCTCTTGCACGGCGGTCGCTCCGGCTTCACGGATGTGGTATCCACTGATGGAAATCGTGTTCCATAGCGGCATGGTTTCTGTGCAGTATTTGAGCATGTCGCGGATAATACGCATGTGAGCGCGAACAGGAGATATCCACTCCTTCTGCGCGATGAACTCCTTGAGCATGTCATTTTGCAAGGTGCCGCGTAGCTTGTCAGGTGAGACTCCTTGTTTTTGCGCAACTGCTATATATAAAGCGAGCAGGATGCACGCCGGAGCGTTGATCGTCATTGAGGTTGAGACTTTTTCGAGTGGGATGTCGGCAAACAATCGCTCCATGTCGTCGAGAGAGGCGACCGAGACCCCCTCCCGTCCAACCTCTCCCAGCGATCGGGGGTGGTCGGGATCATAACCCATCAGTGTCGGCATATCGAAAGCCGTAGACAGCCCGGTCTGCCCTTGCTCGAGAAGAAAGCGGAACCGTTGATTGGTGTCCTCTGGTGTGCCAAAGCCGGCGAACATCCTCATGGTCCACATCTTTCCGCGGTACATCGACTGATGGGGCCCCCGGGTAAACGGATATGTGCCGGGATCACCCAGTTTTTCTTCGTAATCCCACTGTGAAAGATCGTCTGGTGAGTAACAGGGCTTGAGGTCTAACCCGGATAAGGTGCGGTAATCCTGGTCGAGTGGTCGCTTTGCCGACATACCGTAAACGATACCATGAACATCACTAACCCTCACATCCCCCCTTTCCGTACCTGGCGATAGACGGCGAGGACCAGCAGGCTATCCCCCTAGAGATCGCGTGCAATGGGTGAGCGCCTCTCCCCTCAGATTTACCCGGCGAGCAAGCCCCCCAGAAAAGTTGCCAGAAATACGGGCGAGGACGATGTATACCAAAAGCGTTGGCGGTACGATAGGGACGTGACGTATCCAAAACGACCCAAAGTAACACTGATCGAGGGCGACGGCATTGGGCCAGAGATTGCGCGAGCAACCCTGCAATGCATTGAAGCCTGTGGGGGCAGCATTGAGTGGGAGCCGGCAAAAGCGGGCATGGGGGCGATCGAGACCGACAAAGATCCGCTTCCCCAGGCGACGATCGACTCGATAGCGGCAAATCAATTGGCCCTGAAGGGACCACTGAGCACTCCGGTAGGGGGTGGTTATCGCTCGGTCAATGTTGCGCTGCGGCAGCATTTTGATCTGTACGCTAACGTTCGGCCCGCGCGGACCCTTGCAGGGGTGCCGTGCCGTTTCTCCGATGTTGACTTGGTAACAGTCCGAGAGAATACCGAAGGTTTGTACGCGGGGATCGAGCACTATATTGGACCTGGCCGCATGGCCGCAGAGTCCATTGCCGTTATTACGCGGCATGGCGCGAAGCGCGTTGTTGAGTATGCGTTTGACTATGCAACCAAGCACAATCGCAAAAAGGTAACCGTTGTCCATAAGGCGAATATTCTAAAAATGTCCAACGGGCTTTTCCTCGAGGTCGCTCGCGAGGTTGCCAAGGGATATCCCGACATTGCGTGCACCGACATGATTGTTGATGCATCAGCGATGAATCTTGTAACAAGTCCAGAGCGGTTTGATGTCATCGTTACCACCAATTTATTTGGTGATATTTTATCCGATTTGACAGCTGGGCTCATCGGCGGTCTGGGTGTCGCTCCAGCGGCAAATGTTGGTGACGGCGGTTGCGCCATTTTTGAAGCGGTTCACGGCACCGCGCCGGATATTGCGGGGCAGGGGATTGCTAACCCTTCGGGACTGTTGCTTTCGGCGGCGATGTTACTAGACCACGTGGATCAGGGGGATGCTGGCGACAGACTGCGTAAAGGCGTCTATGCGGCACTTGCGGACGATGCGACACGAACGCGAGACCTGGGAGGCAACGCCAACACTGAAGAGTTTACCAAAGCAGTGATTCGTCAGTTTGGCTAGAAACGAGTTTTCCCCAACGTGTCGCTTCCCAATCACAGGCTTCCTGTTGGGAATAGTTCCACCATGATGACACAGGAGCGCAACACGCCGATAATATCTGCGATCGGAGAGAGTAATCCTCTAACCGTAACGGCAAATGTATCGAGACCTTGGAGACTGTGTGTATCACCTCAAAATAGCGTCGAATCGTTGGTTCTAAAGGTGAATGTTATTTGGCTGTTGCTACTCAAGAGAGTGCGCACGTTTGTCTATATCCGCTGATGATTTGCCAGGGTACTCGATCCCATTTATCTTTGCTTCATGACTTCTCAGTTTGTGCGCGATGTAGCAGTGGATGAGTTCGATTCCGAGGTGATTCAGAGGTCTCGTGATGTGCCGGTATTGGTCGATTTTTGGGCGTCGTGGTGCGGTCCATGTCGCATGCTCGGTCCGGTTCTCGAAACGCTCGCGGAAGAATTTGCCGGTGCGTTTGAGCTCGCCAAAGTTGATACCGAGGCAAATTCGAGCATTGCTGCAAAATACAACATCCGTGGCATCCCCGCGGTAAAACTCTTTGTCGATGGGATTGTAGTAGACGAGTTTGTCGGTGTCCTTCCAGAATCAGCTGTACGAAAATTTTTGCAGAAGCACTGCCCTACGAGTGCTGACAAGCAAGTGGCAGAAGCGACGGAGCTGATTGCGTCAGGAGCTCATGAAAAAGCTCTCCAGTGTTTACAAGCAGCACTACGAGAAAATCCCCAACATACTGGTGCTCATCTGCAGTGTGCCCGACTTGCACTCGCCCGTGGCAACGAGGATGAGGTCAAACAACATCTCGAAGCCATCGGGCCATTGGCCGATGAGTACGCCGCCGCCCAGCATCTTCGCGATGCGCTTGTGTTTCTGGTCGTTTGTCGCGATACGGGAGGTGAGCAAAAGTGTCGCGAGCGTGTGGTTGCAGATCCGAGCGATTTGCAGGCTCGCTTGGATCTCGGTGCATGTTTGGCCGCAAACGGCCACTATCAACAGGCGCTCGACGAGTTTTTGGTAGTGGTGACGGAAGACAAACGTTTCAATGACGATGCCGCGCGCAAGGCGATGCTGACGATCTTTGGGGTTGTCGGTGTTCGGAGCGATCTGTCCAACGAATACCGACGCAAGCTATCCCTTTATTTGTAGACACTAAGGCCCCAACGCCTTCAGTCTAGGCGGTTCCCGATCACGTCCCTTGTTTCAGTCTTGTCTTTTGTGGATCGCAAGATACCCGATGCTCTCTGGCTTGTATTTGCCCTACAATCGGTCTCTTCTTCTTGGAGTGTAACCTTAGTGTCACCTGCCACCGCACGTGGGTTGGGTAATAGATACCCTTAAAGGGTAGGCGTCCAACGAAGCGCGTCTATTCAAACGCTTTTGGGTGATGCAATCTATGGTTGATGAGAACCGCCAGCGATTTTGTCTGAAACACCCGTTTCCCTGTACGAAATCGAAACCGCATCGGGGACCGTGATACGGCTCCGCGATGGTTTTGATGCTTCCGTAGTCAAACAGCTTCTCGCTGGCTTGTACGGGATAGCGCATTCCTGTTCGACTCTGCTAGACGCGTTTCGTCGTACGCTTACCTTAAAGGGAACTTTCCCTATAAGGTCTCTTGTTTTGTTTGCGACAGAGGATCATTTTACAAAGTCTCGCGTTTTGCTTGTGACAAAGAAATGGTTATGGGCTAAATAAAGAACATGTTAAAGCAGAAAAGAAACTATGGAGTATTAGCTGCCTTCCTGCTCCCTTGGCTTGGTGTTGGCCTCGGTTCGGCTGAAGGAACGACGAATCAAGCTGAAACGATCGTTGAAGACTTCAATAATGGACTCCCTACCCAAGATCAAGGATGGGAATTTTTATCGACAGCGAATGGAACAATCGAAGTCGTCAATGGTCGATTGGAGATGAGCGGCATTAGGCATGGAACCGACTATGTCAGCAAGGCAATATGGACGGTAGATCTGGCTGGAAAGACTAACGTTAAGTTTAAGTATTGTATTGTCTGATTTTTCTGACGAAGAAAACGGCGATGGCATTTTCGTTAGCAGCGATGGACTAATCTGGCACTCCGTAGCCGCCTTGCCCGATGGTGACCAAACAGTAACATTTAATATTGATGCAGTTGTGGTTGGTAACCCGGGACTAAATTATACTTCTGACTTTCGAATCAAATTCGAGCAGCACGATAATTACGCGAAACCCACGGATGGGCGTGGTTTCGATAACATTCTACTTGCCTTTGAAACCGCTGAAACAATCGTTGAAAACTTTGACAATGGACTTCCTAACCAAGATCAAGGATGGAGATTTGTTTCTTCGTTCGGAACAATCGAGGTCGTCAATGGTCGATTGGAGATGCGCGGTGGCGAGGGGGCGCACCTCAATGAGGCGATTTGGAGCTTAGACTTATCAGGAAGGACAGATGTTAGTCTGACTGTTGATTTGTTTGACTTTGATGATGAAGAAACCTCGTTGCCAACCCCATCTTATCTTGTTGGTGCAAACGGCGATGGGATTTCAGTCAATAGTGACGGTGGACTAACCTGGTATACCGTAGCTAGTTTTCCCAATGGTGACGGGACCGAGACCTATGACATTGGCGCTGTTGTAAACACAACTCCGGGGTTGGATTTCAATTCTGACTTTCGAATCAAGTTTCAACAACATGGCAACCACGGTAATCCTGGGTATGGACGTGGATTTGACAACATCGTTCTCACCACAAATACAATACCAACCACAGCAATGATAGAAAATTTTGATGACGGATTCCCAGCTCAGGGATGGGAATCTATTTCTTCATCTCCTGGATACATCGATGTTGTTGATGGTTCATTGAAAATGGGTGGAGTAAGCAGTAATGGGCTCGTTTATATTGGTGAAAATTACCTCAATGAGGTGATATGGACGGTGGACTTGGCTGGACAAACAGATGTCAATTTGAGCTTTGACATCCGGTATATGGGAGATCAGGCGGTATCACTGCCAACACCATCTTTCCAAGGCAGTGTAAGCGGAGACGGGTTTCAGTCAGCAGTGATGGTCTAACGTGGTACACAGTGGCAACCTTTCCCCACTTTGACCGAACACTGAGCTACGATATTGGTGCTGTCGTGAACGTCAATCCCGGAATAGATTTTACGTCCAATTTCAAAATTAAGTTCCAACAATATGGCATTTTCACTTTTGGACATGAGTTTGACAACATTGTCCTTATTGCCAAGGAATAGCGTCTAGAGCGCCTGCGCTGGGAGCGAATACGCAGTACGCGATTGGGCTTGGCACAGATGTTATTGATGGCGAACTTTGGACATCTACAAGGACCCTATGACGGATGATGGAACCAAGACTTCCGCACGGGGGCTTTGGGCGGTTTTCGCGACAGGTCTGGGGCGCTGAATCTCAAACGGCGGGCGATTTGGCAGGGAGGTTTGCGAATGTGCGTTTGACCGTGTATTTGTCGATGGCCGGCTTTGTCCGCAAGGAGAGTCTCTGCGATATCAGAAAGGCAGTGCGGCAGTGAGTGGTAGCATTATTCGATGCATTGGCCGTCTAACCACTCGGATTGCCCGTCCTCGTAGGATTCTTTCTTCCAGATCGGTACGCGTTTTTTGAGTTCTTCGACCAGGTATCGACTGGCGGAAAAGGCGCCTTCGCGATGGGGTGAAGAGACCGCTATATACAGGCTGATTTCTCCGACTGTTAGCCGGCCTGTTCTATGCACAAAAGTGATATTGAGGTCGCGTCCATAGGTTTCGAGCGCTTCCTCGGCGATCTGTTCCATAGCCCGGAGCTGCCAAATGGTTGTGTGCGGAGTACTCGACCCAAGAAACGGCACGGTTGTTGTTTTGGTTGCGGACAACGCCGAGAAAGCAACATTGGCAACCCTCGCTAGGTGCTAAGGGGGATATAAAGTCCTCGCTTTGAATCGGCTCGGTTTGAATTTTGACGTAGCCCACTTCACTAGCCTCCATTGACGGGTGGGAAGACATTGACCTGGCCATTCGTTACGTGTGCGTGCTTAGGATAAATTTCGTCCTCGCTGGCGAGGACAGAGACCTTCATAATGTTATGAATCTTGGTCTCAATGTCCGGGTTTGCGCAATGTGAGATGCTCTGCGATGAGACGCTTAAGCGTCATTACGTCGACGGAGCTTGGGTGATCGATGGCAATGCCCTCGCTGATGTCGCCGAGTAGACCAAAGAATTTGATGTGGTAGGTCATGGTAAAGAGTTAGCTTCCTTGGGCGATTTTTACGAGATGAGGAAGCAGAGTTTTCAAGGATTGCATCGACTCCTTGACTGCTCCGAGGCTTCCGGGAAGGCAAAGGACTATGGTGTTTCCGACGAGGCCCCCGATAGAACGAGAGGCCCAGGAAAGCGGCGTGAAGTGGGCGCCTTCGTTTCGTAGGAGTTCGCCAATTCCCGGAATTTCGCGATCGAAAAGCGCCGCCAGAGTTTCTGGTGTCCGATCGCGGGCGGCGACACCAGTTCCCCCGGTCGTAATAATCAGGTCGACGGGCGTGCTTGCTGAAAGCAAAGTCTCAACAGCTTGTTTGAGTTCGTCGGGTTCGTCTGGAAGCAACACGATATCTTTACATTGCGCTCCGAGTTTTTCGAGTGCCGCTTTGATCGCCGGTCCCGATGTATCGGGATAGGTTCCTCTGTAAGCGCGATCGCTTAGTGTAATGACGGCTGCTTGGCGGCCAGTGAGATCAACAGGGGAAGCGGGCACTTCTCCGGTAAAATCGGGGTGGATCCACAGGCCGTTTTTTCCTCCGAGTTTCCAGTTGAGTCGAGTTCCATTGATCGAGAGGACCGGGTTTTACTGCTTTTGACAGATCATAAATGCAAAGTAAGGCAGCTTGTACCCCCGCCAAGGCTTCCATTTCTACGCCGGTGCGTGAGTGGGTGCTCACCTCGCACGTTACTTGGACAGCGTTCGTGTTTTTTTTCAGTCCAAATGAGGTGTTTACGTTTTCGATCGAAAAAGGGTGGCATAGCGGTAGCAGATGAGAGCATTGTTTTACGCCGTTGATCGCGGCGATTTCTGCCACAGAAAGGACATCCCCTTTGGGATTGGTGCCGTTGGTGACCGCCAAAAATGCGTCTTCGGCCAAGGTTATCTGGCCACTGGCTTGCGCTGAGCGAAAGCTCACGAGCTTTCTCGATACATCGACCATTCCCATAGATTACCCTCCGATTTGTGAGAAAGACGCGTTGGCTCCCGTAATCCCTGCATTCAAATAGTGAGAGACTTCCTTAGACGCAAGGGCGGATCGGACAAAGGCGATCAAGTCTTCGGTTTGACTGCTCGATTGCAGGAGATGTCGCAGAGAAATTCCGCTGCTCGCAAACAGACATAGACGAAGTTCGCCGTTGGCGGTCACCCGAAGTCGGTTGCACGATGAGCAGAAATCTTTGGAATAGGGGGTGATAAAGCCAATCCCACCGCGATACTCTTCGTGGTGGTATTCTCGTGCTGGTCCAGCATCATGCCGCCGGGAAGAGAGTTGCCATCCTAGCCGCTTTACCTGGTTTTCGAGTGTGTTGGCAGGATTTTTCAGCTGGATAAACGAGTTGGCGTTGCTACTCGTCTCCATGTACTCGATAAATCGAACGGTAATAGGACGGGATTTTACAAAATCAAGAAAATCCGGCAGCTGTTGGTTATTGTACCCGCGCAATAGTACAACGTTGAGTTTGAGAGAATCGATATTGTTTTCGATGCATGCGTCAATTCCTTCCAGTACGCTAGCGATCACGGGTCGGCCGGTCGTTTTTGCGAAGGTCTCCGAGGACAGAGAGTCCAGACTGATGTTGATCGCGTCGAGACCGAGCTGCTTTAGTTTGGCAACCAAGGGCGAAAGGCGATGGCCGTTTGTGGGAAAGGGGAGATATTGTCAACGTCCGGAATGTCGGCGAACGGTAGCGACAATGTCGAACAAATCTTTTCGGCAGTAGAGGCTCGCCTCCTGTGAGGCGGATCTTTTTCATGCCGACTTGCGAAAGGCCGATAACGAGGTGTTTGATCTCCTGGACCGACAGCGGGGCGGCGGAATCTCGATGTTTTTCGAGCCCATGAGGAAGACAGTAGACGCACCGAAAGTTGCACAAGTCGGTCAGCGACAGCCGGAGATAGTTAAAGTTGCGGTTGAAACTGTCAAGCAGCTTACTCTCGTGAACTGGTGCGTGTGCCAAAGCCGTACTCATCTATTATTTACTCTTCGAGTACTTTTTTGATCCACGAGTGCACGGCAACAGTTGATGGGAACCCCAGTGTTCCGGCAGCAAGCGCGACCACTTGGTACAGCTCGTCGGCGCTAATTCCTTGTCTGACCGCTTTGCGGACGGATGCACGGATGGCACCTTCACGCATTGCCCCAATGGCGATGCTGAGCTTCACCAGACGCTGCATGCGGCTATCAAGGGGACCCTCGTGTCCCGCTTCTTGAGCCTGGGACCAAGCTGCTCCGAGCATAGGAAATCGCTGGATAAAGTCTTTATATGCTTGGGGTGGTTCGGAGGATTGGGCCATAGGACACTCTCATTTTCATAAGAAGAACAGCCTACCATCGTGGGAAAGTCAAGTCGTGTTTGTTCTCGAAAAGGGGGTCGGATGTGCTTGCCCGCGCTGTGAACCGCGTAGAGTCGCTGTCGTCACATAGCCCTAAGCCAGCTTTCGCTGTTGACATCTTTGAGCCAAAACAGCGACATAGAGATGTTTTTGGTTAGGAGCCCTAAGCCAGCTTTCGCTGTTGACATCTTTGAGCCAAAACAGCGACATAGAGATGTTTTTGGTTAGGAGTAGAGAGTGCCAATGATTTCTTATCCCAAAGCCCTAGCAATCCTGCGATCGCACGCAAGGCCCTCCCAAGAGGCTGTGACCGTCAGACTGGAGAACGCCATCGGTGAAACCCTTGCCGAGGACGTCATCGCAGACATCGCAAACCCCAGATTTCGGAATTCGGCCATGGATGGCTATGCGTTGGTGGCGGCGGATACACGGGATGCATCGCCGGAGCATCCAATGCGATTCACTGTTGTTGGCTCAATCGCCGCGGGTCACAAGCCGATTGTTCCTGGGGCCGCTACAGAGGTGCGGGCGCTGGAGATTATGACCGGCGCGAATGTCCCGGATGGCTTTGATACGGTCGTTCGTATCGAGGATGTGACACCGGTTAATGCTGGCGGCAGTGGGACAGATCAAATCGAGGTGAGGCGAAGTCTCAAACCTCAAGAAAATATCAGGCTGGTGGGCGAGGATTTTCAGGCGGGGCAAGTGCTACTGCGGCGCGGAACGCGGATTGCCCCCCAGCACGTCATGGCAGCTGCCTGCAATGGCCGAGAAACGGTAGTGGTAAAACCTCAGCCCCGCGTCGCTTTGCTCGCAACTGGGCGAGAGCTTATTGCTCCGGGGGGATCCCCTGCCGCCGATTTACCGCCGGGAAAAATTTTTAGTTCGACCCAACCACTACTAAAAGTAGCCGCTGAGCAGATCGGGGCAGCTGCTGACAGCTATGGCATCGTGCCGGATGAGACAGACGCTTTCTCTTCGGTAATGAAGACAATGCTCGCCTCAGAGCCCGATATCGTTGTCACAACCGGTGCTGTTTCCATGGGACGCTATGATTTCATTCCCGCCGCGCTTGGTGAGCTTGGTGCCGAAGTTTTGTTTCATAAAGCAAAGATCCGGCCAGGGAAGCCAATACTGTTTGCCACACTACTGCTCAGGTCTGGAAAACGCGTCGCATTTTTTGGTCTTCCTGGCAACCCCATCGGCTCGGCTGTCGGGTTTCGGTTTTTCGTTCAGCCCTACATCGCCGCGATGCTCGAGCGGGAAAATGAATCATTTTTGCGCGCTGCGCTATCAAACGAGATTCGCAAACCAGAGTTGTTCCGGAGCTTTTTGTTCGGGACAATAACCATGGGTAGCACAGGACCTGTGATCGCGGTACCACCACAACAGCGATCGTTTATGATGACGCCGTATCTCGCCGCTAATGCATGGGCGATCGTCCCAGAAGGAAAGGAACGCCTGGCTGTCGGCGAAGCGATCGAGTGGTGTTGGCTGTGATAGGAACGCGATGAGTCTCGTACACAGTACTGGTATCGTCCTTTGCGGAGGCCGATCGACAAGGATGGGTACCGATAAAGCGCATCTATTCTTTCGCGGAACCCCCCTCTGGGAGCATATGCTGCGGATCGTCTCCGGTGTGCGCGAGCCTTCGCCAATCCAACATTGCTTTCTAAGCGGCAGTATTGCCGGCCAACCATGTATCCCCGATGTATTTCCTCAAAAAGGGCCGCTTGGTGGGATCTATTCTGCGATATGTGCACTTCGCCGGAAAAATTTGCGCGCACAATGGCTGGTTGTGGTGCCTGTGGACATGCCCTATTTGCAAACAGAAAGCCTAGAGCATTTGATAGCGGCGGTTTCGCCAACGACACAGTTCGCATACTATGAAGGGTTCCTGTTCCCGCTGATATGTCGCGTAAGCACAGGGCTGGAGCGGCGGCTCTATCAACGTCTGACAACGGCGACCACTGGGAGAACGTTGTCGGTCAACGATCTATTGCAAACTGCAGCGGCCAAAAACGGGGATGCCGTTCGAGTTATCCCGGGCAGGAGCCGCGCATCGGAGTTTCTCAATGCGAACACCCCTCACGAATGGCAGCGATTAGAGGACGAGTATCCAATTGTTTGAGCCTAATTCTGCGCAGAACCTGCGCACAGATCTGGCGATACGCGATGGATTTGCCGAATATCGATTAACGCTCGACCTCAAGGATGTGAGCCGATCTCAAAACGATGCGAAATCGACGAAAACATGTTTGTAGCGATTTCGACGCAGCGATCCTTCATTTACGATAAACGACCTTGGTATGGGATGTGCACTCACATTTAATTTCGTGCGGCGTCCATTCTTCCTTATTGTTCGTCCTTTTCCACTCGCGCTAATTTTGGCAGCTTGTGCGTCACCGATTTATGAGCCTTCAGCCGGTGGCGAGATGTCCGCGTGGCAGCCGCCATCGACGAACACGCAACTGCATCCCGTAACGATCGTTCGACCCTCAAGCGCCGGAAAGCTTGCGACAAATCGGGAAGAAATATCAGGAAGCCCGGTGGCGATTGCCTGTGCGACTTGTCATTCTGCCGGAAGCCAACCGGCCTTTGTCAATCGCAAGGGGGTCGTGAAGGAATTTCACAAGCATGTTTCGCTTCGGCATGCCGGCCTGCAGTGCAAGAGCTGCCATGTCGAGGCTCGTCCAGACCGGTTACACGACACCAGCGGGACAGAATTTTCGATCTTAGACTCAATGCGTTTGTGCAGCCAATGTCATGGTCTGATCCGAAGGAGCTACGACAATGGGGCGCATGGCGGCATGCGCGGCTACTGGGATTTGCAACGTGGACCTCGCGAGCGCAATGACTGTATTACCTGTCATAGTCCGCATAGACCCGCCTACCCCAAAGTAGCGCCCGTTGCGGGTCCCAAAGAGCGCAACGCACGGCCGCGTCGACATACAGCGTCCATGGTGGAGCAGCGATACGGAGTGGGCGGCCATGAGTAGAATCACGCGTCGGGGTGCGCTGAAGGTGATGGGCGTCACGCTGGGAGCTGCAGCTTTTGCGAAGGCCTCTGCTCCATTGGTGGAATTTGCACGGGGCGTTAGCATGGGGGAGTTTTTGCAAAAACACTACCGAGAACTTTCTACGGCGGAGATGCGCGGGGTGATCGAACGTCTGGAACAGGAAACGCTAGCGGAATACGGAAAATCGGTCAAAATTGGCGATACTCGCGCACAGACCGGTGTGCAATTTGGATACGCGCTCAATTTGTCGGTTTGCAATGGATGTCGCAAGTGTGCCGAAGCCTGCCATCGCGAGAACAATCACGATAGAGCCAGCAATAACTCTTATATTCGAGTGTTTGAGATGAGCAATGGGAGTCTCGACTTCGAGCACGGCGATCCGCACTACCAACACGATACTCCTGCACCCGATAAGTACTATTTACCGGTCCAATGTCAGCAGTGTGACAATCCCCCTTGCGTGGATGTATGCCCGGTACAGGCGACGTGGAAGGAAACCGACGGGGTTATCGTGGTCGACTACAATTGGTGCATCGGGTGCCGTTATTGTGAAGCCGCCTGTCCCTATCATGCACGCCGCTTTAACTGGAAAAAACCAGAGATTCCCACCGAAGAGATCAATCCGGAACAGGACTATCTTTCCAATCGAATTCGCCCCAAAGGCGTCATGGAGAAGTGCACCTTTTGCATCCATCGCACGCGCAAAGGCCGGCTGCCCGCGTGTCTAGAAGCATGCCCCACGGGTGCGCGTGTTTTTGGCAATCTTCTCGATCCCAACTCGGAGATCCGTTGGGTACTCGCCAACAAGAGAGTCTTCGTTCTGAAAGAAGAGCTTGGGACGAAACCGCGCTTTTTTTACTTTTTTGATGCATGAAGAGACACCTGTGACTCAAATCGCGACATCGTATTGGAGTTTTCTAAAGCTGTGTATCCGCATTTCGCTGCAAGGCAGTACTCGCTTTTATGTGTGGATGACGATGCTGAGCGCGATTGCACTCGTGGGGCTGAGTGCCTATGGAGATCAGCTCAACCAGGGAATGATCGTAACGAATATGAACGACCATGTTTCGTGGGGGCTATACATCGCAAACTTCACCTTTGCGGTTGGCCTGGCCGCAGGTGCGGTCATGATGGTCATCCCGGCTTATCTTTATGATGACGCTGAAATGCACGACGTCGTTATCATTGGTGAATTGGTCGCGATTGCGTCCATCCTGATGTGTTTGCTGTTTGTCACAACAGACTTGGGGCGACCCGACCGCTTCTGGCACATGCTGCCCGGAGTCGGGAAGTTCAATTGGCCGATTTCGATGCTATCTTGGGATGTGCTGGTACTCAACGGGTATTTGCTAATCAATATGCATGTAACCGGCTATTTGATCTACATGCGGTATCGCGGCCGGAAACCCGACCCGCGTTGGTACGTTCCGTTTGTCCTAGTTTCGATCGTTTGGGCGATCTCAATCCATACGGTGACCGCCTTTCTCTATAGTGGTCTTGGTGGTCGCCCGTTTTGGAACTCCGCGATTCTCGCGCCCCGCTTTATCATTTCGGCATTTGTCTCTGGGCCAGCGTTCATCATTATCGTCTTGCACCTACTGCAAAAGCTGACCACCCTTAAAGTCCCAGACGGACCGATCTTGACGCTGACGAAAGTGCTTCGGGTGACGATTTTGGGAAATTTGTTTTTACTGTGCTCTGAGGTTTTTACTCATTTTTATGCTGGCGGTCATCATGCACTGTCCGCACGCTATCTATTCGTAGGACTGGAAGGTGCAACGACTTTAGTGCCGTGGATTTGGTCTAGCGTGGTGCTCAACGTCGCCGCTGCAGCAATATTGTTGTTTGCGCTCAATGGCAAGCACGATAGGAAATTGCTCCTCGCCGCCTGTTTTATGGTGTTTTGCGGGGTGTGGATCGAAAAGGGGATGGGGCTCATTATTCCCGGTTTCGTTCCGAGTACGCTGGGAGAGATTGTCGAGTACGCGCCGAGTTTAGCAGAGTGGAAGATTACGGCCGGGATCTGGGCCGCGGGACTTGCGGTGCTGACCCTGTGTTTGCGCATTACAGCCCAGGTATTTGCTGCAGGGAAACAGAGACCGGTGGTTGAGGTTGGTGGAGGAGGAGAGCAATGAGGACAGACGACAGCAGGGCATATCTAGAGGCACAATCCGTGGTATTGTACCTCGGTCTTGTTGTGCTCCCCTTGCCAGGACAACTCTCAAGTGCGCGGGAGCAATTGAGCGAATGCAAAGATGTCGAGCTCGGAGAAGCGCAGGGCCACCGGCTGCCGGTGTTCGCTCAAACCCGCGTCGGCGCCGATGAGATCCTCATCGACCGTCTTGAGGCGCTTCCCTCGGTGATGAAGGTCGAAGTTGTTTTTGCGCAGATACTTGGGGAGGATATCTAATGGATCGTCGTCAGTTTGTGAAACTCTCTGCGATGGCTGCAGCGACTGCGGCGGCCGCGGGAAGAGCGACAATTGCCAAAGCCGCACCTGGGACGGCAGCAACGCCGCGAAAGACGCCTGACGGTGTCAGCTGGGACAAGGCACCCTGCCGGTTTTGTGGCACTGGTTGTCACGTGCAGGTCGGTGTGCAGGCGGGAAAAGTCGTTGCGATTGCTGGCGATCGCAATGCGCCGGTCAATAAGGGACTTCTTTGCGTCAAGGGCTATCATGTTGGGCTTGCCTTATATGGAAAGGACCGGCTGACAACCCCGCTATTGCGTATGAATGGCAAGCTCACTCCGATTTCTTGGGAGCGTGCGCTGGATATTGTTGCAGACCGCGTGCAAAAAGATCCCACAGGCTTTGCCATTTATGGCAGTGGCCAATGGACGATTCCCGAAGGCTACGCAGCGCAAAAGTTCATGAAGGGAGGGATCGGGTGCAACCATATCGATCCCAACGCACGCCTGTGCATGGCCTCTGCTGTGACAGGGTTTTTGTGCACCTACGGCGTCGATGAGCCTGCAGGTTGTTACGATGACTTAGATGTTTGTGATGTTTTGATTATGTGGGGAAATAATCCAGCCGAGATGCATCCGGTACTGTTCTCCAGGGTTGTGGACCGACGCTCTCGCGGCGAGAAGGTAACGATTATCGACATCGGTACTCGCCGCACGCGAACGACGGATCATAGTCAGCACTATCTGCAATTTAGACCGCATACAGATCTGGCGATTGCAAATGGGATTGCCCATTTGCTCATACGGAACAATACCTATGACAAGAGTTTTGTCGCCAAGCATCTCGCTTGCAAAGTCGATAGCGAGCCACCGACCTTGCACGGGAAAGCGATCGATTTTGAAGAATACAAAAAACTGTTAGAACCCTATACTCCCGAATACGTGGAGAACATCTCTGGAGTATCAGCAAAAGATATGCACATGCTTGCTGATCTGTTTGGCAACTCCAAGCTTAAGATTACGAGCCTTTGGTGCATGGGCATGAACCAACACACCGCGGGTACCGCGATCAATAGCCTGGTCCATGGGATCCATCTACTCTCGGGACATTTTGGCAAGCCTGGTGATGCGCCTACCAGTCTTACAGGACAACCCTCAGCGTGCGGGACTGTGCGCGAAGTGGGCACCTTGGCGCATGCGCTGCCGGGGGGGCGCTTGGTAGCAAAGGCTGGACACCGCAAACAAGCTGAAGATATCTGGCAAGTGCCCCCGGGTCGAATTGCCGCAAAGCCCGGTTACCACACTGTAAAGATGTGGGAGCAGTTTATTAAGCCGACCAAGCAAGGCGGGGACGTTCACACGATCTGGGTACAAGTTACCAATCCCGGTCAAACCTTGCCGAATCGCAAAGCGCTTTTCGAACGTGCGATGGGAGGGGACAAATTTTTAATCGTATCCGATGTATATCCCACAGCGACAACCCAGCTTGCGGACTTGGTGTTGCCCTCGGCGATGTGGGTAGAAAAAAACGGGGTGTTTGGCAATTCGGAGCGACGTACCCAACAGTGGTTTAAGATGGTAAAGCCACCTGGTCAGGCACGAGACGATTGTTGGCAAATCATCGCGGTGGCGCGGAGACTTTTCGATCGCGGTGACAAGAGCATGCGGAGACGTGATGGTTCGTTTTTGTTTGATATGCGCGACAAGCAAGGCAAAGAAGTTCGCTCTTGGGAGTGGCCACGTTACTACGATATCAACGTTGATCGCGCTCTGTTCGAGGAGTATCGCGCTTTTACAAAACTTAAGCACAAAGATTTGGCTCCCTATGAAGAGTACGTAAAGGCTCGCGGGCTTCGCTGGCCCGTTGTTCAGCAAAAAGATGGTACTTGGCGTGAGACCCGGTTTCGTTTTGCAGAGTTTGATGACCCCTACGTAAAGCGTGGGGCCGGCGTTGATTTTTATCACTCGCCGACAAAAGACGGGCGCGCGCAGCTATGGTTTCGTCCCTACAAACCACCGCCTGAGGTCCCCGATCAGAAGTTTCCTTTTTGGCTATGTACAGGCCGAGTATTGGAGCATTGGCACACCGGGACCATGACGATGCGCATCAAACCCCTGCGTCGCACCATGCCAGCGGCATACGTAGAGATCCATCGTGCGGATGCTCGCCGCCTCGATATTCAAAATGGCGATACTGTCGAGCTGCAAAGTCGTCGCGGAAAAATCCATCTGCGCGCATGGTTGGACGGCCGCGGCAAAGTCGCCCAGGGCTCGGTTTTTGTCCCCTTCTTTGATGAGGGAAAACTCATCAATGATTTGACTCTTGAGGCGTTTGACCCGTTTTCAAAACAACCGGACTACAAGAAGTGCGCGGTCCGAATCGCAAAAGTGTAGATGATGTTTCAACCTCAGCGATACCGTAAAAGAAAGGCTGCCGCGGTCGCGATCATTATGACGGTTAGTTTCGTCGGGTTTTTCGTTGGGGTCCGGCAACGCGGGCTCGATTCCCAATACCGTGTGTTTGCACCCCCGGGCGAGGTTTCGCAAGCGGCGGTAGCTCGCTCCAACAAACAGCTCGCGACGCGACCGTGGAGCACTGAATTGCCCCGTTGGGCGCCGTCACAATCAATCTCACAAGATGCAGCAGTTGCCATGGTCACTCCCGCGAACAAGCAAGCTTATACTGCAGCCACGGGCGACCGAGCAAAGCGGCGAGCCTTTGCGGGGGCACCACCGACGATTCCCCATCCGGTCGGCCAGGGGAGTGCGCTTGAGTGCCAAGTCTGCCACCAAGCCGGTGTCCGTATCGGTTCTGTATCCGCTCCGCCGATTCCTCACGCTAACTACGCGATGTGTACCCAATGTCACGTTGCCGAAACTTCATTTGTTTCGACAGACAAGCAATCGACACCAGCAGGTTTGGCCGAAAATGACTTTGAGGGAAAATACACCTCTTCTGCCCCATATCGTCTGGCGGCTGGATCGCCACCGCAAATTCCCCACGCGACCTTTATGCGTGAGCAGTGCAGTGCGTGTCATGGTGCAAGCGGACGTCCTGGGCTGCAAACCTCCCACCCCGAGCGCGGGATTTGCCAGCAATGTCAC
>CBDCWZ010000096.1:0-33853 GCA_965223575.1 Kofleriaceae bacterium
TCAACCGGTGGAGAGTCATCAACCTGTAGACAATCATCCCGCGATCGGGTGTGGGACTCTTGCTTTAGCCACGATCATTCAACGATCCACGGCGCCACCATTCACCCCACAATCCGTGACCGCTACCGCCAGTGGTTGACGCACAAAATCGCCTATTGGCCGTCGCAATTTGATACCTCCGGTTGCGTCGGTTGCGGACGCTGCATCGCTTGGTGCCCTGTCGGCATCGATATCACCGAAGAACTTGGCGTTCTGCGTGACAACGCTCGGGGGACGGATCTAACTTTTCAACTTTTGTCTCCAAAAGTTGAAAAGTTAGATCCGTCCCCAGCTCTTTCTAACCCCTTGGTCCCCGCGCCGGCCCAAATCATCGAGGTGATTCGCGAAACTGAAGATACGGTGACGCTGACGGTAAATTTGCCCGCAGAATCTGCGGCGCCGGGGCAGTTCAACATGATGTCGATCCCAGCAATCGGCGATATTCCAATCTCCATCAGCGGGTTTGACGATGGGATCGTCGATCATACCGTGCGGTCGGTTGGTGCGGTTTCCAAAGCGCTTTGCACGCTAAAACCGGGCGAAACCGTCGGGCTGCGCGGCCCTTTCGGATCGGCTTGGCCGCTGGATGAAGCACAAGGAGGGCCCGTGACCCTGATCGCCGGCGGGATCGGCCTCGCCCCGCTACGTGGGGCAATGCAACTTCTCGCCAAAAGCCCGGAGCGATATCCATCCGTACGCCTCCTCTACGGAGCGCGATCGCCGAGCGACATCCTCTACAACACCGAGCTCTTGGGTTGGGATTCGCTCGAACATTGCGAGGTAAGCGTCACTGTCGATCGCGGCAACCGCCACTGGATAGGAAACATTGGCTTTGTCACCCAACTCATGCGCCGCAAACAACTGGCAACCAACGAGACCTACTTTATTTGTGGACCGGAGGTCATGATGGGGCACGTCCTACACCTCCTTGAAGATGCAGGCGTGCCACACGATCGCTTGTATGTTTCCATCGAGCGCAACATGAAATGCGCTGCAGGCTTTTGCGGCCGCTGCCAGTATGGCCCCTATTTTGTCTGCAAAGATGGCCCTGTGTTTCGCTACGACAAAATCTCTTTCCTGTTTGACCACAAGGGGATCTAAGCATGGGTGCCCAAAGACGTCCTCGGCTTGGTGTATTCAAAATGGCATCTTGCGATGGCTGTCAGCTTACGGTTCTTGATTGCGAAGACGAGCTTTTGGCGATCGCAGATGCCATCGATATTGTTCATTTTCCAGAGGCCTCTTCTAAGCAAAACCCGCATGGCCCCTTTGATCTCGCACTCGTCGAAGGCTCCATCTCCACCCCCGAACAACTGCGCGAAATCCAAGACATCCGCAGCCACACCCAAACACTTGTCGTCATTGGAGCTTGCGCGACCTCCGGTGGCATTCAAGCGTTGCGTAACTTTGCCGATCATCAAGAATTCATCCGCGCAGTCTACGCCACGCCAGCGTACATCGATACCCTGGCGACCTCCACCCCCATTGGCCAGCATGTTTCCGTCGATTTCGAGCTACGAGGCTGCCCTATTGATAAGACCCAGCTGCTCGAGGTTATCAGCGCATATCTCGTTGGGCGAAAACCGGTAATCCCCAACGAAAGTGTCTGCATGGAATGCAAACGGCAACAAACGGTCTGCACGATGGTTGCCCGGGGACAAACCTGCCTCGGCCCCGTGACGCATGCTGGTTGTGGCGCCCTATGCCCAAGATATAACCGTGGCTGCTATGGATGCTTTGGGCCACGGGAGTCTGCCAACACCCAATCGCTTGCTCATTGGGAGCTCACCCACGGGCGCGGCAAGACCGATATCGTACGCGCGTTTCGGCTCATCAACAGCGCCTCTCCTGCGTTTCACGATGAAAGCATGAGGCACGATTCCCCACGGGTTGAAGACTCATGAGCGAAGAAAAAGTATACAAGGTCGACATGCTGACTCGCGTTGAGGGCGAGGGACGATTTCGTTTGCAGGTCAAAAACGGTGAGGTCGTTCGCGCGGAGCTATCCATTTTTGAGGCACCGCGGTTTTTTGAGGCATTTCTCCGCGGGCGGGCGATCGCCGAAGTGCCGGACATTGTCGCACGGATTTGTGGCATTTGCCCCGTCGCGTACCAAATGTCCAGTGTCAACGCCTTAGAAAATGCACTCGACATCGACATCCCGGAGTCGGTCTGGGCACTGCGACGATTGCTCTACTGCGGAGAGTGGATTGAGAGCCACGTGCTTCATATTTTTCTGCTTCATGCGCCCGATTACCTTGGCTACGCGAGTGCTGCGGAGATGGCTGTGGATCATCGAGAGCTCGTCGAACGCGGTTTGCGCATGAAAAAATTGGGTAATCAGATCATTGAAATCCTCGGTGGTCGCGCAATTCATCCCATTTCGGTCACAGTCGGCGGGTTTACTCGAGCGCCCCGCGTCTCGGCGTTTGAAGCCATTGTCCCAACACTGGAGGTCGCAATTGAAGAAGCAATCGAAACCGTTATGTGGGCCAGCACACTGACGGTTCCTGAGCAAAACAACGACTACGTATTTGTCTCTACAAAAGGAAATACTTACCCACTCGAACGTGGCGACCAGATCTCAATCTCTGACCGCCAGGATATTGCTATTGACCAATTTAACGAGGTCTTCCAAGAGTCACACCTTCAGCGCTCGAATGCCCTGCATTGCCGACTCGCGGATGGAACGGCATATTTGTGCGGTCCCATGGCTCGTATCAATCTATTTGCCGAAAAGCTTCACCCACGCGCAATAGAAGCCCTGGAACGCAGCAAATTCCGGTTACCAACCAAAAACCCCTACGAATCCATTATTGTTCGCGCCATTGAGGTGGTTCACGCGTTCGCCGAGGCATTGGACATCATCCGCGGTTATCGACGCCCCGTACCCAGCTTTGTCGAATGGCAGCCCAAAAATGCGGTGGGCCATGGCGCCACCGAGGCGCCTCGAGGGATGCTCTACCATCGATATGAACTTGTAGACGATGGTTCGGTCAAGCTTGCGCAAATCGTTCCGCCGACGTCACAAAACCAAGCCCGCATCGAACAAGACCTCGTTGCCCTGTCACCTTCACTGCTTTCGCTGCCGCATGAACAAGCAACGCAATTGTGCGAACAGTTGATTCGCGCCTACGATCCGTGCATTTCTTGCGCAACCCACTTCCTAAAACTCGACATTGAACAGATTGGAACCACACAATGGACGCCCGAGTCATCGCACTAGGAAATCTTGGCGCACAGGACGACGGCGCAGCCATTCTTGCGGCCGAGCGTCTCAAAGACAAACTTGAAGTCGTCATCGCGGGACGCCCAGGCACGGGGCTACTCGACCTACTCGAAGGAGATCAAGCTGTCGTACTCGTCGACGTCACCCAGAGCGGACAACCACCAGGCCACATCATGTGTGTCCCCCTGGCCCAGCTCACGCAGGCACTCGATCCTTCCGCGCAGGTATCCTGTCATGGCTTCGGCCCCACCGAGACGCTCCGGCTCGGCCGAGCCCTCGGCCGCAGCCTTCCCCCCGGTTTTTTCGTTGGCGTTGAAGGGCAACACTATACCGTTGGCCAATCTCTATCACCGGCGGTTGTTGCTGTAATGGATCAATTTGTTGCCACCATTCACCAGGTAGCGACAACTGGGAGCAGCAGCGATGCATGAAACCGGCGTCATTCGTAAACTCATTGCTTTGGCCCAAAACGAAGCCATCCGCCGACAAGGAACACTGTGCGCGATTCAAATTCGCCTCGGCGCGCTCGCGGGGGGGTCCCCAGAGCATATGCGCGAACACTTTGAGATTGCACTACAGCAAACCGGCCTCAATAACATCCGGCTCGACATCACCGAAGAACCAACCTATCCCGTAGCTGTCGAAATCACCTCGATCGAAATTACCAAATGAATATTCGACTTCATGGCCAAATCAGCGGTATCGTTCAGGGAGTGGGTTTCCGACCGTTTGTCCTGCGCCTGGCGCGCGCCCAACAAGTCGGCGGGTTTATCCGCAACCAAGCAGGCACAGTCGAGATCGAGGTAGAAGGCCGATCTACGGCAGTCAATCAATTCACCCAACAGCTCGTAATGGCAGCGCCGATAAACGCGGTTGTATCGAAGATCGACTGGGACGAGCGTGCCCCCCTTGGGCAGACCGAGTTTCGCATCGAAGACAGTCGAAACCAAAGTGACGTTGCGTCGGTGATTCCCGGTGATTTGGCCGTATGCAATGACTGCATGACAGAGGCGAAAACCCGGGAACAAAGACGCTTCGAATACGGCTTTGGCAGCTGTACGAATTGCGGGCCACGGTTTTCGATCGCAGTACAACCACCATGGGATCGCGCAGCAACTGCAATGAAACAATTCCCAATGTGCGCTGATTGTCAAGTCGAATACCAAACCGTCAGCGACCGCCGCTACCATGCCCAGACCAACTGTTGCCCCTTCTGTGGACCGAGCCCAACACTATTTGACCCCACAACAGCAGCCCCCATAGCGATCGGTGGCAACGCGATGTCCCGCGCCGCCACCGCGCTACAAAATGGTTTCATTGTCGCACTCAAGGGCGTCGGCGGTTTTCAACTATTGGTACGCGCAGATGACGGTCAAGCCGTGACCCGGCTGCGAACACGAAAACGACGCCCTTCCAAACCCATGGCGGTACTTGTAAGCGGTATTGACGACGCTCGAGAAATCGCGGTCATGCACGCCGCAGAACAACGAGCTCTGTGTCATTCTTCCGCCCCGATAGTGCTGTGCGCAAAACGACCTGGGACAACCATCGCGGATCCCGTCACTGCGGGGATGCATCGAATCGGAGTCATGTTGCCGCCAACTCCGCTCCACGCGCTGCTCCTTCATGCAGTGAAGGCCCCCCTGGTCGCCACCAGCGGCAACCTCCACGACGAACCAATTTGCATCACAAACGAGCAAGCAATGCGGCGACTGGCCGACGTTTCCGACCTTGTGCTCGGTCACGATCGAGACATTGTTCGTCGTTGCGATGACTCTGTGGTGGACATCGTCAATGGCCGCACCCGCACACTGCGAATGGGTCGAGGGTTGGCTCCCCACACCATTGAAATCGAGGGACTCCGTCACGAACAAGTCATTCTCGCGCTTGGCGGACACTTGAAGGCTGCCCCGGCTCTGCTTGCCAATGGGAAAGTCACCCTGTGGCCGCACGTCGGCAATCTCAATACCGCGCCGGCCCGGGACGCCATGAACGATGCCGTGATTGATTTGCAGCGTTTTTTTGCCACTCGCGCCCAGTCTATCGTCTGTGACCAACATCCCGACTACGCAACAACTATTTGGGCAGAAAACGACGGCCGACCAATCGTTCGCGTGCAACATCACCATGCCCACGTCGCCGCCTGTCTCGCCGAGTCGGGCGTATCGGATGCGCTTGGCTTTGCTTGGGACGGTTTTGGATACGGGATCGTCGATGCCCTGAGCCCCTTGCCAAGCCAACAAGACCATCTTGATCGAGCTCAACTATGGGGCGGTGAACTTCTCCAAGTCACCACACAGGGCAGTCACCGAGTGGGAACATGGCGTCCCTTTCCCTTGCCGGGCGGAGATGCTGCCGCTCGCAATGGACGTCGTGCCCTCGCGGGAATCTGTCTCGATGCTGGAATCCATGTGCCGGAGGCCCAACGCTATGCCCCCGTCATCCACCTGGCCCCAAAGACAACCAGTGTCGGGCGGATGTTCGATGCGGTTGCGGCACTTGTCGGCGTCTGCGAGAAATCGAGTTTTGAAGGTGAGGCCGCCATGCGACTTGAGGCGCTCGCAGCTCCCGGTGCCGAGCCCTATGCAATCGACACCGACGCACCAGTACTTGATTGGCGCCCGATGTTCCGCGAAATGGTCAGCCAGCGGGATCAACCCGAGCAAGTCGCTTCGCGGTTTCACGCGACCCTGGCCGAGGCCATCGCCCATGTCGCCCATCAGCGGCGAGCACACTGCGTCGCTTTGACCGGCGGCTGCTTTCACAATCAGGTCCTCCTCGAGGCTGCGCAATATCACCTCGCTTCCCGAGGCATCGACGTCATTACCCCCATCACAGTCCCGCCAGGAGATGGCGGACTTGCCCTTGGACAGGCCTGGGTAGCAGCGCATCAGCACCACAACACAGCGCAACACGAAAGCGAGACGACGCGATGTGCTTAGCAATTCCCGGTGAAATTGTCGATACACGTCAAGGCCCAGGCAATTTACCCGTCGCCGAAGTCCGTTTCGGCACGGTAACCCGCGAAGTTTGCCTCGCGTACACTCCCGAGGCCGGTGTCGGCGATTGGGTGATCGTACACGTTGGCTTTGCCATTCAAACCCTCGATCGCGCGGCTGCGGAAAAAACTCTATGCGAATTGGAGCAACTGGAGACTCCCTACCAGTTGAGGACTCCATGAAATACCAGACCGAATTTCGCAACCCCAGCCATGTCCGCGCCCTAAGCGCTGAACTGGCTCGGAGATGCCAGGGCCATTGGAAAATCATGGAGGTATGCGGCGGCCAAACCCATACGATCGCACGCTACGCCCTTGAGACCATGCTGCCTCCGCAGCTCGAGCTCGTGCACGGCCCCGGTTGCCCGGTATGCGTAACGCCCCTGGCCATTATCGAAGCGGCCCGATCGATTTGCCTTCACCATAACGCCATCTTGTGTTCTTTTGGCGATATGCTGCGAGTCCCGGGGCGAGCCGGAGACTTGCTAGACGCTCGTTCCCGGGGCGCCGATGTCCGGGTGGTTCAGTCTCCGCTCGAAGCCGTCGCGATCGCGCAAGCCACCCCAGATCGCGACGTCGTCTTCTTCGGCGTCGGGTTTGAAACAACCGCCCCCGCAACCGCAATGGCGGCAGACCTTGCATGCCGAAACCGACTCGATAACTTCTCTCTGCTCGCGAGCCATGTCCGGGTACCACCCGCTATCGAGCTGATCCTCGCAGCACCAAACTGCCGCATTGACGGTTTTCTGGCCGCCGGCCATGTTTGTACAATCGCCGGAACCCGCGAATACCCAGACATTGTCGAGCGCTTCACGGCCCCGATCGTTGTCACTGGTTTTGAACCCGTCGATATTCTCTACGGACTGCTCGGCTGCGTCGAACAACTCGAAGCAGGCAACGCCCACGTCGAGAACCGCTATCGGCGATCGGCCAGCGCCGACGGCAACCCTATCGCGCAGCAAATGATCGACCGCGTGTACCGTATCATCGACGCACCTTGGCGTGGCATGGGGGTCGTCCCCCGCGGGGGTCTGGCATTTCGCGATGCCTATGCGCGGGTCGATGCGGTACGTCGCTACGGGATCGACCTATCCGCTGTCCCTGAGCCGACTCAATGCCAAGCAGCCGAAGTCCTAACCGGGCGAATCAAACCACCCGAATGCTCTGCATTTGGGACCACCTGCACGCCGGAAACTCCTTTGGGGGCTCCCATGGTTTCGACCGAGGGTGCCTGCGCCGCGTACTATCAACACCGCAGAATATCCACCCACCTGCAAACAAGCCGGACGCGAACAAACAGTATCGCGAATGCCCCCGGGAACGCCTCATGACCCAAGCACACATCGACCTCAGTTGCCCTGTTCCGTTCTCTGCATATGAGCGGGTCGTCCTCGCTCACGGCGGCGGAGGCCGTGTTATGCATCAGTTGATCGAAAAACTATTTGTCTCCGCATTTGGCCCGGTTGCCGAACACGATGGTGCAGTCGTCGATTTGCAAGGACCGTTGGCATTTACAACCGATGCGTTCACCGTCAACCCGCTTTTCTTTCCCGGCGGGGACATCGGCCGCCTCGCGGTATGTGGAACCGTCAACGACATCGCCATGTGCGGTGCGCGGCCCCGGTATCTAAGCTGTGCATTTGTCCTCGAGGAGGGGTTTCCACTTGCTGACTTGGCACGGGTCGTAGAATCCATGGTCGCCGCTGCCAACCAGGCCAACGTTTCGATCATCACCGGTGACACAAAAGTCGTTGAGCGTGGCAAGGGCGATGGCGTTTACATTACGACAACCGGTATCGGCGAAACGGTAGCAAAGACACCGGTGACGCCGGCACAAGTGACAACCGGCGATGCCGTCATCATCAGCGGCCCCGTTGGCGACCACGGCATTTCGGTGATGGCCGCTCGAGAACACTTGCACCTCACCCCACCGCTGGCCAGCGACGCCGCACCGGTCGCATCCGCTGTGCTGGCCCTAATCGAGGCAGGCGTTCGGATTCATTGCCTCCGCGATCCAACCCGCGGCGGACTTGCATCCACTGCAGCAGAGATTGCAACCGCCAGCAAACACTGTGTGCATTTGATCGAGGCAGCGATTCCCGTTCGCCCGACCGTCTCCGACTGCTGCGAACTACTCGGCCTTGACCCGCTCTACGTCGCGAGTGAAGGCAGATTTTTAGCCTGCATCGACCCCCGAGACGTCGATCAAGCCCTCGCGATTCTCGCCAAAAACGGCGACACGATGGCCGCGCACATCGGCGAAATCCGCGAAGCCCCCGCCGGCATCGCTGTCATTCGGAATGATATCGGCAGCGAGCGCGTACTCGACTTGCTGTCGGGCGAACAACTGCCGCGGATCTGCTAGCGCGTTGAATCTCCAATCGTTGGGGTCGGGCTCTAACACAGTCACACGCCGACACACAAACCGGTTTGGCTGGCTTTCTGCTCATGGTCCCAAAACAGCATAGCGAAACCTCGTGCACAGCACGCGAAATACTATGGAAACATGATCGCGCTAAGGACTGACGGTCTAGAGAGCTGAACACGTAAAGTTGCTTATCGACGGTAAAGGATCGGAATCGTTGGCGAGGCGGACGACGCAGGCGGGGTTGGGTCCCGTCAAGGAGGACAACGTAGCCAGCGATTTCGAGGGGTAGCGTCGGAAAGTGAATTTACGTGTTCAGCTCTCTAGCGAATCAGACGATCGTGCAGCAATGCATCTAAGTCTTGGCGACCGTCAACGACAAAATGTATGTATACAGTACTATCACGAACTTCGTAGACAATCCGGTACGGCCGCAGATCAACGAGTTCACGATACCTCGTAATTCCCTCATCGCGAAGCTCTGGAACAACACGACCACGGTCTGGCATATCGCTTAGACTCTCGGTGCGTCGTCTGAGGTTCTGGATAAATTTTCTTGCTTGGGTGTAGAGTCCCCTCTCAGACAAATATTCGACGATCCGGATGGCATCTGTCTGGGCGGGCTCAGACCACTGGACCGTATATGTCATTTTCTACGGTTTCGGTTTGGCCGCTAGATGTTGTTCAAGCGCGTCAATGGCCTGCTCATGTGGCAACACCCTACCTTGTTCAATTGCCTTATCGCTTTGCGCGATCAATTTTAGCATCGTCAACGCTCGTTGCTGACGCTCATAAACATCGACATCACACACAACTCCTGTAACAGTACCATTCTGGGTAATGGCAATCGGACAATTGCGTTCTCTGGAGCGTCTAAACACGCTCGCTGTATCCCGTTTGAGCGTCGTAATTGGCTCAACGTCAGCAAGTTTCATATAACCATATTATCACCAAATTTAGCCACTGACAATCTGCTGTCTACTCACCTAAAGAAAATAGTTTTATTTACGAAGAGTTAGCAGTTAGCCATTCCGTCGGCGACGTTGAGATTCAGCTGCATCATTGATCTAGATACAAACGTCTTTACGCAGCTTCGTCGTCGGCGACTTGATGAACCCAACGGCGCACGGCGGGATCGATCGGGCGCCGATAGTAGCGGCGGCATTCATCTTCGCGACCACGAACAACGCGGCGCCCGCGGAGTTCTCCGCGCCATTCGGTTACCACGGTTGCTTGGTCATGGATTCCATCTCGTTCAAAATGGATCACGACCCAGTCATTATTCTTGCCGAGTTGATGGGCGAGTCCGCTGTTAGAAAACATTACCGTAAATGCCCACTGCCGGCGTTCGGTGTGCCATATCGGGAGCCAGACCCGACGATCGGGATTGAAACGCCTGGGAGAGATTTTTGCGAGTTTGCCTTGGTCGACCAATGATCGATACCAATGATCGAGGTCAAGCAACGTCTCAACCGTCACGCGCCGGCGTGGTTTTCGCCGACGAGCTTCGCGCTCGAACCAGGTGCGAAGATACTCACGGACAAGCCGCACCCGAGCCGGACCAAAACCCAAAATTTTGGCGAGTCGTCCATCCACCGCTGCAGCTTCTAACCCCTCGAGAGTATCGACGTGCAATTCGCTGTGAATTTGATGGGCCAGCTGGTCACCAATTCCGGGAATCGTCGCAAACTGTTCCTCTGGAGACACTTGCCCCTCGAGGCGATCCAAATACAGGAGTCGCCCAGTGTGCACGATCTCGCAGACAGCGGCCGCCAATCGCTTGCCGATCCCTTCCAATCGTACTAGACCTTCACGCCCCTGCGATTGCAGCGTCTTCGCGACCGGTTCGCGAAGCCCGCGGATCACATCCGCCCCATGGCGATACGCCCGCACTCGAAACAAATTCGCCTCTTGTGCGGTTAGCAACTCCGCGACGCGGTCGAGCCTGTCTGCAATCTCCGCGTTGCTTGGTCCGCCATGCTCGGCACTCGCTTTATTACGACGCCCCATGAAGTTTGGTAGTGCAAGTCCAATACCAAAGGCTTTACTTCTGACCGGAAGCCGCCGCTTGCATCGCGGGCGGAACGTCCTGGACGATCGCTCGAACGATATCCATGGCCGTCACAATTCCAATCGGTCGATTGTTCTTGACAATAATGATTCTGTGAATATTTTTTCCGATCATCATTCGAGCCATATCGTCAACGGTATCGTTCATTGTTGCTGTGATGATCTCATCCACCATGATGTCTCGAACACATTTTCCAGACAGCAAACTTGCAGCAGTCTGAACGATCTCCCGTTCTTGCTGTTCTGGATCGGAGCATCGATTGTCCTGGCGCTCGACGGAGTACTCTGCGATCGATCGTTCTAGGGTAACCTGTCGCACAATATCAGAGCGGGACACCGTCCCGACCAATTTGTCATTGGCGACGACTGGAAGCCCCCAAATATTCCGGTCGATGAGCAGCCGCTCTAGCTCCACCACCGTCATATCAGGATGCGCTACCAATACGGGGGCCGTCATCACATCGCTCGCAAAAATCATATGTGCGTTCATGAGGACCAACATACTACGGGTAGCATGCCAAGTGAATGGGAAACAATTGCCGTTCGGCACATCCCTTGCTTCAGTGGGGCGTAACAGAAAACCCGGATTGGAACCCCCATCCCAATTGGATCTCCAAGGCAAAACCGGGGAATATTCCGCACTACCGCGAGGTTCTCCACAGCCTATCGAATCGATGCAAACACTTTTTCTCAGCCCCAATGCTTATTCATTTTGCAATTTTTGTGGCGGCGCTGTTCTTACTCGCAAAGAGCGCAGACTGGTTCGTCGAATATTCTGCGCGAATGGCTCGCAGACTCGGCGTATCTGACCTGGCAATCGGTCTGACTGTCACCTCTATTGGCACATCAATCCCCGAACTCGGTTCGTCGGTTTCAGCTGCGCTTCAACACCAACCAACCATTGTCCTCGGCAACATCGTCGGCTCCAATATCGCCAACATTGGCCTCGTCCTTGGGATCGCAGCAATCATTCGTCCCTTTGCCACGACCCCACACATGTATCATCGAGATGCCGTCTTGATGCTCGCGATTACGGTTGTCTTCTACGGTTTCCTCTATGACAGACAAATCGTTCGGTTGGAGGCAGCTGTACTCCTATTGGTCTACGTCGGCTATACCGCGTTTGTTGCAAAGTCTGACAGCGATAGGGTCAGGTACCGGTTTCGCGACTTTCTGCAGTTCTTTCTCGGCCTAGCATATATTAAACCATTATTCGGCAAATCTGCCCCAAAACAAAGCCTCTCCACTCGTACCAACCAAAGCGCAACAATGTCGGACACAGGTTGGCGCATCGCTGCCTTCGAGATCGCGGTGATCATTTCTTCCTGTGCAGGGGTCATATTGGGTGCAAAATATCTTGTTGAAGAGGCGGTCTGGCTAGCAGAAGGTTTTGCCGTTCCCAAGAGTGTGATTGCGATGAGCCTGATCGCATTTGGCACCTCCGTCCCCGAACTCATGGTTGCGATTTCCGCAGCACGAAAAGGGAAGCACGGTATGATCGTGGGGAGTGTCGTCGGTAGCAATATCGCCAACCTGCTCCTTGTCTGCGGGATTGCATCCGCGATTGCGCCTACCCAAGTCACTGGCGCTACCATGATATACACAGTGCCGATCTTATTGGGATTTACTCTCGGACTCCTGTTCATCATCAAAACAAATTGGCGCGTCACCCGCGTGGAAGGCACGGCTGCACTCGTTGCGTACGCTGCATTTGTAAGCTGGTTATTTATCTAGAGCCCATCTAGATGAACAAGACCGCATTGGTGAAACTGGTCTGCAGCTTGCATTTCTCCCCCCCATGAAAATCCCCAAGCAGTTGTGGGCCGCGATCGCTGCGCTTGCGATCGCCTTCCTCATCCAGTCCATCCTCGGCACGGCAACTCGGCCCAAAACGGTCGCCTATAGTGAATTTATCAACCAGATCGAAAACGATGCGATCACCAAAGTCGAGATTCGCGCCGACGCGCTTCACGGAACCCTAAAAACTGGCGAGACTATCGTTACTGAACGCCTGCCCGAAATCGATGAACCGGATTTGCTCGGCACGCTCCGGGACAAAGACATCACGTTTTCGGGTCACATTGAAAAAACGTCTTGGTGGAGCTCCATCCTGCTGGGATGGCTGATGCCATTTGCAATCATTTTTGGCCTTTACTCTCTGTTTATGAAGCGAATACAAAAACGCGGTGGACCGCTCAGTTTCGGCCACTCGGATGCGAAAATCTACGACAAGAGTAAATCTGAACAGGTGAGTTTCCAGGATGTGGCCGGCGTTGACGAAGCCGTCGACGAGTTGGCCGAGGTCGTCGACTTTCTCAAACAACCGGAGAAGTACCGCAGCCTGGGCGCACATATTCCAAAGGGCGTTTTGTTAGTGGGGCCACCGGGTACAGGGAAAACGCTTCTCGCGAGGGCGGTGGCCGGCGAGGCGGAGGTTTCCTTCTTTTCTATGTCTGGGTCGGAGTTTGTCGAGATGTTTGTCGGTGTTGGCGCCGCAAGAATGCGCAGCCTGTTCGAGCAGGCCAAGGAGCGCGCTCCATGCATTGTATTTCTTGATGAACTCGATGCGATCGGAAAATCCCGTGGCGGACTCGGCGCAATGGCGACGCACGATGAACGCGAACAGACCCTCAATCAACTCCTTGTTGAAATGGACGGATTTGATCCCGGTGTCGGCGTCGTGATCATGGCGGCGACAAACCGGCCAGAGGTGTTGGACGCCGCTTTAGTGCGCGCCGGTAGATTTGACCGGCAAGTCCTTGTCGATCGTCCTGACATCCGCGGCCGTGAAGAAATCCTCATGGTTCACGCAAAAAAGATCACTCTCGCAAACGATGTCGACCTCAAAGTGACCGCACGGCGCACCCCTGGGATGGTGGGAGCAGATTTAGCCAACATCGTCAACGAAGCAGCACTAGCGGCTGCCCGCCGAAATTCGCAGCACGTCGGCCACCAAGACTTTGAAGAGGCGATCGATCGTGTCCAACTCGGGCTCAAGAAGAAGAGTCGCGTCATGAAAGAGGAAGAAAAACGACGGGTCGCCGTCCACGAATCAGGACACGCCCTAGTCGCGTTGTCTGTCGCCCACGCCGACCCCGTGCACCGGGTAACGATTGTACCTCGTTCGATCGGCGCACTGGGTGTTACCCTGCAGCTTCCGACAGAGGACCGCTATCTTATGACCCGGGAAGAACTCATGGACCAGCTATGCGTCATGTTAGCGGGACGCGCCGCAGAGGCGTTGGTATGTGGAGAGATCTCCACCGGGGCACAAAACGACCTCGAGCGCGCAACGGAAACGGCGCGGCAGATGGTTTGCAGATTTGGAATGAGCGAAAAGTTGGGCGCACAGACCTTCGGTACTCCGATGGGAACGCAATTCCTCGACGCCCCAGTGCAACTTGGCGAATCACGAAATTTCAGCGAGCATACCGCGCAGCGAATCGACAGCGAAGTAGCGATCGTATTGGCACAACAACTCGATCGAGCGCAAGCCATTGTCTCTGAACAGCGCTCGGCTTTGGACGCCATCACCACCTGCCTACTGGACCAGGAAACAATCGACGGGGAACAACTGGCGGCAATCGTCAAGGCGGATACAATCGCTAAGATCTCGAAAGATGGGACTCCCCAGGTCCCAACAACAGTAACCATGAGCAGCCAACCACGCTAACGAACCGGAACCACCTTGGGCTTCCACCAAAGACCCCCCAAACCATCGGCGGACGCACCTCCCTTGCGCATTGTCCTCAGCGGAGGTCCCGGCGGTGGGAAAACCACCGCAGCAGACCTGTTTCGACGCGAACTCGGAGACTGCCTCGTCATCGTCCCCGAATCCGCGACCCTGCTGTTTGGCGGGGGATATCCCCGCTACCACGAAACAGAAGCGATCCGCGCCACCCAACGTGCCATTTATCAAGTCCAACTTGGATTGGAATACACCCAAGCCGCGCAGTATCCCGATCGTATGCTGCTTTGCGATCGCGGCACCGTCGACGGTGCCGCACACTGGCCTGATGGCGAGGACCATTTCTTCACTGCGATGGGCACAGATTTGGGTTCCGAACTCCGGCGCTACGACGCAGTTCTCTTCTTCGAAAGCGCAGCGGTGGGAGGCATTGAAATCGAAGGCGGAAACCCAGCTCGCATCGAAACGCTCCCCCAAGCAGTAGCGCTCGATCAAAAATTGCACAAACTGTGGAGCCACCATCCTCGATTTGTCCACATCCCTCACAATCGCTCGTTTGTTCACAAAATCGTGACAGGTTTGCGCGCATTTGAAGCCATTCAGCGCGAACTCACGACCTCTCCCGTTGTATCATTTGGCGAATAAATGACCGAATCCCCCTACGAAATATTAGGCGTTAGCAAAACCGCCTCCGATGATGCGATCCGCCAGGCGTATCGAAAACTGGCGCGAAAATACCACCCGGATGTCAACCCCGGTGATACAAAGGCAGAGACGCAGTTTAAGCGAGTCGCATCAGCGTACGAAGTGCTCAATGATCCCGAGCGCCGCAGGGCCTACGATGAGTTTGGCGAAGACTCCTTAAAAGGCGGATTCGACCCAGAAAAAGCCCGCAGCTATCAACAGTGGAAACAAGCGCGAAACAGAGGCGCAGAATCATTTGGCGCGGACTCCTTTAGCTTCGATCTCGGCGACTTATTTGGTTTTGGCGCGAGTAGAGGACGTAGTCCCATGCGCGGCCAAGACATCCGTGCAGTTGTCGACATGGATCTCCGCCAAGCGCTCACAGGCGGCGAGTTGCGGGTCGATGTTCCTCAAAAAGGGCCACTCACCGTACGAATCCCACCCGGCGCCGATACAGGGTCCACCATTCGCTTGCGTGGCAAAGGTAGCCCCGGCCCAGGGGGGGGACCGGCAGGTGATGTCGTTATCGAAATGCGCGTCCGTCCTCACCCCCTGGTGCGTCGGGACGGAAACGATCTGTTCATGGCTGTCCCGGTGACCCTCGATGAAGCCTTCAACGGAGGCACCATCGAGGTTCCCACTTTTACGGGCACCGTAAGCGTTCGTATCCCACCCGGGTCCCAGTCGGGCACCCGCCTAAGACTCCGCGGAAAAGGTGTCCAACGAAAAAAAGCCAACGGAGACTTCTACATCGAAATCGATATCCGCTTGCCAGACACCCAGGATAAGGCCCTAGCCGAAGCGATCCGAAACAGCGCATCCGCATATGCAAAACCGGTTCGCGGGGGACTACAGCTATGACCCAGCAAATCACATTCGAACGACTTGTCGAAATCGTCGATGGAGACCGCGAGTTGGTGACAATTCTGATCGAACACGGCGTGATTCAAACCAACGATGGCTTTCATCCAGCTGACGTTGACCGCGTCCTCACCTGCCGCACCCTGGTCCGCGAATTTGAAGTCAACCTCCCCGCCGTTGACATCATTCTTCGGCTTCGCGAACAACTCGCCAAAGCTCGACTCCGAATCGCCCAACTCGAAGACAAACAACTCTCCACGGACTGATGACTTTCCCACGGGCTGATGGCTCATAGGCCGATGGCTCTCCCACCTGCGAAATAACCCGCACCTCGCCAAATAATCCCCACTTTGGATATCCTCTCCTCCGCCTTCCCAGTCCCTCCACTCTCCGACCTCTTTACTCTCCAATTCGCAACAAAACGCATTGGATATCGCTGACGAGCAGCGAAGCGGCGCATGGGTGGTCCGCGCGAGTTCCTGAGCACCACAAACCATCGAACTAGCACGTCTTCAGGCAGACTCTGCACCGCTCGCCCTTGATGCGAAGGATGTCTGAGCGCGGCGCCACCCATGCGCCGCTTCGCGTCCCCCCGCCACTTCCCAATCCGCAGCTCTCGTCCTTATTCATTCAGTCCCGATTCGCAACCAATACGCACAACCGCTTCACGTCCCCGCCTCCATCCCCGACGTGCTAGACTTCCAGCCCCTCTCCCCAGCTTGGCAAGAAAGTTGCAACATCAATAAACCAAAGGGAGCCACCATGCCAACGAAGAAAATACTCGTCGCAACCGATTTCTCCGAATCTGCCAATATTGCCGTGCAACACGCCCTTGAAATCGCACGCCAACAAGGCGCAGAACTCGTACTTCTCCATGTTGGCGATCTTCTCGAGCGACCGGCAGAAATCCCGCCACAGCTCCTAGGGATCGCAGCAGAATACGAACACATTCTCAAGGAACGACTCGCAACCGTCCGCGAGCAACTCGCGGCTCTCCGAGAGCGCATTGATGGTCAGGGAGTGACCATATCGCAAACCTTGATCAACGGATTACCTGGCGAAGCGATCCCAAAAGCAGCCAAGGAAATTGGCGCCCACCTACTCATTGTTGGCACCCAAGGACTTACCGGTTTTCGTCGCTTCTTTCTCGGCAGCGTTGCCGAGCAGACCATTCGTAACGCACAAACAACTACGCTCGTGGTAAGAGGTACACCTCCACAGGGAGGCGGCTACCACAATATTCTCGTCCCTGTTGATTTTTCTGCCTATAGCAAACCAACGCTAAAAACCGCCGTAGACATGGCTGCAAAAGACGCCAAGATCGACCTGTTCTACGCATTGCAGCTACCTGGAGTTGGCTGGGGACACGAAACCTGGGGCCCGGACTGGAAACACATGGGTCCTGCCCTTCGCGAGGCCTACAAGGCCCGGGCCGACGAGCTCATTGCCCAGTGCTCGGGGCGATCAGACCTAAAACTGGCATTTCACCAACACGAATCGAGCCCCGCCGCAGGGATCCAAACCCAACTAGACGAGGGCAAATACGACCTTGTTGTCATGGGCAGCCACGGCCATCGCGGTGTGAAGCGCTGGATCCTCGGTAGCGTCGCAAATACGGTCACACGTCACGCCCCATGCTCAGTCGTCGTGGTTCACAAAACGGAGCAAAAACAATGAGTCGATCAACCAAAATCAACAAAATCCTTGTCGGTTACGATTTGTCTCCTGGGTCCCTGGTTGGTGTCGAACAAGCACTGCGGCTCGCACATCAAACGGGTGCAGAGGTCATTCTTATCCATGCTGCACATTTCGCGCCCTCAAGCACCAGAATGCCACTCCCGGATGCGGATGACGCGTTGTTTGGCGAATTGCTCACCAACGCACCGCCCGCACGAGCCGCTGAGCTAAAAGCCGTGTGCCTACGCTACGAAAGCGTCCCGGTTACCAAAACGACCATCAGTGCACACCCGGATATCGGACTCGCAATCGCGGCAAAAGAGCTAGATGTTGACTTAGTTGTGGTTGGCACCCACGGCCGCACGGGCTTTCGTCGATTCTTACTGGGAAGTGTTGCGGAAAAAGCCGTCCGCATGGTGGAAACCGATATCCTGGTTGCCCGTGAGTCGCAAACCGAACAATACAATCGAATTCTCGTCCCAACCGATTTCTTGCAACCGTCAGTGGACGCCCTGGAGATGGCCCTGACCCTAGCGACAAAGCAATCATCGATTGATCTCGTCCACTACTGGCAACTGCCTTATCTTTCCACTTCCGACTTCGGCGCCGTCCCCGTCACTGGTGTCACGGCCCAGAACCTCCGTGAACAGACGCACGCAGCATCCATGGCGAGTGGCCAACGGCTTGTTTCGCGCTATGGCGAAAAAGGTGTCAGACTCGCCTTTGAACACCAAGAAGGACCAGCAGCCCAAGAGATTCACAAACGGTTAACAAATGAAGACTATGATTTAGTCGTTCTTGGGAGTCACGGAAGGCGAGGACTCCGTCGACTCCTGATTGGCAGCGTCGCTGAGACGACCTTACGCCACGCACCGTGCTCAGTGCTCATGGTCCGGGCAAGTGCCGAATCTTGATTCGGCCATCGGATTACAAACAGACAAGCAATGTTCTTAGAGTTCTACGGTGCAGCAGATGGAGTCACCGGTTCACTCCACCGCGTGCATGCCAACGGCGTCGATGTACTTCTCGATTGCGGACTGTTTCAAGGCCACCGTGCCGAAGCAAATCGACTCAACCGAGAAACACCTTCATGGGCAAAAACGGCCGATGCCCTGATCCTAAGCCATGCACACCTCGACCACAGCGGAAACATTCCCTCACTTGTCAAACATGGATTTTCCGGCAATATCTATTGTACGCCCCCGACTCGCGATCTTTGCAGCGTCATGCTCCGCGATGCAGCGATGATACAAGAACAAGATGCGCGGTATCTCAATAAGCGATATCGACGCCAAGGAGAACCGCAACGCATAGAAGCATTATATACGACTGAGGATTCCCACCGCGCGATGGATTACATGGTTTCCATCCCGCTGCATCGCTCGTTTCCAATAGGCCCAGGCATCAGTCTTCGTTTTTTCAACTCCGGCCACGTGCTCGGTTCCGCCTTAGTTGCGCTCGACCTGGCGGAAAACGGACGAAAAACTCGTCTCCTATACACGGGAGATTTGGGTAGAGAACAACTCCCGTTACTGCAAAGCCCCGAGATCGTCAAAGAAGTCGATTTTCTCCTGATCGAGAGTACCTACGGCGACCGCCTCCACCCTGACATCAATACAATGGACGACGAGCTCGGTGCGATTGTAAACAAGACAATCGAACGCGGCGGACGCGTCTACATTCCAACGTTTGCGCTCGAACGAGCACAAGAGGTCCTGTTTGCCCTCGAACGTCTCCATGAGCGCAAAACTGTGCCCCGAGTCCCTATCTATATCGACAGCCCTCTTGCCATCGCGATCACAGAAATCTACAAACTCCACCCAGAAGGACTTGCAGCATCGGTTGGTCAACGAATTCTCGAGCGCAATGACCCCTTTTCCCCACCTGGTCTACACTACGTTTCTGACATCGAGTCCTCACGCCAACTCCAAAACAGCGGCGAACCGTGCATTGTCATTGCTGGCTCTGGAATGTGCGAAGGTGGCCGGATCCTTCATCATTTTGCTAACGGCTTAGAGGACGAGAAAAATAGCGTCGTCATTGTTGGATTCATGGCCCAACATACCCTGGGCCGGAGGCTTATCGAGGGCCGCAAATCAGCAAAAGTATACGGGGTCTACCGCGACGTGTTTGCCACAATACATACTCTCGACGGTCTTTCCGCACACGCCGACCGAGATGACCTAATCGCGTTTATCAATGCAACCGCAAAGCTAGGCAATCTAAGACGCGTTGCCCTCGTTCATGGCGAAGAAAATGCTCGCATCGCCCTTGGCAACGCCCTGGAAACTGCAGGGCAGTTCGAGGTCGTTCAGTCTACAAAAGGAAAGCGCGTCCCACTCTAGAAGCCACCTCAAAAATGCTGCGGGCACCCATCTGCTATGTCCTCGTTCCGCTTCCGGTGCTCACGTATCCAAATACGCTCCGCTCCGGTTCTCACTCGTCCTCGCATCTGGGGCTCCTCGCTATTTTTGAGGTGGCTTCTAAGGTTGCTCTGAAGTGGGGAGGATCGTGGAGCTCGCTGAATATGCGTCGATGGTGAGTCAGCCTGCAAATTTTGCGTGAAGAGGCCTGTCAACAACCGCCTGCTTGCTGGTGGCCGGTGGTCTAGCATTTGCACGGGATAATGCGCATGGCGATGACGATCAAAAAAATACTTGCTCCGACTGATTTCTCGGACAATGCTCGTTCGGCCGCGAACCTTGCAGTCACGTTGGGACGCGCTCATGGTGCAGAAGTAAAGCTGTTTTTCGCTTTGGACCCGTACGAACACCTCGTGCCCGACGAATCCATCCGCGAGGCTTACGAGCGTGAGCAAACGCAGCGCGCCGAACAAGATCTTCAGGAGTTAAAACAAACTCTGGCGAGTAATGATGGCTCAAATATCACACTCTCTGCGCTGGTTAGACGCGGTCCACCCGTAACTGCCGTCTATGCTGAGATGCGCCGCTGGCAACCCGATCTGATCGTTGTTGGAACCCATGGTGCCGACGCGAATGACAAGTTTTTTGGCAGCGTCGCATTGCGTGTCGCGCGATCTTCACAATGTCCTGTATTGGTTGTGCAGAAGGGACAAGACCAGCGAGTTGCCCAAAGAGGACGGTTCCGTGTTCCATTGGTCGCCATTGACTACTCGCGATTTTCACGAATCGCCGTAGAAACAGCCGCCGCACTGACTGAGCCCGGGTCGCAAATCGAGCTCGTCCATGTGATTGGCTCCCCAGACGTCGACGAGCATCAAGATTTTCTTGCCCCCCTACAGCACGCACGGGATGCCGATCTTTCCCGACTCAGGGACTTTGCCGCCACCGTCGACATCGCGCCGATTGAAGTCACATGCCGTTCAGAGGTGGGTCGCGCCGCAGAACAGATTTTGGACTACGCAAAAACATCTCAAACTGACCTCATTGTCGTCGGTGCCCATGGCTGTGATTATGCGACAGAGGTTATCGGAACCATCGCTGACCGAATCCTTCGATCAGCGGATGTGCCAGTGATTGTGATTCCCGACGCGGTGGTGACTTCTGCATAAAGCGTATCCTACCGAGTCGCCAACAAACGCTGCACTTTATCACTCAGGACATCGATATCGATCGGTTTTTGGGCAAACTTTGTTCTTGGCGCCTCGAGAAGCAATTGCACCTGAGGATCGTGAACCGACCTACCGGATAGGTAGACAATCGGTACTTCGGGGAACATATCCCGTAATTTGCTGGCAAGCGTCCCCCCGGTCATATCGGGAAGACCGATATCTGTGATTATGACATCAATCGCGGACCCCTCCTCGGAAGCAAGCCCCAGCGCCTCACTTCCGTTTCGAGCACTCATAACATGATAATCAAGCGCCTCAAGGAGTTCATGGGTCGCAAGTCGGGCTGCTTTCTGATCTTCAACCAATAATACGGACGGTTTATCGATCGTTGTTTTATTCAGACCTGTTTCAGCAGGTGCGCCCAACGCTGACTTCTCGAGGGAAAACACGTCTTCGAGCACCTCGAGCAACTCTTCACGGGTAAATGGCTTCTGCAACAATATTGCATCGGCCGGCAAGCACCCACGCTCTTTGAGCACAGAGACATGGTGCGCCGACATCCAGATCACCGGCGTTTCGGGACGACGAGCAAGGAGTGCCGCAGCTACTTGTTCTCCTGTACCTCCCGGGAGCATCATATCCGTGATCAGCAAGTCAATGGTTCCTCCGTAGCTGTCCAGGAGTTGCGAAGCCTGAGTCAGATCGGCAGCCTCGAGCACCCGATACCCCTGCGGCTCCAAGTAGCTACGCAACGTGAGTCGGACCAAAGACTCGTCTTCGACGACCAAAACCGTCTCTGTCCCCAACCTCTCCGCTACTTTTTTGCGTACCGGCCGAACCTCATTTGACGACTGCTTCACCCGTGGAAGATACAGCGTAAACGTCGCCCCCATTCCCGGTTGACTGTCTACAAAAACATGGCCTTTTGCTCCGTGAACAATGCCATACACCGTCGCGAGCCCTAACCCCGTCCCTGATCCAACTTCCTTTGTTGTAAAAAATGGCTCAAACACCCGGCTCTTCGTCGCAGCGTCCATGCCAACCCCTGAATCCCGAACCTCAATGACAACCCAATCGCCGGGTTGCCCGCCTTCTCGAGCAGCAGTCTGTTGATCCAAACTCCGGCAACGAGTCTTGATCGAAAAATGCCCGCCCTCAGGCATGGCGTCCTTGGCATTTACGACGAGGTTCATGAGAACCTGCTCCATCTGCCCCGTATCTCCCAGAACTTTCCACCCCGAAGCACCAAAGTCGAATTGTACGTCCACCTGCTCGCCCAACATACTGCGAATCATTTGTTGCGCGTTTCGAATCACCTCTTCAACATCAAGGGTTTGCGGTGCCGTCTCACGTCTACTGCTAAACGTCAACAGTTGCCGCGTTAGCGATGCACCTCGCTTCGCGGCATGACTCACTTCTTCTAAGTAAACTTTCGCCCGACTATCTGCATCGATCGCTTTGAGCGCGAGTTGGGTGCAGCCCAGAATGCCCATGAGAAGATTATTGTAGTCATGGGCGATGCCACTGGTCAGCGTCGCAACTGCTTCCAATTTTTGCGCTTGGCGGTACTCAAGTTCGAGATGACGACGTTCGGTGATATCATGCCAGCACACAATCCAATGAATGGGGACCCCGTAGCTGTCGAGTTCGGGCTCGCATACTGCGTGAACCCAGCGCACCTCTCCATCATTGCGAAAAATTTGATATTCAGTATCCAGTGGCTCCGCCCCATTGAGCGTTCGTTTGCACTCTACACCAACCCGCTCCCGATCTTCAGGATGAACAATCTCACTCAGATAATCGGTGATTGATGGCGGCCCACTACTCGGTTCGCGCCCGTGAATGCGAAATGCTTGGTTGGACCAAAATTGATCCTTAGCACCAAATGGCGCCGTCAGTAGCGCGCTGCCGATATTGGCGAGCATCTCGGCTCTGCGGAGAGTTGCCTCGCTCCGACGCAACTTTTCTTCAGCCTGTCTTCGCGCGGTGATATCACGCACAATTCCAGTAAATCGCCGTGTCCCGCCGACGTCCGTTTCCGCTACCCCGAGCTCCATCGGAAAGACCTCGCCGCCCTTACGCATTCCCGTGACCTCCCGCCCCACACCAATAATCTTTGCCTCGCCAGTTTCGAGATAACTCGAAAGATAGCCATCATGCTTCGAATGATACGGCTCCGGCATCAAAATTTTGATATTCTTGCCAACCGCCTCGGCTGCCTCATAGCCAAACATTTTTGCGGCCGCGGCATTCAATGATTCTATGGTCCCTTTGGAATCGATCGTGATAATACCATCAATCACCGTATCCAGAACCGAGCGCATTCGCGCTTCACTTTGACGTAGTCGCTCCTTCTCGAGATCTTGCGAACTCATATGCCTAAGTGCGTAATAACCCGCATCTGGACAAGTCGCCAGTGTCTCGTGACCGTTTCGACACACTTTAAAAACTCCCGCTGTGTCAAAGAACCACTGTATATTAGGTAGGAAAGCATGTCCCATGACCCACAGAGCTCAGTGCCCTCTTCACAGGCTGAGGACTCCCCGCTAAAAGCCGCGGCCTGGCGCACAATTGTAGATACCGCCCGCGATGCGATTTTAACCATCGATCGTGCCGGATACATAACCTCTTTCAACCGTGCGGCCGAACGAATCTTTGGATTTCTAGCCAACGAAATCATTGGGAAAAAGGTCAATCTGCTGATGCCATCGCCGTATTCTAAAAATCACGATCAATATATGGAAGATTATCACCAGACGGGAACTCCCAAGGCGATTGGCCGCATCCGCCGCGTCCAAGCGCTTCGAAAAAATGGCGAGGTCTTTCCGATCGAGCTCTCCGTCGGAGAAGCACGAGTCGCGGATCAAGTCATTTATACCGCTGTCATTCGAGATGTTTTTGAAGTTGAGCGGCGTTACAAATTGGTCTTTGAAACCGCGGGATGCATCATCGTCGTCATCGCCACTGATGGCACCATTCTAGAATTCAATCGCGAAGCAGAGCGAGTCTACGGACGACATCGCGATCAAGTGGTAGGGAAAAATTACGCAGAACTGATCATTTTCCCGTCCTTTCGCGAGCAAATCCGTGCCGAGCTGGCCAAAAACCTTCGTGGGCTTGCGTCCCGCGGCTACGAAACCACCGTCGTCACCAATACCGGAGTCCAAACCGACGTTTTATGGAACTCACAACGGCTGAGCGATGAAAGCGGCAACGTCGTCGGCGTTCTATCCGTTGGCATCGATGTGACAGAACGCAAACAGGCGACCCAATCACTGCGCAACCTGGAGGCACAAAACAAACGCAACGAGCACCTCGCGTCGCTGGCAACCATGACTGCCGGAATCGCCCATGAAGTGAAAAACCCGCTCAATGCAGCTCACCTCCAATTGACGCTGTTGAAGCGAAAGCTGGCAAAAGGCACTTCGGACTTGAAAGGAGCTCTTGCAGCGGCGGATATCATTAGCGATGAAATTGAACGCGTCAACACACTACTAGAAGAGTTTCTTCAATTTGCCCGCCCCAAACCGGTTCGGGCAAGAGAGCTTGACCTGTGCGTTATCGCAACAGAGGTATCCCAATTGTTCGCCCCCGAAACCGCCCTGGCCGGGACAAAAATTGAGGTCTATGCAGACGCACCGGTAATCGCAACAGTGGACGACCAGCAAATGAGACAGGTTTTGCTCAACCTCGTCAAAAACGCAATCCAGGCATCACCACCCGGTGGACAAATCACGATTCGTGTGATTTCCAAACCACAGCAAGCGATCCTATGCGTTGAAGATCAGGGCGATGGACTATCGATCGATCGGGAGAAAATCTTCGAACCATTCTTTACCACCAAGGAGTCAGGAACCGGACTTGGCCTGGCAATTACCCACCGGATCGTTAGCAACCACGGTGGCAGCATCGAGATTGACAGTATACCTGGAAAGACGGTGTTTCGAGTGATACTACCAGAGGGTGGCGCTCTACCTTTGTCGAACAGGTAGGATCAGTGCCCTTAATCAGTGTGATCGACAGCCTTCAATGCTGACTTTGGTGCTTCACTATACTCATGGAGTTTGTACTGGATCTTCCGAACACTAATATCGAGCATTTGCGCCGCCCTCGAGGTCGATCCGCCTGCCTCTTCCATCGCTTTCAGAATCACATAACGCTCGACCTCCGCCATGGTGCTTCCTGGAATGCGAAGCCCCAACGAGGTGGACTCGGGGATCACGGCAGCCGGCAGATGTTCTGGCTCGACCACGGTCCCATTGTTCATCACAACGGCTCGTTCAATAGCATTCTCGAGCTCTCGAACATTTCCTGGCCAACGATAACCAACCATTGCGTCATGCGCAGCAGCTGAAAATCCGGCAATCTCTTTGCCATTGTCTCTTGCATATCGAGCCAAAAAGTAACTCGCAAGCTCGACGATATCCGAAGGCCGATCCCGCAAGGCTGGCATTTCCAAACCAACCACGTTGAGGCGATAGTATAAATCCTCACGGAAGCGACCCATTTTGACCTCTTCGCTGAGCATTCGATTCGTCGCTGCGATAATCCGAACATCGACTTGAACAGTCTGCGCGCCACCGACTCTTTCAAACTCGTGTTCTTGGAGAAAACGAAGCAGCTTTACCTGGACGGCCGGCGAAATTTCGCCGATCTCATCGAGAAACAGTGTACCCCCGTCAGCCAACTGAAACCGCCCATCCCGCCTCGCCATCGCGCCAGTAAAAGCACCCCGCTCATGGCCAAACAGCTCACTTTCAAGCAGGGTTTCCGCCAACGCTGCACAATGCAGTTTTACAAAAGGGCCCTTCGCTCGAGGGCTCCGATTGTGAATCGCAGCGGCTACGAGCTCCTTGCCGGTTCCACTCTCCCCACTGATCAATACAGATGCTTTGGATGGCGCAACCTGCTCGATCACTTTAAACACCGACTGCATTTGCGGACTATTTCCGATCATATTGCCGTAACTCACTCGTTCACGGAAACGCTCTCGGAGATGGCTTGCCTCCTGTTTGAGCCGCCGTTGCGAAAGGCCTCGCTCAACCACAATCAGCAACTCATCAAAGTTGAGCGGCTTGGTCAGATAATCCGCAGCTCCTGCCCGCATTGCCTCCACCGCCGTCTGGACCTCGCCAAACGCGGTCATCACAATCACCACGCACGATTCATCCTGATCACGTAACTTGCCCATCAATTCAATGCCGTTCATTCCGGGCATCTTTAGGTCGGTTAGAACGAGGTGAGGACTAAACTCATCAAACTTGCCCAGCGCCTTGAACGCGTCTGCTGCTGTCTCTACATCATAGAGCTCCTGGCGCAGCAATTCCGCAAGTGCCATTCTGGCATTCGCCTCATCGTCAACAACAAGAATTCTGCCGTTTTTCTTCATAGGACACTATTTGCCTGTAATTTCATTCGCGTGCTCTCGCCAACCGATTGCAATAGGCTTTGCGAAGTCTATGCCATGCATACCAATATCGATTTCTCATAAATCACGCAAATTATGCATCACAGTGGAGCCACAACGTATAAAAAGTGAGTCAACTTGGGTATGATGGCTTCGCCAACGCCACTGTAGCCGCTTGGCAAGCAAGATACAGGCTTGAAACTCACTATCCATCGAATCAAAGCATGAATCAGCACACACCATGGAAACGTATTATTGTTGGCGTTGATTTCTCGCCGGAATCGCAGCTAGCTACCGCGCAAGGCCTCGACATCGCAAGACATTGTGGTGCGGAGCTCGTCTTGGTCCACGCAGGTTCTGTGCCTAGCCCCGTCGGGACCGGATATACCCCCGCTGCCATTGAGGAACTCCAAGAGTTCCTAACGGATCGATTTGCAAGCGAACGAGACGAACTCGAAACATTGCGAGAGAGCCTATCGGGACAAGGAGTTACGGTATCCAAACTACTTATTGATGCTGCCCCCGAAACCGGCCTCTGTGAGGCAGCGAGCCAATTCGACGCAAGCTTAGTCATTGTTGGCACCCACGGCCGAACCGGCATCAAGCGCTTTTTGATGGGTAGCGTTGCCGAGCGAGTTGTGCGCAGCTGTGTCACGGACGTGATGGTCGCTAGACCAGTTGACCAAAGCGCGGGCGGATACCGGCGTATCCTTGTTGCAACCGATTTCTCGCCACCCGCAGAACAAGCCCTCCGTGCTGCTCTTACAATCGCTGCCAATGACGCCCAAGTGGATCTGTTCCATGCATGGCAGATGCCTTATGTTGGCGCACAGTACTACAAACCGATTACGATGCGCACGACGCTGTTTCAACAGTTTGCCAAAGAAGTCGAAGCCGACGTTCGCGCCAAAGCAGAGGTCCTATTGACCAAATACCAACGCTCTGGAATTACACTGCAATTCGACACTGTACAAGCCCCAGCGGCCCACGCGATTCAAGAGCGGTCGGGCAACTACGATCTCGTTGTTACCGGTTGTCATGGGCGCAAAGGGCTATCTCGCTTCATCCTAGGTAGTATTGCCGAGCTCACAGTTCGTCATGCCCCGTGCGGGGTCTTGGTCGCGCATGATGCTCCCCCGGTCCTATAGCCCCTAGAACCTGTCTCAAAAATGCTGCGGGCACCCATCTGCGACGTCGGCGCTCCGCTTCCGGTACTCACGTATTCAAATACGCTCCGTTCCGGTTCTCACTTCTCCTCGCATCTGGGGCTCCTCGCTATTTTTGAGACAGGTTCTAGCTGCCCTTCAATTCGATCGAGTCGATCGACAACTGACGATAGCTTTTCCATGATCGCTCGCTGCTCGGCACGTGTTAGGTTTTCGGTCTCAATAAATTCCCGACTAATGCGAGCAAATACCGTGCTTGCAAATAAGGCTGTGGTCCCGACAAAAAGAATTACCCCTGTGCCCATCAATGTAAGTCCGACGATCCGACCTTGCCAGGTGACCGGAACGATATCGCCGAATCCGACCGTCGTGAAGGTGGCCACACCCCACCACAATGCATCCCAGTAGTCGACTACGTTTGAATTATGCTCGATTTCAAAATAATGAAACAGTGAAACACTCGCAAACAACACGACATTCCCGGCAAGGACGAAATACACGACCGCGGGGGACCGCATCGAATCCAACACCATCCGCGAATAGGCCGGAACATGTTTGACCGCAGAGAAACCTTCCATAATTGTAGTTGTAACCTAAAATCCCATCAGGGGGTGTCTTCTTTGGTCTCAGACATCTCGTTTGCGTTCTCGAGCGCCCCATTAGGGAATAGCAAAACCGGCGCTGAAGAGTGACGAAGTACCCGATCTGCTACCGTCCCCATGACACGCTCAGCCAATCCTTTGCGGCTATGAGCCCCGACCATAATCAGGTCCGCACGTGTCTCTAAAGCGCGATCCAGAATTGCAGCAGGCGTACTCACTTCGTTTGACAAATATGTCCTACGCTCGTTGTCAACCGGGAGTTCTGCGACAAAACGCTCCAATTCGGCGATAGCATCCGACCTCGCTTTTTCAGATGCACGAACAAATTCTCCGTGCGAAGTTCCAAGTGATTGATCAAACGAAGCGTGGTATGGGTCCCGCCAAACATGAATAAACTCGATGATTCCCCCGGGGGCCAAAAGCAGGGAACCGAGACGCGCCAGGGGGATTGAAAATCTGGAGTAATCGACCGCGACCAAAATTCGGCGGAACGGCGGAAACACCTCTCCGTTGTGGAGCTCATGAACAACCAAAACCGGTGTGCTGGCGCGCTGGGACACTTTTTGCGTCACACCTCCCATGAAAAAACGGGTAACCCCCTCCCCCCTTGCCCCCATAACAATTAGGTCAGCTCGACTCTCCGCCGCGTAATTGACGATCCCGGTTACAACGTCGGTTCGCCCAATTAAGGATGTCACCCGACCCCCAGCGCCAAGGCGATCCAAAATCTGTTTCATTTTGGTTTCCGCCTCTCTGTCTCGCCATTCCCGATACGTCGCAAACACCTGCGGCGCAACATAAAATGGCTCCGGGGCTGCAACTGAAATCCCCGGTGTGGGGTCAATGTGGAGCACCGTGGCTTCACATTGATGAGCCTCTAAAAGACGAGAGACAAGCGCAACCGCGGCATCCGAATAGCGGGAAAAGTCGGTGGGGAGGACAATCTTTTGAATCTGCATCGGAGTTCTCTGAGACAGCGAGGCCTACAAATCACTTCCCTGAAGAACTTTATGAGCAATCCTAAGAAAGTCGGTTTCAGTGACCATTCCCACAAGCTGTCCCTGATCGCCTGTCACCGGTAAACATCCAAACTTATGTTCAAGAAGTTGCCGAACAGCGTCGCTAGCCGGCGCACTATCTTCGATGGTACACACATTAGTGGTCATGACTTCACGCACCTGAACCAGACGTTTTTTGGATTTTCCGAGTGTGCGCAATACGTCGCGATCAGACACAATGCCCGCCAATCGATACTTTTCGTCGACAACAGGAATGTGCCGAATATTTGCCAATCGCATGTCAAAATCCGCATCTGTAATCGACTCATCGACATTTGCAACGATAAGAGCCGTTGACATCACATCTTCCACGCGCAATTTTTGCATATCGTTGAACTCCATGATTCCGTCCTTTCAATCGTATGGACCAATGGCCCGATGTCCTCTGCTTGTCTCGTCGCTACGTGATATTCCTACTATTTATGCTATTTGTTACACTCTTTTTTATACTCTTTCGTTATACTGCTACACACGGCTGCACACGGCGTGCCATTGTGTACATAACGCATCATTGCAAATCCACATTATTACGAGACACATTGCGCATACAGTGCGCAATGCCAAATGCAAGGACGCATAAATTGCGCATCCCCTCACCGATAACCAGCTCAAAGGGCGTTTCGCCCCACGCATCCCCCCAAACCAATTGATATGCAAACAGGTCTGTTATTTGCACAACGATGAGCGATGGCGCTTCAAAAAATTATCATAGGCATTGATTTCTCTGAGTATTCGCTTCGGGCAGTTGAGCAGGGGCTGCTTATCGGGCGCAAATACGATGCTCAAGTCGTATTTGTTCACGCTGGCAGCATCCCCGAACAACCGCAGGGATTACCTGCCAGCATGGAACCCGTAGCGGCACAATTTGCTGAGATCCTTCAAGAACGATGCAAACAATCTCGGGAGCAGCTCACAGCGCTCCGGCAGCGCCACGATGATGGAGCTGGACGGATTTCTCATAAGCTGATCGATAGCTTGCCGGTTCCTGGCCTCATCGACGCTGCAAACGAGTTACAGGCGGATCTCGTCGTCGTTGGCACCCATGGCCGGACGGGCTTTGACCGTTTTATGATGGGAAGCGTTGCAGAACGCCTCATACGCCATGCCCCTTGTTCCGTCATGATCGCAAGAGGGTCACACCTCGGTCCGGCGAGCTACAAACGCATCCTCGTTCCAACGGACTTTTCACGCACGGCCGAGCAAGCACTAGAGCTCGCCGCTGGCCTTGTGGGCGCCGACGGAACGATCGACATCTTGCACTGCTGGCAATTGGAAGGCACCTCAGATGCGAGCGTGATTCCCGCCCCCGGAGGAGTCTACGAAACTCTTGTTTCATACCAGAAAGAATCCGCTCTGGTGCGCGGGAACGCTTTGGTAGAGCGATACCAATCTCGTGTCCCCCAACCTGTCCTTTGTTGAGACGGGGTCGCCAGCTGCCCCCGGCATTCTTCACCGCCTGGAGCAAAAAGAATATGATCTTGTCGTTATGGGAACCCATGGGCGTCGCTTGATAGGTCGCTGGTTACTCGGTAGTGTCTCGGAATCCACAGCTCGCTACGCTCCCTGCTCCGTTTGCATCGTACGCGAACCGTTACCGACTAACCGGAACGCGACAACACCTGGCACGGAGAATGCAGCGGCCCAACGAAAGGATGAGCTGGTTACCAAAACGCTGTGTTGTTGTTCCTTTTGATTTCTCCGAACCGTCTTGCTCCGCGGTTGCGGCGGGCCTCCAACTCGCCGACAAACCATGCCATGTGGAAGTTGTTTACGTCATCCAATCGCCACATCCCGGAGAACCCTATGTCTTGTGGGGCAAAGAAACAGAGCGAATCGAAAGATCCAGAGCAGCACTAGAGGAACGGTTAGCCAAAGAACAACTCCAGGGAGTCACCGTACACGTCCGTAGTGGAAACCCTGGTGAAGAAATCGTTGCCCTTGCCAACGAGCTTGGTGCCGAACTGATTGTTATTCCTTCACACGGAAAACATCGTATCCAGCGCATCCTCCTTGGCTCGGTGACCGAACGCGTCCTGCGCCTTGCCAATTGCCCTGTACTTGTACTTCCCAGAGGTGATAAATAGAACGCAATGAGTCATTTCCTGCAACAAATTTGCTCCAGATCCGCGACGTGGAACCGTAGCTTCAACTGGCAAATCCCGTTACTCCTCTTCATCCTAACTGCCTGCACGAAGCCCCCCTTATCAACACCCAGAGGCGGCGCACCCGGTAGACGATCCGTCTCCTGTCATGACAGTCCCCCGAGAAAAACCCATCGCTCCTTCTGAGCGAGGTGCGCACATTCCTGAAGCGACAAGAGAAGCAATACGCGGACTGATGTTCGAACATGGTCAAAATATGGAACATCTGCTTTGGGCTACGACGATGCTCCGTTATTCAGCAGCCAAAAAAATCGCTGACTCAATTGCGGGTCAGGCCGCCACCGCAAGAAAGAAAAACGCTAAGATCCTGCCCGAAACGTTTCTCGAACATCAAGAAGAACTACGACGGGCCGCAGAAATGCTATCCAACGCGTCTTCGCGCCAGGACGACAAGGCGCTCGCACTTGCGTATGGTTTGTTAACAGCGTCCTGCGTACGTTGTCATTCTACCTACTTGTGGGAACGCTAGATGAGCGTAAAACGACCGTAAAACGGCCGCGGGCTGTTTCAAAGAGCTGATCAAATCACGCAAAAACTGCGATCAATCCCGGTCCGATCGCAAGATATGCGCATTTGTGTGAAGAACAGCACTCATTTTGGGCACAAAAAGTGCACCTCCTATCGTAATACTTCGCTGTATCTCAGGGGGATCCCATGAAACAACTCGTAACATGCCCAGAAACCGGACATCTTGAAGAGATCGAGTACTTTACCGATCCACTATCTGGCCGTATCACAGGCGTAGTCAAGTGCAGTAGATTTGGCCCAAATAATTATGCACCGTGCCCACAAACCTGTGCCAAACGGCTCAACAAATCGGCGTTGGCTCACCTCACCTGCAAGGGCAATCTCAAAAGCAATCAGGACCGCTAACCATTCGGTCACTCTCGACAATCGTGGGGTTGATTATCAACGGATAGTGTAATGGCGGTTGAGAATGTTTCTTGCTCGCACCGTGCACCACGCTTACTAGACGTTGCCGAAGCAATGGTTTCGAAGAAAAATGGTGGTGGTATCGACGTTTCAACCACCAACAGTGACGAGATCATATCGCTGCAGTTCTCAAGCCCCGACATCAACGCTGGTGTCTTTGGAGACACCGCAAATGCTGTTGCAAAACTCTTTGAAAATATTTCCGACATCGCTGTGACCAACCCAACAGACTCAGTCGAGTGTCGCTTCAAAAAAATGCGCCCTCGGTGTTAATCAGCCACGGTATCTTTTTCCATTATTCATGCAATCACATCAGCGCAACGTCGCGCTATCGTTTGGATGATTTCAGTGGTGAATCTGCGGGTTCCGCAAAAGCTTTGCCAGATTCGATTGTCATCTACATTACCTCTCTTATTCCGTTCGTGCCATCCATGACATGTTTGCCTCCTCTAGAAAGTGTCCGATGCGAATGCAAAGCACATTGCCTGCGTCATGCAGCGATTGTCTTACCGCGTCATGCCCCTCTTCCCAGCGTCGTGATTGTTCTGGCGTGAGCCTCACGGGCACGACAGTTGAGCACTACTAAGAAAAAATGATTCCCTTTTGCATTGCTTGACTCACGCTAACGAACTGAGGGACAAGGCTATATTCTCCCAATATCTGAGAGGGGTCTCACATGTTGGCAATCAAACAAATCCACCGATGGTGGATCAACACAATCGCTAGTCGTATTGTGCTCGTCGGTCTATTGCATCTGTGTATTTCCCAAACACCCCATGCAAATCCCCGCGAACAGCCCACACAGCATCGCAATGGCAAACGAAAAGACGTGGCTGGTGCATTAAAGTTCTTACAAAAACAAATAGGTCCGATTGGTCTGTTGGATTCGTTTCCCGCGGACGGTCAAGCACACTCGTACACGTATGACAATGCCATCGCAGCGCTCGCGTTTTTGGCCGCTGGCGACCCATGATACTGCCGAAGATATCTTGGACGCTTATTTGGCGATCAGTCCAACTGCCAGCGGGGCTTCCTCCACCGCTATAGCGCTGTACACGGTCGGCCCCATCGCGGGCCTGCTCCGGGTTGGACACAACGCGTACCTGCTCCAAGCCAATGAACGTGTACTACGCAAAAACGGGAAAGGAAAGGTACAACCAAACTGCCCTAGGCATCGCCGAATTTATGATCAGGTTTGCAGGATCGAGACGGAGGTTTGGTTTGGCGGCCCCGGACTCAGCTGGAAGAGTGCAGACAATAACGCCGCCGCTTATGTCGCAATTTACAACCGAGGCGTTCTCCAAAAACTCCCCCCTTATCAAACGGCCGCGGGTTTAATCCGAGCCTTCTTGGTCAAAGAATGCTGGCGAACAGACCACTTC
>CBDCWZ010000097.1:0-57106 GCA_965223575.1 Kofleriaceae bacterium
ATTCCTGACCATTGTCGCCCAACCCCTGGGGTCCTCCGTCATTTCGCGATATGCTTAACAATGACAATATGTTAGAGCAAATCGGCAACTGTCGGATTGTCGGGGAAATCGCAAGCGGCGGTATGGCCGTGGTGTACCGAGCAGTTCAGGAACATCTCAACCGCACTGTTGCGATCAAGGCGCTTAAAAGCGCCGTCGCAACCGAGCAACAGCTCGTCACGCGATTTCAACGCGAGGCGCAATCGCTCGCAAACCTACAACACGAAAATCTCATCCACGTGTATGACTATCACGAGGAACGGGGCGCTCTGTTTATCATCATGGAACTTGTGGAAGGGATCGATCTGTTCGATCTTCTGGAGACAAGCGGCCGACTACCATTTGATGTCGCGGCGATTATCGCAATCCAAGTTGCTCGAGCACTCGATTACATTCATTACCGCAAGATCATTCATCGAGACATCAAGCCAGCCAACATAATGCTTCGCGACACGGAGGGGTCAAGGTGATGGACTTTGGCATTGCCCGGGACCGCAATTTTGCCGATTTAACCGAAGCTGGAACAGGAATCGGAACCCCAAGCTATATGTCTCCCGAGCAAATCCTGGGCGACAACCTTGATGCGCGATCAGACATCTTTTCTCTTGGTGTTGTCCTATATCAAATGCTTACCGGCGAAAGCCGTTTATTGAGGACGAAAACAAGTCGGTAATGCACAAAATCCGGCTTGAAAAACACATTCCAGCAAGAAAGTACAATTCAGAAGCTCCGCGAGAGCTCGATCGGATTGTGGACAAATGTCTAAGCAAATCTCCTGAGAAACGCTGGCGCTCTGCACAAGCACTCGTCATGGCACTAGACAACTTCGTCGCCAAACATATAGAGATAAACTACAATGCGCGGATTGTGTTGTTTCTACAGACTCAACATGTCGTGACCGCAGACGAGGCGGAGCAATACATCAACCCTGCACTTGCAGGTCCTGGCGCGGGGGTTCGCGCCCAATCTGCCTACGCCGCACGACAAATGATCGCCCGCTCTGCCTCTGTTCAGCTGGGCATCGGCCTGCTAACGGCGTTGATGATTACCTTGATCCACCTCATCCCTGTTGGTGCCGGACGGCCGAACATTGCCCCTGTTCCGGTTTATGGTTTTGTTCGGATCATGGTTCATCCATGGGGCGTGATTCGCGATGAAAACAAAAGGCTAACCACAACGCCAGATGTTAACCCGCTTCGACTACAGACAGGAAACCATAAGCTTACGATCGAACATGACTCCTTCCTACCATTTTCGTTGGACGTTCGCGTACCACGCAATACCCGCGAACACCCAGTCGTGTTGCTTGTCGATCTAGAAACCGAGGGGACACGCAAAGCCAGTAAAACCACCAACCCCGAGGCTGAATAATTGTCTGCTGCACGCCATATCAAACAGTGATTTTCGTTGTGTTCCTAACAGCGGCCATTACTACGACAATCCGTCTCGACGCATATGCCCAAACCAACATTACGTATATCGCACGTAAGGGGGATACTCTCGCCCTGCTTGCCGCCGAATACTACGGTGACCGCCGACATGCCGTATTCATCATGGCGGCAAACAATATCCAACAAATGAAACCGCTGCGCAGTCGCCAACGACTGCGAATCCCCGTTGGTCCAACGATCACCGTTAATCTTGGAGACACCCTAACAGGCCTTGCCGAGCGTCATTTGGGGGATAAAAGGCGTGCTGCTTTTCTCGCTGAGTTCAACGGACTTGATGCCTACGATTCACTTCCTGTTGGAGAAGAAATCAATATTCCTTTTCACGTAACGCACCGGATAACCTCCAACGAAACGCTTCGAACCGTAGCCAAACGCTACTTGGGTTCTGCAAAGGAAGCCAAAACTCTGCAACAATACAACTTTCTTGAGACACTGAAACCAAAACGGGGGGATACGATTTTTATCCCTGTAAAACACGTACGGGTACGAAACTCACGACTTCCTGCCCCTGATCCGGAATCCAAATCGAGACGGGCAAAGCGACGCGAAATGCGTAAAGAAGCAAAACGACTACTGCCAGATGCGCTCACTGCATGGCGCAGTGGCGATTTCGCGACCATCAAACGAGACCTTACCAAGCTCGACATTGACTATCTAAACGCTCAACGCGCCGCCGCGGTGGGAATTTTGCTGGGTGGCGCTTACATTGCATTTGGCGACAACGATTCGGCGTTGGCTCTGTTTCGTCGCGTCCTTGAGCGAGTCCCCAAATATTCGCTATCCACATATAATTATTCCCCAAAGATTCGAACAGTTTGGGTCCAAGCAGGCGGAACCACCAGCCCCTAGACCACCACCAGAAACACGTATCTACACGTGTTAGAATACGGGATTCCGTGCTAGCATCCGCTCGTGCGTCGTTGGTGGTGGATCATCGCGCTCGTCTGGTTTGTTGCTTCATGTGGGCGGCTCGGATTCGATCAAGAGATTGATACCCGGCAGCCTCTAGGCGCGTCTGCACTACGACTGTCTGAGCAGGACCCATTTGACTTTGGAGCCACTCTAGCTGGTGAAAATCCCAACCACGTGTTTACGGTATTTCACCTGGGCTTGCCGAACCCGGCAACCGTAACAGCGATTTCTGTGACTGAGCCGTTTCACTTTGTCGGTGGGACATACCCAGGAACCGGAGGAAATTGTGCCGATAGGATCGAGCACGACTGTACAATCGTCGTCGAGTTTGCGGCGAAAGCCTTGGGCGAAGCTGTGGGACAACTACGGTTGCGCTATCGCTACGATGGCGAAGAATTCTTAACCAGACGCAACCTCATCGGTGTCGGGATCGGTCCCAATCTCAACTGGCGACGTACCGGGCCAGAGCATTGGCCAGACTACAAAAAGGAACTCGATCGACAGGCATCTCGGGGATCTGCAGGAACAGCAACCTACAGGGTGCTTGGCGCCGCGTATCGACGCCCCCGATGGCAGGGAACCATCGTTGCCGAAGATCAACACCTCTATTCGGTCGCCGAAGATAGTACTGGTAGACAACTGCTCCAGATTGACCCCGTGCTCCTAAATCAAGAAAAGATCGCTCATAACTTTGTTGGACCCGTTGTTTTGAGCAATGGATTCGGCACTGCACTCGCGAACAACGGCAAAATCATTGCGGCTCCCAGCGACGGCATTGATACATTCGTATTCGACCCGACGTCACCGGCGAACTATCGCGGTGCCAAAGACAACCCGACCGGCAGCAGTCGCAAATGGTTTGGGACCGTCGCTGCGCCCAATGGCAAACTCTACGGAATCCCTAGTGATTCGCTGCACGTGATAGAAATCGATCCCGATAACCCCGAAAATTGGCGCCTGGTCGGCCCACCTTTAACCAAAGATTCCGTTGGCAGCAACACGGCGAAGTGGCTGGGTGGTGTTCTCGCGCCAAACGGGAAAATCTATGGGATTCCTAACCGCGCAGACTTCATCTTGGAAATCGATCCCAACAACCTAGAAACCATCGGCCCGGTTGGGCCAAACCTCACAGTGGATCCATACACTTCCCAGACACACAAGTGGGCTGGTGGGGTCCTCGCGGGCAATGGAAACATCTACGGGATCCCCGAACAAGCAACGCAGGTGCTAGAAATTATTCCTACCGACATCGAGCGTAGCGGGACTTTTGGCACAAGACGATTCGGGACCGGCAAAAAGTGGTTTGGAGGTGCCCTAGCCGCCAATGGAAACATCTATTCGCCCCCGTGCGGCGAAGATGAAGGGGTATTTCTACTCGAAATCGACCCCAGCCAGCGAACAATCGATCTGCTTGGCCCGGCGAATACCGCCACACCAGGCGCAAAGTGCGTTGGAGCCACCCTGGCGCCCAATGGAAAGATCTACTCAGCGCCATGGCAAAGCGACCAATTTATTGAAATCGACCCAAAGTCAAATGGAACATTGCCCATGGACGTGGTTTTGTCGGGGTATTTCAACAAGTTGTAGGTTGTTCGGTCATTACGCGACCCGGATAACAGACCAGCCCAATCGATCTAACGGACAATCCTAACGGTATCAAAGGTCTGCCCAGTAGCATCGAGTGCGTACAATTTCGCAACACCATCCTCAATCACAAGGTACACAAAGTGCGCCACACGTGCTGAGAATGCGGTAAACTGCGACGATCCGACGGCCCGCGTTCCTCGACCTCCACCACCAGTTACGACGTAGGTCACTCCAGCTTGGGGACGAGTCCGTTCGTAATTGTGATCGTGCCCAGAGAACACAAGCTGAACCTTGTTGCGTTCGAATATTGGCACAAACGCGTTCCTTACGTGCAAAGACGAACCATGCATTCCAGATGAAAATGGAGGCCTATGAAGTACGACGATCTTCCAGGAAAGATCCGTTTTTGCGAGATCTGCTTGCAGCCATTCAACCTGCCGCGGGTGAATCCGATCTGTGTCCAAAACGACAATATGGATCGCCCCCCAATCAAACGAATACCAGCGCTCGCGCCCAGCCTCGCCTCCATTTTCCGGCAATTGGAACACCTCACGAAATGGTCCTCCATCGGCAGTCTTATTGTCGTGATTTCCAGCCGCTGGAAACACGGGGACGTGACGAAGAATATGCTCGTAAGGACGAAAAAAATTCCGATCAAACTCGCGACGCGTCCCAGACTGGTACGCAACATCTCCCGGGATCAAGATTAGATCATGCTCTACTCGAGACCAGTATTTGCGCACCGCCCGCTGATCGCTATCCGGATACCCCAAGTCACCAAGCACAACAATTCGGACTGGTCTCCTCGCTCCAATTGGGGGTGCGGTCCGGAATCTCGTTTTCCCAAGCCATTGGACGCCGTTTGCGAAAACCTCAAAACAATACTCCTGCCCTGGTTCCAGATCGTTAGCGCTTACAGAATATTGCGGGATGGGACCAAACTGAGACTGCACCTTTCGCGGCATGATTTCACGATATTTTTCAGCACCTGGGCGTCGCAACCGCACCACAAAATCTACCGAGAACTTCGAGGTCCAGAGAATTGAGGCAGCATTTGGTGTAACCCCCTGAACATACGGACGTCGCACAAACCCTGTGGTGCCCGCTTCGCTGAGCGCTTCCTCCCCGCAGGATTGATGCCAGGTCGGGCGATGATTGGGCGCTCTTCCCAGCGTGAGATCACCCGTCCTTTTCGCCCGAATGTGATTTTGTACGCTACAGCGGCATCCAGAGCTAGATACAGCACCAATGACTAAAACAGACACCCCCAGCGTCCATCTTAGAGAGTGCCGCAAGCGTTCAAAGTTCGAAACACCGAACCTAGGAGATACCCCATACACGAAGACTAGGGAATATAACAAATCCACGGACCATGTTCCCCCGGACAACCCCCTGAAATTCCAGAATCATAGACACCCTGTGAGGCCCACCTTCGATGATATCTTTCATTTTTGCCGCCAGAGAGGGTAACAACGAGTGAGGTTTTGCCAAATGCAACGTATGATGTTGGATCAAACTCTAAACCAATGAAATCTGTCAACCCCAAGTACTATTGCCCCTCCTGTTTGACGGCATTTGACATCAACGTCCGGTTTTGCGGTCGGTGTGGTACAGACATGCACGATGTTTCACCGTCAAGCGATCTTTCTCAAGCTTCTTCTTACGCCGCCCCCCAAGGGCATACGGCAACGAAAGTAGATCAGTGGCTGGGCACCACGATTGACGGCCGTTATCGGGTCATCGAGCTGATCGGACATGGCGGCATGGGGGTTGTATACAAAGTCGAACATCTCCGGATCGGACGTATCGCTGCCATGAAGGTATTGCATGGCGAGTTGGCACAAGATCCAGGGGTCATTACTCGGTTCCGCCACGAGGCAAAGGCAGTATCCATGCTGCATCACCCCAACACTGTCCAGATCTTTGATTTCGGCACCACTGATGGGGCGCTATACTTGATTATGGAATATTGCCGTGGAAATGATCTCAGTGCAGTCATCGAGAATCACGGCCCCCTAGAGGTCCATCGACTGGCCCCCCTTATGGGGCAAATTTGCGGTTCGCTCAGCGAAGCACATTCCCTCGGCATCGTCCACCGCGATCTCAAACCCGAAAACATTCTCGTCACCCGAACACAACGTGGCAGAGACTTTGTTAAGGTTCTGGATTTCGGGTTGGCAAAGATCGGCGAACGCGACGAAGCATCAGACATTACAGGACGAGGACTGATCATCGGGACGCCATACTATATGTCACCAGAACAAATTCGTGGTGACCCGGTCGATGCCCGTTCGGACATTTACTCGCTTGGCGCAACAATGTACACCGCCCTCACCGGGGTTCCACCATTTGTGGCAAACACTCCTGTTGGCGTATTGAGCAAACATCTAACCGCCCCGGTCGTGCCACCATCTCAATGTGAGGGAGTCGCGAACATTCCCGCCCAAATTGACGACCTCGTCGTGAGGGCGATGGCGAAATCTCCGAGAGATCGTTTCCAATCTATCGCAGAATTCATCGATGCAAATGAGAAAGCCTACGCGACATTTTTGTCTGCATCGCAAAAAGGCGCACTGCGACCACTGTCTCCCTGGGGGATTAATCGTCCCCTCAGCGTCAGTGACTCTGTTCACTTTGGCATCGAATCAGACGTTCGTCTACGACGAACAGATCTAGATAGCTATCAACGGTCAATGCGGAGAGGCCGACGGCTCCGAATCGCGCTCGTCCCGCTGGTTTTACTATGTGTGCTTGGCGTTGGCATCTATACAACCATGATCCGACCCGGCAAGCCTAAAACCGAAGAGCACGAGCCCAACAATGATATCTACGAAGCGACACGGATTCACTCTCGCTTGCCGGTTGCTGGATATCTCGGAAAAAGAATCACCAAAGCGGAACCAGATCGCGATTACTATCGACTGGAGCCTCCCCCAACAGTAGACGGCACCACACATATCACCGTGACAAGCACCCCATTGCCCAACATCGATATTGAACTGTTGTTATTTGACGACTCTGGCAAATTGTTGTTTACCGCCGACGAAGGAGGCATAGGTCTGGGGGAAGCCATTCGAAATTATCGAATCCGCTCACCAGTGATCGCGATGATTTCCGAATCCGCCCGCAATGCCCCCCAACTACCCACAGAGAATGTCAGTGATCAATATACGATCACTGCCACCTACGGCCGCATCACAAATACCATGGAGATCGAACCCAATAATACTGCTGGGACGTCGACCTCTCTATCCGAAGTCCGTCCTATCACAGGACACTTAGATGGTCGCAGAGATCAGGATTGGTTCCGATTTACCGGAAAAACTGGGACGTACTTGCTAAACATCGAGGACGCAAACAACATCCCAGTAACCTGGCAAATTGTCCCGGGAAAATCCTCTCGACTCCGCAAAAAGAAAGTCACTTTAAACACCGGGGATATCCTCATCCTGTCGCGAGAGGATCACAAACTACCATATGGACAACCGCTTCCGGGAGCATCCAGCCCCTACACGATCCGGCTGTCCGCAAAATAGTCAATGGCGAATCTATTTACCCTGCACCGGGGATTCATTCACAAACGAGATAAATGCCATTTGCAGGCGCCTGGCCCGGAAACATCACGGATGCGTGCGAAGATCGCCAAAGGAATTGTTTTCACACGGAGATTTTCGATTGCAGAGAATACTGGTTGTATTTGCCAGATCGAAAATTTTTGTGTGGGAACAAGAACTTTGGTGAGGGCGTGCGCAGAGCGTGATTTTTCCGGGCTAGAAGCATCAGTCGTTACAAATCGTATTCCGTCGAGATACCATCCCTTTGCGACCCATTCATTGACAGCGTTTTCTATCGTTTCGTCTGTTACTAAGGAAAGTTCGACAAATTTGTAAGTCACTTTGTTGAACCTCCGAGAAGCCTGGCGGCCTCTTTGGCATGGTAGCTCAATATCATGTCGGCACCAGCTCGACGGATTGATGTGAGCGTCTCCAGTACGACACGATCGTAGTCAATCCACCCCTTCTCTGCTGCGGCGCGAAGCATTGCGTATTCGCCCGATACGTTGTAAGCGGCAACGGGAAAATCAATTTCTTCGCGGACTTGGTGAATTACATCCAGATAAGCAAGTGCTGGCTTCACCATGATCACGTCTGCTCCTTCTGCAACGTCGAGAGTTACCTCCCGAATCGCTTCGAGAACGTTGGCTGGATCCATTTGATATCCGCGGCGATCACCCCCTTGAGGCGTACTGTCAGCTGCGTCACGAAACGGCCCATAGTATGCCGATGCATACTTAGCAGAGTAGGCCATGATGGCGACTTGCTCAAAATTATCTGCGTCTAGGGCCTCACGGCAAACGCCAGCAAAGCCATCTAACATCCCGGATGGCGCAACGATATCTACGCCAGCGCGCGCATAGGATACGACTTGTCGTGCGAGGTTCTCAAGTGTGGCGTCATTGTCCAGCTGCCCCTCAATCAGTACACCACAATGCCCGTGATCGGTATACTCACAAAAACAGGCATCTGCGATGACCACAAGATCTGGGTTTGCCTTTTTGATCCCACGAATTGCCTGCTGGATAATCCCTTTGCTGCTCCAAGACGGAGAGCCAACCGCATCTTTGCGATCGGGAATGCCAAAGAGAATGACTGCGGGAATCCCCAGCTCGGCAACTCGGCACGACTCGTCAACCAGGGTATCAACAGAGTAGCGATACTGTCCTGGCATCGAACGAATTTCCTGGGTCACCTTTGTCCCAGGAACCACAAACAATGGATACACAAGATCATCAATTGTGAGTTTCGTCTCGCGCACCAGACGTCGCAATCCGCCCATGCGACGGAGTCGTCGGAGTCGGTATTCTGGAAACTGCATCCCTTTATGGCCTTTCGTCCTGCAAAGTTTTTAGCTGATCTGCGAGTTCATGCGCTACAATGTGTGGACTCGGCTCGCTTGGAATAAAATCGACGTCAACCCCCAAACCGCGCAATGCTGCAGCGGTAGTCTCACCGATGGCACCGACAACCTTACACGCCGAGAGGATCGACACCACTTCAGCTCCAAGCAAATTGTGTAGCGCCGCAACTTGAGAGGGGGCATAAAATAAGATCACATCGATCTCATGCGCGAGTAGCCGGGCAAGCCCGACCGCAATGCTGTGGTCAGAGGCATCCGTTTGCTCCGTTGCGTAGCTTGCCACAACATCGACTTCGGCACCGATAGCGCCCAACGAAACCGCCACGTCATCGCGGCCGTGTGCCGCCCTCGGCAGCAACACGCGTGTATGATTGGCTGCCTCTCCCAACGCGGCACATAGTGTCTCGCCGAGAACCGCAGCATTTCGCCGCGTTTCGGGCACCAGATCAACATTGAGTCCGTGCTCACGAATCGCTGCTGCAGTGACCGGACCAACCGCTGCAATCTTAGTACGTGCCAACGCCCGCCGATCGCGTCCCTCCTGCTCGACTGCCCTAAAAAACCATTGCACCGCGTTGGCGCTCGTAAATACAATCCAATCGTACGCTTCAAGTGTTGCGATCGAATGCGCAAGCGCCTGTTTAGAATCTTCCTCAGGCGCTACCGTTCGCGTGACTGGAAGCAATAATGGCTCTCCACCCAGTTCGGCCAACATCTTGGTAAGCGGCAACGCTTGTCGTACATGCCGGGTAACGAGAATTCGCTGGTGAAACAAAGGCTGTTTTTCATGCCAACTTAGTGACGCGCGCATCCGTACGACATCACCGATGACCAGAAGCGCTGGTGGTTTGAGACTCTCGCGACTGGTCGCTGTGCCAAGCTCGCGGAGAGTCGTTGTTATGGTCCGTTGAGACGCAGTCGTGCCCCAATAAATCGCTGCTGCCGGCGTATCGGGAACTTTTCCTGCCGCGATCAATTTCTCGGCGCACTCAGCCGCTGTTTTTACTGCCATAAACAAAACCACTGTACCCGCTCGCGCAAGCGCCTCCCACTCAATATCGGTCTCCGGTTTTCCTGCAGCTTCGTGCCCTGTAGCGAACGCAACAGTAGACGAAATGCCACGCATTGTTAGTGGAATCCCAGCGTAAGCCGGAACTGCGGTCGCAGATGAGACCCCCGGCACAACTTCAAACGGAATGTTTGCCGCAAATAACGCCAGACACTCCTCGCCACCACGCCCAAATAAAAACGGATCCCCCCCCTTGAGCCGAACAACGATCTTTCCCTTGCGTGCTCGGTCGACCAGGAGTTGATTGATCTGATCTTGAGACAACGACTTCCCGCCGATTGCATGTTTCTTGCCGCCGTACACACGCTCGCAGTTTTCGGGCGTCCCCTCTAACAGTGCCGTCCCGATGAGGCCGTCGTAAACGACTACCTCTGCACGTGCCAGTAGCTCGGCGCCACGCACCGTAATCAGCGAAGGATCCCCTGGTCCCGCACCCACGAGGTACACGGTTCCTATCAACGCAGGTTTGCTCACGGCCGAACTGTATCGCGGATTTCCGTTCACTTCCAAGTCGGAGGCCCCCGCCTCCGCTATCTCTACGGGTCTTTATCGGCGTCGTAGAAACAAGTCAAAATCGAGACTATGCACGTCTGTTCGCACCCGCTGCTGATTTGGGGTAGTGTACTGCATCGACTCGGTGATGAAATCAAACTTCCTTGTGCTCCTCGTTCTCGGCTTGGCCGGGTGTAACCAGGCAAATACCTCTACCTCGCACGCAGCCACTGACTCTGCCCCCTCTTCTCCCGCCAAAAATCCAAAAACAGCCCCATCTACAAAACACACCCTTCCGAAAGTGACTCTCCACCCCGAGGGGCAATCTCCCATATCCGTAACCGTAGAGATCGTTCGGAGACCACGCGAAATTCGCCAAGGACTCATGTACCGGCAACATTTACCGGCTGATCGAGGAATGTTATTTATGATGGGAATCGAACGAGATCACCCGTTTTGGATGCGGAATACCCTGATTTCTCTCGATATGATTTTTATTGGCAAAGATCGCCGAGTCATTGGTGTTGTTGAAAATACTGAACCCATGACCGATACAAGTCGTCGAGTTGGAAAACCATCATTGTACGTGCTGGAAGTAAACGCTGGCTTTGCAGCCCAACATGGCATTCGCGCGGGGACCCCAGTACAATTTAAAAATGTGGCGGATGGAACCGCTTCTTTGCCTAATTAGCCGTCCTGGTCGTCAGCCGGGGCCTTTTTCACCGCGACTTGCGTGGCGACGTCTGGCTCGACAGAACCGTCTACCACATTTGGGGAAAATCGTATTTCTGTCTTCACATCGAGTTGGATCTTTGTGAGCAGTCCAGCGATTTCTTCGGATAGTCGTACGGTCTTTAGAAACTCGCGCACCTCTCCAGCCACGATACGCATGACCTCATCCTTGGTTGAAGACGCCGTGCCAACAAGGTAGTTGGCAACGTCTTTCGGCAGCGTTAGTTCCTTTGCGAGCTTGCGAACCCCTTCCTCCGTGGAAAACACAGCCCCCAACCCAGCAGCAAACGTTTTCTTCACGATTTCCGGCAAAAAGGACTCCAACCGCTCTCGTACGGCCCCGGACAGATCATCGCCGGGATCATCCTGCTCCGCTGCCTGTTCAAATTCTTCGCGCTCCATGGCCGGTTCTGAATTAACGCTGATATCTCAAGATGTCAACGACTTCTCGCACACTTGCCGCCTCAGGGGGGCAACAGATGCAAGCGACCCGATAAGGAATACAGCGATCTTACAATGATTAGGGTATGATATGCCCAATGACACCCGCGCCCAAGCTTGTGCCAGATTCGGTCCCAACCGAACCGCCCATGGCCTCCAAACGAGCAGCGAATACCGCCCAGACATCGCCAAGGCGAAATTCGCCGCCGACTCGCGGACTGCGATTTCTCAAGGCCTATTGGGTCACATTTGTCGTCATTCTTAGCTACCTATCACTAAAGTTTCAATCTCGGTTCCGCTCCCCCAAATCGATCGAGCGGGTGCGCGAAGCAAAACACATTCGCAACGCACGCCGAATTCAGAAGACCATCGGTCAACTTCAAGGTTTGTTTATTAAGATCGGCCAGCTGATCAGCATTATGACAAACTTTTTGCCATCAGAGTTCCGCAGGCAACTTGAGGGGCTACAAGATCAGGTTCCGCCACGTAGCGCCAGTGATATCGAACGCCGGATCCGGGAAGAATTTGACGGGCAAGGCCCCCAAGACCTATTCGCAGACTTTTCGCCGACTCCAGTCGCATCAGCATCGATTGGACAAGTTCACATTGCTCATCTGCACGATGGCAGGCAAGTTGCCGTGAAAGTACAATATCCTGAGATTGAGCAAATTGTCCGCAGTGATCTTCGCATTCTGCAGCGAATCTTCGCAATTGTGGGACGCTTTATGCCCCACCATGGGCTAAACAATGTGTATCGAGAAATCCGCACGATGATCCTGGCCGAACTCGACTTTCATGCTGAGGCCGCCAACATCCTGCGCATTGAGGCAAACTTCCTAAACCGAGACGACATTGTATTTCCTCAGGTGATCAAAGAACTGTCGACAACCAGAGTACTGACAACTGAGTTTGAAACTGGATTAAAAGTCAGTAACATCCAACAACTCAAACGCAATGGAATCGACAGCCAGGTCCTCGCGCGCCGAATCGTAGAGACCTACTGCCAGCAAATCTTCACCGACGGTGTTTATCACGCCGATCCGCACCCAGGAAACCTTCTCGTTCGGGACAACCCGAGCAATATTGGCGGTATATCGATTGTATTCCTTGACTTTGGAGCGGTTGCAGAGGTTTCACCACAAATGCGACAAGGAATCATCGAGCTCCTCCAAGGTGGGCTTGCGGGAGATACCCAACAGATAGTCCGAGGCCTTCGTCAGATGGGTTTCGTTGCGCGTGGTGCTGACGAAAAGATATTTGATCAGATTGTCGAGTACTTTCACGAGCGTTTTCGCGAGCAGATCTCGCTGGATTCTTTCAACCTCAGAGATATCCAATTTGATGCCCAGCGCAGCCTGGAGAACCTTGCAGATCTGCGCCGCATGAATATTTCGCTCCGAGAGATCACCGCGAACTTTCATGTCCCCAAGGAATGGATACTTCTCGAACGCACACTGCTATTGCTGATGGGGCTCTGCACCACGCTCGACCCAACCATGAATCCAATGACTGTAATTCGCCCCTACCTAGAGCGATTTGTTTTGGGCGAAACAGGTGATTGGTCGAGTTTCATGATGGATACAACCAAAAATGTATTCGTTTCGATGGCTGCCCTACCAAACGACGCACGCAAATTCATGAAGTCTGCCCAGGATGGCGAACTTTCGGTCCGATTTAACAATCTGGACCAAGCAACGCGCATCGTCTATCGAATGGGATACCAACTGGTCTGGGTAGCCTTAGGGATCGCTGGGGCAACTATCGCGCTGGTATTAGAGGGCAGAAACGACCTGATACGGGCGGAATGGGCGTGGTGGCTGGCCAGAATCAGCGGCGGCTTGTTTCTCTGGTCGTGGTGGACCACCCGTAACTGGATAAAAAAGTCAAAACGCTGATGCGCGCCGGTCGATTCCGCGGTACATGTCCCTCGGCACGGAAATCAGCTGCCAAGGGATCCCTATGCTTGCACTCATTGGAAATATGATTACTGGACTTGTCGTTGTTGGCCTGTTTACAGCCACCATTCGAATGAATCGTTAAGCCCAGCAAAATGAGCATTTCTCAACGGATTCGCTAGGTTCATGGAATCAGAAAATCAACCGCCAAGTCGCCCGCTCATTCGTCTAGAAGATCTTTCTGACGGCGACATCGCGGCCATTCGCCTGCTACTCAAGGGATTCTCAGCAATTGAGTGGAATCGCCTTGACTTCCGAAACCATGATGAGGTCTACCGCTTTCTGCGTGTAAACGAGTTTGATCCGCAATCCGAAGAAGACATGGAGAGGCTCAAACAGCTGCGTAGAGAGGCTGTCCGCTACCTAACTGAGACTCTTTCCATCGCGATTCCTACGGAGATCGCCGAGGTTGTCCCTACACGGGATCTGTTTTTGATTGCTTCTGGTGATAGCACACGGCAACAGTGGGCGTGCGTGGTGCTTAAAGTCATGCACATTGTGCACCACCTCGCCGGGCGCGAACTCGCAGTCCGTTTACCGATCTCCGACGATGCGGTGTTTCGCGCTGTCGAACTGAAAGTCATCCAATTTGTCGAAGAGCTGCGCGCAGCCGGATACCCAATCGCCGAGTTTGAGTGGAGCCGTAAGCGGCGGGATGCGCTGATTACCAAACTCCTAGCAAAGCGCTCTACACTCGCGGCGCAGATCTATGACAAGCTCCGTTTTCGCCTTATCGTCAAAAGCGAACAAGATTTGGTCCAGATGCTCGCGGTTTTAACCAGAAAGCTTGTCCCATTTAACTACATTGTACCGGAAGCGTCGGTGAACGGCCTTCTTCCTGTTGAGGAGATCACGACAAAGACCGCAGCATCACCACCCTCCCCACCAGTCCCTTCGCAGTCCCAACTGGTAAATGAATTTTCTGGGCAAAACTATCGCATCATTAACTTCGTCGCAGATTTGCCGATTCGCATTGACACCATCGTCCCTCCCGAACAGCTTCCCAAAGACTACGGGAGCACAGTCTTCGTCTTGACTGAGTTTCAAATTGCCGACAAGCAAACTGCCATCAACAATGAACTCGGCGAATGCAATCACGAGGCATACAAAAATCGCCAATACAAAAAAGTCCGTCACCGACTGTTAGGGGACCAGGAGTAAAAAGGGGTTTAGCCCGGATAAATCACGCTCTGCACGCGCCTTCGCCAAATCCTTGGCTCCACACAAAAATTTTCGATCTTGCAAATACAACCCTAGGTGTCTGGTGTCCAGCGCTTCCAGTTTGCCCCCGCACTCTTTCTTGCCTGGCGGATGGCGTCGTTCATTCGCTGCGTAACAATTCCACTGTCAGCAGCAGCAACCCCTCTGGTATCGATAAGCCCTACAAGCATATCAATAGACGTCTCAGCCCCACTAGCGATATCGGGGAACCACTCTCCCCTCCTCATGGCAAAGTTCTCAATCACCGAGTCGGCCAGCTTCTCTGCGTCTTTCTCAGCAGAAATTACGACAAAATCTGCCCCCCCAAGATGCCCGACGAAAGGTGCGTCCAAAACTGACCGACTACTGTCTAGAATCAGCGTTCCAAGTTGCCCAATCGCGGCCTCTGCTTTCCGATAGCCTATGGACTCCATCACCTTATCGAAACTGCGGAGACTAAAATAAACGATTGTTGCCGCAGCACCAGAGAGTGTGGCCGCGATTTGCGCTTCTATTGCGCCAACTCCCGGAAGCATGGTTGTAGGATTGCGATCCGCCTCTCGACGAGCGGTTCGGATCAGCGCTTGTACACGTGCATTCAATTCACGAAGATCAAAAGGCTTCGCCAGATAGTCGTCGGCCCCAGCCTCAAACCCCGCAACCTTGTTGTCCACCGACGCGAGAGCGGTAAGCATCAGGATTGGCGTGCGCGAAAGTAGCACATCAGACTTCAGCTGCCGCGCAACCTCCATACCATCCATCCTCGGCAGCATTACATCCAAAACCAACAGATCGGGAGTGTGCATACGAACCATACTGATCGCCTCTGGCCCATCATGCGCACGCAGGCACAGATACCCACAATCCCCCAGCGCCATGTTTACCATGTGCGCTATGGAATCATCGTCTTCGGCAACGACGATTTTGTTCTGCCACATAAGGCCGCCTCCTAATCCTTTGAATACCCTGGAGAAAGACCCAGGTCAATCAAACCTCGCCGGAAACATCACGCTCCCGCACGCCCTCACCCAAAGCCTGTCCTAAACTTGTCGAAGAGTGCTTACTCCCACACGAATTTATTAATCTTGCCAATCGCACCTGCCCATTGGAGCCAGATTTTTGGCCGGCCCCACCACCAAGATTCAGTCAGAGAATCTGTGTCGCAAGTTCAGCCAATTCCGAACGCTCCCCCTTCGTTAAACGAACGTGGGCAGCAAGAGGCTGATTTTTGAACTTATGCGCCACAATGGTTAAGCCGTTATTGGTTGCGTCCACGTAAGGGTTGTCTATTTGATTGGGATCTCCGGTCAAAATGATCTTCGTCTTCTCTCCTGCTCGAGTAATGATCGTCTTAATTTCATGAGGAGTTAGATTCTGGGCTTCATCGACTATCATAAATACATTGGGCAACGATCGGCCGCGGATGTAAGTAAGCGCCTCAATCTCAATGTAGCCCAAATCCATTAACTCCGTATAGCTACGCCCATTATTCTGCTCTGACTTTCCCAACCCCAGCAATAACTCCAGGTTATCGTAAATCGGTTGCATCCATGGCGTTAATTTTTCCTCAATATCGCCGGGCAGGTAGCCAATATCCCGCCCCAACGGAAAGATCGGCCGCGATACCAGTAATTTGTGAAACGCTTTTTCTTCCGTGATTTTCTGTAAGCCAGCGGCCAAAGCCAGCAAGGTTTTTCCTGTCCCCGCTTTTCCAACGAGAGTCACCAATCGAATGTCATCGTTTAGAAGCGCGTCTAGGGCATAGTGCTGCTCTTTGTTTCTCGGGCGTATCCCCCAAACCCCATCCCGCAATCGGCGAATCGGAACAAGGGACTCCTTGTCGCCATCGTATCGTGCCAACGCTGTATGGGTAGGATTTTCTTCCTCCTGAATGAGAACAAAACTGATTTGCAGATAGCTCCTCCTCTATCGCCAATTGCTGCTGTGAAAACAGCTCATCAACCAGTCCAGTGGATACGGTCACTTCCGTGGTCCCGGGATAGAGATCATCAACCTGGATTCTTTCGGGTTCGTAGTCTACCGTGTTGAGGCCAAGCGCATCACCACGGATCCGCATATTGACATCCTTGGTGACGAGGATCATTGGCACATCGGCCTCTGCATCTCGCACTTTTAATGCAAGCTCTAGGATCAGATTGTCCATGCGACGAGGATCTACAGATTTTAAAGTCGCGGTGGGACCGAGGGCGACCCGAATCGTCCCCCCTTGCTCTAACGCAACAGGACTAGAAAGACCACCGTCGGCACGGTGGGTATCTAGCTGGCGTGCAACCTGCCTCGCATTACGCCCCAGCTCCGACAAATCCTTCTTAAAGTTGTCGATCTCCTCTAGAACGTATATCGGAATGACAACATGATTATCGGCAAAGGCGTACATTGCACGCGGATCATGGAGCAAAACGTTCGTATCGAGCACGTAATTCTTAGCAGTCATTGAGTAAATATGATCTCGATCGAAGGTGGGTACTGTCAATGGACTAACTACCTACGTTTGACTACAGGCCGATCACGAAGCTTTCTTCCCCCGCCGGGCATCGAGGAAGGTTTGGTAGGACACAACCTGATTCCTGCCGTTCTCTTTGGCGAAATACAGGGCATTATCGGCACACTCGATCAGATACGTCTGATCCCGAGCATCCTCAGGAAACACCGCAACCCCAATCGAAAGTGTCACATGAAAAGTCCCCCTCTCAGAATCCATCGTCAATTCACCAACGTCCTTGCGGATCCTTTCCGCTAAACGAAGCGCACCGGCCTCATTTGTGGATTCCAATACGACGACAAATTCCTCGCCGCCATAGCGAGCGGTGATGTCGATTTTTCGCACGACTTGCTGAAGAATTCGAGCGACCTGCTTGAGCACTGCATCTCCAACTTGGTGCCCGTAGGTATCGTTAACTTTTTTAAAATGGTCAACGTCACAAAGCAGCACCGCAGCACGGTGGCCATGACGGCCAGCACGAGCAAGCATATTGCCCAATCGAATCTGAAACGTCCGATGGTTCGTGAGTCCAGTGAGCCCATCGGTTGTCGCCATCGTTTCCATTTTTCGGTACATCAGCGCATTCTGCAAGGACACCGCAACCTGATTGGCGATAATGCGCAGCATCTCTCGAACGTCTTTTCCAAAACGGTGCGCCTTTTTCGATAGTAGCAAAACCGTACCGATCGCTTCATCTGCACTCAAAAGGGGCAACACCAGTAGCGACTGTGCCCCACGAAAACGGACGCGTTTGGTATACACAGGTGGATTCGTATCGCGGAACTCTCCCCCAGCCGGTAGGAAATGGCGATTCTTTACGACCATGGAGGCAAGTCCAGTATTGTCGCGAAACTCGAGTCCAACCAACTGCTCTCTGGATACAACAGACTCTGCACCAGGCACAATTCGCACACTACAAACGCGGTGACGCTTACGCTCTCGATCGTAGAGGCTAATCACGCCAACGTCGTAGTCCGCAATCTCAGCCGCAGCTTGAAAAGCCGTCTCCATAACCTGCTCTAGTGTCAATGCTTCACAGAGCATCGCCGAGGCATGATAAAATCTCTCATGCTCATACTTGGCACGCTCGACCGCTAAAAATACATTCTCCGACCGAATCGTTCGCATCACCTGACGGGCCGCTGACTCCAGTATCTCGACAGTCTTGGGTGCAAAGGGGGCGAGACGATCTACACACAGGATTCCGCGGAGATGCCCGTCCTCAATAACAGGAACCCCACAAAACGCAAACTGTTTTCGTTTTGGCCCAGCATACGCAACCTTATCAGACCGCACCTTATCAAGAAGCAAGGGAGTGTTGTCGCGCACAATGGCGCCGAGTACCCCCCCAACCTCGATAACCGAACGCTCAACAACGAACCCATCGCCCGCCGCAACCTCTTTTAGTTTCAGCTTACTTTCGCTAGCGTCCAACCACAAAAGAACACATGCCTCAGCTTCAACAGTCTGCAACAATAGCTGTAGATGATGATACAGCGCAGCGCGAATCTCCTGCACCCCACCGCTCACGAGCATTTCCTGTTCTTCCTTGCGACTCCGCGGAGCACGGCTATCACTACTCAGTGAAGCAGAAATCAACCGATAGTCCCGAGCCGCTTCCTTTTGTTCTGCGATCGCAACCGCCAAGCGACCTGAGTACTCATTCCGACACGCGATCACCAGTCGACGCAAAAATACAATATGAACAACTGCCGCCCCGGCAATAAACGCGAAATGAAATCCTGCATCAAGCACCGCGACTGAGGAAAAACCGGCCCTCGTGACCAACGCTACTTCGAAAAGACATGCGACAAAAACCGCCACAGCTGCTCCAAGGATCGATAAGAAAGTCGCAACAAATGCGATTGTCGCGTAGAATAGCGGATACAGTGGCGATTGCAGACCACCCGTCATCGCAATGATGGCGCCGCACCCCACTGCAAAAGTCAGTGATACCTCAATATCAGCAATCGTCGAGCCTTTCAGCCACAAAGATGGGACGAGCCCATTGGATCCCGGTGAAACTCTTCGAGACAACACCAAGATCACCGTTGCAACAATTGCAAACAGGATCATCGTTGCGACAAAAGACGGACGATCGCCATCGATAACACCGCAAGCGATCGATATTCCACATATCAACGCAACAACGATTGGTGCCCATACGTGAACAACCCGGCGAAGAATCATTGTCGTCTTTCTCGAACCCGAATAATGATCTCACCATCGCGAACAAAACCCAATTCGTTTCGGGCAATATCTTCGATCGCGCCGATGTCATACTTTAGGGCGCTAATCTGCTGCCGCAATTGTCGATTCGACCCGCGAAGTGCTTGCGTCTGCTCGCGCATCTGCTCGAGCTGCGCCTCCATGCGATCGACCTTCATTGTTTCGGTGCCATCAACAACCCGGTACGGTACATAGGCGAGAGCCGCAGCAAATACCGCCGCCATACCAATACGAATTGGCCATTTTCGGGGCGTTATACCCCATTCTGACAACACCTTTCGCACAACCCGTAGAGTAAGAAGTGGGCTCATACGGGCCAAGTTTTTGTCCCTCCTACGATGTAACTTCGTGGGATTAGGGGGGAGATCCACCTACCCGGGCAAGCCGGGCTTTGTTGGATCAGGCAGCGCATAACGATATGCTAGGGGGTGTCCCGATTGTGCCAGTGCCTCCAGATAATCACATGGAATTGTAGGGAAGGCGTGAGAAGGGAGCATAGCCCTAAGCCAGCTTTTGCTGTCGACAACTTTGAGCCAAAACAGCGACTTAGAGATGTTTTGGTTAGGAGTTGTTCTACGTGACTGACGAGCAACGCTCCCTGCGGTTTCAGGAGTTTATCTGGTGGTACATTCATAATCGGGACACCCCTAGCCCAGAAACATCACGGATGCGTATGTAGATGATAGGCCTCGGAGACACCTTTTTTGCACTCGAAATCGATGTGCTCATCCAACTTGGGCTTGCCATATTGCTGGGAGGCCTTGTCGGCCTAGAGCGGGAAATTCGTGGGCGTGCCGCAGGACTCCGGACGATGATCATTGTTTGTTTGGGCTCTACCTTGATCATGATCGTATCCAGCCAACTCGCAAATCCATTTCAGACCCTCGAAGCCCGGGCCATTATTCGCCTTGACCCTGGACGGGTCGCAGCGGGGATTGTTACTGGGGTTGGTTTTTTGGGCGCCGGTGTTGTCCTAAAACTCGGCGATCTCGTTCGCGGCGTCACAACCGCGGCCTGCATCTGGTTTGTTGCCGGCATCGGTATCGCATTAGGGCACAAACAATACGTCCTTGCGATTGTCTCCTGCGCCTGTTGCGTTGCAGTCCTCTGGGGAGTCAACTACCTAGATAGATTACTTCCATCACGCGTATACCGGCGCATTGAGATTTCAGCAACAAGCGCAAACGGTCAGCAAATTCTCGCACATGCAAAAACATTGTTCAAAACAAGCTCCATCCAGATTATGGATGTGCACGCCCGCCAAGACCAAAACTCTGGAGATACGCGCCTGGCGTTCTCGATCCGAACCAGGCAAAAACTGCAAAGTCTAGATGTTGTAGATAGACTGTGCCAACTTGAGGGTGTTCACTCCGTGGAGTGGGGGTAGAAGTCGCAAGTAGCACCCCAATCACTTTGATTGCATCTTTAGCGGCCAATTCCCGTCTCCCTATTGCATGAAGGTTACGCTAGAATCCATAATGCCTATGAACACTCCCCAGGAGTCAGGGAAAGTTCCCTTAGCAGTTGTCTATGCGCAGGACGAATGGCGGCGTTGGACTCAAAAATGTCTGCATCCAGTACCATGGGCCGCAGTCGTCATTGGTCGTGATCAACGGATCCCCCACTACGGGCGTGTCGACTTTGATGACATTCGCGATCAGATTCATATCTTTGCCCTTACCAATACTCTATATATCACCGGAAGCAATGGGCGCTCGGTACTCTACGCCGTCTATGCAGCTTTGCGGGCACTTGGATTTGCATGGCCCTTCCCAGGTGATGCGCGCGCCATCATTCCGCGATTTCTTACCGCCGCAGCATTCGACAGACCAATCCGCAAAACAGCTGTATTGCACTACCGCGGCTGGGCTGTCGAAGGATGTTTTGACCAGACCGAGCTCCATGATTTTATCGCTTGGCTCGCTCGTCACAACTACAATCGAGTTCTATTTCAGTACGCAGACCTCCGTACTTTCTTTCGACGTAAACAGAAAGACCTTGATTTGGCAACGATTACGCGATGGAGCCAAACCGCGGCGTGGGAAGTAAAAAGGCGCGGAATGCTGCTTCACCGCGGCGGTCATGGACTCCTGCCAAAGGCATTGGGAATTGACTCCTATGGCTGGGGATCACACGTCGGCGCGGCCCCTCCGAGCGTCGCCACTGACACCGCACAACTCCGCGGAGAGCGCAAATTGTTTCGCAATTCTCCTGCGTTTACTCATCTATGTCTATCACAACCGTCGGTTGTAAAACGACTGGAACAGGTTGTCCTTGACTATGTTCAAGCCAATGATGATATCGACGTCTTAGATTTGTGGCTCGCCGATGGCATCAACAATTGGTGCGAATGTGACGGATGCAAACCTCACCAACCAGCGGATTTATATCTTCCCGTGGTCAACCGAATTGCCGGTGCTCTCAAGACCACCCACCCTCACCTGCAGGTTGAGTTCATCTGTTATATTTCCGTCATCGATCCCCCCAAAATGCCATATCAAATGGCCGGCAATACGACCCTACTGTTTGCCCCCTGGGGCCGTTCGTTTGAGCATGGCTGGTCAGAAAAAACACCAACAAAAGCCCCCTACTTCCAGCCGCAAACACGGTGCCATTTTACTCGTTTTCCGACCAACGCTGAGTATGCCCAGCGTTTTTGTGACTGGAAAGAAAAGTTTCCTTACATCCCCGGCGCACTGTTCGAATACTATCTATCGCCCTATCCGTGGCGGATGCATAGTCCACTGTCATTGATTCGCGTCATGTATGAAGATCTACAGTGGATGCGAGCCCACGACGCCCACGGAATCATGTCGTGCCAAACCCCCAAAAGCTTTTTTCCCGACGGTCTCGTGATCTACTGCCAGAGCCAGTGGTTATGGAATCCGAATCGCGACTTTGCCACAACCATTGCCGAATATTTGGCCCAAGTGTATCCCGGTGAGGAAAACCAGGCTCTCTCTATGTATCAAGCGATCGACAACCAACAACGCAACTATAAATCGCTTGTTAAAGAAATCCCGACTGTTAATCGAGCACCCATCGAGCGCTTTTTGGAGTTTCTGGACCTCGACAACAAGATGCAATCAGAGGGTGCCACTGCAATCCCTGTCTATCAGCAATGGTTAAAAGAGCACCAGGAGCATCTCTTCCGTGACGGAGATGCTTTTGAACTCAAATTCCCTCTGATTCACGGCCCCCGGTGGCAAGATACGATCGCATGGATATTCCCAGACGACTTGTAAAACAGTCTTACTAGAGCTCATCTCAAAAACCGGACGAGCGAGGCGTGAGCGAGAAGTCCCCAGGTTGCCCCCCTCTTATCAACAACGGGTGGCCAAGCCCCCCTAGCCTGCTCACTCGTAGTGATGCTTCATAAACTCGATCCCTGGAGATAGTATGATCTTCCAGGAGAGCGCTACGTCGTCGCTGTATTCTGGGTCGACCTGCTTCACCGTTTTCAAAATCGCGTCTAACCACGCATCGTACATCCCCGGTGTGATGTCTTTGTCCGTCTTGCTGTGAATCGCCGCCAGCATATCCATGTATGGCGTACTCCTATGACTCGTTGAAAACGCCAGCATTTCGATCAGAGAAATCCGCAACATTCCTCGCTGTCGTTCTAGATCCGTATTCTTAAACTTCTCCGCAATCTTTTCAGAGGACCCAATGAAGAACGCATAGAACTGGCGAAAAAATGTCCCTTCCAATCTCGACTCCGACACACGCTCAAAACTAGCATTAAAAATCGCCACAAAGTCAGCCATATTCTCTCTCCTATTGGGGAGTGACCATCATAGCAAACGCTCGCCAAAATAGTCCGATACAGGACACTATTCACGACGTGCACACGGCGATTCGTGAGCAACAAGCTCACCCATCGCACTATTCAATACCACCTTGCCGGCAGGACACCATCCTATTCACCACCTGCAGGGACAATGCTGACAACGACAGACTTGTATGCGGGGGTATTGCTCCCCTCAGCAACACTATCGATTGGCACGAGATCATTCGTCTCTGGAAAATAAGAAGCAACGCAGCCGCGGGGAATATCGTACGACACAACGCGAAACCCTTCCACCCGCCGTGTTTGTTTTTGAAAGTGACTTGTAATATCGATCAGCGCCCCATCGGAAACGCCCGCAGCATCAATATCTTTTGCGTTCATAAACAATACGCGCCGACGATTGCGAATCCCGCGGTAGCGATCATTGAGACTGTATATCGTTGTATTGAACTGGTCGTGACTGCGCAATGTCGTCATCAAGAAGCTTCCGTGCGGGGCAACAACAGGGTCGATAGGATGAACCGTAAATTGGGCTCGCCCGGTCGCGGTGCGAAACTCTCGGGTGTCCCGTACGGGATGCGGCAGAACCATGACGCCATTGCCTCCCTCCATGCGCTCATTGAATCGATCAAAACCCGGCACAACCTGGGCGATGTGATCCCGAATGTGGCTATAGTTGTCCGCCATAGCCAACCAATCAACCGGATCGCTTTCCCCCAGCGTCGCAGCAGCCATCTCTGCGACGATTCGCACCTCACTTTTCAGCTGCTGCGATGCCGGTGTCATGCTCCCCTGAGATCTGTGCACCACGCCCATGGAGTTCTCGACGGTGACGAACTGACGCCCGCTAGGCTGAACATCTAATTCAGTTCGCCCAAGAGCGGGAAGAATTAACGCCGTTTGGCCAGTGCGAACATGAGATTGATTGAGTTTGGTCGATATTTGCACCGTCAGGGCACAACGCTTCAAGGCATCGTAGGTATAGTTCGTGTCCGGAGTCGCCCGGGCAAAGTTTCCCCCCAATGCAACAAAAACTTTGATCTTCCCAGCGTGCATTGCCTTGACTGTATTCACCGAGTCGAAACCTGGGCTTTCAGGCGGATGAAAACCAAATTCTTTGGCGAGAGCGTCTAAAAACTCGCGGGTTGGACGCTCCCAAATCCCCATCGTCCGGTCGCCCTGCACGTTACTGTGGCCGCGCACGGGGCATGCTCCAGCACCGGGTTTGCCGAGATTGCCGCGGAGAAGCAGTAAATTGACAATTTGTTGGATATTCGCAACTGCATTCTTGTGCTGGGTAAGCCCCATTGCCCAACAGCAGATCGTGCCCTTCGATTGTGCGGCGATATCGGCGGCTTGACGAATTTGTTCTCGCTCGACTCCGCTCGCTAAAACGATCACGTCCCAACCGACGGATTCGATATCTTGGCGAAACACATCAAAACCACTCGTGTACCGATCAATAAACTCATGGTCAAGAACATCCCGACCCTCACGCTCCTGCTCCAGCATCTCCTTGAGAATCCCTTTGAGCAGGGCGACATCGCCATTAATGCGAACCCGCAGTGTGAGATCCGCTAAAGGTGTCCCGGTCCCAAGGATGCCGCGAACCTCCTGTGGATTTTTGAAACGCTTGAGCCCAGTCTCATCAAGGGGGTTGATGCTCACAATCCGGGCGCCACGGCGCTTGGCCCGCTGCAGAGCTGTCAGCATCCGCGGGTGGTTTGAGCCGGGATTTTGCCCAAACACAAAAATCGCGTCAGCGAGGTCAAAGTCCTCCAAGGTGACAGTCCCTTTACCAGAACCAATTGCCTGGGACAGCGCAAGCCCGCTGGATTCATGGCAGAGATTGGAGCAATCAGGCAAGTTGTTGGTTCCGAAGCGACGCACAAATAACTGATAGAGAAATGCCGCCTCGTTGCTGGTCCTTCCCGACGTGTAAAATGCTGCTTCGTGTGGCGAGTCGAGCGACTGGAGCGCGCGTGCAATCGTATCAAATGCATCAGACCAGGAGATCGGCTCGTAGTGGTCAGCGCCCTGCCGACGCAACATCGGTTGCGTTAAACGTCCCTGTTGATTTAGCCATTGCCCACTTTGGGCCGCCAGTTGCTCGATCGACCACTGCGAAAAAAAATCGGCTGTGATTTGTTTTCGCGTCGCCTCGTCCGCGACTGCCTTGGCACCATTTTCGCAAAATTCAAACCAACTACGGCGCGCAAGCGGATCTGGCCATGCACACCCTGGACAATCAAAACCGCGCTGCTTGTTCACCTGCAACAGTAGTTTGGCCCCCTTTTTCAACCCAACTTTCTTCACGATGGCGCTGGCACTGACCGCAATCCCGGTAACACCAGCAGCGGCTCGTTTAGGGGCACTAACCGCCAATTTTCGCATTTTTTGATCGTCTGTATCGTCCAATCTTTCCATCACAAACCTACGATCATGCCTGCAGCCTAACGGCACCTGAATAAATGTTAAATCGTCCGTCGCGCAGAAACCCAATCAAGGTCATGTCGAATTCTTGAGCGAGCTCTATCGCCAAGCTTGATGGCGCTCCAATCGCCGCGAGAAGCGGGCATCCAGCCATGGAAGCCTTTTGCAATAACTCAAAGCTAGCCCGACCACTCACTAAAATTCCGTAGTTGCGCAGCGGCAGTTTCTCAGCGAGAAACAAAGTGCCAATCAGTTTATCGAGCGCATTGTGCCGCCCCACATCCTCGTTTATGGCAACCAAATCCCCTGCGGCGTCAAACAATCCCGCAGCGTGTATACCACCGGTTTGCGCAAATACCTGCTGCGCTTGTCTCAGCTGTGCTGGTAACCGATAGAGGGCATCTGGGACAACAGAAAATGCGTTATCAGCCAAGCTCCACTGCGCCTGCGTTCGAAGTGCCTCAAGCGATGTTTTTCCGCACACACCACAGCTAGATGTCGTATAAAAATGTCTCTCTAGCCGCTGCAGCTCCGATTCGATATTGGAGCGGAGTTCTACCCGAACAACATTGCGTAGTTTTTTATCCCCCACAGCAGGACCACAATGCTGTACCGAATCAATGTCCTCGGGACTCTTAATAATCCCTTCGCTAAGCAAAAAACCGATTGCTAAGACATAATCATCGCCCGGCGTCCGCATCGTAACCGAGATGCTTTTGTGCACCCGACCATCCCCGAGGGGGAACCCAAGCCGAACTTCAAGCGGTTCTTCCGTCGCGACAACATCCGACGAATCGTGCAGTGCGCTTCCCTCGACCCGGTCGATCGAACAACCTGTGACACGAGGAAGCATGCAAACCCAATCTACTACAAAGCGCCCGGCTACGACAACGAAGTCGGCCAAGCGGACTTTAGTGTTTTTAGTAGCTGCTCAGTAATATTCGCGTCGATCGCGTTTCCGTTGCCAAGTGTGGGCGGTCCTGGCCAACCGTGATCGAGAAAAGAGTGATCGCCAAAGGTCTGAGGTTCAGAGTATCGAGGGAGAACATGGTAGTGCACATGGGGGTCGACCATCATCAACATGAGATAGTTAATCTTCTCGTACGAAAACAGTTTCGCCAAAGTTGTCTCGATGTCAGTCGAGACTGCCCGCAATTCTGCAAATGCGTGCTCATCCATCGCGGAGAAACTCGTCACCGACTGTTTGCAAGCAAGCACTAGGGATCCGAGCGTAACCTGCGATGGCCGCAACAAAACAACCCAGTTCGAATACTCTGCGATCAGCGTCTTGGGATAACCGAAGGTTTGAATCGTATCGTTCATACTCTCCCCTAGGGACTAGGTTGGTTTAGCGGCCAAATTTTCGGCGACAGACAGCCGGTTTACACGCAATGCGATCAGCCAGATCAGGTGAGAGCCGAGCGCGGCAACGACAAGTAGCACAGGAAGAATGCCCAGGATCGCGGCAACAAACACGATATGAGGAAGCGCAGCGCGGGTCGCCCAACGAATCGTACGATGACCAAACCCTAAGATAAGGTCCGATTTGTGCCTGTCCAAAAACGCATACATGCGCGGTCCAAATTGCTCAGGATGATCCGGTGGCGCCAAGCGCGAGCGCATGCGGCCCAAAAACAAAACTGAGATCAACGCGCCAAGGACCGCCACACCGCCGATCACCAATGCGGCGGCAGGATAGGTTTTCGCAGTCCCAACCGTAATCGCGCCCAACAAAATCAGATAGTACGCATAGTCCAAAATCGTATCCAACCAACAACCAAACGGACTTTGCTGCCCCTTGAGACGAGCGATCTTTCCATCCACGCCGTCCATCAACGATCCAAACCACTGCAAAAAGCCCCCCAGCAGAAAGGTCGCATAGGTCCCACCGGCAAGTGGCCATGCAGCCGCGATCACAAACATAAAGCCGATCACAGAAATCGCATTGGGCGAAAGCCGGGTAGGAGCCAACCATCGAGTCAAAGGGAGTGTCAGCTCGCGATTGATGACACCAAAAAAGTCCCCTGGCTTTAGCTTCTTGCAGGCATCGCGAAGAAGCATCGTAGCGGCCTTGCGTCGATCTTTACGTCCGGTGACGCGGATCGTCTTCACCGTTACCGTACTGCGCGGTTCTTGCGCAGTGGCGAGGTCTGCGACGGAGTTTACATCACGCTGTAACGCCTGTGCGTCGACACGCGCGACGCCTCCTTCTGCTGATAGGACAATGCCGTCCTTTGGTCGCTTTTGGTCAGCGAGGTCTAAAAGCGCTTGCTTCGATACCGCGACGTCTTGATCGACAACAATGACATCCCCGCTATCGGGGGTGGACTTCACAACCGGGAACCCCGCGCGCTTGCTAATGACCTGCGTATGTTGCGCGAGTCGTAGTCCGAGAATCCGGTGTTGCTTGGTTACATTTTGTTCCAGTACATGCACACAGGTCATGCGAATCCCTTATCTTGCTCGGGAACGTCACGCTCTGCGCACATCCTCACCAAAGTCCTTGCCCCTACACGGGGATTTTGGCAAATACAACCAGTATTCGCTGCGGTCAAAAATCCCCGTGTAAAACCAATTCTTTTGGTAATCTCCATACGCATCCATAACGTTCCGGGCTAAGCGACAGACCGGCCGTGTATAGCACACAATCAAGCCGGTCGTCCTTCATAAGATTTCAACATTTTCGCCGCCAAAATGCGCCGATCGCCCGAAACATCGGCTTCGATCGAAGCAGCTGACGTTCTTCTGGGAGCAAGCCTAAACCCCACAGAATCACCACATACCCGAGCGCCCAACCAGCGACAACCAACCCCGCCAAAACCGGCGAAGATGCAGATAAGCCATCTAGGGTTGGAGACAAGCCAAATAGTGCCGCCGCGGCGACACCGCCGGCAATCGCCACTTTCGCGATGCCCCAGCTAAACAGACTCACCCGCTCCCAACGCGCAAACTGCACCATGCCCAGAACGTTGGTCGTTGTGAGCCCAAGAGTTGTCGCCAATGCAGCCCCGACGGTTCCAAGCGGCACGACCAATATAGCGAACGCAATTGCTGTGACGACAACACCGCAAAGGGTGTTGACAAGCACTGCCCGCGCCCGTCCTGTCATGCCCAATAAGATGGTCGCAGGCGCGGCGACGCAATCAAACGCTCTGCTGGCAGCGAGAATGCCTAGCGCGGGCCCTAGCGCCGCCGCGACGCCAAACATCGCCAACACAGGTTCGGCTAAGACGATAAGGACCAGAGTTAACGGGGTCGCGAGCGCCATGCTCCATCGCACCGCGAGAGTCACGATGCGAGACATTTCCCGCGAATCGCGCTGTTTGTGTAACTCTGCCCCGACCGGGGCGAGGATTTGATCAAAACTTTGATAGATCTTGACGAGGGCGGTGGCAATTTCGCGGGCGATTCCGTAAGCACCAGCGGCCGCGTTGCCCAGCACTGCCCCCACGACGGGGACACCGACACGGAGCATAACGATCCTGGCCGCTTCCGCGACGCCAAGCATTGCGGAAAAGCGTACCAGCGACCCGGTTGGAAGCGATTTTCCTTTGAACACTTCTTTCCAAAGCACCCCAAAAGGAAAATGTTTCGACAAGGATCGCAGCGCGGCAATCGCTGCGGCAACAATCGCAAGCAGCTGCGCCAAGAGTAGCGCCCCAGGGTCACGGGTAAACACCGCAAGACCGAGCCCAAACACCAAAAACCCGACCGGCTCCACGATGCTACGCGAAAACACCAGTGCACCGAGCTTTTTTGTCGCTCGAATCGCATTGAGGCTTACGATCAAAAACGCGAGCGTTGGCGTGGACAAAAATATTGTTGCCAAAACAAAAAACGTTTGCCCCTCGGGAATCTCAAATAGGTAGGAAAGACAAACACTAAGACCAATGGTCGCGATCGTGCTAACAATGAGTGAGGCCCGCAATGCGGCCGCGACATAGCGGATACGCTGCCGTTCCTCCGCCCCTGGCAAAAACCACTGAAGGCCTTTCTCAAACCCGAGGGCGGCAATCTGAGACACGATTAGGGCATAGGACCAGACGACCAGCAGAGTCCCGACAGCCTCCAGGCCAAATAGGCGTGGAAATATTGCTAGCGCAACAGGCCTGGCGATTTTACCGATGTAGCCCAGGACGGTGAGGCCCACACCTCGGGCAATGACGGTCGAGCTGTCCACTTAAGCAATGGATCGTGCTCGGTCAGACGTTGGTGACAAAAAATCAGACACGCAATCTCGAACCGCGGCGAGGTCCGATGGTTCGTCAACTTCAGCCCAGGGCAATGGACTAATATCCTGCACCGCGACTGGAGTACCACCATCAATCAGCGCCTGCACAGCAAGTAGGTAGAAACTGGACCGATTGCCCGTGCGAACAATGCGCTCCACCGCGGTAGCAAGCTGGGCGGCACCACATGCGCTAAGCCGAATAATCCCAATCGCCTCCCCTTCCGCCTCAGATAAGGGAATGTCTTTTCCGATCCGAGTAAGAAGGTCACCATTTAACTGCACCTTCATATCGTCATCGTCGTAACTATCCTTGCGACTAATCGTCACAGCGATATCGGCACTGGCAGGTAGAACTCGGGAAATCAACTCGGGGTGAAACAGATCGTCACCGTTAATGATCAGACCACCACCCTCAAGCTCGCGCTGTGCCAGCCATAGGGAGTGTAAATTGTTAGAAACGTCAAAAAACGGATTAAATAAGACTTCGACCTGCGTATCTCCACGTTGCGCCAAAAATTGCTCCACGCGCTCAATCTGATACCCCGCGACAACAACGATCCGGGTAACCGCCTCGCAACGCTTTAACTGATCGAGCTGCAACCCCAAAATCGTCACATTAGGAAGCACCTCAATCAGACATTTTGGCACGTCATCGGTATGGTCGCCCATGCGACTGCCTCTGCCGGCGGCGAGAATGACTGCGGTAAACCCAAGTTTGTTCGTTGCCTTTGACCGGTACACGAAAGCTCCTTGTTACAGCTGGGGCCTATAGCATCGTTGGATACCCACCTACAAGAACTGCCCCGAAAACCCTATTGATTACAGAGAGATGCAAATCTAACATCGCCGTAAACACACAACGAATTACGCTTGAATAGATCCATTTTCAATGTCTGCCGTTACAGAAACCATGATGAGACGAGTTGATACGAGGAAAGGCAGCGTATCTCCACTTCGCTCCCCCCGCTCGGTCGAATGATCCATCTCTACTTGCTGCTGAGTTACCCCAGGCACTACTAAGCCGAAGACACTAAAATGCCCCGTTTAATACAACATCGCCTTCCACGGCCATTTGGTAGGCCGATGCTCGTCGCTCAAAAAAGTTCGTCAGCTCTTGCACGTCTTGGAGAGCCATAAACGAAAATGGATTTTTCGCGTTGTAGAGAGGCTTGATGGCTAAAGTCTGCAGCCGTTGATCTGCACAATACTCCAGATACTGGCGCATGTCGCGCTGTGATAACCCGACGATGCCCCCGACGAGCAAGTCCTGGGCAAATTGGGTCTCAGCATTCACAGCTTCGCTCAGCATCTTGCGCACCCGTTCCTCTAGATCATTGTCAAAGAGCTGTGGTTCTTGGCGCCGAATCGTTTCAACAACTTCAAAGGCAAATGCCATATGCGCACTCTCATCCCGAAACACCCAGTTGGTACCGGTGGCGAGGCCATTGAGGAGTCCCCTCGATCGCAAAAAGTACACATATGCAAATGCACCAAAGAAGAATAGTCCCTCAATGCATGCCGCAAAGCAGATCAGGTTGAGCAAAAAATTTGCGCGATCCTGCTGGTTTTCGATGCGGGTGATTTGCTCTATCGAGTCCATCCAGCGGAGACAAAATTTGGCCTTATGACGGATCGAGGGAATCGTCTCAATTGCCGCAAAAGCGTGGTGCCGCTCGCCGGGGTCCGGAACGTAGGTGTCTAGAAGTGTCAGGTAAAACTGTACGTGAAGGGCCTCCTCGTAAAGCTGGCGGGACAAGTACATCCGAGCCTCAGGCGCATTGATGTGCTTGTAGAGGTTCAAAACCAAGTTGTTGGCAACGATGGAGTCTCCGGTTGCAAAAAAAGCGACCAGGCGATGAATCAAGTGCTTTTCTGCCGGGGACATGCGAGCCAGATCGTCAATATCTGTGGAGAAATCGACTTCTTCGACTGTCCAAGTGTTTTTGATGGCATTTTTATACATCTCATAAAACTTGGGATACGCCATTGGGCGCAAGGTCAGGCACATCCCGGGATCGAGAATGGTATCGGGGCGACTTACGTAACTCATTGACAGGCCTCACAACTTTCTGGATTTTCGAGGGAGCAAATCAACGCATCAGCATCTTTGTGCGCAGATTCTTGGACTGTTGTCTTGGCAATTCGTGTTGCCGGACGAGAGCGTAGATAGTAGGTGGTCTTGAGCCCTCGCTTCCAAGCATAAAAATACATCGAAGACAGTCTCGCAATGTTTGGCGTTTCAACAAAAAGATTTAGAGATTGACTCTGATCGATATATGCTCCGCGCTCCGCTGCGAGGTCAATGATCGCTTTCATGGGCAGCTCCCAGGCGGTGCGATAGAGATGTTTCAGTTCGTCGGACAGTCCGTGTACATTTTTGACTGACCCCTCCCCCTGCTTCAATTTTGTCCGCATGGTCTCGTCCCACATCCCTGCGCGCTTTAGATCCGCGATCAGATATCGATTCACCTGCAAAAAGTCGCCGGACAGGGTTTCTCGTTTAAACAGGCATGAGACCTGCGGTTCGATGCACTCATAACATCCAGCGATCGAGGCAATGGTGGCTGTCGGCGCAATAGCGATCAGCAGTGAGTTTCTTAATCCATGCTCGCGAATGTCAGCGCGCAACGCATCCCATCGCTCGGGTTGCGAGGGGCTCACCCCCCAAGAATCAAATTGCAGTTGCCCACGCGCGGCCCTAGTTTGCGGAAACGCCGGATGAGCACCATGCTCCTTGGCCAAAGCCACCGAGGTGCTCAGCGCCTCAAAATAAACCTCCTCGGAGATCTGCCGGGATAAGCGGATGGCCTCCTCGCTGTCGAAAGGCAGTCGCAATTGAAACAGAACGTCTTGCCACCCCATCATACCGAGCCCAACCGGCCGCCACTTTTTATTCGATGTGGCGGCTGATTCTATCGGATAATAATTCCGGTCGATGACGCTATCCAATTGGCGTACCGCGACGGCTACCGTCGTGCGCAGTTTGTCGAACCCAAACTGCAGGGTTCCAGCCTCGTCTATCGTCATGTGCCGACTTAAGTTGATCGATCCGAGGTTGCAAACCGCAGTCTCGCTGCTAGAGGTCACCTCAAGAATTTCGGTGCAAAGATTGGACAAATGCACAGTAGCCCCAGGTTCGGCGGTTTGATTGCAAGCGACATTCGACTTGTCCTTGAACGCCATCCATCCATTCCCGGTTTGTGCGAGGGTCCTCATCATGCGGGCGTACAGATCTCGAGCACTCACTTCGCACGCGGCCAACCCTGCAGCCTCAGCAGCGCAATACGCCTTATCAAACGCATCCCCGTAGAGATCTGGCAACTCGGGAACATCCTTGGGATCAAACAGACTCCACGCCTTGTCTGCCTCTACCCGACGCATAAATAGATCGGGGATCCAATTGGCTAGATTGAGATTGTGGGTTCGCTTTGCCTCATCGCCAGTGTTGTCCCGCAACTCGAGGAACTCCTCGATATCCGCGTGCCAGGGTTCGAGGTAGACGCAACATGCGCCCTTGCGACGACCGCCCTGATTGACCGCAGCAACTGACGAATCGAGCGTTTTGAGCCACGGCACAATACCAGTCGCCAGGCCATTGGTACTTTCAATCAGAGATCCTCGAGATCTGACCCGATGATACGCCAAACCGATACCGCCAGAAAATTTTGACAGCAACGCGACATCGACATATCGCTGATAGATGCTCTCTAGATGGTCCTCGGGAGAGTCTAGCAAGAAGCAGCTGGACAGCTGCTCATGCGAGGTCCCCGCGTTGAATAGTGTCGGAGAACTTGGCAGATACTCCAGACGGGACATCATCAGATACAACTCAATGACACCAGACACACTGGCAGAAAGAGCACACGCAATCCTCATAAAAAAGTATTGCGGACTTTCTACCACCAAACGACTCTGAGGATGCTTGAGCAGATACCGATCGTACAGGGTACGAATTCCGAAATACTCGAACTCGCAATCGTTTTCGATGCATAACGCCTGGTCAAGCTTGCGTGTATTGGCCAGGACAAAACGAAGCAGCGGTTCGCTAATCAGACCGAGCTCATGATTCTTGATAATCGACTGCGAAAACGCGTGAATATTGTGAGAACGCACCTCTTTATCGATATATGTCGCCATTAATCTTGCCGCCAACTGCGAATACTGCGGATCTTCTACGATCAGTTCGGCAGCAGTTTGGATCGATAGCCGATCGAGTTCTTGGGTAGATGCCCCGTTGTACAAACCACTAATGGTCTTTGTTGCGACCCGCATCGAATCGACGCACTCCAGTCCAACTGCACATCGACTGACCGCGCGAACAATCTTGTTGACGTCGACCGCCTGACTCTGACCGCTGCGCTTCTTGACCCGCATGATCGGCGAAGGCAAGCTGTCCGCCATCCCCCCTTCGCCCGACGGCGGATGAAGAAACTCCGCAGCGCCATCGTTGCGGTTATTCGTGGTACCGCCTAGGCTGCGATTGTGAGCACTAGCCGGGGACTGGGAACCTACCATTGAGCCTCTCCTTTTCTACAAGCATCGGTTGTCTGCAACCAAAGTCGATGCGGGAGAAAGAGAGGCCTATGGCGAACGCAACATTCTGAAGCGCCCTCCTACCAATAGCCCGACCCGATGCCCCCGCGGACAATACACCTGCACCTAAGGGGGTAGATCGGTTCCGATGACTAGAAAGTCCCAATAGAGACCTGCTAGTAAGTCCCAATAGAGACCTGCTAGTAAGTCCTAACAGAGACCTGCAATGGAGCCGACCTGCCATCCCTCGTGGCGTGTGGGTCGTGATGCAGGCAGGCAGTGCCTGACTGCGATCGTTGGCAGGTCTTCGGGCTCGCGAACACGCCGATACAATCGGGTTCCTACTTTCCACGACTTCCCAACCAAATCCGGTCAGTGTCTTTCTATGTGGAGTTCGTTTTCGCATACCGCTGCGGGGCAGCCCCGGATTCGAACCGGGTTCCCTTTTCAGCTCTGAGTGATCAGGGCACCAACTGCCCAGCAGCCTACTTCATTCGTATGACAATTTGCTAATCCATTAATAACATTGGACAAGCTCTTAAGCGTTGGACTCACTCTCTAACTGCCTCGATCGCATCCCCAAGCTTTGCCGTTCCCTTGGCAAGTGATTCCGCGCAGAGGACCCGACACCCAACCGGTATACCGCACATCAAGGTAGTGGGTGCCCGCCCCCCAACGATGAGGCGAACAATCCCCGCACATTCTAAAAATAAGCCATAATAATCAGCAACATAGACTGGAATCAGTTTTGCACTTGATTCCTTATATGCTGGACAAATCCCTTCTCGCCACCCTTCTGATCCTCATCGCAGCATGCGGTGGAACCCCAGAAACGAGTGACGAAACCAATTCGCAACAAGAATGCGACCCCTATAATGTCCTACCAACCAGCTACCAACCCGTCGATTTGGTGTCCTCGCGAAGTACAACTAGCGAAATTGTCGAAGATCATAACGAGCTTGCCGTCGATGCAACCGCAGGCGGCCTCAATAACGCTGCCCTCGAGCCTTTTGTCTATCTTCGTTTTTCAAATGACACCACGGCGGAAAAGATATCCATCTCAGATCCAGACTCGTTTGACTCGACCGACTGGGATATCGCGTTCAAACGCTACGTGGTGCGAATAAACAGCGGAGATTCGGGAACCGGTAATGTAACCGTCGCCCGCGTTCAAGCCGATTCGCTCGCAGAGGTTACAGAGATACCATCCAGCTTTCTCGCCGACGATTGGGCAACCGAAACCTGCGCATTGGTAACGGACCAGATCGGCGGACCACTGACAGCCATTGGAGAATGGTACATTCCCTCCCCAGGCACACTTACCCCGAAAAATGAAGTTTACGTCCTACGCCTTGCCGACGACAACTATGTCAAGCTTCGTATCTTGAACTACTATGGCGACGCGAACAACCCGACACGCGGTGCCAACTATCAAATCGCGTGGGCCCCGCTCTGACGGACTGTCGGGGATCTCTCAGACCTGAATCACAACGACTGTAATATTATCCCGCCCACCGCGTTCATTGGCTAAATCGATGAGTGCTTTGGGGGTATCTTTCAACGCAACTGTCGCTAAGGTATCGAGGATTTCTTCTTCACCAACTTCATCGTGCAAACCATCTGTGGACAAGACCAACATATCGCTGGCCTGTACTGAAATCGTGACAGCGTCGACTTCTACATCCTCATTGATCCCAAGTGCGCGGGTCAGGAGTGCGCGGGTCAGGATCGTCTTATAGTGGGTTAGGTCTAAAGTGACCTGATGTGCTCCGTGAGTTTGCTCGCAAAGCTGCGAATTTTTCCGCAGCGCTCCGGGTGCGAAATAGCAAAACCAGAGAACGCCACGAGGTGGGATCGTTATTTGCATCAGGCTCCCGTTTGAGTGCTGAATCGAAAACATACGCAAACACGAAGGTGCAAAGCCTGATCATGCCCGTATTGGGAATTGACACAACATGGGTTGTCCCAAGACGGGTATTTGTCCTCATGGTTATTCTGGTCCTTGGGCAGCCATCGCTCAGCGCGGCGGAAACCCCGATCCCACCGCGAACCAATCGTTTGGTCTACGATACAGCCAGCGTAATCTCGCATTCAGATGTCGCGACAATGGAGTCTTTGCACCAGGAACTGTTCGCAAAAACTGGCGTCGCGATTGTCATAATCACTGTAGAAGCCCTCCAAGATGAGACGATCGAAGAACTTGCGGTACGTGTCGGCCAAAGCTGGGGCGCTGGTCGCGACAAGGAAGATCGCGGTATCGTGATCGCACTCGCGATTGCCGAGCGCAAAATCTTTATTGCTACCGGGTATGGGGTGGAAGGGTACTTACCAGATGGACGGATCGGTGGCATTCTAGACACCGAAACGGTCCCCTACCTTCGGCGTAACGATTATTCGACCGCAATCGTCCGAACGAGTGCCGCACTCGCTGCTGCCTCGGCAAAGGAGTTCCAGGTAGATCTTTCCGGAGCAGTTTTGGACCAGCGTCAGCGCAAACCCAAACGGCGCAGCGTCGGTTCCATTGTCTTTTCCGTTCTAGCGATGTTGGCAGTGTTGTATCTGGCCATCCGCCACCCTCGCTGGTTCTTCTTCGTACTGTTGGCCAACTTGTTACACGGTGGCCGTCGGGGCGGGGGATTTGGCGGGGGATTTGGCGGCGGTGGAGGATTTGGCGGCTTTGGTGGCGGGGGATTTGGTGGCGGGGGCGCCGGGAGGAGCTTCTGATGCCATATCGCGATAATTCTGGGAGTGAACCGGATATTTCTCCAATCACCGAAAATCCGGTACTGACTCGACTGCGCGAACGCATGGTCAAATCTTCTGGAGACCAGCTGTCCAGCCTCGTCATTTATGGCGCGGCGGCACACGGTGACTTTTACGAGGAAAAAAGTGAATTCCACGTACTCATTGTGTTGCGAGATCTATCGCTCGGTTCCCTTACAACAATTCGCGAACCGATACGCTGGTGGCTACGCAAACACCAACCAATGCCCCGGGTGTTCTCCCCAAAGGTCCTTGTCGAGGCAGCCGATGTCTTTCCGATCGAGTTTCTCGATATCGTGAAGCACCATATCGTGTTACACGGAAAGAATCCCTTCGCCAATCTCGTCGTTCATACTGATCATCTGCGGATTCAATGCGAACGAGAACTGCGCGAAAAAATGCTACGACTCCGGGAAGCGTACTTGGAGGCCGCTCGTCCTAGAGATCTTGAGCGACTACTATCGGACTCGTTTTCTGCCTTTGTTCCGGTGTTCCGCGGCTGCCTGCATCTCACCGGAGAAACGGTTCCAGTCCATGATGCCGATGTCGTTCGTTCGTTCTGTCACCAGGCAAACCTCGATGTGAGCGCTTTTGAGCAGGTCGAAAAACTCAAGCATAAGCAAAAACCAACCACACCTCTCCAGTCCCTATTTGCTTCGTACTACGAACAACTCAGCGCGGCAGTCAGCGCTGTCGATCAGTTTGCGATTCAAGAAAGGAGCAACATCTTATGAAAAAAAGTTTGATGGTCGCCATTGGAATTGCGCTGGTGTTTGTCATCTTTGGTGGCACATGCAAAGCAAAGTACAATCATTTCGTCGATACGAACGAAAACATCGACGGCGCATGGGCCCAAGTGGAGAATGTTCTTCAACGACGAGCAGATCTGATCCCAAACCTCGTGAAAACCGTAAAGGGGTTCGCTACCCACGAAAAAGAAATCTTTACCGCCGTTGCGCAAGCGCGTTCGAAGCTGATCGGCGCCAAAGGAAATCCAGCCGAGGCAGCCGAGGCAAACGCGGCAATGAGTTCGGCTCTTGGTCGATTGTTGGCGATTTCTGAACGATACCCCGACCTAAAATCGAATCAAACCTTTGTTCGGCTCCAGGACGAACTCGCGGGCACAGAGAATCGGATTACCGTTGAACGCAAGCGCTACAATGATGCAGTACGAGCGTACAATAAGTATGTGAAGCGGTTCCCCAACAACCTGCTGGCAAGTCTGTTCAACTTCGAGGCTCGCGTTTACTTCGAGGCGGATCAAAAGGTGAAAGCGGTACCGGAGGTGAATTTTGACTAGAGCGCATCGCTTACGCCGGACCGAGCGAGGCGCGCGACGCGAATACCGAGCGAAGCGCGAAGCTCACAACGTGGCTCGGTGCGATGGATCGCGGGGCAGACAATGGGAGGTTATTACGATGCGCTTTGGCCGGTTGCTCAGAAAAGTCCTTGCTGTGACCTGGCTGCTCGCCAGCACAGGTCCAGTGCTAGCGTGCGGTCCTCCACCAGCCCCACTGGGTCCGGGCGCAGAACCACCGGAGCCAAAGCCGATTGCCCCGGCGCCCCTCTCGCACCCCGACCCGCACTGAGCGTGGAAATTATCGGGCTCTTGCGCAGTTTTCCCCAATCTGAACAAGACCGCTGTTCAGTCCAACGACTGTGCAAACACTTCCAGCGCGCGGTCGATAAAAGGCGATTGCGCTGGGAGAATCTTGCGACGGGCCCGTTCCAGATCAAAGAATTCTGCGCGATCGATCTCCGGAAATGAGACGATCTTCCCCGATCGCGGTGGCCACTCTAGCTCAAACGTGTTGCTACGCACCGTAGTCGGATCCCATTCACCGAGAAACGCCCAGGCGTGAACGTGTTTTCCGCCTTTTTGCTGGATCGTGCCCAACGGCTCAAAACGGTCTGACTCTGCGCGAAATCCCGTCTCCTCGTTGAATTCGCGCTGCGCTGCCAAGAGCAGATCCTCCCCAGGGCCTACCAGTCCCTTTGGGATAGTCCAAACACCGTCATCCTTATGCACGAAAAACGGACCGCCGGGATGAACCAAAAACACCTCGAGACCAACGTCGCTCCGACGACACATGAGAAGCCCAGCGCTCGTTTTGCTCGTAACCATTCGCAACGATAATACATAAAGCGAGGTCACTTTGAAAACCAACAGCCTATTGGTACGGGACTTGCTTAATCATCAGGAATGAACGTTGGAAAATTATGTACGCGGTCGGTCGTCATCGCGGAACCCGATTTATCCGTACTCGAAGCAGCACATCGAATGCGCGAACATCACGTTGGTGATCTTGTGGTTGTTGAGGCGGTCGAAGGAGGAAACGAACCCGTCGGGGTCGTCACAGACCGCGACTTGGTTCTCCAGGTATTGGCGCAAGATATCGACTGGGCCAAGTCTCTCCGGGTCAGCGATGTCATGACTTGCGAGCTAATCACTGCGTCTGAAGACGAAGACGCGAGTTCGGTTCTGCAAACTATGCGCGACAATGGTGTGAGACGGGTACCAGTGATCAACCAGCAAGGCTTGCTCGAGGGGATTGTCACCTACGATGACCTCCTCGAGTGGCTCGTTGAGGAGCTCGGGGGCTTAGTCGCCGTCGTCGGCAATCAAAAACAAGTGGAGACTGAAAGGACGTCGAGAACCTGATCTTTGGAAGACATCACGCAGGTTCCTCACCATCAAACCCCGTTTAGGATTCAATTAGGAAATTTTGCAAAATGGACGCCACAACGAAACGAGAGTTTAGAAGTCGCCTCGAGATCGCGAGCTGGGGCGCCCTCCTATTGTGGGTTGGATTCTGCTTTATTGTGGAGATTCGCTGGGGAGTTGGACTGCTAGGGGTTGCCGTGGTTATCTTGGGGAGCCAGGCGATTCGAGCGATTACAAAACTCGGAATTCAGGGGGGTTGGGTTATATTCGGCTCCTTGTTCGCGGGGGCTGGCCTGTGGCATATTGTGGATGTCGGAGTGGACTTTGGCCCGATCGTACTGGTTGCAGCGGGAGTAGCAGTTCTACTGACCGCGGTGTTTGGCAACAAACACAGGCCCGGGGGGTGATTTCCCCATAAACCATGCAAGCACGGCCGGCTCTAACAAAACCAGCACGCCGCCAAACACAAACAACAATCCCGGAATCATCATCAGCAAACCAGAGACTGACGTCCCACTCATACCCTTGCACATTTGCGACCACAGGACACATTCTCATCGCTTGGTTCGTATGTATCTTTGAGAACCTCCTTTGCTGTAAGCGCAGCACCGGTATCCCATCTGCGTCAACCATCGCCAAATCTGCGCAGGGGGTCGCCTGCATTGTGATCGCGCACGTGCGTTGACCGATCGCGTCGGCATCTATGTATTACTGCGGGAAAGTCTGTGAAGCTGCGAAATTCCGCGCATCTGCACTCTGTTGGATTCACGTCCGCTCCCGTTCATAAGCTGTTTTCACAGATGATTCCGCGAAAACGATAAGTCGGCCCGATCCTTGCTGTTGATATTCCTTATGCTAGAGAGCTGAACACGTAAATTCACTTTCCGACGCTACCCCTCGAAATCGCTGGCTACGTTGTCCTCCTTGACGGGACCCAACCCCGCCCGCGTCGTCCGCCTCGCCAACGATTCCGATCCTTTACCGTCGATAAGCAACTTTACGTGTTCAGCTCTCTAGGGATTGCACCAAAGAGGAGAAGATGAATGGGTGAGCGAGAACACAGTTCTTTGTTACTCAATGACCTGAGAGAACTCAGGCGGCGGGTCTATGAAATTGAAATGATGTCCAAGAACATCTTGAACCAACGCTTCGATCTCGCTCCACAGTTTGCCAGCAAGATCCGCGCGCTATCGACGCATTTGTCGCACCACATGAGACTTTCTGCTGCGCTGGCTCAACGGGTGGTGGACCAGGATCAATTGTGTTCCTTTCTCGTCGAGTCGTTGGCGGATGCCAGTTTGCACCCACTTACCACCGATTTGGCCACAACCGTGCTCACACTGGCTCATATGGTAAAAAATGCGCTCCAGATCGAGCAGAGAGAACTCTTGCTTGCGAGAAACACGCCCTGTCGGCGAGCCCGTTCTGAGCGTCGAGGAGAACTCACATGAGAATTGCCCAAGTTTCACCACTTTTCGAGAGTGTCCCGCCTATGCTCTACGGTGGCACGGAGCGGGTCGTTTCCTACCTCACTGAGGCGTTGGTTGCAGACGGACATGAGGTAACTCTGTTTGCCAGTGCAGATTCATGTACGAATGCACATCTGGTCCCCCAATGTGATCGTGCGATTCGTATGGATCCAACTTGCCCTGATGGTGTCCCCCAACATATCCGCATGGTCGACCAAGTATTTCGTTGCGCTGACGACTTTGACATCATTCATTTTCACATCGATGGATTTCATTTTCCATTGGCGGCACGCCACGCAACCCCAAATCTAACGACATTGCATGGACGCCTGGATCTTCCATACTTGCGCCCCATCTTCCGCGACTTTCGTGACTTGCCGTTTGTTTCCATTTCGAACAATCAGCGCCGCCCGATGCCCTGGCTGAACTGGGCGGGTACAGTCTATCATGGGCTGCCAACCTCGTTGTATGCACCCAATTATCGCCCCGACGACTATCTCGCGTTCATCGGCCGCATATCACCAGAAAAACGTCCCGATCGTGCCATTGCAATCGCGAAGCAAGTGGGATTACCGTTAAAAATTGCAGCGAAAGTAGATGACCAAGACTACGCCTATTTTACGAATACAATTCGACCGCTGCTCGACTCGTCGCTTATTGAATTTGTTGGCGAGATCGGCGAAGGGGACAAGAACAAGTTTCTGGCCGGTGCCCAAGCGCTACTGTTCCCGATCGACTGGCCTGAACCGTTTGGTTTGGTCATGATTGAAGCGATGGCGTGCGGCACTCCTGTGATTGGGTACCGGTGCGGATCTATACCCGAGGTCATCGACGAAGGAGAAACCGGGATGGTTGTCAGTTCGCTCGATCAGGCGGTAGATGCCGTGACAGCAATTGATCGGATTTCTCGAAAGCACTGCCGGAAAATTTTTGAATCACGATTTGCGGTAGAGCGCATGGCGAGGGACTATCTATCCATCTATGAAAGACTCAAGCAAACAGACATCCGCTGGCGCACTCCCACCAGCAACCGAACCATTGCAATTTGACGAGATCAACCCACACGTAGTCCACGCTGCCTCTGAACTTCGGGATGATAGGACGCGTGTGCTCAAGCACGGAGAGACATTTGCCGTTCTTGATCGACGGGGAGACGTGCGACCGTTTGGTGTTGGCGGCCAAGGGTTGTTTCATCGCGGAACACGACACCTGTCGCACTCTCTGCTGACCATCGGCGGAGAACGACCACTCCTTCTCGGTTCCTCGGTCACACAGGACAATACATTGCTGGCGGTCGACCTGGCGAACCCTGACTTAGACAACAACGATCAACCGATACCAGGGGACAAACTCCATCTATTTCGATCTCAGTTTATCCGCGACTCTGTGCTCTATGATCGGCTTCGCATTACCAATCATGGACTCGAACGCATTGCGGTGACAATTGGGATTGAAGTCCAGGCAGATTTTGCTGACATTTTCGAGGTACGGGGAGCATCGCGCCCGCGTCGCGGCACACTGCTTGATGCCATCGTTCGTACAGACATGCTTGTGCTTTCCTATCAGGGACTGGACAACATCACGAGGCAAACAAACATCAGCGCATGTCCTGTTCCCAATAGAGTATCTAGTGATAAGATGCATTTTGATATCGTTTTGGATGCTGGGGCTGAACACAACATCGTCCTGACAATGACATGCAGTTCTGGCAGCTCGAACCTAGCGATTGAAACATGCGAAGCTGCCCTTGCAGCAGCCTGCGTAGAACAGGAAACATGGTCATCACATCGCTGTCATATTCACTCGTCGAACGCACAGTTTAACGAATGGATTCACCGCAGTGTTGCCGATCTATACATGCTAATTTCGCAAACAGAGCACGGTCACTATCCATATGCTGGCGTTCCTTGGTTTAGCACCGTGTTCGGCCGCGATGGAATTGTCACCGCTTTGGAAACCCTGTGGTTCGACCCACGCGTGGCGAAAGGTGTTCTCGAGGTTCTTGCTGCAACCCAAGCAGAAGAAACCAATCCAGACAACGATGCAATGCCGGGAAAAATCCTTCACGAAATGCGGCACAGCGAAATGGCAAACCTCGGCGAAGTTCCGTTTGCTCGCTACTACGGCAGCATCGATTCTACTCCGCTTTTCATTCAACTAGCCGGCGCGTACTACGAGCGAACTGGTGACCATCAGTTCATCAAAGGGTTATGGCCCAATATCGAACGGGCGATAACGTGGATGACGCAGTCGGGAGACCCAGATGGGGATGGATTTCTTGAATACGCGCGCCAAAGCCCAACCGGACTATTGCAACAAGGATGGAAAGACTCAGGTGACTCCGTGTTTCACGCCGATGGCAACCTCGCCTCTGGCCCGATTGCGCTTTGTGAAGTGCAAGGTTACGCCTACGAGGCCTGGCAAGCGGCCGCCCGGCTAGCCATGTTACACGGCAATTCTGATCAGGCTCTGCAATACACCGAAAAAGCAACGCGTCTCCGCCAAGCGTTTGAAGATAGATTTTGGTGTGACCAACTAGACAGTTATGTTTTGGCACTTGATGGCGCCAAACAACCCTGTCAGGTTAGGACTTCAAACGCCGGACACTGCTTGTTTTCAGGAATCGCAGACCCAGATCGCGCCAAACGCATTGCCCAAACCCTGTGCTCCGCTGAGTTTTTTAGTGGCTGGGGGATTCGCACTCTCGCAATCAGCGAGCGCCGCTATAACCCAATGTCGTATCACAACGGCTCGATCTGGCCGCATGACAATGCCCTGATTGCCGCAGGTCTCGCGCGTTACGGGTTTACGTCTCAGGCAACTCAAATATTCGATGCGCTTTTCGACGCGAGCCTACACATGGATCTGCAGCGACTTCCTGAACTGTTCTGTGGATTCCGACGGCGACCGGGCCAGGGGCCGACTCGTTACCCAGTGGCTTGTGCTCCACAGGCCTGGGCGGCGGGAGCTGTATTCCTACTGTTGCAGGCGTGTCTCGGCCTGACGATCGATGGACCTTCCCATCAAATTCGGTTTGTTCGACCACAACTCCCCTTGTGGCTCGAATGGCTGGAACTGAAGGGGCTTAGCGTCGGTGATGCACAAGTGGATCTTCAACTGCGCCGTTCTCGCCAAGACGTCGCCATAGAGGTGAGCGACAAGCAAGGCGATGCGGAGATCATCGTGACGAAGGTTGTGTAAAGTTCAGCTAATCTAATGTGCAACGGCTGTCCGTAATCCTGACTCCGGAACATCTGTTCCGAGAGCGAACGAAAGCGCATCATCGATAGTCTCGGCGAAGTGAAAGTGCATACCTTCTCGGAGCGATTCAGGGATGTTTTCTGCAACGTCTGCGCGATTTTGTTCCGGCAACAGCACATCGCCAATACCACTACGCTTGGCAGCCAAAACCTTTTCCTTAATGCCCCCGACGGGCAGGAGGCTGCCGCTCAATGTGATTTCCCCAGATAGCGCAGTCTTGCGACGCACTGGCTGTTGCGTAAATAGCGATACGAGCGCGGTCACCATTACGATTCCGGCCGAAGGTCCATCTTTGGGCACCGCTCCCGCCGGAACATGAACATGAACGTCATATCGATGAAACTCTTTGGGATCGATCCCATAGCGGTCGCTGTTGGCGCGCAGCCAAGTCAAGGCGGCCCGGGTCGATTCCTCCATGACCTTCTGCACCTGGCCGGTAATTGTGAATTCTCCTTTGTCGCGCAGGACACGCGCCACCTCGACAAATAGAATCTCGCCACCATAGGGTGTCCACGCGAGCGCAATTGCCACCCCAGGCTTATCCATGCGCCGGTCGACGTCCTCCTCGACGAAAAACCGCGGCGGACCGAGCAGTTTGTGGACGACGTCACCCGAAACGACGAGTCGTTGTGTGGCGCCTTCCAAAATCTGCTTGGCTTGTTTGCGGCATATCGCCGCGACCTTGCGTTCGAGCTCGCGCACACCGGCCTCGTGGGTGTAGCGGGTAACGATTTCTCGGATCGCATCGTCGCGAAACTCAATCTGTTCGCCAAGCCTGAGCCCATGTGCTTCGGATTGCTGTGGCACTAGATATCGCCGCGCGATCTCGGCCTTCTCTTCATCCGCATACCCCGGAAGCTCGAGAACTTCCATGCGATCGCGAAGCGCGGTCGGTACCGGCTCAAGGAGATTGGCTGTCGTGATGAAAACAACCCCGGACAAATCGAAGGGAACATCCAAATAGTGATCGCGAAACGCATTGTTCTGTTCCGGGTCGAGCACTTCAAGCAGCGCAGAGGCGGGATCCCCGCGAAAGTCTTTGCCAAGTTTATCGACTTCGTCGAGCATGAACACCGTGTCCCGTGCGCCCGCGCGACGAATGCTGCGGATGATCTGTCCAGGAAGCGCTCCAATGTAGGTCCGACGGTGACCGCGAATTTCCGCCTCGTCTCTCATACCACCGAGGGAAAGGCGAACAAACGAGCGCCCCATCGCCCGCGCGATCGACTGGCCAATGGAGGTCTTACCCACTCCGGGTGGTCCGACAAAACAAAGAATTGGCCCCTTCATCGATGTCTTCAGAGACACGACAGCGATGTGCTCGAGAATGCGTTCTTTGATTTTATCGAGATCGTAGTGATCGGCGTCAAGAATCTCACGCGCCGCGCGAAGATCAACTGGCTTCACTTCCAATGGCTTCCACGGTAGCGCTACCAACCAATCAAGATAGCTACGGGCCACCGAATATTCTGGTGAGGCCGGCGGGATTCGCTTCAGTCGCTCCAGCTCGCGATCCGCTTCCTTTTGCGCCTCCTCGGGAAGCCCGGCCTCACGAAGTCGCTGCCTCAGCGCATCCACCTCACGAGTCGTCTCGTCACCCTCTCCGAGCTCCTCCTCAATCACCTTAAGCTGTTCCCGCAGCACCGCCTGCCGCTGTGCTTCGGAAATCTTTTTGCCGACCTCGGCGCGAATCTTGTCCCGCATGCGCAGTTCTTCTCGCTCTTTGAGAAGCTCCTGTACCAGTCGCTTCATGCGTGCACGTACGTCGAGGGTCTCGAGCAATTCCTGGCTAACCTCCCTAGCCAGAGAGGACAGGGCATTGGCGACAAAATCGGTAATCGCAGACGCGTCCTGCCGGGTGCGTAACACGGCCAAAACATCGCTCGACATCTTCGGTGATGCTTCAACGATTTCCTGGAACAATTCGGTGATATTCCGCTTCAACGCGGAATATTCCGCGTCTTCACTCTCTGGGCACTCGTCTTCCAGAACATCCACACTGAGTTTCAGGATCGGCTCGGTTTCGATGACTTTACGAAGTCGAACCCGTCGTACGCCTTCAATAAAAGCGACGAGAGTTTGGTCACCCTCTCCGGTTTTGGCGAGGCGCAATACCAACCCTGCACATCCAACTGCGTATAGGTCTTCGACAGCAGGTGCTTCGACAGTTGGATCTCGCTGGGCGAACACGCCGATCAGGTGACTTTCATCCATCGCTTTGATCGCATTGAGGGACTTGGGCCGACCGACCGTGAGTGCTGCCATCGAATGGGGAAACAAGGCCGATCCACGGACCGGAAGCACTGGCAACTCCCAAGGCCCCTCCTTATCTATCAGCGACGGTGATGGCACTTTATTGGGGTCGATTGCGGTTGTATTTTTTGATTCTGTACTCACACCAGGCATATAAGCAAGGTACGTGCCTACGGGAGCAGACCGTCCGGATTCGCATTCATTCTGGTCCGATTGGGCACGATATGCGACGCGACCCCATGAAACCGCCGTTTTTTTGCGCCCGGATCAGTTCGACGTCAATCCGCGCAAGACGTCCACGACAGATACAATACCGAGCAACCGGTCATCATCGTCAACGACGGGTAACGCACTGACCGACAACCCGCAAAACTCGGCAGCCAATTGTCGCAATGAGCGCGCGGGTTCGACTGAAATAATCTCCCGGGTCATCGCTTGGCGAACCTTTATCTGATCGAGCTGCTCCTGTGGCTCATCGTCGATTGCTCGCAAAAGATATCCGACAGCGCTACGCAGATCGCGATCGCTTAACATGCCTACAACCTTGCTTTTGCCATCGACGACGACCAGGTGGCGAATATTGCGGTCCTGCATTCTCGCGATCGCATCCAGCAAACTATCGTCTGCGTGTACGGTTGCTGGACTGTGCGTCATTACTTCACCAACGGACAATCCAGATGGACAGACATCAAGCAGGGCATCCCGCGCCTGGGCCGCGAGCACATCAGTGGTCGTAATCAAACTCAATAGGCGACCTTGCTCGGTCACTGGGAAACATCCAAGCTTGTCTTTGGCCATGCGAGCGGTAACCTCAGTGAGCGAATCGTCCGGCCCCGCCGTCTGAGGATGGGCATGCATCGCTTCTTGGACCGGATGTTTGACGGCGCCCGAGCCAACGCGGGATATGTACCACGCTAGGTCGCGGTTGCTCACAACGCCAACGAGCTTGCTATCGCGCATCACCGGTAAGTGGCGGATGCCATGCCAAAGCATCATCTGGAGGGCAGTTCCAACCGTTTCACCTACTTCGATTGTTCGTGGATACTGTTTGATCAGGGCTCTAACTTGCATGCCCTTTTTGTGCTGCAAATCGGATGCCACTCTGAGCGTGCCAACAGTTTATCTTGCCGGCGCCTGGCCCACCACGATGAAGTACACGGGGACCTCTGCCAACCCCAGCGTCGCCTGTACACGACGTTGGTGAAATGCGCCCACCGGCACACTGCGAAGACCGAGAGCCGTCGCCTGCAATAGGATGTTCTGCCCAACGTGACCGACTTCGATGTGGACAAAGCGCTTCGCGCTGGCGCCGTATTTACGCTCTGTGCGCTCATAAACGGCAGCGATAACAAAGACGACCGGCGATGCAGCCAGACGCGCCCGTGCGTATGTATGTTTCCATACCAACGACCGTCGATCCTTATCGGTTACTCTGCGCAATGCGTGTCTTACTGGTAGATACTGAAACACGCCATCGCGAAGCAACACGTAAATTTCAAGTGGATAGCGCGCGCCAGCGGAGGGCGCGGTACGCTTGCCACGGTCTCCGGTAACTCCTTGGGCCGCCCACAAAAGCTGTCCAAGCGTCTCTTTGCTCAGTGGTGTTCGGGCGTGGCGCCGATGCGATCGACGCTTGGAAAGAGCACGCTCTAAGCTGCGATCGCTATCGACCTCCGGGGGTGGAAGCTCCACTACCTGCCCCGCTGCCGATCCCGCAGCCATGATGAGCACAATAGCGACTCGCAATACACCGCTCATGGAGCTTAGGTCGGTGCAATCCCTGTGCCGCCTCTACAACACCCACTCAACGGACCGTCTTGCCTTGTGTCTAAACCGCAACTAGCGATTGCCGTTAACGAGATGATCAGACGTTATCTTCATGGAAAGCGCCAGGTTAGCATTTCGCCCCTACTATGCATAACCGTGCTGCGATCCTGATGAGCCCGTTGCCATATGAACCCGGGGAAGCAAAGCCCGCCGGACGACGCTGGGCCAAGAGAATTGACGCGCCGTCGCCTGCCCCGATTTGCGCAACGATGTTTCATCCTCTGGATGACGGCGCAAGTATTGGAACATTGACAGAAATTCCTCGGGGTTTGCGGTGTGGACAACGAGCGCATTGTGTCCCCCAACCGCATAATCCTCGCCCGAACACCCTGTGCACGCCACCCCTCCAACCGCCATCGTTTCTAAGCCGACAAGGCCAAACGGCTCATGTTCGCTGTTGGCTAACACAACGTCGCTCTCACGGTATAGCAATCTTCGGCTTTCCCAATCGAGATGACTACGAAGATTGACAACATCGATCTTGTCGCTATCTCGCAAGGAATCGAGCAGCCCCTTACACCCCGGCGTTTCCGAAACCCGATCTGCGACGGTTAGTCCGGCTGCAGCGGCGTGCTGCATCACCTCGCGGCCATGGGGCTCGACCCCGCCCCGTGCGATGAGAAGAGGATTTTCGCCGCGCTTCTTCATTTCAACCACCGTGTCGACGGCCATGGTCCAACGCTTGGCAGGATCCCATCGAGCCAGCTTCGAAAACCAAACACGATCTCCTTTGAGCGTGCGAAGCGCCCGGGATTGCTTTGACGGAACTTTCTCGTACGCATCGCTTGGTAGCCCATTGGGGACAACCAATGCATCCACCCCCTGGGGCCGCATTACATGATTCATATAACGACTGACCGTGGTAATGACCGCGACCTGTTGTAGCCGCGCCCAATCGATGAACTCAAAACCGAAGGTATTGTTTGCGTTCCATAAAATTGTCACATGGTCGTGAATGGCACGGTGGACCAAATGGCCATAGAGTGCTATCACGCTAGCGGCTGTTTGCCATTCTTCGGCAAGTACGACAACGTGGCCCTTCCGACGCACGTGTGCTTCGATGACATCAGCAATGACTTTGGGAGCAGAAAGAGTAAACTCGGCCACTTTGTCGCCTTCCCCTTGATACACGTCCCTTTGATAGTGCCGACTGAGCCACTGACACCACCGATGCAAGTAGATGTTCTCCCGCTTTTCATGCCCCGGCAGATTGGGATCGCCAACGAACCACAGATGTGTTTCATTCCCCTCATCGGACAGCGCTTCGCATAGCCCCGTGACGCGGGTCGCGATCCCTCCGGAGTGGGAATAGCGATCCGGGCCTTCAAACGAAAGGACGTGATACTGGATGTTCATGATGCATTCTTTAGCTGAGAACGCGCTGGCTTGACAAGCTGGCCTGGGTTCCGAGGTTTGGTGATCCCAGCTAGAACATCCAGCACTTGGGCAGCGGTAATGTCCTTTCGCCTGTGCGTTTTTTCATGCTGCGTTTCGTCGGCGAGATCCGCCAGGGACAAAATCCCTACGACACGCTCTTGCTCGTCAACGACGGGAATCCTGCGAATCTGATGTTTTGTCATCTTATCCCGAGCCTTCGTCACGGACTCCTCAGGTGTGCAAGTGATCACCTTCTTTGCCATGATGTTCGAAACCGGAATTTGATGAAGTGCAGCGCCCTGGGTATAGGCGGCCATGCAGATATCTCGATCTGTCACAACGCCCACTAAGCGTCCGCTATCGTCGGCGACAGGGACCAACCCGCAGTCACGTTCCCACATGTGTTGGGCAGCTGCATTCAGTGTTTCGTTGCTACGGCATTGGACGGGGGGTTGACTCATGATCTGTTGAACTTCAAGCATTGACCTATTCTCCTTGGTGGGTTCAGCGTTGTTTGATTGACCGAACGACTCTCATCCCGAGGTCGAACTTCTCTTCCCCAACAAGCAAAAGAGATGCCAAATGTAATTTGTCACCCGTGAAACCCTCCCGCCCGTGCAATACATCCCGCGGCAATCCGGATTAACTATTGTGCCAAATTTTCTGCACAAGTGTCGGAATATTACGGATCGTGTGCAGCGAAATCGATGCACTCTATAGTTCTCGCCAACTGTGTAATACGTGAAGGTAGTTGGCCCGCTCATACGCTTTTGGGTCGGGCGATCGCGCAAGATTCATACTCCCCCGCATCTGCGATAGCGAGTCATATTCGTGGGTCTCTAGCCACTGCTTAAGTTCCGTGCACATCTGCTCCAATTTGTCGGGACCGTGTGCAAGCAACGCCGAAACCATCTGCACAGCATTGGCGCCGACCATTACAGATTTGACGACATCTTCAACACTGTGAACGCCGCCACTAACAGCGAATGATAGGCTGCGTTGCCCGTCAAGAATGGCTATCCAGCGCAATCGCAACAGCAACTCGGAAGACGTCGACAAATGTAACGCGTGGGTCACCTCGAGTTCCTCAATATCGAGATTGGGCTGATAAAATCGGTTAAACAACACGAGTGCGTCAGCACCTGCCCGTTCGAGGCCACTAGCGAAATGTGCAAGAGCGGTGTAGAAGGGTGACAGTTTCACCGCTACAGGAATTTGAATCTGGGATTTGATCTCTTTGACGATCTGCAACGTTCTCTGCTCTATCTGTTGGCCAGACTCCGCAGTGTCGGCGTTCAAAGCATAAACATTGAGCTCCAATCCGTCTGCGCCTGCTTGCTCGATTTGCCGCGCGTAGTCGAGCCAACCTCCTAGCGAGGTTCCATTGAGCGACGCGATCACCGGAATGCCCAGAGCTCGCTTAAGCTTTCGGATTTGTTCGAGGTACGCGTGAGGACCCAGGCGAAACTCGTCCGAGGCAGGAAAATATGACAATGCTTCCCCATAAGCATGGGCGGGCTGCTCCATGGCGAGGTACGTTGCCCGCTCTTCCTGCTCGATCTGCTCTTCGAATAGCGAATGCATCACCAACGCCGGCGCACCCGCATCCTCGTAGCGTTTCGCAACATCTAAATCGTCCACGATCGGTGACGCCCCTGGAATCAACGGATGCGGCAAACGAAAGCCGAGATATTCAGTGGACAGATCCATTCGCTACTCCCTTTCACTATCGATATTTGCGATGCTGATTCCGGCAAGCTGCTCATACAGAGCGAAACGTTGCGTCGCCTCCGTTTGCGCAGCCTCGACCAGGGTTGCGAACCGCTCCGGGTCGATTCGCTCCGCCATGCGAAAACGGGCCTCGTTCCGCATGTACTCTCGTAGCGAAATGCTCGGTGCCCGAGAATCCAGATGCAACGGGGGAGAACCAGCCTCGCCTCTGCGGGGATCAAAGCGATACAGCGGCCAAGTCCCCGATCGGACAGCCAGCGATTGCTGGCGAAGCCCATGCGCCAAATCATATCCATGGGCAATGCAATGGCTATAAGCGATGACCAGTGATGGTCCGGGGTAACTTTCGGCCTCGAGAAACGCCTGAACGGTTTGAGAGTCCTTGGCACCGAAAGCGACACGCGCGACATAGGCGCGACCATAACTCATCGCCTCCAAACCAAGATCCTTCTTCGGTGTGTCCTTCCCCGCGACCGCAAACTTCGCCGCAGCAGCAAGTGGCGTTGCCTTTGATGCCTGACCGCCTGTATTCGAATATACCTCGGTATCGAGTACAAGAATGTTGATGTTTCGGTTCTGCGCTAGGATGTGGTCGAGGCCTCCATATCCGATGTCATACGCCCAGCCGTCACCGCCCACGAGCCACACGCTCTTATTGACAAGGGAATCCGCAACAGCCAGCAACTGTTGCGCTTGGGTCGAGCCTGCCTTGATCAGTCGCTCCCTTAACAAATCAACGCGGGCTCGCTGGGCCGCAATCTCAGTCTCTGTTGTTTGCGGCGCTGACAATAGCTCGTCGGCAAGTTCGTCACCAATCTCACTGGATACGGCTTTTAGTAGTTGCTTGGCCCGGCAAACCTGCGCATCGAGAGCCAAACGGAACCCCAAGCCGAACTCTGCGTTGTCTTCAAATAGCGAGTTCGACCAGGCGGGGCCACGCCCATCTGCATTTGTTGTATAGGGCGCAGTCGGCAAATTACCGCCGTAAATAGACGAGCATCCCGTTGCATTGGCGATCAACAGACGATCACCAAACAGCTGCGTCAAGAGCTTGATGTAGGGTGTCTCTCCGCAGCCAGCACAGGCGCCGGAAAACTCGAACAATGGCTGAAGAAACTGGCTTCCTTTGATATCTCGTCTAACGTGAGTCCGATCTGCCTCGGGGATTTGAAGAAAATAGTCGAAGTTTTCTCGCTCACGCTGCAGTAAAGACTGCAGCGGCCTCATCTCCAACGCGCGATGTTGAGGATTGGATTTATCTTTTGCCGGACAAACATCATAGCAAAGCGTACACCCAGCACAATCCTCTGGAGCAACCTGTATCGTGTATTTTGATCCTGACCATTCTCGACCGCGATAGTCCACTGCCTCAAAGCTGTTCGGCGCTTTGCTCAAATAAGCGGCATCGAACACCTTGGCGCGAATTGCCGCGTGGGGGCAAACAAACGCGCACTTGTTGCACTGGATGCAAATACTGCTATCCCATTCCGGTATACTATGGGCAATCGTCCGTTTTTCCCAGCGACTTGTACCAACGGGCCAAGCTCCATCGACAGGAAACGCACTGACCGGCAGCGAGTCTCCTTTCCCCTCAAGCATACGCGCCGTGACGCGGCGCACAAAGTCAGGGGCAACGTCCGGAACAACAGTTCGACGTTCGGGACCGTTGACTGGCCGATCAGCAACAATCACTTGCTGGAGACGGTCTAACGTGGCATCAATCGCTTTGAAGTTACTTGCAACGACTGACTTCCCTTTCTTGCCGTAGTCTTTTTCGATCGCATGTTTGAGCCGTGCAATTGCTGTCTCGCGGGGCAAGATCCCGGCAAGGGAAAAGAAGCACGTCTGCATGATCGTGCTAATTCGTGATCCGAGCCCCGCTTCTTTTGCAACACGGCTCGCGTCAATGACAAACAATTTGAGTTGGCGATCCGCGACGGTTCGTTGCACTTCACCAGGCAGATAGCTCCACACAATATCTTTGTCATACGGAGCATTAATAAGAAACGTAGCGCCAACCTTCGCAGTGCATAGCACATCCATACGCAACAGAAACTGAAATTGATGGCACGCAACAAAGCTTGCATTGCGGATCAAATAGGTGGAATGAATTGGCCGCGGTCCAAATCGGAGATGAGAGACGGTAACCGCGCCGGCCTTTTTCGAATCATAGACAAAGTACCCCTGGACGTATTGTTCGGTTTCTGTTCCGATAATTTTGGTCGAGCTCTTGTTCGCCCCAACCGTGCCGTCCGAGCCGAGACCGTAGAATACGGCGCGCACAACATCTTCTTGCTCGAGGTCAAAATCCGGATCAACCGGCAACGAAGTATGTGTCACATCGTCATTGATCCCCACTGTGAAGTGGTTCTTGGCTGGCTTTTTCCAAGGTTGTCGAAAATCGCGCATACCATCGCTGGAGTAAATTCTTTTGAGGACAGTCCGTAGCGACCACCAATGACCTGCGGCATTCGTTGAAACCCAGACTCACCTTGGCCCTTTGCCTCGTGCAATGCGGTGATTACATCCTGATACAGTGGTTCGCCCACACTTCCTGGCTCTTTTGTGCGATCGAGGACGGCAATCGACTGGGTTGATTGCGGAACACATTTAATAAATGCACTCAGTGAAAACGGCCGAAACAAACGAACTTTGATCAACCCCACCTTGTTGCCACGTTGGGTAAGATAGTGGATCGCCTCTTCGGCCGCTTGCGCACCCGACCCCATCATCACGAGAATTTGGGTCGCCTGCGGATGACCAACGTAGTCAAACAGACGATAGGCACGGCCCGTCCGGTCGGAAAACCGTTTCATCGCACGACTCACCTGGTCAATACAGGCAGAGTAGTACCGATTGCAGGCCTCTCGTGCTTGGAAAAAGGCATCCGGGTTCTGCGCTGTACCACGCAAAACAGGATGGTCCGGCGAAAGCGCCCGTTGCTGGTGTTCGGAAATCGCTTGCTCGTCGAGCATCCAGGCTAGATCTTGATCCGAGAGCATGTGGATCTTATTGATCTCATGGGACGTACGAAACCCATCAAAGAAATGAACAAAAGGAACACGGCAGCCGAGTGTCGCTGCATGCCCGATACATGCAAGATCGTGTGCCTCCTGAACAGAGGCTGATGCGAGCATGGCCAATCCTGCTTGTCGACAGGCCATCACATCGGAATGATCACCAAAAATGGACAATGCGTGCGTTGCGATACTGCGCGCGGCAACGTGCATGCATAGAGGCGTCAGTTCGCCTGCAATTTTGTATAAGTTCGGCAACATCAGCAGCAGGCCCTGTGAGGCAGTAAACGTCCGTCGCTAGACAACCCGCCTGTAATGCACCATGTATCGCACCAGCAGCACCACCTTCTGATTGCATCTCTGTGATCTGCGGCACGGTTCCCCACACATTTGGGCGACCACGAACCGACCACTCGTCGGCGAGCTCCCCCATCGGCGAAGCTGGCGTGATCGGGTAAATTGCCACAACCTCGCTGAGACGATAGGCGACGGAGGCGGCCGCTTCGTTACCGTCGACTACGATCATCCCCGCTCCTCCAGCCATAGCCACCGCAGTACCACGCAATGTTTATGCCAACACCTCCGCACGCGTTACCATGCCCACATGCGTCCAAGCGATCACTCGTATGCGCAAACTTTCGCACGATCGCGAAATCCAGCGCATCACGCTAAGGTGGTCGCATCAATTGACTTGCAGCTTACGCGTAGCTCTGAATCGCAGAACGGTCCTTTGACTCCTGCTCTGGGATGTCGGTAAGCGTGACTTCCGTGAGGAGCAGAACACTCGCTACCGATATCGCATTTTCCAGGGCGACTCGAACCACCTTTGTCGGATCGACGATACCGGCCTCGAGTAGGTTTACATAACTGTCATCCGCGGCGTTGAACCCTACTCCGTCACCCTTGCGAGTTCGAGCAACAACCACGCCCCCATCCATTCCAGAGTTCTCGGCGATCTGTCTTAGTGGCGCTTCGAGCGCATGGCGCAGAATCGTTAGACCTGTACGCTCATCTCCACTTACCTGCTCTTCCTCACGGGTGATCGCAGCGGTCGCTTGCAGCAACGCATAACCAGCTCCTGGGACGATTCCTTCATCTACCGCAGCCTTTGTCGAACTGATCGCGTCTTCAAAGGCCTCTTTGCGTTTTTTCATTTCTGTCTCTGTCGGCGCACCGACACGAATCACAGCAATACCTCCAGCAATCTTGGCCAACCGTTCGTTGAGCTTTTCCCGATCGTAACTGCTCGTCGTGTCCTCTATCTGTCGACGAATCTGACCAATGCGTTGCTCAATGGCGTTCTTATTGCCTCCGCCGCCAACAATCGTCGTGTTGTTCTGGTCAATGACAACTCGCTTGGCGCTGCCCAGGGATTGCAGCTCAATATGTTCAAGATCGATGCCTAAGTCAGAAGAAAGGAGTTCTCCCCCCAGTAAGAATCGCAATATCCTCAAGAATTGATTTGCGTCGATCACCAAACCCTGGTGCCTTGACCGCAGCGCATGGAAGTGCCCCACGAACACGATTGACAACCAGGGTTGCCAGTGCCTCGCCATCGACATTCTCGGCCACGACCAAAAGTGGCCTTCCGGATTTCGCGATCTGCTCCAGAAGTGGGAGCAAATCTTTCATTCGCGCAATCTTGCCGTCGTGAAGCAGCACCAACGCATCCTCAAGTATGCACTCCATCCGATCCGGATCGGTCACGAAATAGGGAGACAGATATCCACGGTCGAACTGCATTCCCTCGACAACCTCGAGCACTGTATCGGTGGTTTTTGCCTCTTCGACGGTGATCACCCCTCTCGCTACCGACCTTTTCGGACTGCATCGGCAACCATGGCGCCGATTTGGTGATCGTTGTGCGCTGAAATCGTGGCAACTTGCTCTTGCTCAAGCCGTGTGTTGACTGGCTTTGACAAAGCCTTCAGGGTATCAACCGCGATACTGAGCCCCCGATCGAGACCGCGTTTCAGGTTCACAGCACTGGCGCCGGCGACAACGTTGCGTATCCCCTCGGCGTATATCGCATGGGCTAAGATCGCCGAAGTTGTCGTGCCATCGCCGACCACATCACCTGTTTTTTCAGCCGCTTGCCGGATCATTTGCGCGCCTAAGTCTTCCTCCGGATCCGGGAGTGAGAACTCTTTTGCTATCGTGACGCCATCGTCACATACCGAGGGCGCCCCCCATTTGCGTCCAATGAGCACTGATTTCGACTTAGGCCCA
>CBDCWZ010000098.1:0-63520 GCA_965223575.1 Kofleriaceae bacterium
AACGCTGTCGAAGCGATGAAACATCTGTTTCTCAACGCTGGCGCGAGCTGGGTGCTGTGGCTGCTCGCCCTGTTGTCAGTGGCGAGTTTGGCGATTACTATCGAGCGCTGGCTCAGTTATCGTCAGGCGCAATCGAACTTGCATGTCCTTGCAGAGCGTTTGGCGGGTGCGTTGAATCGTCAAGATATGCCGGGAGCGATCTCGGTATTGGAGACATCGCCCACCGTTGCGGGCCGCGTGGCGACTGCGGGACTAAAACTCGCTGCTCGAGGGGCGCATGCCGCCGAGAAAGCGATGGACAGTCGCGTCGCGTTGGAACGCGAAGCACTTGAAAAACGCCTCGCGTATCTGGGAACGCTGGGAAACAATGCTCCGTTTATTGGCCTTTTTGGGACGGTCATTGGCGTCATTCATGCGTTTGAAGAACTCGGGCACGGTGCAGCAGGCCACGGGGACGCGACAGGGGCTGCTGGGCAGGTCGCATCTGCTGCGGTGATGTCTGCGATCGCGGAAGCGTTAGTCGCGACTGCGGTCGGCATTGCAGTTGCCTTGCCTGCTGTCGCAGCCTATAATTATCTCAAGCGACGCGTGAATACGCTGCTGGCGGGAACTGACGTGTTATCGAATCTGATCCTCGCCTATCTGACAGACGCGAAAGAACGAACATCCAATGCAAGTGGGGCATAACCATGGCCGGATACGCTTCCGATCAGGATGATATCATCGCGGGCATCAATGTGACCCCGTTGGTGGATATCACCCTGGTGCTGCTGTTGATTTTTATCGTTACCGCCAAAATCGTCGTCACACCAGCCGTGCCCCTCGACTTGCCGGTAGCCAGCCATGGTGGGCAAGTGCAAGTGGTTTTTTCGGTCTTATTGCCGGACAGTGGCGCCACCCTGATCAACGGTAGAGCAATCGCTGATGACGCCGCGCTTGAGCGTGAGGCACGCGGTGCTCTATCGAAAGACCCGCAGTTGCGTGCGGTCATTCAGGCCGACGGCAATGTTGCCCATCGCCGAGTGATCGCTGTGCTCGATGCGCTCAAGGATGCGGGGGTTTCTCGGATCGCATTTGGTACTGCATTGGAGTCAGGTGGGCCGTGACACCCTTGACCCGTCAGGCGCGTAACGTCTCTGGCGAGACACCTTATATGGCAATTCTTTCCCCGTTGCATACCGGTCGCAGATCTGTGCAGTTGGCGATCGCGATTGGCGTTGCCGTCGCCGTGCACATTTCGTTGTGGGCGGCTGCACTTCAGACCGAACCCTCTCTTGAATCCTGGAGTGCGAGAATGGCTGTGATCGTTCACGAAGAGCTCGGGAAACTGACGACAGTACACGTGCAACCGGCAAAGTTACCGCCGCCCCCCGTGGAACAGCCGCAAACGGAGCCGCCAAAATTGCCCCAGTTACAGGAACCACCAGCGAAGCCAAAACGGCGACCCCTACCGCGAGCAGCGAAGCGGCGCCAACCGACCGCGAAGCGCCAGCCACCAGCACGTGCCGCTGCGGTGATCGCAAAGCCCGCCGATCCTGTCGACTTTACGTCGGAAACCGTTGCGACCGGCAACGCGACGACCTATGCGGGTGGTGCGACAACCGCGACCGGAACCAATACCGTAGCGGTACCCAGTGACGCTGTCATTTCTGAACCGACGGCAGATGAATCCCGGCCAGTACGGTTTCGCGGCAAGCAGTGGCGTTGCCCCTGGCCGCAGACCGCGCTGTCGCAAGACATATACGAACAGTCAGTGCTGCTCAAGGTCGTCGTCACAGCAAGTGGGCAGGTTGAATCCGTTCGCGTCCTCAAAGACCCCGGTTTCGGTTTTGGTGGCGCGGCGGTTCGCTGCGCCCGTCGCACAAAGTTTGCTCCGGCGCGCGACGCAGCGGGCAAGGCTGTTCGGGCAACGTCCCCACCGATCCGAGTGAGGTTTACCCGCTAAATGGTCAAAATACTGAAATATTGCTCCATATTGCTCTTTGTCGCGAGCGTGGCTTCGTGCGTAGAGCGTCGCGCGACTGTTGAGGAATGTCGCTTGATACTCGACCAAATTATCGACATCGAACTCACCGAAATGGGGTTTCGTGATCCGGTGGTCGCAAATCAGGCGAAACAACGCCTCGCTGGGAAGTATGCGGCGGAATTAAACGACTGCATCGGTCGCGATTTATCACAGGATGCGATGCGATGTGTAAGAGAGGCTCGCTCTACTGAGGAACTTAGCCACGAGTGCCTACGGTAAATGGCGATCCAACTCGCTATATCATGAAGAATGGTCGGGCCGGCAGATGGGCTGTGATTTGCAGAATGGCTGAAAAAAGACCGTTGAGGGGGCATTTTTTTTGCTATTTACGCTGTTCGGACCAAAAATCGTGAAATGCGAAAAGTAGACCGGGAATTGTTCAAAGACAAAATTGAGGTCAGCTTGGATGGCCGCCAGATCTTCTATCTGTTTTTTGGTGGCGCGGTTGTCGCGAGTCTTGTTTTTGTCCTCGGTGTGGTGGTGGGGAAGCGGGTTGAAGGGCGGGCTTACGCGGATCGCAGTCCAAGTACCGTTACTGAGGACCCCTTAGCTGCTCTCGATGCCTTAGCCGGAGAGTCATACGATGACTTGGCGTTTACCAATGCGCTCAGGCAACGGCCGAAAACGATTGTCAGTTTTGGGCAGGGAGAAAACGAACAGGCGGGGAAGGTCGTTCGCACGCAAATTGCTGCACTGAAAGAAATTACCGGAAAAGCGATGCAGGCACAGGAGCGCGCGAAGCAAGAAGCTGTGAGAAAGGTCACCATGGCTGCGAATGTGGTCACAGAAGCAGCAAATAAGGCCGCCGTAGCGCAGGCATCGAATCATCAGCCGGTTGTGGTTTCTCCCACGTCCCACAAGTTGACGACTCCCGACAAGTTGACGACTCCGGCGAAAAAAAATAATACGAAACTATTTACGCTCCAGCTGTCCTCATTTCAGAGTAAGCGGGAAGCGAAAGCATTGGTCACCAAGCTCAATCGATCGGGGTATTCGCCCTATGTAATTGAAGCGAAAGTCGAGGGGAAAGGTCGGTGGTTTCGCGTTCGGCTGGGAAAGTACGGTTCCTACGACGCCGCGATAGAAGCCAAGAAACAATTTGAACAGCGCCAAAAGGTCATCGCCTACGTGACACGACTGCCGCGTTAGAGCTAAACTGAGGGCGTCCACCTAATAAGTCGCAGGCAGTGTACCTTTTTGCCTTTTCACGAAGGCGGACTGTTGAATGCCCGCCGGCCTCGAGTTTCCCTTTGGAGGAAACTTGCTCCCAAGATTGGGTAAGTTTTTGGGGTAGCCTAACCACTTTCTCAGCAGCACTTGTGTCTTAGGCAGATTCTCCCGAATGATAGCGATTGTGTCAAACATCTTTTTTCGATACCTGACAGCTTCGTCTTGGTTCAGTTCAAGTATCATGCACTGCCGTTCGCCAGCTTTCGAGAGGGGAGTGATTGTTCCATCCTTTTCGATTCTTAGATGGTTGCCAAGTGGATGAGTATCTGGGGCCATGACTCGGTCTGTGCCCTTAAACGAGTTACAGCGGTTGTACGCGTAGGTTAGGTTCGAATACACACTGCGCAGGTCGGGCCGATACTTTTTGGGTTTTGCATGGTCTGCTCCGAAGACGTTGGCACCAGCGTGGTGCCAGCTTTCTCGGACTAGACAGTACACACATCTATAGTCGAATTCGTCCCGAAGCCAGTCTTTGTAGGCCGGGTAATCCTTGTAGCCAGCCGGCCCATGCCGCCTCTGGTGGACGGCTGTAGAGAAACGAAACAAGCTAATCGGAGTCCTGCGCAAGTTGGCGAGCCAATGTATCGAGTTCTTCTAGCTCGGCGAACGGAAGGGGATGCTCATCATTGACCACAGCCACCAAGGATGCCCGAAGCTCTGCCAACTCAGAAGCTTCCGGCTCGGATAGCCCTCGTTCTAGTCGGCGGTCAATGAGATGAATGCGACGCCGGTTTTTCGTTTCAAACGCCTCTTCCTCGGTGTCGGAAGTTGAGAGTGAGCAACTGCCGAACGTTCGGGAGAGGACTATTGGCGCCGGGACTAGACCAACGGCACTAGAAAGAATCTCAGTGCAGACAGTGATGTGCGCCAGTCGTTCAAATACAGCAGTGACGACTTCGTTGGGATTTTTCTTGAGGGCGAGAGAACGGGGCCCCCAGGTGGTTTGGTCGTCGGCAATGACGTCAACAGTGAAGTGTCCTGTTGCGGACTCCATGCCCGTTAATGAAGGAATCCAGTCATCCATTTCCATCACTGACGGGAAAGTAGTTGATCAGGTCACTGATTGCCCAGCGGAATGCGTCATAGCTGACTCCCTTGAACGCCTTTAGGCGTGTCTCGATGTCATCGAAGTTGCCGCGTTCCTCTGTATAGCAATCAAAATCCAGAACGAGCTCATCTTCTCCCACGTTTGGAAAACCATATTGTTTGAGCAGAGATTTGATTGCCAAGATTCGGTCTCCGTTGGCGACTCGGTAGTCACAAACAGCATGAAGGGTTTCACCTTCATTTAGGACGTTTCTAAGACTCAACAGCCGCGGTTGAATTTTGCTAAGCCAGTCCTCCGGGAGCTCTGGACATCTTGTTCTAGATAAGCGATCCACATAACGCAGGCCGAGACGTTCACGCACCGTCAGGGAGTAGAGGTCTCTGGCTACCTTCAGAGCCGCGTCGAACTTTGCAATAAAGTTCGTAAATCTCTTATAGTTTTTTGTTTCGAGGGCAAGAAAGGTCGGGGCCAGACTAACAGTCCATTGGCTATCTGCGTCTTCGAAAGTCCAGTAGGGGGTACGACTGATCCGCTGGGTACCAGATTCCAGTATTACCTCGACGCGCTGTTGATGCTTCTCTTTGACGATTGGATAGCTCGTTAGCTTTTTCTGAAATTCCTCGGGAGCTCGCCCGTTGGACAAGGCGAGGATAGTTGGAAACCGGACTTGGCAAACGACAAGCTCTAGTGGCGGCTTTTTGAGTTCTTTGCGCGCGACCGCCTTGAATTGAGGAGCCATTGGGGCAAGCGTAAGTCTCGAAGATCGTGAGGTCAAGCTAACCTCGCCACGGTCCAAGCCTTACCGAGACCGCCACAAATCGGCTCCATGTTCGCATTGCAATATTTGTGTTCATGTTTTTCGTTGGGGTGGTGATTTTAGCGAGCACCTATCAACATCGTTATGTTGCAGATATTTGCGAAATAATTACAGCAAGATAGAGCGGATTGTAGCCGGTTCCACGGTGTCAGCAGTGGTCCGGGAGTCATTGACATCGACTGGTCTTGCGGGTGAAAGTGCCGGTTCGTCGATTGTCTCGACCTTCGTTACGATATGGCTCACGTAAAGTATAATAATTCCGCGGCTTTCTATGATGTAGACGGTACGCTCATTCGTATCAATATTGTCCACTCATTTGCCTACTACGCGGCCAGACAGCCGTCGTTGTTGGCATCGGCTCGGCAAACCCTTGGAACCGCGGTCTCTATCCCGTTGTTTTGGGCGGCGGATAAGATTTCCCGAAAGTGGTTTAACGAGTTATTTTATCGGTCTTATGAGGGGACTTCAGAGGACCGTTTAGTGACCCTTGCCGAGGATTTGTTCGAAGACGTGATTCGGCCCAGCATTTATCCTCGCACGATCGACTTGATAGAAGAGTCGCGGCGCGCAGGCTGCAGGCAGGTACTGATCTCCGGTGCGCTCGATTTTACCTTGAGACCCCTTGCGCGCTTTTTGAACGTCGACGATTTGATCGCAAATCGGCTGGAATTTGAGGGCGGTTACGCTACTGGCAAGCTTGCAAAACCGTTTGTTGGTGGTGCTACGAAGGCTGATATTATGCGGGACTATGCTAAGGGACACGGCATTGACCTATCCAAATCGTGGGCGTATACCGACAGTTATTCCGATGTTCCAATGCTTACAGTGGTGGGCCGACCTACGGCGGTGAACCCAGATTTGCGATTGCGGTCCGTCGCACGTTCTTATGATTGGCCAGTGCTAGAGCTTCGCTAAGGATATCGCTTCGCGTAGCGAGAGGAAATTAAAAAACCATGCAGCCCCTTCGTTCCAGGCCCCAGGCTCAGTTTGACGAAAACATCGTCACGATTGATACGGATTCCGCACCGCGGATCATGTTTTACGGTGAGAATTTTCTCGTCCAGGATCTGCCCATTGGCACCCGGGTGATCTACCCAAAACGGCCGATTGGCGGGGTCGCGAATCGGGGGGCCGCGATCCGCTATGCACTCAATCATCCCGAGGGCATGGATCCGCTGCACGCGATGTTAGAGCCGGGCATGAAAGTCACTATCGCAGTCGATGACATTTCGTTGCCTCTGCCGCCCATGCGGTGCCCGGATATTCGTCAGACAGTGCTCGAGATCGTTTGCGGAATGCTTGCAGATCACGGGGTCGACGATGTCCATATTATTATCGCAACATCGTTGCACAGGCGAATGCACGACAAAGAAATTCGCAGGATGGTTGGCGACAAAGTATGGAACGCGTATTGGCCAGACAGGCTTTACAATCATGATGCCTGCGATCCAGACGGCATGGTTGTGCTGGGAAAGACGCGGCATGAGGAAGTCGTCGAAACCAACCGCCGTGCCGCGGATTCAGATCTGTGTATCTACGTAAACATCAACTTGGTCCCCATGGATGGTGGTCATAAATCAATGGGGGTCGGTTTGTGTGGGTACGAGAGTCTCAAAGCGCACCATACGCCAAAGGCGATTGTCGATTCCAATTCGTTTATGGACCCCAAAAATTCGGCACTGGCGTCGTCGGTGGACCGAATCGGCAAGGTAGTCGATGAGCACATGAAAGTGTTTCATATTGAGACTGTGCTCAACAATCGTATTTTTGATGGTCCGCTCGATTTCTTGATGAAGAACGAAGACAACTTTACGGAGGTGGACAGGCTCAAGTTTGAGGCGATGAAGTGGACTTTGGATCGAACCCCGCGTGCACTGCGTCGCGAGGTTTTTATGAGAACGCCAAGCGCATATGAGCTGATCGCATGCCATGCCGGTGCAACCGAGCCAACCCATAGCAAAGTTCTCGACAAGAGCTATGAGCAATACGCGGTAGAAGTGGAGGGGCAGGCAGATATTTTGATTAGCGGGATTCCTTATGTGTCGCCATATAACGTCAACTCAAAGGCACTCAATCCGCTTCTCGTACAGGTGATGGCGCTTGGCTATTACTATCATATGTACCGCAACAAACCACTGTTGCGCGATGGTGGAGTAATGATCGTCGCTCATCCGTGTTCGGATCAGTTTGATCCCGTGCATCATCCCTCGTATATCGAGTTTTTTAATCGCCTGCTTCCAGAGACCCGGGACGCCTATACACTCGAGCAAAAGTATCAGGATGAGTTTGCGTACAATCCCAGCTATGTGGAGATGTACCGACGGGGAAACGCGTATCACGGCGCGCATCCGTTTTATATGTGGTACTGGGGGCAGCGCGGCCGCGAAAAATGTAGTCGGGTCATCGTCGTCGGTGCCGACAATGCGACGGTGCCGCAGCTCTTAGGTTGGGAGCGTGCTGACACGATGGCAGAGGCGATCTCGATGGCGCAGTCGACGATGGGACGCAGCGCCCAGATAACGATGCTACATCACCCGCCGATATTAATTACGGATGTGATTTAGGAAGCACCCCATGTCTGAACCGACCATGACTGACGAGGCGATGCCGGTGCAAACCCAACCACCGATTGATGTTGCGGAGACATTGCACGGGCGGTCTATCCTTTTGATAGGCACGACTGGATTTGTCGGTAAAGTGATGTTGTCGATGCTGCTGCACCGCTATCCGGCAATTGGTCGTGTGTTTGCGCTGGTGCGGCCGGGCATGGGCAATACGGCCGAAGAGCGGTTTTTTGGCAAGGTTGTGACTTCGCCAGCTTTTGACCCGCTGAGGGAGGTATGGCGAGATGGGTTTGACAGTTTTATGCGAACCAAGGTGGTTGCGGTTCCCGGGGATATTGGTCAGCCCTTCTGCAACCTGTCTGATGAGTTGTTTGCTCAATTTGAAGAGGATGGTCTCGATTGCATCATCAACTCCGCGGGCTTGGTGTCCTTTACACCATCTCTTGAGAGCGCGATTCGCATCAACGCCTTGGGGGCAAAAAACGTGCTCGAAACCGCGCGTCGCGCGAAGGCCAAACTTCTCCACGTGTCGACCTGTTTTGTCGCGGGACGGCGAAACGGAGAAGTTTGGGAAGACGAGCCCGTCTGCGGCTACTTTCCGCGCCACGAAGAAATTCGCGACGATGACTTTGATGCACAGCAGGAGATTGCGGATTGTCAGCGAATTATTGAACAAGTGCGTGAGCTTGCAAACGATCGGGCGCATATCTCCGAGTTTCGCGAGCGGGCCGCGCAGTCTCTGCAGGCGCAAAGGCGCGATCCAGACAATCAAAAGGCCCTTGCCCTTGCGGTCGCTCGCGAGCGCAAAATATGGGTGAGTAAACGCCTCACGGAGCTTGGCGTGGAGCGCGCCGAACACTGGGGGTGGACCAATACATATACATATACAAAGTCCCTGGGAGAGCAACTGATCCTTGCGGACGAGCAGGTACATTCTGCGATCGTTCGCCCCGCGATCGTGGAGTCAGCGGTTCGATACCCGAGCCCGGGCTGGAACGAAGGTTTTAATACGACCGCACCGCTGGTCTATTTGGTGCTCAAGGGACATCGACACATTGTTGCCGGGGAGAACACTCCACTGGATCTGATCCCAGTTGACTTGGTGGCGGCCGGGATGATTTCGGTCGCTGCGGGACTGATCGCCGAGCGCGCAAAAGCCGTGTATCAGCTCGGAACAAGTGATGTAAACCCGGTTACGAGTAAGCGTCTGGCCGAACTCACCGGACTTGCCGTCCGGCGTTACTATCGCGACAAAGCAGCCGCCGGTGAGCAGCCGATTACGAACCGACTGCGGGCTCGTGCGGAAATGATTACCTGCTCTTACGAAAAGTTTCAGCGGTCGTCGGCGCCCCGCGTGAATCGGATCGCGGCAACGCTGTCGGATCAAATAACCCAAAGGTTGCCGCGCTGGGGCGCACCGCGATTGACTGCCTGGGCCGAACGCGCCCAGGAAGAGCTATCTAAGGTATCGGACTTCACCCAGCAGGTCACGGATCTGATTGAGTTGTTTAAGCCGTTTACCTACGATTGCAATATTGCGTTTCGCTGCGACAATACCCGCGCTCTTCACGCCCAACTGACACTCCAGGACCAATGTGCGCTGCCATGGGATCCGGATACGATCGATTGGCGGCAGTACTGGTTTGAGACGCACTTTCCGGGGCTGCAAAAGTGGGTGTTTCCGGTGCTGGATGACGAGTTTGGCGCGAAACCACGGTCGGTCTACACGTACAAGGATGTCCTTGAGTTGTTTGACGCAGCAACCAAGCTGAACCGTCACCGCGTCGCAATGCGGCTCTATCCAACCAAACAAACGGATGCGGTGCCTGTTGTTTATACCTACGAGCGTGTGCAAGCGCTAGCAACCCAGGGAGCAGGCAGCCTGAGAGAGCATGGCGTAAACACGGGAGACCGTGTGATGCTGATGTCGGAGAATCGGCCCGAATGGGGGACTAGCTATTTTGCGATTCTCAAGGCAGGTGCCACCGCGGTCCCGGTAGACAATCAACTCGCGATAGAAGAGGTCTTGAATCTTTTGACAGCATGTGGTGCGAGCACGTTTTTGGCTTCGCCAAAGGTTGCAGCTCGCCTCACCGGTGTGGCGGAAGAAACGGCGCATTCGGCGCTGCAGCAGGTGCTCGCAGACAAAGGGGTAACCGCTGCCGTGGTGTCGTTTGCCGATGTGTTGCGCGCTCCTTCGGTAGAATTGAGTGAGCCACCGCGAAAGGCCGTGGGATCTTCGGTCGCATCAGTCATTTACACCTCCGGTACAACCGGGGAGCCCAAAGGCGTTATGCTCTCCCATAAGAATCTCACCGCGATGGTCTCCCGTTTGGGGTCTGTGTTTCGCCTCTACAAACACGATAGTCTGCTATCGGTGTTGCCCCTGCATCATATGTTCGAATTTTCTGCGGGGTTGTTAATGCCGTTTGTCCATGGCTCATCGGTGACCTACCTTGACGAGGTGGATGGGGAGGCTCTCAGCACCGCGTTTGAGGAGGGCAATATTACCGGTATGGTTGGCGTGCCAGCATTGTGGAATCTGCTCCACCGTAAAGTCTTTAAGACGATCTCCGAGCGTGGATTGATCTGGAGCAAACTGTTTGAAGTTTTAGTCGAGGCGAACCGCAAGCTGCGAGATACCGTTCCTTACGGTTGGAATATCGGCAAGCTGTTGTTTTATCCGATCCATCGCAAGCTGGGTGGAAGGCAAAGATTGTTAATTAGCGGGGGCTCGGCGTTGTCTTCGGATTTGTTGCAGTCGTTTCGTGGGCTTGGTTTTAAGCTCGTTGAGGGCTATGGAATGACCGAGGCATCGCCGGTGCTCACCGTGATGCGTCCAAACGAAAAACCAGTTGTCGGCAGTGTGGGGCGAGCACTTCCGGGAGTCGACGTGCAAATTTTTGAGCCCGATACCGAAGGGGTCGGCGAAATTGTCGCGAAGGGCCCCAATGTGATGATGGGGTACTATGAAAACGAGCTCGCCACCGCGCAAGTCTTGCAAGATGGCTGGTTGCATACCGGGGATTTGGGACGGATCGACGAAGATGGCAACGTTTACATTGTCGGTCGAAAAAAGGAGATGATTTTGGGCGCTTCTGGGGAGAATGTGTACCCAGACGAACTCGAACAACTCTACGGTGATTCGGACTACGTGCGGGAGATTTCGATCGTCGGATTGCCGGGGAAAGAGGGCGGAGAGTCCTCAACTTGTGGAGAGACCGTTGCGGCATTGGTCGTTCCCGATTACGAGCAAGCTGGGGTTTCTCGCGAGCAAACGCGATCACGACTCCGCGCGCATATGCGGGATACCTCAGCCCGATTGCCACTCTACAAGCGGGTGCGGATTTATCACCTATGGGATCGAGACTTACCAAAGACTGCTACGCGCAAAGTAAAGCGTCGCGAAGTTGTTTTAGAGCTGGAGCGGATCGAGCAAGTTGCAAAAGACGCGACATCGCTCCGCAGCGGCAGCGACAAAGGAAGCAGTCGCCAAACCCAAGGCGCCAGTGACTGGGTTTCCGCGCTGATCGCGCAGGTCGCGCAAAAGCCGCGCTCAACGGTACAATCGGATACGCGGCTCGACACGTTAGGGTTTGATTCGTTGATGGTTACCGAGCTCGGCGTCGCTTTTGAAGCTGCCGGGGTCGTGCTGCCAGACCCGACCGAGATCGCATCTCTATCAACCGTTAGCGACGTCGCGGAGTATGTCGCGAAACTCGCCAAGGACACCAAATCGGGGCACAAGCAAGTGGAAACAGTAGCCAACAGCGAAGAGATTCATGTGCCGGCGCCGCTGGCTCGCGTTGGCCGCAAGGGGTTGCGGGTTCTTCAGCGTGCGACCTATGAGCGACTGTTTGACACCAAAGTGACCGGCGCTTCCTATATCCCCCCGACAAGCAGCTTTATCGTTGCGGCCAATCACGCGAGTCATCTCGACATGGGGCTTGTCAAACACGCTTTGGGAGAACACGGTGACAAGCTTGTGGCGATGGCGGCCAAAGATTACTTTTTTGAAGATCCGATTCGTCGCGCGTACTTCGAAAATTTTACCAATTTGGTTCCCATGGAGCGCTATGGGTCCTTGCGGGAGTCTCTGCGGCTGGCCGTTGAGATCGTCCGCGGCGGAAAAATATTGCTCATCTTTCCCGAAGGGACTCGTAGTGAGACTGGGGTCATGATCGACTTTAAAGCGTCGCTCGGATATCTTGCGACTGCGGCCCAATGTGGCATTTTGCCGATGTATCTCGCAGGTACCCACGACGCGTTCCCCAAAGGCGCTTGGTTGCCCAAAAAGCGCACGATCTCTGCGCACATTGGTCCTTTTGCGAGCTGGGATACGCTCGCAGAACTGGGCAAAGGCCGGTCGCGTAGCGAGCAGTATCGGACCATTGCCTCTCATGTTGAAGAGATTGTTCGCGGACTCACGCCGCCATCCTATGCGTGGACCCTGGGCGAGTCAGGCAGACGAGCCCTGGCTTCTATCGCAGAGAGCGAAGCCGGTACGGCGAATACAGACCCCAATAAGGCCTCGCCCACACCCGCTGGTGGTTCTAGCGGTGGGACTACCGGGGGCGGCGCGGAAGGGGCTTCGGCGATGTCGGCGTCGGGGAAACCGGCAAGGGGAGATGTGTTGTCGTGATGGGACGAGTGTTGGTAACGGGGGGAACAGGGTTTTTGGGGGAGCAGGTTGTTCGCGTACTCTTAGACCAGGGCAACGCCACGCCGCGGGTTTTCGTGCGCTCGCCAACGCGGTTATTCGATGGGGATGATGTTGAGGTCGTATACGGAGACGTGCTCAATAACGAACAGCTCGCGCGGGCTCTCGAGGGCTGTGAAGGGGTGTTTCATCTTGCTGGTGTCGTCTCAGTAGATCCTGCAGATGGCCAGCGCATGATGCGACTCCACGTCGACGGGACGCGACAATTACTTCATGCAGCGGAGAAGGCAGGGATTAAGCGTGTCGTTGTCGCATCAACGTCTGGCACCGTTGCGGTATCAACCGGTAGCGAAGTGCATGACGAGGAGTCCGGTTATGCGACGTCTGTTGTCGCCGGTTGGCCATATTATGCATCGAAGCTCTATCAAGAAAAGCTAGCTCTTGAGTGGGCAAAGCAGCAAAACCTCGAAGTCGTCGTTGTCAACCCGAGTCTACTGCTCGGGCCGGGCGACCATCGATTGTCCTCCACAGGGAACGTGCGCAAATATCTCAAGGGACAAATCCCCGTGGTCCCCAAAGGTGGGCTAAACTTTGTCGATGTTAGGGACGCTGCGCTCGCGACAGTGGATGCATTTTCTCGTGGCAAGAGTGGCGAGCGATATTTGCTGGGTGGACCCAACTGGACGTTTCGCGAGTTTTTTGGTCGAGTCGGGCGGATCGCCAATCAGTCCCAGCCGCAGGTGCAATTGCCGCGTCAGGTGATTCGCTGGGGCGCCCGCTGTCTAGAACAAGCGTATCGGATCGCCGGCCGCGAACCGCCAATCGACGCTGTCTCTGTAGAGATGGGCGAGCACTTTTGGTACGTCGATTCGAGCAAAGCCAAACGCGAACTCGGTTTTACCACCCGCGACCCAAGCCTCACCCTGGCAGATACCGTACGGTATCTGCAGAAAGGATTATAGGGTTTATTTTCAGAGGGGATGCCTCGACAACAATCGCTTGGGGGTCTTGGTCCTAACTGGCTAATATAACCTGACTTTCTTCCGATTTTATTGACATTCAAGGAAATGTCACACATAATGTCAGACATGAAGTCAATTACTATACGTGAGCTTCATCAACAAACAGGACGCTGGGTTCGTCAACGATCCGTCAAAAAGTTGGTGATTACGGATCGCGGGAAACCAACAGCATTGCTGATCCCTTACGTAGATAGCATGGAAAACCCTCCAACGCTGAGAGATAGGAAGCTACGTCCTGGCTATGCGCGTCTGGCGGGCAAGCTTGCTCCAGATAGACCCGCTCAAGATAGCACACACTACATTGCGGAGGACCGGACACAGTGATCTACTTTGACACCGCGTATCTTGCTCGTTGCTATGTGGAAGACCCAGGTTACGAGCAAGTTCGTGAGTTGGCAGAGAAAAATCCTGTTGCCTGCTGTGAACTAGGGCGCGTAGAACTTCTTGCCGTTTTGCATCGTAAACGAAGAGAGAGAGCTTTGTCTCAAGTGGCCTTTGACGAGGTTCTCGGTCAATTTGACGATGACGAACAAATCGGACTTTGGAGTTGGCTGCCGCTCAGTCATGCTATATTTGATCGCGCCGCCGGTGGTTTTCGCCGCTTATCTGAGCGAATCTATCTTCGCAGCGCAGATGCGATTCATTTGACTTGCGCACGTGAGTCTGGCTTTGACACTGTGTTTACAAATGACCGCCACATGCTCAGAGCTGCCTCGAGTTTTGGCATTGAGGGCATCGATGTCATTGTGGAAGCGAACGGCGAGTAAAAACAGCCCGTGGCTGCCAAAACCGCTTTTGAAAGCGGGCTAACTTGTCCCGCTGCCACAAGTTGAGGTGAGCAGACGCCCCGCTCAAAAATAGCGAGGAGCCTCAGATGCACAGCGACAACGCAGCAGATGAGAGCCCGCAGCATTTTTGAGCGGGGCGTCTAGTAGTCGTCGGTTGCGCTGGGATACTTTGCGATTTCGCCGCGAGCGATCCGCCACGCTTTTTGTACAACCCAGGACAGCGAACGGTCTTGCCGGTCTGCTTCGATCTGGATTTCGCCCAACATGTCTTCTGGAAAGTAGAGGCTCTGTTTTCTTTTGTCGGATGCCATAAGACAAAACTAGTCTAACATGGGGGCGTGACGGGGTGAAGTGGGGTTGGAGAGAATTGCGAGCTAGGTTTGAGGCGGTGTTCCGCGCTGTGGGGGTAGGGCTCTGTGCTCAAACATGCGCACGCGAGTCGGGTTGGAGCAGATCGCGCGGGACGGTTTTGGTTGTTTGGGGGAAGGTGCTGCGCGTTGCGAACTGCGCGCAGAGCCCTACCCCCACAGGCTCGTTGGCCTGAAAAGAGGTCTGGTCTGTCCCAAAAATTGTTTGGCGAAACGGGTGGGGCGCGGTTACTGAGAGGGGAGTGATGATTGCCTGCGGCGATAGAAGCTGAAAGGCAGTAGGGAGATGAGGGCGAGGAGGGGCCACGTGGGGGTGGGGTTGGCAGCGCTGCAGCCTTTGCCTTGGTTTTGTTTGCTAGTGGGGGCTGGCGGGCCGGCTGGGCCGATGGTTTTGGGAGTTGTTGGCGGTGGCTCGGAGGGGGCTTTGGCGCCGGAGAGGGTAAACTTTAGCTCGGGGACATCCTGGGCGACGAAGGTTCGCAGTGAGGATTTTCCGCGGGGAGCGAAAGCGAGCTTTAGCGCGGGCTGTACCGGTGGTTTGGGCTTGTCGCTTGGTGGTCCGCCCCAACGGTTGCGGACCGGGTCTTTGCAGGTGATGGGGCCGGTCCAGGGGTGGCGGATTGCGTATCGTCCTTGAAAGTTATTGACGTGGCCCTTGGTTGCGCTCTGTTCGAGTGTTTTTCCATCTCGGCGGATCTCTCGCCCTCCGACAATGGGGCCGGCCTCACGAAAGATGAGGTCGTCTTTGACATCATTTTTGCCGTAACGGGCGTGAAGGCGGGTGAGGACAAAGCCGCCGCGAGGCGGGAGTCGGCGGCGGACGGGAAGTGCTTTGGCTTTGGACTTTTTGGTTGCATTGGCAACATTGGCAAACAGTACGTCGGTGCCGAGGGTGGCCATCTCAGACCAATTGAGCGCTGGGCTCGGGCATGGGTCGCAAGTACTTGCATCCCACGCGTACTCGGTAATCACAGCGCCTGGATTTTGCTCGAGGGTGCGATCAAAAAGCGTGGCGTAGAATTCGCCAAAGCGTTTGGAGGTCTCTTTCTTGACGTCAAGGTTTGTGGGAATGGTCACGTTTTTGCGGTTGGCGACCTCGTAGCGTTTCCCCCTGGCGAGAATATGGACGATCAGGTCTTGCTTGGCTTTGGCGTTGATGAGTCCAAGCCGAATCGGGAGGCGAAATTCGTCGGAATCATAGTGAAAGCGAAGCGGCGATAGCATCGCCATCCCTTCGGCAAAGGTTACTTTTTTAGTGTCGACTTTGGCGACGAAGAACTTAGAGCCCGCCTGAACATAGGGGCGGAGCAGGGGTTCGGCCCCCTTGGGTATATGGTACTTTTCGCGGCGCAGCCACGTGTCCAGGCCAGTAGAGTCTTTTGCACTAAGGATGACGATCTCGTACTCGCCGACCTTGAATTGGGCTTCGATTTTGACGCCAAGACTGCCACCGTTGGCTTTTTTCATCCGTCTTGCCCCTGGCATTGCCATCGAGCGCATCGGCGCGTAGACAACCGGAGGGGCGCAGGGGTCTTGTTCCCAATATTCCACCAAGCGTGGCGCCGCGAGACGGTCGACGCGGGCAAAGATGTTGGCGGGTAGGGTTTTTACATTGTCTTTTTGTAGCACCACGGGGACTGGGACGACCATTGCGAAATTTTCTGGTGGGCCTTGGTAGTTGTTTTGCATCGACAATACGGTGCGGGTGCCATCGCGCATCATAACTACTTGGGTGGCGTTATTGAATAGCTCGGCGCCGGCGCCACCGACGTAGAAGCCACAAAAGGCGTCAGCGGGTTGAGATAGTGCAATCACAGGAAGTAGACTGATGAGAAGTAGGACTTTGGATTTCGCATTCGCGAGCATGTTGAGTTGAAAGGTTGCTTGTTTCATGGACTTGTCCCCCGCTTGAGTAGGATGCGAGCATAGACAAAAGGCGAAAAAAAGTCCTGTTTTGGCGGCACTGTTTCAAAGGGGACTATGGCGCTTGACGCGGGGCCACGCAGGGTTGATTAATGAGCTAACACCTTGCCTATGAACCTTTCCGTCAATCTCAATAAGATTGCTCTTCTGCGCAATTCTCGGGGTGGGAGAAATCCTGCGGTGCGTCGCGCTGCGGAAGTTTGCGTTGCAGCTGGTGCGCATGGGATCACCCTGCACTGGCGGCAGGATAATCGTCATACTCGGATCGAGGACGTTTACGAGTTGTGCGCATTTGCAAAGAACAACCAGATTGAATTCAATCTCGAGGGGGATGCCCGGGCAGAGTTGGTTGACCTTGCGCTGGAGATCAAACCAACCCAATTTACGTTAGTGCCGGTTACGCCTGGGGAGGTGACCAGTGACCACGGATGGGATCTGCCCAAAGACATTGATGTGATCCAGCCGATTCTTCGTAAGATCAATGCGGCGGGGATTCGATCGGCCATTTTTGTCGATCCCGACGCACAATTGATGCAGGCTGCAAAGGATAGTGAAACCCAGCGGGTTGAGATTTACACGGAGCCCTATGCGGCAGCGTTTGGTACCGGGGCTGAGGAGACCAGGTTCGCTGCTTTCCAGGCTTGTGCCCAGGCGGCTACAGCTCTTGGGTTGGGTGTCAATGCGGGGCATGATTTGAACCTCATCAATATGCCGCGCCTGGCTCGAGAAGTGCCTGAACTATTAGAGGTTTCGATTGGCCATGCGCTGATTTGTGACGCGGTCTACGTTGGGCTGGATGCGGCGGTTCGCGACTATTTGCGGGTCGTTTCGGGACGCGAGGCGGAGTTTGTGCCCGTGACGATCTAGCGCCTGTCGCAGAAAGCGAGTTTTGCGACCGGTCCCGGCGGTGCCGGTTTCGGATTGAGACTGGGGCCGTGCTCAAACATGCGCCCGCAAGGGCCCTCAGAGCAGATCGCGCAAGAGACCGAGGTAGGGCGCTGTTTTGTGGTGCGCGGTGCGAACTGCGCGCGGACCCAGTTCCCCGACGCAGTGCGGGGTCTCGAGAACATTGCGGGGGCCAGAGGGCCAGTCAAGCCGACTTTTGTCCGAGTCAACGGTGGTGATGAGCGTGCAGAATAGGCTAGGCTGAGGGGTATCGGACTGGTTACTGTGTGATTGAGGAAGAGATGGCAGAGCAAGCAAAGTTGGTGGTTCCGGAATTGGGCGAGTCGATTACCGAGGCGGTGATCGGCAAGTGGCTAAAGCAGGTTGGCGAGGGGGTGGCTTTGGATGAGCCCGTCGTGGACTTGGAGACTGATAAGATTACCGTTCAATTGCCTTCGCCTGTTGCTGGAGCTTTGGCGGAGCGGCTCGTGGAGGAAGGGGCGACCGTGCGGGTCGGCGACGTGCTGGGACAGGTGATCATCGCTGGGGCTGCTCCTTCCACGGAGGTCGCGAAAGAAGAGAAGCCTGTAAAAGAAGAGAAGCCTGTAAAAGAAGAGAAGCCTGTAAAAGAAGAGAAGCCTGTATCGGAGACAAAAGATAAGTTAGTTGAAACGGCGACTTCGGTAGACTCAGAAACAAAGCTGGTGGCGGTGAAATCTGAACGAGTGACGCCAGTGGCGGGACGTAATCTGACACCGTCGCAGCGACGCGCCCAGCGAAAGGGTGAAACCGTGGTGGCTCGCGAGCCACAGCCGGCACCCGTTGCACCGGCACAGCCAGCGGTTGCATCGGAGCGGGAAGAAATTATCCCGATGTCGAGCATGCGCAAGCGTATCGCCGAGCGGCTTGTCCAGGCGCAGCACTCCACCGCGTCTTTGACGACCTTTAATGAAGTCGACATGACCAGTATCATGGCACTTCGCGCCAAGCACAAAGAGGCATTTGTCGAGACCCACGGCACAAAGCTTGGGTTTATGTCGTTTTTTGTCAAGGCTGCGGTCGCGGCACTCAAGCTGTACCCAGGCGTAAACGCCGAGGTTCGCGAGGATTCGATTGTTTATAAAAAGCACTACGATCTCGGGATCGCTGTGGGCACCGAGCGGGGCCTGATTGTCCCTGTACTTCGGGGCGCCGATCAGCTCAGCTTCGCGGCCATCGAGCAGGGCATTGTGGATCTTGCTACCAAGGCACGGAGCAATCAACTCGCCCTGAGCGATCTAACCGGTGGCACCTTTACGATCACCAACGGTGGGATCTATGGCTCAATGATGTCCACGCCGCTACTCAACTATCCGCAAACGGGAATTCTCGGTATGCACAATATCGTCAAGCGGCCGGTGGCGGTGGACGATAAGGTCGAAGTGAGGCCCGTCATGTACATTGCGCTTACTTATGACCACCGGGTTGTTGATGGCAAAGAGGCGGTGAGTTTTTTGGTTGCTATGAAGCAGCGGCTGGAGCAGCCGGAACGGTTAATGTTTGATGTTTGAAGTGGCTGTGGTTTGTTTGGGATGGCCCAAAAAAAAACCCAGAGCGGCAGCTCTGGGTTTTGAGTTACGTACTAGGATGTTAAGGGCTACAGTTCTTCACCGGTTCCAAATCGTGGTGGGTCGCAGTCTCCATTTTGCATCCGGATCATGGTTTTGTCGTAGAACTCAACCAAAGCATCGTAGGCGTCACCATCCATTTCGTACGTGCCATGGAGCTGGTTGTTTAGGGATTGCTCCCCGGCTTTTCCGACACGGCGGTGGCGGTCTTCATTGATGACCACTTTGCCTTCAGCATTGGTTGTAAAGAACCCGGCCATGAAAGCTGGGTATTGGGTATACATTTTCGACATATTGTCATTGTCTGCGCTATACATGGCACCATTGTTGCCACCGGGATGACATACGACGCAATCGCCAGCACCGTTGGCGTTTTTGTTCGCCCACAAGCCACCGACGTTTAGCTCCGCAAACTCCTCAAAGTTCCAGCAACCTGAAAACTTTGCCAGTTCGGTAGCGCCGGCGGCACCGGAGGCAGCGGCATTTTTCTCCTCGAGAAGCCATTCCTGAATCTCCGCAATGGCAGAATCGGAGAATACGGCGTCCTTATGGTCGCCTTCTTCCGTCCCATTTACGATGAGCGGCGAGGTTTCGGGGTCATAGTTGGGAAATAACCGGTCCTTAAAATTCTGGATGGTTGAATATGCGTTGGTACTCGAGACAAAAGCGGGGTCCGTGCCGCTGTGACAGATGCCGCCAGGGTCGCAAGTCTCGACGAGTTCGCTCTGGATCTTTCGCTCAAACAGTGATTGAGCAAAAGATCCGCCTTGCGCACTGAGGCCCGGATTGCCGTCGTTGGGTTCCAAGCTTCCGGTACAACCCAACAGGGCCAAAGCCCCGAGGGCCGCTAGAAGCGAGCCCCCTTTTGTTGCGTTTGGGTTTGTGTAGGGTTTCATTGGTACAGGTCTCCTATTCCTTTGTGTCGATTAGTTGCTTGCTTGACGTCGGCGACGGAGACCTACGAGAGCAAAGCCGAGCAATACGAGTGCTGCGCTTCCGCTCAAGCCTGTACCAGCGCTACATCCACCTTTGCCACCGACGGTATCACCACCGACAGGTCCGGTTTTTGTTCCTTCGTTACAGTTCATTGACGAGAAAACCTCACAGATGACGTCAGGCTTCATCGCAAGATTTGTGTCGTCGGTAACTTTTCCGGTGTAACAACCCACATTGATTTTGTCGAGGCCGAAGAACTCACCGGGTACGTCTTTGTATGGATTGTCAACCTGACCAAAGAAGACAAACTCGCGACCTTGGTTTTTTGGGTTATTCCCATAGGTCTTGGCGTAGTTTTGCCCCGCAACCGGCTCAGCGAGCTTGGCCGAACCGTTGTAGGTAAGGCTACCGTCGGGGTTGACCACCATCTTGAGCAGTGTTCCTTTTGACGCGTTGTCGTTGTGGTTTGGACACACCAGGTTGACGCCAGCTTGCGGTGACTCGCAAACACCTTCGTCACTGATAAACAGTCCAGCGTGGGTAATCCCGCAGCCATTTCCGTCGATAGTTGTCTGGGCGACGAAGTTGCTGATGTCCATTATTGGTCCTGGGTTCAACGTGCTTTTGTCGGGATTTGCTGTGAAAGCAGCGGGTTGAAAGGTGGAGCCGCCTTTTTCACGGCCATTTCCGCGACCGATCTTATAGTCAAACTGAGCGAACAAAACATCATTCCCGTCGACCGATACTACTTTGGTTTTGATACGCATTGCGCGGGCCTTCAACTTCCGGTCGTTGCTGTCGAGTAGATCGGTTTCGATATAATCGGCAACTTGTTCGCGCCAAAGCAGTTTACCGGTGGCTGTCTCAACACCTGTACACCAAACACCGTTTCGCTGCGGTTGGTTGTTTCCTGAGGTGCAACAACCTACAGTAAGGTCAGGTGCGTCTTCACCTTTTTTGGCGTTAATCCAAAAGGGATGTTCCGAACCGCGGCAGCGCTGCTCTTGTGGCTCGACCGATGTTTGGCTGTTTTCGACGATTTCGCAGGTGCTTTTGTCTTCGGCACACGTAACTCTGTTGATGTAGGTCCAGACATCATCTCTACCATTTCCGTTGCAGCCATTTTTCGTTACGAGCATTGCGTCGCCTGGGCGATAGATGAACTCCCAAGAACCGCCGCCTGCCTGATGGCTCGAGCAGTTGTCGTTGTCCTGATACACGAACCGAGCCGAAGTGCCATTTTCGTAAAGCTGAATTTTTTCCTCGTCGGGCGTTGTCAGCGGAATGCGGTTGCCTTCTTGGTCCAGGACCATGAGATAACGGTCTGTGTTGGTCTCGTTGTTGCGGTCCCAGTTGCAGTGGACCGCATATAAGCCATCGCCGATCGCTTGCACGTCGGGATGGTGACAGACACGACCGTCTTCGCCGACTCTTTCAGTGACGTATTTGTGACTTCCGCATACGACCTTGATCTTTGTGGTGCCACCCTCGTTGACGAGCTCAATTTGAGCGAAGGCGAGTTGCACTCTGTATTTCTTTATGCCGTCCGGGTATTCGTAAATGGCCGGTCCAGTATTTTTGGTGATGGTTACCCCATCTCCGTCGCATCCGTCCAGATTGTCAGCGGTGCTCATCCACACCACAACGCCCTTTTTGGGATTGTCCGCGTCGAAAGCGTAGGCGGTCTGCTCATTGGTGTGCTCACCGTCGGTTTGACGAAGTACAACCCTTTCCTCTGCCGTACCTTCGTTCATAATTCTTGTTCTCGCGTAGTCCGCGGGATCTGAGTGTTGTATGATTGTTGCGTCTGCGAAGATGGGAGCGGAAGAAAGAAGCACTGCCGCGCCTGTAAGCAAACCAATCACTGATAGTGTTCTTTTCATTGGTTTCGTTCCTGTCTTGTTGATGTAGTTCGATCCTAGAAGTAGGTTCATGGCGAGGAATGAACTTGCAGGTCACGTGCCACGGACAAAAGATAAGTTGTTATGGTAGGTTACAGTCCCGGCAAGGTTGTATGTGTTGGGGGGCCTGGTTCCACCCTGGGGATAGTTTCCTCACTGAGCTCAGGGACTGAGCTCAGGGGGAATGTAGGTCTATGTGCGGGATTGAAGCGCATTGCGTTTGCAGTGGGAGTATGGCCATCTTTAGACATGGCGAAGTGGATCGGAGCTGGCGTCGTATTACTGGTACTTGTTGGCGCGCTGTTGTGGCCAAGCAGTCCGGAATCACATCGGCCGAAAACTACGCAAGCCCGAGCAACACAAGGTGATGGTGATACCGCAGGTGCAACCAACGATGTTGTGCGGCCAATAATCCGATCAGCTTCTTCGCCCCCCAATACTCCGTCGCCTGCCAACGAACAACCAGACGCGGCAGCGATGATCGATCCCAAAAGCGAGGAGTTTTTGCAGGCGATCGAAGAGGTGGCTCCGGCCCGATTTCGTGGCGAGATGGCGAAATGTGACTATCGCAAACTCGACCCAAACGCCAAGGTGCGCATTCATTATCGGTTGCGAATCATCAATGGTCAGGTGCTTGCGACCGATGTCAGGGTTGGTGAGAGCGAGATTGAAGATGCCGATGTGCAGCAGTGTTTTGTCCGGGCGATGCAGAACACACAATGGCAATCGAGTGATTTGCCCGATTACGATCAAGAAGAGGAACTCCTCGTGCGAGTTCGCATGTTAGACAAGTTTCGCGATTACGACGACGACTGAATCCGGCTGTGACTGGCTCGTTCAATTGAAAACAGGGCGAACCCTTTTCCATTGTATTTGGTATAGGGTCGCCCTGCTATTGTAAGAAGTGGTGGTTCTACTTGTTGGGGAACCTAGAAAGTGGAGTCGTCTTCCCACACCGTGTAGAAGCCTTTACCGCTAATCGTATTGTCCTCTAAGAACATCTGGGGTTCAAATTTGTAGGATGTCAGGACGTCCACAAATAGATGCTCAAATATGGCGTTGCAGTCCGACGCGCCGCCGCTGGTTTCTAACTTTAAGTTGACTGAGTCGCTATCGGGGTCGGCGTCAAAGGTCGCTGATGTGAAGTCGTTCTCGTCAGTTTTGACCGTGTAAGCAAACTCTTGCTTGAGTTCGGGCTGGGGGCTGCAGCCAACGAAAGTCGAGGTTAGCGTGAATTTCCAAGCCCCATCCGGGCATTTGCTTTCGTCGTTCGGATCCGCCTCTGGATCGGGTGTAAAGCTTCCAGAGATCGAGTAGGTAGATTCGCACACAATTCCGAGGTCATCGAGCCGCTGATTGTATGCGGGGTCAGAATTGTCGATTCGCGATGCGATGGAATTGGAACTACCTCCGCCGCATGCGCTGCTTACAACAGCAAGCCCACATCCGACTACAAAACTAACGATAAATGATTTTGACATAAACTCTCCTAATGCGCTTGTGTGTTGTGCTGGCGCAGTTGCCTGTGCGCGGGAACTTTATATCCACGTCGCTTTGCACACAGTTTGGTGCACTTTCTGTTCCAGTCTGTGGCTGATATCGCCCTATGTCAATGACTAGTTTGGGCAGGTAGGAGCTGCACGTACTGGTGACCTTGCTGGCCAAATCGACGACCGTTCCCCCCAATAGAATAAACGTTCTATACGACAAGTGTGTTTGCACGGGAAGCGCATGAGTTGGGAAGACGTGCGTGTATGGACTATAATGGTCATATGAGAGTATTCGCGATCACTGCAACGCTTTGTCTGATGTTCACGGGATGCGGAAATAAAAAAGGGCAATCGAGCGATGTCTCTAACCAAACCGCGTCGGTAGACGCTGGACAGGCAAAGCCAAAGACGCTTGTAAAGATTGGCGATAAGGCCCCGGTTTTGGATCCAACTAAGACGGTACCACTTGCAAAGATGATTGACCCAGAGACGCTTCAACCCTTCGGGAAACCTGGCGTATCGGGTCGTCACCGTAGTGGATTATCTGATTGGACGCCGGCCGAAAACAAAAAGGGCACCAAGCGATTTAAAGATCCGGGATTTTACTACGACGGCGTACCAGTGGGAATGATGCGCTTTGGCGAGTTGCCGGTCCCGCTTACGCCCGTTTGGCGTGAGGAGAAACTGGACCCCAGTGCGTCTGCGAAATCAAAAAGGCCGCAGAAGTCAGTTCGCCAGCGCCACTATCGGTTTACCGACTATTTTTCTGCTGTCGGCCTCGACTTGAAACAAATGAAGGAAGTCCATATCTATGGCGGCAATCAAAGACGATCCGCCGTGATTATTTCCGGTGCGAAACTCCTCGAGCATAAGGACAAATTTTTATTTCGCTTTGCCAGTGAAATTCATGGTAGGCCAATACCTGTTTGCCCACCGCTGATTGGCGATGGCCGCTGCCCGGACCAGTTGACTGCAGTCGCCATTTACGCCAAAAAGAAACCGCCCACGCGTGATGGCGCAGATTTTTTCCTCGATGGCAAAAACGTAGATGGGATTCCCTACTACGGCGAACCCCTGCGCGGTGGAATCCGCATCTATTCAGATGGTCGACTGACGGCGACCATCAAGCGTCGCAAGCTTGAGGCGAAGGAGCTGCGGGCACCGACCAAGGACGATACGATCGCCTGGAAGCTGTTTACTGTCCTGGATTCGCTGGGGGTTGAGACTAGCAAGATTCAAGAAGGGTGGGTCATTCATAACGATCTCAGGCGGCAGCGGATTCCGCGCGCCGAACTCGCTAAAGCGACTTTTGTTGCGAGTAGCCAGGGGCGTGGCGAAATCCTGCTCGGCCCCAAAAAGATCCGGACCAACGCAATCGCGTTCCACACAAAGCCAGTCGCAAAGAAAGACTTGCCGGTTTTCACCCAACGCGAGCAGGAGGTTTTCCTCCCCGACGTCGAGTAGTTAAAAAGCCCATCTTGACGCGTCAGTGTTTAAGATGTTTTAGGCGGGCGGCGATTGCGTCGCGGGCAGACTTGCGGATGCGCTCGCCGCGTTGTTGTTCTTGCAGCTCTTTGTCCGGTTGCAAAATTGGACCAAGTGTTTTCTCGAGAGCTGCCAGGGTCTGATCGATTCGTTTGCCGGATTCTGCGTCGCCCTTCTCGATCCATTGTGCCGCCAAATGCAGCATGCCTGCGATCGAGGATGCATCGACGTGGCTGGCAGATTTGATGGCCTCGCGAATTTTGTCGGGTAAGTGATTGAAGTTTTGGCCAAGGTCGATGCCGGTTCGCGTGAGTTGGTCGCGAAATTGACTCAGTTGCTTGTTTGCTCGATCGCGCACCTTGGGATCTTCGCTGATCATGTCGGTCATGATGTTTCGCGCCGTCGATAGGGTCTCCCGCTGTCGAGTTCGGTAGGCATCAGGGTCATCGACCAACTGTTCTGCAGTGGTGCCAAACAGTCCTGCGACAAATCCGAGCAGGTCAAATCCGCCTTCGGACGGGGTGGCGTCTGCAGCTGCAGGCGACGAATCGTCAATATTGTGATAGCGGCGAAACAAGCGCTTGAGTTCTGCAATCAACTCGTCGCCGGGGCAAGCATGCGCGTGTTGGACAAAGGAAACCTCCATGACGCGATTGTCGTCGTCTACCCAATCAAATGAGATTTCGTTGTAGCCCTCGTCGTTTCCCTTCTCGAGCGACCTGATCAGTTGAGGGAGTTGGTAGGGACCCAGCAGTTGATGGCTGTCGAAGGCTTCGGCGACAAACTGCCAACATTTGGCGACGTCGGGGTTGTCTATCGTTTGGGTTTTGGCGAGTGTAGCGAGACGCTTTTGTTCCGGTGATAGCATGATGATTCCTTCAAGTCCTTCGCGGTGGGGCTACTGATTGGTATCAGATTCAGACGAGTCGTTGTCCCCGCATGAGTAGTCGGGAGGGGTCACATATCCTTGTGGGATTTTTGGATAAGAGGATGGGGCATCCGGGAACGTTAGTTGTTGTGGATTAGATTGAGGGTAGACCGTCTTAATCTCAAGTTCGCCGGTCGCTGGATTCCGATTATAATAGCCCTCAACGGGCATGGGGTGTCCCTCGGGAGTGAGAATCGTCGCTGAGAACTTTCCGTTTTGATTTGGGGGCAGGGGGGGGCGTATGGCTGGTGTTTGGCGCACCTGCCAGCGCTTGTTCTAGCGCAGTGCGGCCACCTTGCTCGATTTGCGCATGGGACATGCTTTCTGGGTATAGTGATTTTCTTCGTGTTATCCGTTGGTTTTGTCCAGGGGTAGCGGGATCTGGTATTGGATTCCCTGCGTTGTCTAGTTTCGGGCGCGAGAATTGGTCAATGGCAACACCGGTCACGGGATCTGTGGCGAGTGTTTGATTGCCATAACCATCCCCAGCGGCACGCGCACGAATGTCTCCAGGCGAATGTCCGCCGCCTTTCATGTTCCACTTGCCGGCATAAGGACCACCGCCCGCGGTGTCGCCTTGATGAACATGGGTACTATCGATATGAATTGGCCCCGCGGAGCCGGCACTGCCCGTGCCGGTGATTCGGTTGCGTGCGCCGCGGCCACCGCGGAATCCTGCCCCGTGTCCCATTCCTGTGAACCGGGTCTGGACGCCTTGCACGCGTCCGTGTGCACTGACACCGTTTACGAGCACGGACATGAATAAGCTCATCCCAAAGTTTTCCCAGGACAGGTTACCGGTGGCGAGGTTGAGTCCGGTGTCGATGACCAAGTCGACGGCCACCGAAGCGCCAAAGTGCGCCATGCCTGAAAGGCCGCGAAGCGGGCCGGCGGCAGCACCGCCGATGGCACCGCCAATGGCGCCGAGAAGAATCGCCGTGCCGAGTCCTTCGGTGAGGTCTCGGCCGGAAAAGCCATTGTCGATCACGGTCGTCGCGGCGCTGGTTGCAGCCCCAACGAGAGCGCCTCCGACGACGGTCCCGACCACGCCAGCGACTGCGGCGCTGGCCCCCAATCCTGCAGCCAACCCGGTCACGGCACCGATGACCATTGGCCCCAGTACGACGGCGACAACCAAAACGACTGCAATGATGATGACCCATTTGAGTACTGATTTCCAACGCGGTTGAACCTGGGCACGCGCCTTTTGCGCCTCTTCGCTGATGACGCCGGGGAGATCTTCGCGAGCGACCGCGGTAAGTCCTTCTTCTACGGAATCTGCGTTACTTTGAAACCCTTTCTCGAGGTTGCCAGCGAGTTGTTGGTAGCTGGCTGTGAGGCCGTTTTCGATGCCGATGAACCCCGTTGCGGCACCATCGACGTTTTTGGTGACGGCATTATTGTGTCCGCTGATCAAGCCATTGAAGGATTGCTGCGCAGAGCCACTCATCGTCGTCATCGACTGACGAAAACTCGCACCACTGCTGCTAGCGGCAGCAGTCGCCGACTGACCGATCTGCGTTAAAGCGGAGCGTCCATCCTGTCCGGCAGTCTCAATCGTCGTCATTGCGATCGCGAGTTGTTCGCCGGCCTGGCCCTCAAAGGTAGCGATTTGCTCAGACAACTGGGCGTCGGCTGAGGCCAATGCCATGCTGAGCTGATCTGGGTCGGGAACAGGGCCACCGGCGAGTCCTTGCACCATGGCTTGCAGGCCTTGGTTTAGACCCGTCATTGCTTGGGTGACCCCCTGGTTGAGGTTGGCCTTGAGGGCTGTTGCCTGGGTATCGATCGCGGTAGATTGTTGAAGTCCGCGCTCACGCAGTGCTTTTAGTTGGTTGGTCTTGTGTTTGGTGAGGCCAGATAATGTAGCATTGAGTGTGCTGTCGACGCCGGCAAGCAGACTCGCTTTTGACTTTTCGGCATTGGCGATGGAGCTTGTGTGTGCTGCTTCGAGTCCGTCGACGGCGCTTTGATGCGCGTTGCGAATTTCTTGTCGCGCACGCTCCGCGACAGAGCGCACGCCCGCTTCATCTGTCGGCTGGCGCGTGCGCAAGTCTTCGAGTTGTTTTTGTGCTTCTTTGATGAGTTCGTCGCGATATCCGTCGCCGACCTTTTCTGCCGCTTCGGCTTGAGCCTCACAACGATTGTCGGTGAGGTAGCCGTCCAGAGCGCTGTCTTCGCGATGGATTTTGCGTGCGCGATATTGGCGGGCGCGGCTTGCGCCCATGCGAGCCGCTTCTCCACCGGCACGTTGACCCGCCGCACGGAATACGCCATCAGCGCGCTGGTACAGGCCGGCAACGGTTGTCAGCTGTGTTTGTTCGGTCGCATCGATATTGGCCAATGCAGCATCAAGGCTGACTTTCAGTTGATTGCGGCCAGCTTGTGTAGAAGTCGTGATCGCCGCGAGCGTCGCCGTGTGCTTCGCGGAAATCTCTTTGCGCAACGTGGCCGCTTGGACTTTTGCGGCTGCGCGCACCTGAGCCACCTGTGCGCGCACGGCCTGTGATTGGATTGTGATTTGCTCGGTGATTGCGGCTAAGGCCGTCGTGCTAGCGCCGTCCACGTCGCGGTTTGCATTGTCGGCCAGAGTGCTAAGAGATTCGATTTGCGCAGCCTTGTCGGCAACAAAACCGCCGATCACTTCACGACTACGGTCGCGATTGGTCGCATCTTCGGCCTGTGCCGCGGTTGTCATTGTGAGGCGATCTTCCTCCGACTCGCCAGGCTGTCTCGGTCCGAGTTGGGCGTCGATGTCTGTGTCGGTGAATTGGACGTCGACGCCACTTGTTATCGTCGGTGGGTGTGGAAGCTGGGAACTGTCGGTGGAGCGCCGAAAGGGCTCGGGGGCGTTATCACTTTCCGTCGCATCTTCGGGGGTTGTTTCTCCGCTTTGCGCATCGGCGGGGATCGCCTGGGCGATAGTCTCCGCGGTTTGAAGCGCCGCTTTGTCTGCTTGCTGGGCTGGTGGCCCCTGGGTTTGGTCTTGTTTCGCGACTGGTGAGGAATTCGTTGGCACCGTGTTGGGCTGGCTAGTAGTCAGGTCTTGTACACCTTGCGCTTCTGCAGCTGGGTTGCCACTGGGTGCTTCGCGAGTCGACTGCTTGCCTGTGTTTGCCGCGTGGTTGTGGTTGTCGGTTGATAGGTTTTCCACCGGCACCGCTGTGGAGGACTCAGCGCACGGATCAGCATGCTCGTCCTGATCCGAAAAGGCCAGTGCGGTCTGCGGATGGGACTGTAGCTGCAGTTGAACCGCTTCCCCGCGCATGGCTGCGTGTGCTGCCTGGTCGGCGTCTGCTTCGAGCGCTTGCCGACTCCCTGTAGGTTTGCCGATGGCTCGCTGCTGGACAACATGGGCGAGTTCGTGGGCAATGAGCCAATCTCCCCAACTCGTGCCGGGGGCAAATGCGTCGCTTTGGAAAGAAATCTGTTCTCCTTGGGCAACAGCGCGGTTGCTTCCCGTTGCTTGTGGACCGCCTATGTGGATGGCCACGTTGTCAAAGTCGGCGCCAAACGCACGTTCCATCTGCGTCTGTGTCGTCTCTGGGAGTCGATCTTCTCGCGCTCCCTGTGTGGGGGGCTCAGATGTGTTGCCAGATTTCGGCAACGTGCCGTACTCGGCCCACGGCAGGGGCGTGTATCCGGCTGCATCACGTAGCGCCTCGACCCATTCTGGGTTGGGAGGCTCCGGCTGGGCTGCGAGGCGTGTACGCTTTCCAGGTGCGAGGCGCCTGGGACGAGCAGGAATGCCGGTTGGTAGATAAGACGGTGTGAGTTCACTCTCCGCAAGTAGCAACTCTATGTAGACGTTGCGTAGAGAGGCTTTATCTTGCGGCTCACAAATGTGATGTGCGCGTTGCAATAGAGCGTGCGCGACATTTGGGTTCACCGCCAACTCGTCTGCCAATGAGCGCCAATCGAACTGATCTTCGGCGCCTCGATCCCCTCTATGCCATTTGCCCGTCGTCATTGGGATAGGGGCGGCAGCCTATTGCAGCCCCTACCATTGTGTACGGCGCTGGTAACGCGATGATTCCCTGGGCGATTTACTTTTTTAGTGCCGTCTAACACGAGTCACCGAGGGTTGTGTCCTCAGTGCCCCTCGACGTCGAGTAGCAGGAAGAACTAGACGGTTTCGCCGCGGGCGCGCATTTCTTTGACGACGACGGCGAGGCCTCGTTTGTCGATTTCGCGCAGGGCTCGAGCGGTGAGGCGTAGTTTGATCCAGCGGCTTTCTTCTTCGAGCCACAGCCTTTTGGTGCGCAGGTTGATCTCAAAGCGGCGTTTGCTTTTGCGGTTTGAGTGGCTAACGTTGTTGCCAACGAGGGCTTTTTTTCCGGTGACTTGACAGGTGCGTGACATGGCGCGTGGGTTCCTTGTGCGGGCTTAGACCTTGGATTCTTGCCTAAATCTTAGATTCTTTGAAATCGACGTGTTTGCGGACCACCGGGTCGTATTTTTTGAAGACGAGCTTGTCGGGGGTTCGCTTTTTGTTTTTGGAGGTCGTGTAGAAATAACCGGTACCCGCTGTAGATACGAGCCGGATGAGCTCGCGTCGCTTGCCTTTTTTCTTTTTTGCCATGTCAGTGTCTCCAGGATTTTACAAGTAAAGTCAAACGATTAGCGCCGTTGGCTCCACTTGTCCCTTTGGGGCGCGAGAATATGGCATAGGGCGGCTTGAGTTTCAAGCAAAGGCCTTACTTGCGCCTACAATCACCTGCAGAAGTGTCGATGCGGGACCGGCAAGCCACTGGTTCGGTGGCGTAAAAGTCACGAATGTCGGATACTTGCGTGGGGGAATGACGACTGGCAATTATATTCATGGGGCTTTCTGCGTCGCTGACGGTGACTTGATTATGTCACGGAATCCGGCGAAAGCCGGCGAGCCAGTGGTTGAGATGTCTTGGAGTCCCGAACCCATCGATCAGGCTTGCGATGCGGCACGTTCTGCCGCGCCGGCGTGGTTTGGGCTATCGCGTCGCCAACGCTGGGAGGTTCTTGAACGGTTCCGCTCGGCGCTGGAGGTGCGTGCAGAGTCCTTAGCCGAAGCGATTGTTTTGGAGACGGGCAAGCTTCGCAGTGAGGCTAGGACTGAAATCCAGGCGTTGTTATCTCGGTTTCGCCTCGTTGCCGATCAGATGGCAATCGATCTGAAAGATGGGCCGCTGCCCGGGCGGCCCAGTGAGCAGCTTCGCCACCGACCACTGGGGGTTGTCGGTGTGATTGGGCCGTTTAATTTTCCGCTTCATTTGTGTCACGCGCACGTGATTCCGGCGTTGTTGGCTGGAAATACTGTGGTGATCAAACCAAGCGAGGTAACGCCGTTATGCGCGGTTCGCTATGCGGAGGCTGCGCATGCAGCGGAGTTTCCACCCGGTGTATTCAATCTTGTTCATGGCAAGGCTGCGGCAGGAGCGCGCTTGGTCGCCAATTCCGCTGTACGTGGTTTGTGTTTTACCGGCTCGTACCCGGTTGGTCGCAAGATTCTCGAGGCTGGTTTGGATCGCCCGGAGTTGCTAATTGCGCTCGAAATGGGCGGCAAAAACACAGTGATTGTTCTCGAGGATGCTGAGCTTCGCCAAGCGGCCCACGAAATCGTGGTCGGCGGGTACTTGACGACCGGCCAGCGGTGCACGGGGACCGATAGGGTGCTCGTGCATCGCAAGATCGCGGGTCGGCTCATCGACGCGTTGCGGCCGCTTGTTGGGTCGCTTCGGTTTGGCAACCCCGATGATGCGGCGCATTTTGCGGGTCCCTTGGCGACAAAATCGGCGGCAGACCGGTTTTGGTCCACGATCGAAACCGCCCGTTTGGCCGGCGCCGAGCCGATTGTCGTGGGTGGGCGGCGTGAAGATGGGTATTACATCGATGCATCCTTGCATCGGTTGCCAGATGGAGAACATCACGTCACCGGTTATACAGATGTGGAGGTGTTTGGGCCGGATGTTGTGATTGAGGTGGTCAATGATGACGACGAAGCGATCGAGGTGATTGGGCAAAGTGCCTATGGTTTTGCAAATAGCGTTTTTACCGCCAGTGATGCGCGGTTTGAACACATTTATCGCAACACCAACGTAGGCATATTAAACCGCAATCGAAGTACCAATTTGGCAAGTCCTAGGTTGCCGTTTGGCGGTGTGGGAAAAAGCGGGAACTATCGCCCGGCAGGAGCCTATGCGGGACGAAATGTCGTTTTACCTATGGCGGTTCAAGAGAATGTGTTGGGTGCATTCAAGTCCCATGTGCAGTTGATGAAGCAGTTGCCTGCGCCAGACCTGAATCAACTCGCCGCGCGGCATGATGACGAGCGGAAACAAGAGGCGTCCCGAAATCTGATTGACACACCGAGACCGATGGCATTGCGCCTCACCGAAGACGGTCGTGCGCCGGCTTCGCAATCATGGCTTGCGCGTTTGTATGCTGGCGATCGAATTGTTCGTGAAAAAAAGCCATTTGTTTTTGATCATCTACGGTCCGCGGGCGCGTGGTTTGTGTCGGTCGATTCACCGGAGGTTTCTGTGATTGACGGCATGAGTCAAACGGCGACACTGTGCGGCGGTTTTTCTGAGCATGCGGTCGCGCGCGCCTACATCGAAGGTGAGTTTGGTTGCGCGGTGCTGACAAATCCCGATACGACGGTAGAGAGTTGCAGCGAAGTGCAGGCATTTGCTGATGTGCTGCGGCATCTGGTGGATGGGCTCCCCAACGTGACCTTTGCCAATAGCGGTGCCGAAGCAAACGAGAAGGCACTGGCACTGTGTCGTCAGCATGCTGCGTTTGGACACAAGGTGCTCGCCTTTGAGGGCAGTTTTCACGGGCGGACATTGGTTGCCCTGCATGCAACGCATAATCCCGCAAAGCGGGCCCCATATGAGTTCTCCGGCTATGAGTCGGCTTTTGCGCCGTTTCCCGTTTTGGGGCATCCCGAGGGGCAAGAGCCCGCAGCGCCCGCAGGGTTTTACGCGATGGTGGGGGCGGGGGAGCTCGACGAAATGAGTTCTCAGTATGGCGACGCAGAGGATGATCCATTGCTCGCCTCCGAAGTCGCATCGCTGGTCGTCGTCCACGAATTGCTCAAGACTAAGCAATACTTTGCCTGCATCATTGAGCCGATGCAAAGCGAGGGTGGAGATCGTTATGCAACGGCACGGTTCTTTCGCGCGCTTCGGCTGCTGACGCGTTTTCATGGCGTTGCGCTCGTGATGGATGAGGTGCAGACCGGGTTTGGTCTTGGCGGTCCCTTTGCTTGGCACAGTGCGTTTCGGTTGGTGAACGTGCGTGGACAGCCCGACTATCCCGATGCAGTGAGTTTTGCCAAGCGCGCCCAGGTGGGCGTTGTCATGAGTCGGTTTGTTGATCCCGAGCCAACGGCAACGCAGGCGGCATCGTTGATTCGCGGCCGGATCCATGCGGAGATGATGTCTACGCCGCTTCGCGCCCAGCACTGCCAGGCAATGGTACAGCCGCTGCTGGCGCAACTGTCGCGTGCATACCCACAATTGGTCGCAAACCCACGAGCACGGGGATATGCGTTTGCCTTCGACCTGCCGGACCCTGATCATTTAAAGGCGTTTTTGGGGCAACGGTTTTGGCGCGGCGCAATCGTGTTTGGCGCGGGCTCGTGTACAGCGCGTTATCGTCTATCCTTGGCATTTGGCCGCCATGAAATTGGGCTACTATTTGATAGTATTCGTCGAGCGTTGTCGTGGATCGATGCCAATCCCGGCAAGCCAGCGCCAGCTTGGGAGCATGTTGTCACAACCGGTCGCCGGGCCAAGGGGGATGGCCCTGAGTATGCAATCAGTACCGTCGATCCAGCGGATGCCATGGCACTGTTGCCAGGAATGTTAGACGTCGAATATCAGGTCTACGAACCTGTCCGACGTACAGCCCCGGCCCAATTGCGGGCTGCCCTCACGGATCCCGAAGGGATTGTCGTGATTGCCGAGGTGCGCGAGGCAGGCGGCTGGCAGCTTGCCGGTTTCGCCATCGGTGCACCACTCGAGCAGATTGCAGAGTTTGAGGAGGGGCCCGACCAGGACGTGATGATTGGCGAAGACAACACGCTGTACTCCCTGTCGCTTACGGTTGCGGTCGAACACCAGGGACGCGGACTGGGACGCGCACTCAAACGTGCCCAGCTCTCGGAGGCCGCAAGCCGAAAGCGCAAAGATGGAAGTGCGCGGTTTCGCTACGTGACCGGGCGCAATCGGGTTGGGCATACCGCATCGATGACCCATCTCAACCATGTATTTGGCGCTCACGAAGTCAGCGTGCTGACGGGACAGTACGCAGATCCCGAGGGGCAAGCGATCTATTACCGGATTCCGCTTTCGCCCTGGTCTCCGGCCCAAAAATCAGGCGCGACCATACGGTCAAATGACGATATCTCCGGGGGAATTGTCAGGCCGCTAGTAACTCCGCCGCAAACACTGATAGACAGTCAAGATACTGGGCTTCTGTATGGCCCAACGGTCAATAAAATCACCCTGCTCAACTACACAACCCCGGCAGTGGTTCGAGCAACCGAGTGGCTCGGCGCGCTCATCCCTGAGATGCCTCATCTGTATTACACCTCCTCGAGAGATGAGACGGTTGATAAGGCAATACGCATTCTGCGCTGGCACCGACCGAAGGGGAAAATGGTTGTGTCGTTGTCGGGAAGCTATGTTGGACACACGACAGGATCCTGCCGGTCGATCAGTGACGGCAGTCTGCATGCGCAAGGCGAGGCGCATTTCGATTGGCCGAAATTGCCCCATCCTCTGGTTGAGGGCGCAGATGCGACGATTCGCGCGCTAGCGGAAATCGCCTCCGAGGTTGGGGACGAGTCGATTCTTGGGATTGTATGCGAGTTTGTCGGTGAGAGAAGTGGCATGGTCTTGCCCGAGTCGTTTGCGCTAGCGTGGCAGCAGTTTCGCACAGACCATGACATTCCACTTGTCCTGGTCGAAACGGCGAGTGCAGGGTACCGGAGTGGTCAGGGCGTATTTGGACACTGCGCGACGCCCCTTCGACCCGATTTGCTATTGTGGTGGGGTGGGGCGCATACGGGATATGTGCACGTTGTGGGGCGCTACCACGTTGCTGCGCCGCTAGCAATGGCGTCGACTTGGGATGGCGATGAGCTTAGTCTCGTTCGTGAGTATCATCAGCTTCGGGCGGCTCGACTTGTTGATACTCGTGAACTTGTCGATGTGATGGACGCGCTTGCTGCCGCGGTGCAATCGCGTGGCGTGGCGTGCTCTGGGCTTGGTTTGTACCGTGTGATCGAGGCAGGAGAACGTGGGGCACAGCTGGTCGGCAGGCTTGGCGAGCGCGGATTCGAGGCGCGAAACTTTGTCAACGGAAACATTGTGATTGCCCCAGCTCTCGACCAAGATCCTTCTATGATTCGTCGTTTGACTGTGACGCTCGGGGAGCTTTTGTGATGCGGACGCTCGAATTACGCCGAGAGCAGACGCCGGCGCAATGGGGACATTGCCACGGCGAAAGTTTTCGCGGTGAAATCCAGTCTTTGGCCCAGATCCGGTTGTATTTGGCTGTGAAACTGGGCGGTTTTTCGAATGTTGACGAGGTGCGCAGGCTGGCTGCGGAACACTTGCCGGTGTTGGCGGAATACGATGACGCCCTCTATCAAGAGTTAATTGCGATAGCGACTGCTGCCAATGTAGCGCCAGAGGACGTCGTGGTTGTCAATCACTACACAGATCTTCGGGACTTGGTTGCGGCAACAGAGAGCCTGTCCGACGATGGTTGTACGCTGATTAGCCAACGCGACCAGCAAAAGAGCTTGCTCGCACAAACGTGGGATACTCACGCTACGGCGTTACCGTACGTGATGATGCTAAAGGTGCCAGTGACTGCCGGTCCCGAGGCCCCCTTTGCGTGGCTGCTGTCAATTACTGGATGTTTGGGGATGTGCGGCCTCAACGACCGTGGGCTTGGTGTCGCGATCAACAATCTGCATAGCCACGATGCGCGAATTGGTGTGGTTTGGTCGGCAATTGTACGGCGTGCGCTGCGAAGCAAATCTGCAGTAGCGGCACGCGATACAATTTTGTCCAGCAAGATTGGTTCGGGTCATCATTATGTTGTTCAGGACGAAAACAATGCCTTTGGCATTGAAACATCTGGTAAATTGGCAAAGGTCGTCTATTGTGATGACAGCTCGGAACCCTACATTCACACGAACCACTGCTTTGACGCAGAAGTCGCCGCAGTCAGTCGGGTTCCACCGCGAAGTACGACGCATGACCGTTACCATTGGTTGTGTCGCAGCGTTGCCCAGCGACCGGTGGGAGACGTGCTCGATGTATGGGCACGACTGGGAGGGCATGAGGGATACCCCCGCAGTATCTGCGGCAATACGTCAACGCCGGAGAATCCTCACGGCACCGCAACTTGTGGTGCGATAGCGATGGATCTTGTTGCCCGCGAGGCCTATGCAACGATGGGGTTTCCGCATAACGTCCGGGCGGAGTGTTTTCGGTTTTAGTGAGATGGGGGCGGACTATCCATTCCTGTTTACTTGGACGGAACAATCCGGCGCACGCCCGATAGAGATTGTCGGCGGACATGGCGCCGTATTTGAAGAGCGAGGCGGAAAGCAATGGCTCGATTTTGCAAGTTTGTCGTATCATGCAAACCTTGGTCATGGCGAAACCCGCATTGTCGAGGCGATCAAACGCCAAGCCGACCAGCTGTCACTCACGACACCCAATGCGGTGTTCTCGGGCAAGGTTGAGCTTGCCAACCGACTGCTCGGCATGGCCCCGCCGGGTTTTGGAAAGGTCTTTTTTACCAACGGCGGGGCCGAAGCAATTGAAAATGCCATCAAGATTGCCCGGATTGTAACCAACCGACACAAAATCGTCGGCCGGTACCGCTCCTACCATGGTGCGACGATGGGGGCGATCAGTATTAGCGGAGACTGGCGCCGGATTCCAGTAGAGCCCGGGCTGCCCGGAGTTGTGCGTGTACTGGACTGCTATTGTGATCGATGCCCTTTTGGGCAGGCCGTGACTCGTTGCTCTCGTGAGTGTGCGACACAGATCGAACAGGTCCTCGAGCTCGAGGCTGGCGTTGCGGCAGTTGTGTTAGAGACGGTTCCGGGCGCAAACGGGGTCTTGGTTCCTCCGCCAGAGTACCTGCCCATGGTCCGCAGTGGTTGCGATCAGGCCGGGACTTTGCTGATTGCCGATGAAGTGCTGACGGGGTTTGGTCGGACCGGAAAAACCTTTGCGTTCGAGCACTATGAGGTCGTTCCGGACATGATTGCACTGGCAAAAGGACTGACCGCTGGCTACGGGACGCTGGGGGCGCTTTTAGTCAGTGACAAGATTGCCAATTACTTTTGTGACCAAGTGTTGCCCTGCGGCCTGACGAACTATGCGCACCCGCTAGGTTGTGCGGCAGCACTTGCTGCTCTTGATATTTATGATTCTGAAAATATCAATTCTCGAAGCGTCACTCTTGGGAAAGTGATGATGGACGAGCTTAGTGAAATGCAGAGTCGCTATCGCAGCCGTGTTCCTTTTGTTCGTGCGATTGGCCTCCTTGCGGGCCTAGAATTGGATTTGACGCCATCGCAGTGGCATGCTTTGCGTGGCGCATGCGTCGCAGAAGGGCTATATGTGCATATCTATCCCCGTCGGAGCACCGTTGTGATTGCACCACCACTTGTGATTTCCGAGGAGCAGATTGTCGATGGTCTTGACCGTTTGGACCGAGCGATAGAGGTTGCTTGTGCATAAAGTGTTCTGCAGCGTTGATGAGGCGATTGACGGGCTTTGCGACGGTGCGCGGATTATGGTCGGTGGATTTGGCCTGTGTGGAAACCCAGAGGCACTGATATCGGCAGTGGCGGACTTTGGTGCAAAAGACTTAACTTTGATCAGCAACAATGCGGGGAACCTGGGAAAAGGTCTCAGCACTTGGCTTAGGGCAGGGATTGTTGGTCGGGTGATTTGCACGTATATCGGCAACAACGAAGAGTTGCATCGGCAGATGGCGGCGGGGCAGGTTCTAGTCGAAGTGATTCCGCAAGGAACCTTCGCTGAACGCATGCGCGCCGCAGGCGCCGGAATCCCAGCGTTTTACACCGCGACCGGCGTTGGCACGGTCATCGCAGAGGGGAAGGAAGTCCGGGATTTTGATGGTCGTCGCTTTTTGATGGAACGAGCGCTGGCTGCGGATATTGCGCTGATTCGCGCGCATACTGCGGACCCCTACGGGAATCTGCGATTTTGGCGAACGGCGCAAAATTTTTCGCGAGTGATGGCGATGGCTGCGACGACGACAATCGTTGAAGCAGACCATCTCGTTGGGCTCGGCGACATCGATCCTGACGATATTCATCTTCCTGGGGTGTTTGTCCAGCGCGTCGTCGAGGTTACAGAACACGAAGACCCATTCGAATATCGGATGGTGCGTTCGCGGAGTCTTCAACGTGCGGAGAGTCCTCAACTGGTAGAGGGAGAACCCTAAAGTGCCATTTTCGCGGGCTCAGATTGCTGCGCGGGCAGCGAAAGAAATTCGCCCTGGCACTGTGGTGAATCTCGGCATCGGGCTGCCAACGATGATTGCAAACTATCTTACACCGGAGTCGGGGGTGTGGATTCACAGTGAGAACGGACTTTTAGGAATGGGGCCAATGCCCTGGGAGGGGCAAGAAGACCCCCAACTCATCAATGCGGGAAAACAAACGGTGACTGTTGTCCCCGGTGGCTCTTGTTTTGATTCGTCGCTATCGTTTGCGATGATTCGCGGCGGTCATATTGACCAGGTATTTCTCGGTGCGATGCAGGTGTCGCAAACAGGCGATCTTGCTAACTGGTCGGTGCCAGGGGGGAAAACGATGGGGATTGGTGGCGCGATGGATCTCGCGAGCGGGTGTGCCAATGTCGTTGTGCTGATGACCCATCGTACCCGTGACGATCAGGCGAAACTCGTTGGGGCTTGCACGTATCCGTTGACGGCGCAGGGGGTAGTTCGTCGGGTGATTACGGATTTGGCGGTGTTGGATCCGACACCGGCGGGTTTTTCATTGATTGAATGCGCGCCGGGGGTGACTGCCGAACAGGTGCGGGATCTGACGGATGGAGTTGTTCTTGGTTAAAGATGACACACCACCTGGGTTAGACTTGCCTAGAAACAGCGAGTTTTCGCGACCGGTGTGGCCCAGCGGGTGGGAATGGGTACGTGCTTCCATGAGAAGGCCCGTCGGTGTCAAGTCTTGGGTATCATATTTTGTAAGTTTTTATCGTATAGAGTCTCCTGGCGATCTGTTTGTTTGTTTGGGTTGTAGCGACTCAGACCGCGTTTCTCGCCGATGCTTCCATTCGCACTGTTTGTGCAGCGTTAGTGCTGCTGTGCATGTTGGGGTCCGGCCCATCTTGGAGCTGCAATCTCAGACGCGGCCTTTTGGGCCAAGCACGGACGCGCAGTCTCCAGGACGGGGCGGTAAACGTTCGATCGAGTCATCGTAGAATTGTTTGATTTTTGTTTTGGTAGAGATTAGGCAGCGACTTTGACCTCCTGGTCTTGTTCTTGGCGTTCATTGGGGAACGGTTCGTAATCCTCCCCGCTCATCCACAGTCGACACATCACGACAGCAAGTTTTCTCGCGACGGCCACGGCGGCTCGTTTCTTTGCTCCTTTACCGCCCCGTGCGGCGAGAGCCAATCCCCATTGTCTCAGTGCACTGTCCTTGCCAAACGGGCCGATGATGTAGTGGGCCGCTTGGACGAGAAGTTTTCGCATATAGGGGTCCCCGTGTTTGGTAATTCGCAGTTGCGGGTCTTGACTGCCGCTCTGTCTTTGACGTGTTGTCATTCCTAGGTAGGGGCCTACCGATCGGGCACGTGGAAACCGTGTGGGGTCTTCTAGAGTTAAGATAAAGGTCAAAGCGGTTTGCGCTGCGACGCCTACGATTTGCATCAGAGGTGCTGTTTCTGGATACTTTATCTCTGCCATCGCTTTGATTTGCTTGTCGTAGTGGCCAATGTTTTCTGTCAGCTTCGCGATGCACTCCATCACGGGTGTCAATGTTTCTTTCAATGGCATTGGTAACGCTTCGATTCGCTTCCCGAAGCATTTTGCTGAGCAAGTGGGCATCCGGTATCCACACGCTTTGACTTGTCCTCGCACCGAGTTAATCAGTGCGGTACGGGATTCGACCAGCGCTGCTCTTGCGCGAATCAGTGCGAGGTCGGCATGAATCACATCAGAGCGGTGCTTTATTGGTGCCAGGAGCTGGGGGTCAACGCGCCCCAATCTTGCAAGCAGCTCTGCATCGGTTTCATCGTTCTTATTGTGATTCTCGGCGATCAGTAGTACCCGGCGCGGGTTGGCGACGATGACCTCATGCTTGAGCTCTTTGAGTAGGGCGCTCACCCAACGAGAATGACCGCCCACCTCTATGATCACTCGCATGGGTTCGCGTAACCTAAAATAGGTTTGCATCCCTTGCTTCGTCGTCCGGATTCGTGTCTCTTCGAGGACCTCGCCCTCCTCGGAAAGCACGCAAATCACACTATATTTATCTCCGAGATCCATTCCAGCTGTTTTTGTGGCATTCTTATCCATGGTCGACCTCCTTCTTTTGGGCCACGAGCCCGTTATTTGTTTGAGATACGATTCTATCGTAAACTCGTCGAGTGGGGGTCGGCCTTCTCATCCCATCTCAAACATGCGCGCGCAAGTTCCGTTAGGTGAAGACCACGCAAGAGACTGAGATGTGCGGTGTTTTGGGATGTGCGCTGCGAACTGCGCGCGTACCCATTCCCTCCCACAGGGCCTAGTCTCGAACACCTATTGAGCGGTATTGCTCAGTAAGACGAACTTAGGTTAGCGGCGACTGTGCTCTGCAAATTGAGGACAAACAGGGGGGAGCAACAAGGGACTACGCAAGAAGGAAGATTTAGCTGGCGCGTTCGAGGGCTCGGCGGAGTTTTTTGAGGGCTGTGTTTTGGATTTGCCGGATGCGCTCTCGGGATAGTTTGTATTGGCTGCCGATCTCGCGGAAGGTACGCTCTTGGTCGTCGGCGAGGCCGAATCGTTGCCGCAATACGTCGGCTTCGATGGGGGAGAGGTGTTCCATGAGTGAGCGGATCTGAAGATTGAGGGTCTGGTTTGCGAGTACGTCTGCTTGCGTGAGATCCTCGGTTTGCGGATCTGGCAGGGTTTCTGCCAAGGTTCGCCCGTCCTCTGCATGGTGGGGGCTATCCAGCGAAACAGGTTTGCCCAAGAGGAAAAGGTTCATTTGATTGAGTTTAGAGATCGAAACCTCGGCATTTTTTGCAAGCTCGGCGTGGGTTGGGTCTCGTCCGAGTTTTACGATTAGCCGTTGGCGAATTTTTGCGAGCTGTTGTTGTGCCTCAATCATATGCACGGGGACTCGAACGGTCCGCGATTTGTCGGCAAGCGCGCGACCGATCGCGTGGCGGATCCACCAGCATGCGTAGGTAGAAAAGCGAAGTCCACGTCGATAGTCAAAACGGCTGACCGCGTGAATGAGTCCTAGGTTTCCCTCTTGAATCAAGTCTGAAAGGGGCATGCCGCCACGGTCATAGCGGCGAGCCATGGTAACCACAAGGCGCAGATTGGCCCTGACGAACTCGTCCCGGAGTTGCGAAGCATAGCGGTACTCCAACATGACATTGTCATGGAAGGTCGAAAAGTCCGCGGTTTGGGCGAACGCATGGTCTGATTGGGTTGCGATCGTTTTAAGCTCAGCAAGCAGGGCGTCCAGGTGGGTGCGGTCCGGATCCAGAGAGCGAAGCTCTGTTGCTGTGGCTTGTGCGGCCTGGTCTAGTTTAGACTGGTTGCGTTTTGTCGGGGTCTGCCGCGCGGTATTTGCGACGATCCGAAGTGCACGAAAAGAGGTTAGTGAGTTTTCGATACGAGCTTCGAGAATGCCAAGAAGGTGATCGACTGTGGGAGAAAACGACAATAGGATGGACCACGTACGCACCTCATGATCTTCGATGGATTGGGCGATTTGCAGCTCCTCTTTAGCATCCAAGAGGTTGTATTCGCTCAAGTCCCGGAAGTAGGCGGAGAGCTGATCAGAGGACTTCGTCGCCGTATTTTTGCGCGTGGTGGTTTGCTTGTGACTGAGTTGTTCCACTTGTTGAGTCGCTTTCGTCATGAGATCGTGTATAAATAAGAAGTTGAATCTGTTTTGCTGACAGCTTGCTCCTTACCTGTGAGCAAGTCGTGTGCCAGAACAGCAGCGACGAAAAAACAACGAGTTACGGACTCACCCGGAGAGTGGGAGTCCTGGGTGTGGCATGAAGGACCGGACTCAAGTCCCTAGGTGGGAACTCTTGGGGCCACCTACTTTGTGCGTGGGCATCTGCGTTTCGTGTGTGGGTACCTTTGTCTACATGGTGGATTGATGTAAATCGCTGCGTTAGTTTTGTATGTCGACAGTTTCTAAGCAGCAATGTTACGCTGAAGGGTGACGCCCTCTTGTGAGAATTGTGTCAGTCGCGTAAGCGCGTGGATCGAGAAAAACTATGGATCTGAAAAAGTGGTTTGCTGAAGTTGTTGCGAGTGCCTTGAAACAGGGAATTGTGGTGCCAAAGCAAATGTTGGCTCACGTCAAGCCGGATGTGCTTTCGCGGCATTTGCCGACCGATTTGATGAGCAAGGTGCTCGGTGCATCGCTACGCGCGAAGGCGATGACTCCGGACGGTGTGCTCAATGTTGTGACGCCGAAGCTGCTGGCGGCACATATTCCACTGTCCATTCTTTGGGGGTGCATTGTTCAAGATGGTGAGGCCTCGGGGTTAAAAGGAAACGGCAGCGAGGGGTCTGCTAAGCAAAAAGAGTTTTTGCGGGTGGTGTTGTCTTCCGGGCTCGAGTGCAAAGTGCTGACACCAGAGGATATTGTTCGGCATGCGAACCCTGATGTTCTTGCGGGTGCACTGACGATCTCGCTGAAGACAAAGTTGTTGCAGGCAGGATTGGAGGCGCCTTCAATGACACCTAGTTTGATTGTGGATACCTTGGGAACAAAGGCGTTGGCGGAGCAGGTGCCGGTTCCGATCCTGTGGGCGTGTGTTCATGAGGCGGGGACGAAAGCGGTCGGAACAACAGGTGACGAAGCAGCGGTTGAAGCGGTCGAAGAGATCGAAGACTACGAGGATCCAGAAGAGTGGGTTGACGATGATGTCCTCGTAGAAGAGTTTGAAGAAGCCACGAACGCGTAAATGGGTCCTTATCTGCGTTTTAGAGAGGCGGCGCTAGCCCTCGGGCTAAGCTCCAAACCGAAACAACTTGAACAGCTTTTTCCTTCTTTGATTGTGAAAAATGCGAAATATGGGGTTCCTTCAAGTCGCAGATAACGTACCTCACGATCACGGTATTTCCGAGCTAAGCGTGGAAACTCTTGGAGACTCACTTCGAGTTTTCGCCAAGAGGATTTTATGCTCAACCGAGAAGAAGGTCGATTCTCAGACCACCACGCACTAAGGCGCTTGATTTGTTCTGCTGCTTCGGGCGTTACCTCAACAGTATAGCTCACAAAGCATCTATAATGTCGTCTAGAGGGCGAGTCTGGTTTGTAGCGGCCTGAGCCATTCCGCGATCAATGGATGCATTCAGCGTTGCCCGTTCTTCAGGTGTTAGTGTCGAAAACGGATCTGCTTCAACCAACTCAACAACTTCTCCATCTGGCCGATCTGTTGGCTCATCCAGAAGCAATCTGCCGTTCTTTACTGTCGCCTTCAAACTCTCCATAACTTGATTATAACTCCATAATTTGAGTTTGACGACTCCTTTCATAATACTAAGTAAATTAGTGAATTCGCCATTCTGCTGTGGTCAATCAGACCAGTTGAGGCGGATGTATTTGGTTTTGCCGGGGCGGATCGTTACGGTGATGGATTTGCGTTTTCCTTTGGGGCCGGTAAGGACGACGCGGTGGCGGCCAGGGCTAAGTTTGAGGCTTGTGGGAGCGTATCCTCGGCTTTTTCCGTCGACTTTGACTGTCGCCCAGGGCGAAACTTTAAGGGATAGCCTTCCTTCGGTCGTTTCCTTCTGTGCGGTATTGTTTGTGTTCGAGCGTTTGGCAATGTCTGCGTTTTTGACGTGAGTCTTTTTTGCTACGTCTTTGTCTGATTTTCGTTGACCGGACACCGGTGTAGCTGTAGTTGCAGCTGAGGCGGAAGGTGTCTTTTTATCAGAGGTGTTTGGTGCGAGCGTTGGCGTCTTAGAAGAGGGGACGGTTGGCTGGAGAATTGGCCTTGCGATCGGGGTTGTTTGACCTAGACCAGGTTGCTGGATGGGTGCGGTTGCAATGTCGGGGATGCTCTTGGTTTCCGTTGGAGGCCGGCGCAGTTGTGTTGTGACGAGCAATGCGAGTACGGTCAAGGCCGAGGCGCTTAGGCCGAGGATCCAAGGGGCTTTGTTTGCAAAGGAACTGGTGGTGGTGGACGCTGTTGTATCGCGACTGCCGGGCTGGCCGTAGACTGATTGTTGGTATCCGCTGATGGGGCTGCTATCGAGGGTTTTGGTGGTGCCAGATCGGGGAATGGGGGCGCTGGAGAGGACCTCTTCGCCGCGAACCGCGGCGTTGATCGCGCAGGAAAATTCTTCCATGGATTGAAAACGGTGCTCGCGTTTTTTGGCGAGAGCAATCTGCGTGACTTGGTGCCATGGCTTGGGTACGCTCCCAGCGAGGGGAGGAGGGGGCTCCTGCAGGTGTTTGAGTAGGAGGTCGCCAACGCTGGGGGCTGAAAAAGGCGTTTTTCCCGCAAGCATCTCGTAGAGGATAATGCCGAGCGCGTATACGTCAGTCCGATGATCCACTTGATGGATCCGGCCCATTCCTTGTTCGGGCGACATATAGCGCGGTGTACCGAGCACAGCACCAGACTTGCGCTGTTGGCATCTGGGGTGTCATCCTGCAGCTTGGCAATGCCAAAGTCGAGCACCTTGACGAATACGGGTGGGCCAACAAGGTGGATGTTATCGGGTTTTAGATCTCGGTGGATAATGCCTGCGGCGTGGGCGGCGCCCAGGGCCGAGCAGAGCGGCAGGCAAAGCTGGGCGACTTTCGCGAGTGACAACGCCTCGCTCTCTGCTAAGAAGGTGGCTAAGGATTGGCCGCCAAGATACTCCATTGTCAGGTACGGACTGCCGCTAGCGAGATGGTTGCAGTCGATAATATCGACAATATTGGGATGACCGATGAGATTCACTGCACGTGCTTCGTCAAAGAAGCGCCTGACAATGTGACGCTCCTCGGCGTAGCGTCTGTGCAATACCTTGAGCGCGAGACGTTTGCCAATTTGGTCGTGTAGGAGCTCGTAAACGGTGCCCATCCCGCCTTCGCCAAGGCGTCGCGTTACCCGGTAGTTTCCGATCATTTGTCCGATGATCGCGTCGCGAGCTTTCCCCGGATTTGGCGTGATGAGATTTGGTGAGTTGACTGGCGAGTTCACGGGGGGACCCAGGGATTAGCTATGGGTTGCGTGTGTGCAAGTGTTGCACCAGATGTTCATCGGCACTTTGAAATGCCCATGCGGCGGGCGAGATCGGCGAATGTAGACTTGGGAATGCCAAGGGACTCGGCGGAGCGACGAAACGATTTGTGGTGTGACAATGCCGTTTCCATTGCCTTTTTGAGCAATGCCTGCATTGTATCCTGGTTTGGCCAAAACATGTCAAAATGAAGGTTGCCATTCTTGTTGAGCGCGATTGCCCGCCGCACGGCATCGCGGAGCTCGCGTACATTGCCGGGCCAATCGTAACCACACAGGGCGGCCAAGGTTTTGTTGGGGATTTTTTTTGTTTCGGCAAGTGTGCGAAACTCACGCAGAAACAGGCTGATTAGTGCGGGGAATGTCCGCCCAGCGATCGCGAAGTGCGGGGAGCTGTAAGGTCACCGCGCTATTGGTTAGCCAACGGTAAGCGCTGCTTGTCGCGACGGTCGCATCGGACGTGGTTGCGACGATACGGATGTCTTCCCCGGCGATTCCGTTTAGTGCTCTGACGAGTCGTGGACGCAGCTTTTCGGGCAATCGGTCCACTGCGTGCAGGACTAGAGTTCCTCCTTGTGCGGTGGATAAGCCTCCTACACTAATGTCGGACCCCATCACCTCATCGACGATTTGGTTTTCATTGAGTGTATCGCAGTCAATCATGACAAACGGTGCGGAGGCTCGCAGGGATTCCTGATGTATTGCCTGCGCAAACGTCCGTTTGCCAGTGCCGGCTTCGCCGATGACAAGGACGCTCGTTTGGGTCGGTGCCACGGATAACGCCGCGGTTCGCACTTTGGAAAAGGCGGGATCTTCGCCGCATAGGTATTCTAGTGGTGTGAGGCGGTATCGGGTCTCTTTGCTGTAGGCGACGAAACTGGTTTTGCCGACGAGTAAATGAGCGCCATCACGCAGAAAACCCCGTTCGCATCGTGCGTTGTTGATGTAGGTGCCATTTTTACTCTTATCAATGACCGCGAGATTGGCGCCGCGGCGGACGAGGATACAGTGAATCGATGAGATGTAAGAATCGTTAAGAATCGAGATGTCGCATGCGGTGGAAGCGCCGACATTGTACGAAATTGCAGTCGCATCGAGAGGAAAGTCACGGTCGTCCCCGCGTACGCGAAGGCCAATCACCGGGTAATTGGTGGGCGACAACCAGTCGGCACGCTCATGATCGGGCAGCGAGACAGTGTGTCGGCTCGGTTCTTCATGTTTTGTCATTGGTAGGCCTGCCATGGTCGATATAGTGTAGTCCGTCATACGCCCTGTGGCACTATCAAGTTCCCATCGACGACAACATTCTCTGACGCAAGTGTCCCCAAGATAGGAGTTTTGGTGAATTTTTGTCCGAGATTTTCGAATTTCGTCCGAAAATTACAAATTTCGTCCGAAAATCTCGAATTCCGTCCGGTTTTCAATCGATCTAACCCGACGACAACAGCCGGGCCGGACGGCACCTATTTAATGATAAATGTGATATCTTGCTCGATGAGATGGCTTTTGTCGTCGCTGGCGCTCTCGACGTTGCGCAGCCGCAGCGTATGTTCCCCCAAAGGGAGAAGACCATATGGAAAATATCCCGTTATCTGTGTATCGATAAGGCGGTCGGGTCGACGAAAGGTATCTGAGATCCCATCACTGAGACCATCTTCAGCGGATATGCCGGCACGTCCCCAGTTCATGACCTCATCGGGGGCAAGCGAAAAGGTGGTGGCTGGTGTGAATCGGTACGGACCATCAAATTGCAGTGCGAACCGACCCGTAAACCCTGTATAGAGTGCATTGCCTGTCTCAGACATGATGTCTTGGACATGGAGATCGAGCGCCTCGCCCGGAACCAAGCCCGAAAAATGCAGCTTTACGCAGTGGTTTGGTTGGCAAAAGCAGTCTCGGGCACATAGTTCTGCAGATACGGGCGACGAGGCGCCGAGTTTGTAGTGCGCGAGATCCTCGGCTGCAGTCGTATCCAAGGGGTGACTGAAGCGGACGATAAGCTCCTGCGGGTCATAGGTTGTATAGACCGTCTCGAGATGGAGAACATGGGCAGCGAGAAACGAAATGTCGGCGTTGGCAATCGTTTGCTTGCCGGACTTGTTTTTAAGACCCGCGATCCGAACCGTGTACAGGTCTTGCTGTTCCACGTTGTCGAGGATTAGCGTGACGGTACTGTTGTCGACGGATGCTTGGGTAATTGAGGCGCCGCCATCGATGCTGTATGTGTCGAGGTTAGAACCTGTTGTCGAATCGACTTTGTCTTCAAAATAGAGCTGGACTTGCGTTTTGCCTTCGATTTCGGTCGCTTGTTGCAGACGAGTTCTCGATACCCGAAACGACTCTTCTTCACTCTCGTCAGGCAGGTCAATTTCGAAAGCGGAAAGCGAGTGCGTATTGTTTTTCAGGGGGGGCGTTCGTTTCGTGAGCGATCACCTGCTTCGAAACGGTGATCGTATGATTGCCAGCGGGGAAATCCGCCGGCATTTCGAGCAGAACCGCTTCGCTTGCGATAGTGCACTCAAATGCCGTCGCTTTCACGGGCGTGATACCGCTGATTTGATAGTTGGATTGCTTGTTGAGTAGGTCGCAGCTAACCGGCGCATCAAATACGATGGCAATGGAGTTGGCCGTCGGTCCGGATGGCCCAGTCGATGGAAAGTTTGAGTTCGTGGCCAAGGAAGGGAATGCCGCCCAGTTTGCTAGCTACCGCGACCTCATTGCTAATCGAGACGTTGGATGTTCTCGGTGGTGACTGTGTACCTTGCACCCGGAGTTTGGTCGGATGTCGTCAGGGTGACACTGCGATGGGATACTGACACCTCGGATATCGACAGTCCTTCGATATGGTAGTTTGTAATCTCTTTGGCAGTCGCGGGGTCTACGGCTTGACTAAATGACACCGTTACCAGGTTTTTCGAGGTCGCACGGGCTCGTGTGTACTGGAACTGATACACCTGAATCGTGATCGTGTTGTCCTCGAGAAGGGGGGTGACACTGCTCACGCGCAACTGGGCAGTTTGGACATCCTGCTTTACGCATTGACTCCCATCGTTTTGGGGATCGTCGTAACCTTGGGGACACTCACAAACGGCGTTTCCCGAGGAATCGTCGCATGACGCCAAGGGATCGCAGCTCGCCTCCTGGCAAGTGAGGTCGGTCGTCTGTTGGTCTGAAGAGCCACATGCTCCTAACATGGCTGCAATCAGTAGTACCACCGTCTTCGTAAGGGTATTGAGATTCATCCTGCTCTTCCTATGCATAGCGTGGTTCCGACAAAACGCTTCTCCAATATTAAAATTGTCCGCAGAAACAAGAGCTTGCGGTGCCAAGCAGATCTAAAAGTGGCCCAACCTACTAGGTATCATGAGGAGCATAGACGTTTTGGCTATCGTAAAATTTATTTGTTTGAGCCGATTTACTAAAAGCATCGTCAATTGGTAGATTGAAGACGTTGTTTCGGCTAAAAAGATCTGTTTTCGACTAAGATAACAGCTGAAATGTCGCAGAATCCATGGTTTACAGGTCTCGCTACTGTACTTACCGCGGCGGTGGTGACAGGGGGTTGCGGCCAACAGTCGTGTCCGGTGGCAGCGGACGAAAAAGAAGACCTTGCTGCGTGCACGCCAACAAACGGACCGCTCGTGATTCACCCGACCAATCCGCGATATTTTGCCGACCGCGATGGCAACCTTGTGTATCTCACGGGCTCCCACAATGGATGGGAGTTGCAAGACGATTCCTGGTGACCAAAAACTGACTTTTGACTACGATGGGTTTCTCCAATTTGCTAGCGATAACCACTACACCCTGGTTCGGATGTGGTCTGTAGAGCATACCCGGCAGTCCCGGGTGGATACGGAGTCCGTTGCGATGCCGATGCCCTATGAGCGGACTGGCCCGATTGACGACCCAGCCTTAGATGGATTGCCCAAGTTTGACCTCACCAGACTCAACCCGGCCTATTTTAAAAGGCTCCGAGACCGGGTGGCTGCGGCGCAATGCAAGGGGCTCTATGTTGCCGTGATGTTGTTTCAGAACTTTAGTGTCGTCGATCGCAGGAAGCCCAAGTCGCCTTGGTTTGGCCACTATTTTAACGTCAAAAATAATATCAATGGAATTGATGGCGATTTGAACGGCAACGGTGAGGGACGCGAAGTCCATACGCTCAAGAGCGACAAGATCGTTTCGATCCAAAAGGAGTATGTCCTGCGCGTCATTGATGAGCTACGCGAATTTGACAACGTCTTGTATGAGATTTCGAATGAAGACTTTAGCGAATCGATCGCGTGGCAAAACGAGATGATTGCGTTTATCCGCGAGCATGACGACGTCCACCCCGTGATGATGACCGCGTTCATCGGAACCAAAGACAACAGCGAGCTGTTTGACAGTCAAGCACAGGCCATATCTCCCGGGCAGCGCAACGGGCAGGACTATAAACGCAACCCTCCCATTGTGGATGATCTATTTGAGGGCAAGCAGACCCAAGTTGTGATTTTGGATAGCGACCACGTCGACCCATTTACTAAAGAGGCCGCATGGGTCTGGCGCGCGTTTATGCGCGGGTATAACCCCATTGTTTTGGATAGCCCCGATCTCGATGAAAAAGGTGCTGACTTTGATGCGATTCGCGTCGCGATGAAACAAACTGCATTGCACGCAACCCAGATCGATTTGGCCAATATGCAACCGTCTACGACAGTGTCTTCCACGGGCTATGCCTTAGTAAAATCGGGGAATGCTGCTGAGTATCTCGTCTACCAACCCAAGAACAACCCCTTTTCAGTTGATCTAGATAGCACTGCCGAGACGTTCCAAACCCAATGGTACGACCCCATTCGAGACAAAACGCATCAAGCAGATCCGATTACCGAGCAGCCCGAAGAGTTTCGTGCGCCCTTCTCGGGACCGGCTGTGCTGCATCTAAAGGTTCCAGGTGCCACAAAACCGCCCAGGCCAGACGCCAAACCCAACCCAGAATCCGAAAACGACGATGGCACCTCGCAATCGCCCAAGCCGAAAAAAGATCCAGATCTGGAACAGTCTAGGGACAATCCCAGCGAATGTTTGTCGTTGAACTAACGATGCTCTAGAAAACGACCCGGATATAGGATCACGTGTCCTCATAGAGTACGTTTGTTGCTTGAGCCCGTCCTCGCGGCAATGCTGGCTGCGGAGACTGTTCTCTGTTTGAAAACGAAATCTCTCTGCCAGAAATACAAAATGATTGTAGATTGCCAGTCTTTCTGCAACTGTTCCCGTTGGGCGACAGGTAAATATCGACCATTTGATCACGGGTTGTATAGGTGTTGTCTTCGCGAAATAGTGGTCTCACATCGCTAGTCTTGAACACTCTCGGTGCTGGGGTTGTATTGGCTTTGGTATTGGGCGCCTTAAAGATCGCTCATGGCGAAGCACTCCAAACTTTATCCCATTGCGAATTGCGCGAAGATGTCGTCAGTTGGGAGCTTGTCGATAGAAATATAGACAGTAACACCGCCTGGATGCGGGGGGGGCTAGATCTGGTTACGATTCTCCAGGAAGAGATTAAGCCTGATGAGCATACAACGGCCCAAATGCGCCTTAGCTGTTGTAAGGCGGCCGATGCAAAGTGCCTGAAGCGTCTCTATCGGGATGGCCGGGGGGATATTGAACAGTCGGTGGATGTGGACCAGAATGAAGTTGCCGAACTTGGCCCCCACGCAGAAATCGGCCATTTTTCACCATCGGCTCTGGAATTGTCAGAAGACTCGCGCCTGTTGATCTGCGCACTCACTGTGCACTGGGAAAAAGATGACAAGGTTCAGATAACCAAACCCCACCAGATCCGAATGTGGCGGTCGTCCAGTAGCGCAATTCTCGTCTATGGCGGACCAAGCAATCTAAAAGATGTGCTGGACTCAGAATGGGTACATTGGTGGTGGCAGGGGTTGGGGAATCATAAGGATTCTATCGATAAGGAGGGGCAAAGATGCGATTATGTTCTACAGGAGGAAGTTGGACGAAGGAGATTTCGACGAAACGGAAGGCGCCCTCTATCGCAGTAGACTTGAGCAACTCGTCCGTATCTACGCAGCGAGGGTAATTGCAACGACTCTTCTTACCCACCTTGTTACTTATGAGCACTGGGGGTCTATGCGCGAATATCGGAAGATACTAAACGCCTTCGATTTTCGCTGGGATGCACTTCGTCCAGCGCTTACCAACCCAAATGTGCAACTCAGTGACTACCAAGAGCGCGAGACTTGGGCGCTGGTAGAAAAAATCGAGCGGATCGTCAATCTGATGCAACGCGAAGCAAATGGTGGGAGGGTAACCCAAGCCGAGATTGATCGCCTTTTCGACAACAGGGACAACGTCTTTCGCTGAGGCATTAGGGAAATAGAGAACACGAGGTCAAACTGCTCCGGTGCTGGAATGGTTTGGTGCCGGTTTAGGCGACGAGCGGGTTCCCTTGTAACAAGTTGTCGAAATCGTCCGAAATCTCGATCGGCTGTCCATAATTCGCGGACTCCGTGGCGTATGCACAGGGCGGCTATCCTCGCATCATGTATTTTTGGTCCTACGACCCGGCTCGAGACCAAAAGATCGTCCAGAGTCGTCCAGTATTCTGTGTCCTCGCTCAAGAGCGTAAGTGTTGGAGACTCAAGCCAAGCCCTAACTTGGTCCACTGCGATTGGTAACGGTGTGGCTGGTTGATAGATCTTTGGATGAGTTGTGATCGCCAAAAATTCGTGAATACATGGCCATGGGATAGCCCCAGGGACTCCGCTGCTGTGCCAGGGAGCAGACGGCATCGTAGGCTTTGGGGTGCCACTCGGTCTCCTCACGGTGAGCATAAACAAGAAGGTTTGTATCAACTGCGATCATCACCACCACGTCCCCGGTAGATTTGTTCGGCGATGGCATCCCAAGATTGATTTTGGGCATCGCTGCCCTGTCCCTTATAGGTAACCCGGCGCAGCTGAAACGGTTCGGCTTGCTCTTCGTCCAAAATCCGCCTTAAGCCAAACTCGAGCAGTGATTTTAGGGTTGTTCCGCGTTTTGCAGCCAACCGTTTTGCCCGCTTTAGCAGTGGTGCAGGCAGGTCCACCGTGGTTTTCATCTTTTCTAGGATAGCACAGAATGGGAGTATTGCTCATTAAATATTGCTAGCAATACTTCTGGATATGGTTATACTTCTTAATGGTGGGGAAGTTCACTCGCCGACAGAGTGAATCGACACAGGGTTTGCGGAGATTCGACCGTTGCGAGTGACTGCGGAGGGGAATCGCCCCTTTGGGCTCGCGAAGGGGAAGCTGAGTCTCCCTGATCATTTTAATGATCCGGATCCGGAGATCGAGGCGCTGTTTTGCAACACCCCCTAAAATTCGTGCCAAGGAAGGGCAATTACGTTGTCCGTCAACTGTTGTCTATGGGGGCATCGGCAGACAACATATCCGTGTTTGCTGCGGTCGTGATGTAGACGCAAAAATGTTTCGAGGTGCTTTGCATCTCTAGGTGATGGATTCTCAGTCCACTTGACTTCAACGGGAATGATGTCGTCAGGGGTTTCGATGATGGCGTCGACTTCCGCCCCACTGGATGTTCTCCACGTCGAAACTTTGTATTGTTTTCCCCTGTACCGGCATCGATAGTAGAGCTCGGTCAACACCCACTGTTCGAAAATATGGCCCGCGTCGAGTTTGAGCAGCGAGTGATTGAGGGGGAGTTCAGCCAAGACATGGCGCACACCGATGTCAAAGATGAGAAATCGGGGAGACTGAAGTGTTCTTTTGCGGCTTTTGCCAAACGGAGGAATGCGGATGCCAGCATGGGTATCTTCGAGCACCTGGTAGAAGTTTCGTAGCGTGTTGACGGCAACGCCTATGGTGTGTGCAAGTTTTGTGAAGTTGACTTGCTGGCCGGCCTCCAATGCAGCGAGGCGTAAGAATCGAACGAATGCACCCATGTCGTCGACAATATGCTCCTGGCGAATTTCGTTTTCGATGTAAAGCTCTACGTAGGAAGATAAGGTTTCTCTCCATGACGAGGTGTCTTCTTGATAAAGCCCAGGCAGATTTCCAAAAATGAGATAGTCGTTGAGATCACGGGCAGGGAATTTTCTCGAACTCTCGATATGTTGATGGCTCCCCACATGTTGAGTACTCGCCATCGGCCCCATCGATAATGACAAGAGTTCGCAGGGGCGTTGCTCTGCCTGAAGTACGGGAGTCAATAATTTGGTATGAAGTCGACCCGGTAATAGGTTTGCCGATCGTCGCTTGAGTTGCCTTGCGGAGCTTCCGGTCAAAAAGAAACGAAATCGATATGGATCCTGGTCGTATAGAAATTGGATATCATCGAGTAACGCTGGAACTTTTTGGATTTCATCGATAAAAACCGTTTTGATCTTTGTTTGAGCGCTTAGCTCCCGGATCAAGAGGCCATCGTCTGATTCGTATCGACGCCGTTGTTTGCGGTCCTGTAAGTTGATTGCGAACGTTGTTTCTTTGTCGCCAATGACATGATTCAACAAGGTGGATTTTCCAGTCTGTCTGGCGCCAAGTAGAAGCAATACTTTTGCCTTTGCTACGTTTCCCGTTGTGGGAGAATGGGATAGGTTGGAATCAAGAAATCGACGATAGTAGTCCCGCACAGCAACCATCGTACTGCACATTTGACTGTCAATTATGCATGGTGCTGATCGATTCGGTATTCCCTTTTGAAATTAGTATGTTGTGTCTAGTCTAGTTCCGATTTTTTAGATAAAACGGAGTTATGCTTCACAGGCACTATAACAGACTGAAAACAGTAACTTTGTTCTGTTTGGCCTCGGGGGGTAGGGAAAAATCACCTGGCTTATAAGGCGAATTTCAGAAGGTTTCCGCGGGGGCAGATGCTGCTTTGCTTGACTTTGAAATACATATTTCATACTATAAAAGTATGAAATCAACAGTGGCCGAACGGGGGCAAATCGTGATTCCCAAGCCAATCCGAGATCGGTTTGGCATCCGTCCCGGGCAACAAGTTGAATTCGTTGAGAAGGATGGTCAACTCGTGCTTGTAAAAGTGCGCGCGCCGATCGACGAGTTATATGGGATTCTCGAGCTTGGCCAGTCCACGGATGAATTGCTCGCCGAACTTCGTGATCCGCAAGACTAGGGGACGCGAATGGTCACCTCGGTAGATACCAGCGTATTGATCGATTTCTTTACTGCGGATCCAAATTTTGGTCTACACGCAAAACATGCGCTTGAGCATTGCCGTACCGACGGTGCGGTCATTGTTTGCGAGGTTGTATGGGCGGAGCTGTCGGCGCTATTTCCGACGGCTCAAGGCTTACATAGCGCCATGGATCGGCTCAACATAGACTATGATTCGCTGCAGACCAAAGCGGCCTCGACCGCAGGCAGGATATGGAAACGATACCGTAGCCAGGGTGGAAAACGGACGAGAGTCATTGCGGATTTCCTGATAGCCGCCCATGCAATGTGTCAAGCAAACCAACTGCTTACTCGAGATCGCGGTTTTACACGCAAATATTTTTCTGATTTGCAGGTTATCGATCCGACTGCTATTGGTCCTTAACGCTGTCTTTCTGTCACACAGCCGCTATCACGTCGGATAGAATTGGACGCTCGTTGAGAGGGGTGGCGTGTTAGGCGAACAACGCGAGAAGCTTCGTTTTCGTATCAGCATAGACTGCATGAAAGACTTCGGGAACAACTGCACTTTTGAGGGCCTGGTCCATTGTGCTTCGATCCAGTTTTTGGGTCTTGATAAGAAACTGAATATCCTGCATATCGCCCTCGTCGGCCCGGCAAAGCTTGGAGAGTATGAGGTCCACGGGCCCTAGCACGGAAACGCTTAGGTGTGTTGCCCACGGCAGCTCCAAGTTTCGACAGTTTTGCCGCCACTCTGGGGTGAGGATTTGCTGTTCTGGACCCCATATGTGCGTGAGGTACAGTCCGAGTGGCTCTAGCTCGTTGTTGGTCATTTCCAGCGCTTTTGCAAAATTGGCGTGTTCGACGAGCACTTCAAACTCGTGATCGTCCATTAGCAAATCTGCGTCCTCTGTGGAGCGATTCAGGCCGTATCCTAAGATCATGGCGGCTCCGCCGAGCAAGCGGATATGGCCTTGGCCCTCGAGATGTTGGTCGAGCGTTTGCAGAATTTTTTCTGCTGGGTTCATTGGAGATGTGTTGGTCGGAGGTGTTTTGGTTTTAGTAGGCGCTCGGGAGCGTAGGAAATCGTTGGGCGACGGGGGTTCCGCGGTGGGGAGGAAGCATCGAGCTCTTGCTTGAGAGTAACGATGGGGGTTGTCCGTTCTGGATCGGGGATCAGATCGACGAGCCAAATCAGCATGGGGAGCGCGCGTTCTCTACGAGCGAGAAATACAAGATGCGTGGTATCGATGTGTCCCGATTGGAGTATGCGTACGACGAGTTTGATCACGCGTGGCTCGACTGGTGCGTGAGGCTGGAGTAAGCCGACAACGATGTCCTCGGTGGTGATATTGTCATCGAGTTGGCCGAGATCTTCTCGGCTGGAAAACGCTCCGCGGTAACCACGAAGATTTGCTTGATCAATCAAATATTCATGGACAGGATCAGCCTCCGAAGCGAGGTGTTGCGCGCGCATGGCCAGGGACCTTCGAAACATGGATCGATGTGGTGGAACGCCAATTTGGGTCGCGTAAACCATGATCAATACCGAATGTTAGCATGAACCCAAGCGGTGAAATTTTGAGGAGTAAACCTCGAAAAATGACGATTGACGAGTATATCTTCTTGATATCATAAGACTGACAAAAGTGATGTCTTGACATCATTTTTATTGATGTCACAATGTCACAAATGCGGAGTACTGTCAGGATTGATGAATTTTTGATGATGCAACTGAGGGAGTTGGCAGAGCACGAGAACGTCTCTCTGACGCGGATGTTAAATCGGCTGCTCAGGGAGGGAATCGAGGCAAACAAACGTAGTAGCGGGCGCAAAACCATCTATCGAGAGGAAACTGTGTCGATGGGAACACCGCGGTTGGGCATGGATAAAGCGTTGTCGCGAGCAGCTGAGTTGGAAGATCAAGAGGTTCTTACGAAGATCGCGCTACGAAAGTGAAAGTTGTCGACCTCAACATTCTAATTTACGCCACGAATCAGGACTCGCCGCAGCATGAAGTGATTCGATCGTGGTGGGAGAAGGCGATGGTTGGTGACGAGTCCCTTGGTTTGCCCTGGGTTGTCGTTCTTGGTTTTCTTCGCATCGCGACCAATCCCAAAATCTTCCCGAAGCCTCTTCTGCCACCAGTCGCGATGGCGAAGATCGATACCTGGTTTGCACAGCCGAACATCTGTTTACTCTCAGAAAAAAAGAATCATTGGGAAATTTTGAAAGGTCTAATGGTGGAGTGCGGAATGGCCGGAAATCTGACAACGGATGCGCATCTCGCCGCAATTGCCATCAGCTATGGCGCAACCCTTGCCTCCTGCGACGCTGATTTTGGCAGGTTTCGCGGATTGCGGTGGGAGAATCCGCGGGCATAGGTTAGAGATCGTTTCTTGTCGCGCCCAGGTGCGCTTCGACACGGACACCTTTGGTGTGCTGCTCAGCGTGAACGGATGGATGCCGTAGTTGTTGGGCTGCCGCGATCGGTTGCTGTACTAGCGTCTCCCACTGGTAATGCGGCGAATCAAGAAATCGCCGCTTTGGTTTTTGCGCACGGTAAATAGCACGCCTGGGTCGAGGCGGCGCCCTGTGGGGGAGAAAATGACAGAGCCGGTGACGCCTGCCAACGGGGTGCTTTGTAGGGAGGTTAAGAGCTGTTGTCGGGTGGTCGCGCCGTTTTGCATTGCGGTGCGAACTGCTGTGGTTGCATCGTAGGCGTAGGCTTCGATTGTGGTTGGCAGGCGTCCAAAGGCGTGCTCGTAGCGATCGACAAAGTCACCAATGGTTCCATCTGCACGATCGGGATAGAAACCGGGGGCAAAGATGGCGCCCTGGGTGTAGCGGGCGCTGCTCTGGATGAAGCGAGGTGCTAAAAACTCTGCCGTGGATAGGAGTAGGATTGTGCGTCCAGACTGGGGATTGCGCCTGTTGCGTCGTTTGCGGCTGTTTTGGGACCGGTAGGGACGTGCGATGAGGTTCGCGGCCGCAAGCGCCGGCGCGATGAGCTCGAGCCTGGTGGCTTGGTCGGGAACAAAAACCGCTTGCCACCTCTTTGATGAGCGGTTGAGTTGGTCAATGACTGCGGTGAACGCGGTTGCCTTGGCGGGGTATTTCGCACTGACAACGACCCGTCCGCCCAATTGCTGAACTTCGCTGCGAAATGCGCGAGTGGTTGCCCGACCATAGCCAGAGTTGGGCGCGAGAATGGCAAAGTTTCGAATGCCCAACCCAAACGCGTGGCGGGCGAGTGCTCTCGATCGGGCCTCTGCTGTATGAATTAAGTAGTAGACGTTGGCAACGCCACCGCGAAGGCTCTTGGGAACGCGCGGTGATAGGCTGAGGTGGGCAACCCCAGACGCTCGCTCGGAGATCGCTTTGCTGCCCCGGTCGCTCATAGGGCCCAAAATCGCGATGACGTTGGGGTCGAGAAGGAGATCATCGGTGGATGTCGCGTTTGCAGCAAGGGTACTCGAGTCCCGGATGGATACGGTTGCGGTTGCGTCTTCGCTGGATTCTCCAACAGTGCCGGTCGCGAGGGCAACGCCGCGCAGGGCAAGTTGGCCAATCCTGCTGGCTTGGCCAACCAAGGGCAGTAACGCCCCTATTTTGGGTGGTCCCAATTGGATGGTGGGCGCCAACATATCTGGCGAATACTTCGAAAGTTTTTCCCGGAATTGCTTGGTTTCGGCACGGATCCGGGTCGCACGCAATTGTTGTCCCGAAGCATCTGCTTCGGCAGCGAGCCGTGGGCCAGCAATCGCTGCGATGAGGCTGTCATTGCGTTTGCGATTTGCGTAGCTGTAGCGCAATTGGTCGAGACTGGCCTGGTTTGCAATGCGTTTCACCTGCGTAATGATGTAGGCCCGCTCGGCGTGGCCCGCATAGGAAAACCAGGTTTGGTAATAGCGCAGACTAGACAGCGGGTTGGGGCCATGGTGGGTGGCCTCAGCAAGCGCGGCGGTCCATTCTTGTTGCTCGGTTTTGCCTGTCGCTGTCGGTTGGCCAGCGTGCAAATGGGGCCGAGCCTGGTCGTACTTCCCCGAATATCCGAGTGCGAGGCCAAGAAATAGTTTGACGCGACGGTGCAGTGCGGGCTCGGTATCGGAACGATCTAGGGCGGTTAGGGTTTGAATTGCCAAATCGTACTGGCCTTGGCGAAGAGCGGAAATCCCTGCATAAAGGCGAGCATGGTCGGCAATAGGATCATCGGGGAACTCTTGGGCAATGGCGGAAAACTCTGCAATCGGTTGGGTTTGATCGCGGAGAAATTGTTGGTAGGCGGCAAGAAAACGCGTTTTCGCGGTTGGGTTACTGTGCTCAGGGAGGGTGGGCTGTAGGATATGTCGCTTTGCGCGAGGACAGCCGACGAGAAAAAACGTTACAAATACAAATGCTAGCCATTGTACCGAGCGAGAGCGGATAAGCGGTACCGAGCGAGAGCGGATAAGCGGTACAGAGCGAGAGCGGGGAAAGGATACCGAGCGAGAGCGGATAAGCGGCACCGAGCGAATGCAGATGAAGGGAAGAGACTGGACGTGCACGGCTCGGACTGTAATGGCGTCTGGGCGGCAAAGCAAACTTGGCGACAATATGTGCTACTACTAGTGTGTGGGCATGCAACAAGAACCGTCCCCGAAGCAGACGCCGCCTCGACTGCCAAAGCGAAAGGGGGCATTTCTCTCGCTTGGCGAGCTGATTCGGATCACGATGTTTGCTGCACTGCTCGTCGGTGTGCTAATGCTCCGCAAGCCATGCGCCCAAGGAACGGCGAGCTTTATCGACAGTTTTGATCCGCCAGTTGATGCTGGAGGGCGAGTCGTCCCAGTTGCGCCGCAGTTTGTACGGGTGACCGGTGATGAGACCGAAGAAGAATTGCGTAAGAAATTGGGTCGCTTAGATGCGGGACTATCGGATTCAGGGGGGCAAGCAAGCGACTAAAACAAGTGCGATTATGGACGGTTCGGAGCGGTTCAAAAGTCATTTTTCGATCAGGACCGTATGGTCGCGGCATGGCATCCGAGCTCGGACCTCTTGCTGGTGATGTAGATCCACAGTGGCAGTGATAATGCCGACCTCCTCACCCTGTTGGGCAATGATGGTGCCCCAGGGGTCAATGACCATCGAGTGACCGTAGGAGCTTCGCTTTTCATTGTGTTGGCCGGTTTGGCCCGCAGCAATCACATAGCATTGGTTCTCGATCGCGCGAGCGCGAAGCAGTGGGTGCCAGTGGGCGCGCCCGGTATGACTCGTGAATGCAGCCGGAACAACCAGGACCTGCGCATCGTGTTTTAGTACAAGGTCTCGATATAGCTCAGGGAAGCGCAAATCGTAGCAGATAGACAATCCAATCCGACAAAGCGGCGTCTCTACGCAAACGAGCTGATTGCCGCCTTGTGTTGTTTGGGACTCGCATAAAGTCGGGCCATCGGGGATATCTACGTCAAATAGATGAACTTTGTCGTAGCGGGCAGCAACTTCACCATCTGGCGAAATCACCAAGCAGCTATTAAACGTACGATCTGGGGTGTGGGTGATGGCAACGCCCCCAGCGATCACCCAAAGGTTGAGCTCCTGAGCCATTGCGGTTAGGGTTGTGACGATTGGCCCAGGGTTTCCGTGATCAAGAGGCTCGGCGATCGCAAATTTGTCTTGCTCTGTATGGCCGATAAAGGCGAAACACTCGGGTAACAAGAACAAAGAGGCGCCTTGCGCCGCGGCCTGCTCAGCAAGACGTCTCGCGGCGGCCAAATTCTCGGTAATATCGGCCTTAGAGGTCATCTGGGCTGCGGCAACAGTAAATACGGACGGTCCATCTAAGTTGCTGATTTCACTGTTTCCCATAGTCGACCTTTGAAAGAGACTTGCACCTTAAGGCTAGGTTTGGTAGAGGTCCAACAAACATTGTAATGCTCCCTTAGAAGGTGGGCTTGCGCCCGCCTTTTTGCATTTTAGAGGATGACACTAACAAACCCAACCGTTTTGAAGCTTCGAGAACTCATAGAACCCGTTTGTGCGGGAGCAGGTTATGAGTGCGTAGACGTTCATTACAAGCGAGAGCCTCATGGGTGGGTCGTTCGCGTCTTTGTCGATAGCGTTGATGAGGATGTGGCGATCGGATTTCAGGATTGCGAGCGAGTAAGCCGGGAAGTGAGTGTTGTTCTCGATGTTGAGGACCCCATTCCACATGAATATACTTTAGAAGTGTCTTCTCCGGGAGCAGATAGGCCGCTTCGGACGATTGCTCACTTTGAGCGATTTGTTGGGCAAACTGCAAAAGTGAGTCTCCATAAAGGGATTCAAGGGCGACGAAATTTTAAAGGGGTGCTCGTTGGTGTCAGTCCAGCTAATGGGAACTCAGAGGACGACGAGGCTCAGGTAACAATTGATGTGGATGGAGAGTGTTACGCGCTGCCAGTTTGTGACATGCGCAGTGCAGAGCTCGTTCCAAACTGGGACCAGCTAGGTGCAAAAAGGTGATCCGATGGAACCGAACCTAAATATGGTGATTGACCAGGTTGGTCGTGACAAAAACATCAATCGCAGTGTACTCGAGCAAGCGCTCGAGCAGGCAATCTTGACCGCTGCCAAGAGGGCATTTGGTGCTGAGCGCGAAATGGAAGCCCAGTATAATGAGGAAACAGGGTGTGTTGACCTGTTTTTGATCGTCAACGTCGTCGAAGAGGATCACGGTGGCGGTGGGGATACGATCACTTTAGGGCAAGCGACGACACACGGCTTGGAGGCAGATCTGGGCGATGAGCTATTGTTCCAGATCTTTTATCGCAATGAGGATGCCGAGCGAGCCGCGGAGCAGGATCTGAAGTTTGGGGGCCTGATCGATTTGCAAAATGCGCATAAACAGTTTGGTCGCATTGCTGCCCAGACCGCTAAACAGGTGATTTATCAACGGGTACGCGAGGCCGAGCGCGATAACGTCTATAATGAATACAAGGATCGCAAAGGCGAGCTGATTACGGGGATTGTTCGTCGTTTTGAGCGAGGCAGTATTGTTGTCGATTTGGGCCGTGCTGAATCCGTTCTCCCGGTTCGCGAACAGGTGCCCCGGGAGTCCTACCGAGCGGGGGATAGCATTAAAGCCTACGTCCTGGATATCGATCGCAATGCCCGAGGTCCACAAATTATCTTGTCTCGGACGCATAAAGGGTTGCTTGAGAAACTGTTTGAGCAAGAGGTTCCTGAGATTTACGAAAAGATCGTCCGTATCGAATCATCAGCGCGTGAGCCTGGGGCGCGGGCTAAAATTGCTGTGTCTTCACGGGATCGAGATGTCGATCCCGTCGGGGCTTGCGTGGGCATGAAGGGCTCCCGGGTGCAAGCGGTGGTTCAGGAGTTGCGCGGAGAAAAGATCGATATCGTTCCGTACGATGAGGATCCTGCACGCTTTGTGTGCAATGCGATCGCCCCCGCGGAGGTTTCTCGTGTGATTATCGACGCCGAAGGGCATCGGATGGAACTCATTGTGCCGGATGATAAGCTGTCTTTGGCGATTGGCAAAAAGGGGCAAAATGTTCGGCTTGCCTCTCAGCTAACAGGCTGGCGCATCGATATTCACTCCGAATCAAAGATTCGCGAGCTAGAACAGCGTGCCCTCGATCAGATGGGAGCTGTCGAAGGAATGTCTGAAGAGGTTGCAGACACGTTATTTCGTCTCGGATGGCGGTCGGTCAGTGAGCTTGCCCGGGCGGCGCCTGAGGAGCTGACGGCTGTTCCTGGAATTGATGACCAGGACTCGGCGAGTGCCATCATCGCCGGTGCGAAAGCCTATCTGGAGCTGCAGGTTCGGCAAAAGGAGGCAGCCCGCCAAGAGGCGGCGCGACGTGCTGCGCTGACCGAAGAGCAAAAGTTATTGGAAGTTGGGATCGAACAAGCTGTGGTGAAGCAGTTAATCGATGCACAATGCGGTAGCGTTGATGCGCTCGCTCATGCAGAGCAAATCGAGACCCTTGCCAGCACAATTGGGCAAAATGTCGAAGAGTTGGTGATGATTCGGCACAGGGCTCGGATTTGGCTCGGGGAGCTCCCTGAGAATGCGCCGCTACCGACCCCCCAAGAGTTTAGGGCTCCCGAGGAGAACGGAGCTGCAGTCGTTGAACAGGACCAGGAGCAACAAGGGTGAAACACTATCCCATTCGCACCTGTGTGGGGTGCCACACACGTGATCGCCAAGACCGGTTGCTCCGGATTGGTTTTGATCGGGACGTTTTGGTCGTCGACCCGCGTCGCCGGATCCCGGGCAGGGGGGCATACGTGCATGTAACCCCGGAGTGCACACAGCGCGCTGTTCCCCGTGGATTGGCTCGGTCACTTAGAACTTCGGTCGCGAGAGAGGATGCCGCGCGCGTCCGAGATACGTTAACCGCAATGTCCAGTTTGGCGGGAGGGCAATCACAATGACCGGTGCAAAGATGCGAGTCTACGAGATCGCCCGAGAAGTAGGGCTTCCCAACAAGGCACTCATTACAAAAATTCGAGCGTTGGGGCTCGAGGTCAATAATCATATGTCATCCCTAGGGGTTGAAGATATTCAGCGTGTAAAACGATCTCTGGAAAAGGATCGTTTGGCAAACACCGAAACAAAACGTCTCTCTTCGACGGTATTGCGGAGGCGCAGCAAAGGGAAAAAAGGCGAAAACGGTGCGCCTGAAGGGCGCGCTGCAGAAACGGTTGAGGCAAAAGCAAAGCCCGCGAAGGAACCTGTCAAAGTCCCTGCGGTGACGCCGTCCACGACTGCACCAGCGCCAGAGAAACCGGCAGCGAAGGCCCAACAACCCAAGTCGCGGCCCAAAAAGAAGCCAGTGGAAGCGAAGCCGGCCGTTGTCGTCAAGCAAGCGGAGTCTGCAGAAGTTCCCGCGGAGGCGTCAACACCTTCTCCCACGCCGCGCAGGCATATTATTGAAATTGACCGCAAGATCGCACCACCAAAGTCGGCGGGCGGTCGACCTGGTCCCTCCGTAGAATTTAAGAAGCCCAGCGCACCCCCCAAGCCAGCACCCGCGGCAGCACCACCGGAGCCAGTTGCCAATCAAGGGCCAAGGAGCCAATTTGAGCGCGACCTGGAGCGGGCACGGTCGCGCGCCGAAGAGAAAGAAGCAGTGCGTCCTCGGGCAAAGGCGACGGAGGCACCTGAGAGCGACAAGGATAGACCCGCGAATCGTCCAGCCGTGGGCTCGATCATT
>CBDCWZ010000099.1:0-145769 GCA_965223575.1 Kofleriaceae bacterium
TCACGCGATTCAGCGCTGACAACCTTAGAAAAACAGAGAACTCCATTGCGATCAAAACGCGCCCCAGGAAAAGGTAGCACCAATTCTATCGACGCCCACCAACCACGGGCGATTGCTCCAGGAAAATCTAATCGAGCCGCCAAACGCTACGGCTTTACACAATCCACCCAAAAACCCGAGCCAATCCCGTGGCACACCTTTGGCGATCTTCCGCAGACACAACAACACGCACCCAGTCCTTCAACGAGCCAAGGGCTCGATCCCTTCGACTACAAGGACATGCTGGGATTGCCCCAGCCTGCCCCCTCTTATCCCCCTACTCATCTTCCGTCTCCGGGAGCGCCGCTGCAACGGAAAAACATCGCTACAAACGAATCATCCATCACCATCCGCAACGCAGACGAGATTCGAGACGTAGCCGCCCAAGGCCTCAGCGAACCCCCCAGCCCTCTGCCTCACCTCGATCAGATCCAACGCAGCTTTGGCATCCATAACGTGCGGTCGACCACCGCGCACGTGAGCGGCAAGGCCGCCATGGCCAGCAATACAATCGGTGCTGACGCCTACGCTATCGGGAATCACGTAGCGTTTAAAACGGCACCGGATATACACACCGCGGCCCATGAGGCAGCGCACATCGTGCAACAACGCAACGGAGTGCAACTTCGAGGCGGGGTTGGAGAGTCCGGCGATTCCTACGAGAAGCAGGCAGATGCGGTTGCAGACGCCGTTGTGAGTGGAAAATCGGCCGAAGGACTATTGTCGTCGGAGCCAGGCGCAACATCAGTTTCAGAGGGTGAAGCGGTTCAGCTGTCGCCCAACAAAACCGCGGTACCAAAGCACGAAGAGCGAGTGACTAGTCGAGATAATCCTAGTGTAGCCACGAGCCACGGAAATCCGACTAACAAGCAATTCGACACTATGTTGATGAGACTCAAAAATGCGCTTGACGTGCACATTAATCATCGTCGGGACGCCGTTACAACCATCAAAGACGCCGAAACCCACAATCGCTTTGACCAAATCCTCGCTAAGCTGGACAGCCACGAGGACAAAGCTTGGTGGATCAATTTGCTCGCAACGTCAGCGTCTTTAGCCATTAGCGGCGGATTATCTGGCGTAGCTGCTGTCATTGGCAAACATGTCGCCGCTGCCGGCTTGGAGAGCGGATCCGCGGCTGCGACAGCAGTTGCGGCCGCGGTTAAGAAATCCGTTTCGACCGTCCCAGACACTGTGGGTGACCTCGTCACAACAGCGTTGCAAAAAACAGCGGGGGCAGGTGTCAGCAGCCTGCACGTCGCATTCTTCAAAGCCCAACGTACTGCGCTTACCAACTTGAAGTTCGAACAATCTGCGGCGCTCATGCAGTCGGTAACTTTGAGCAAGGCGCTCCAGGCTTCGGATCGACCGCATGCGCTTACAGCCATGGAAGCTATCTACAATGGCTTGAAAGACGATACAATTATTGGCATTCAAGAAAACGTCACAGCCTCAAGTTGGGCATCAGCACTTGCACAGGGTGAACTGCGAGCCCGCGGAATCTCCATGGACAAACTTGCAATCAAGCCATCCCCCCAAGGTGTCAGCATACAAGGCGGTCGCAACAAACAAGAAGGCCCATCGCCTAGGCTGGAAAAACAAATCCCTGGAGTTGTAGACATTCGCCTTGAGCAGGTGCTACCACCCAATCGTTATCGAATCATCAGCGCCACGATCCTTGGGGTTAGCAAGACAGTTGCCGCAGCGCTGCAAGCTGGGAATCTCACCGCCCAAAACGTCCCCATGCGCGCGTGGATTAACGTAGGCGACGGCCCGCCACTGTCAATAACGCGAGACGCGCAGGGGACCATCCAACTCTCCCACGAATCCTATCGTGTCAACCTAGAATACCTCGCGCGGATCGGTCGACCGACGAGTTTCCTTCCCGAAGATGACGCGTCGCTTGAACCACTTCGCGCAGAAGGTGCCCGTCGCATTTTTGAGACAATTGGGCGAAGCAACTTCGACATCAAAGCAGTACAATAGGGACTCTTCTCAGTCCCCCGGAACATAGAAAAACAATCAGACATGAACAACGGAAGCAATCGCTATGGCTAGTGGAAGAATCGTAGCTTTGATCTTGATTGTCATTGCCCTCGCTGTTTTCGCCTCCAAACAGTCCTGTGCACCGAGTCCAGGAGAACTTGAGCTCGTGCGGCCGATCGGGGCAGATCGTGCCTTTCTAATCCGGCGCGCCGACGGGGACCGTAGTCGCGTGTTCTTAGCGCTCCATGATCGCAAACGTGGAGCGCTATGGAGTCTCCTCGTGCCTCGGCCTGAACCGCCAACCGACGTGATCCCCGTTCAACGAGGCATCCTACTCGCGAACCCTGACAGGCCAGAAACGACTTTGACAATGTTGCACGAGGCCAATGGTACGATGGTGTGGCGCAGAAAAATCCCGGGTTCACCGCCGCCCCGACCTTGGTTCAGATACCATGATGGCACCGTGTACATTCGAAGTAGTATGGAGAGCGAATACGACATTTTTGCGATCGACAGAAAGACCGGACATACCCGTTGGCAATTTTCTGAAGGTCTGAGTTGGTCGCATTCAGCATCACAGCGCGTTGGTGAACACCTCATCATTAGAAAACACGAAGACGACGAAACCACACTTGAGATCCTGCGTTTAGCGGATGGCCGTTCCGTACTTTCCCGCCCATTGCCCTATTGGAGGGAGTTCTGTGTTGTTGGCAACGATGTTTGGTACAGTCACAATGATACGCTGTACCGGCTCCACCTACCGTCGCTGCAGGTGGCTACCATCGATCTCGGCCTCGCCACGCCCGCGGTTCGCTCGATCCAAGTGACAGCGTTATGTGGACAACGTAGCAACCACCACATTTTGATCGTGCGAAGTTCCAAAGCTCCTCACGAGGTGGCGACAATTCTGGCTGTTGACCTACATACAAATCGGCTAGCGTGGCAACTACTCATAGGCCCCCATCAACTTTGGACACCTGACGATCTTGCGTATCGAAGCAGCAGCACGCCGATGGCACGTCCTTCCTTTTCAGGGCAACTCCAGAGATTCGTTCCACTATTGCGTATGATCGATCCGGGAAACCTCAAACTCCGTTTAGACATCGTCGATCTCGATACCCAACACATTGCTCATTCGATAATACTACCCGATCTCTATCGACATACATGGCTTCATCGCTCCGGCAACACCTCAGTGTTGCGCTACGGCAAGCTGCTATTGTCATTTGACGGAGATCACGCACAACCGCAAGCCGCCGTACGCAGTGACGCCCATTGGGCACTCCCCGCTGGTGTGAATGAAACACTCCTCTGGTCTCAAGACCGCGCCGGACTCGTACTCGACATGACGACACTAAAGCCAGACCCCCATGATGACCGTGTCGTTCCGGTGACTCCACCGGTTCTTCCCGCCGAGGGAAAGTTTCCAGAGATTGACTGATAGAGACCGCAATTCCCTATTACGAGTCCCCCAGATTCCAAGTCCGACTTGGAAGGATGTCGGACGCATTTGCCGCGAGTGGTGACTACCCTTCTCGGCCGGTGCACGCCTTCGCATCGCCCAAGTCGGCGGAGGAGTCCTCCAAGGCACCCAAGAACAACTCGAGCACTACCGCCAAAGCAAAATCGTACAAAGCTTTCTCAACAGCCTCACAGGCTCCCTCGGTGGCACCATCGGCCTCCTCGTCGCCGACATGCTCACCGACGATATCCAAACCATCGCGGCCGCAAGTGCCATCAGCGATACCATCGCAAAAATGCTCATTTTCTTCCAGAGGAGGGATTCGAGGGATCTCGCCGCGACCAATGGGGCAGTTCATGCCTGGGAGAAATGCCTCTCTGCTGCACCGTTCCAAACCGTTTCACTCATCCGTAGAAAAAGGTGGCCCCGGTGTCGGCGCCATGAAACGCCTGGAAGTTGAGGGCGCGTCGTATCATGGAGCCGTCGGAAATTCCGTCAAAAGCCGCCGCCCACAAAATGGTCAGCTCGCTCTCGACAACTCTCTCCAAGTTACCACCACTTCCCCCCGTCGTGTTGGTATTGACAAGACTGCGAAAGAATTTGTCATTTTCGATCAAACCTCAAGAGGAACGTTTCACGGCCACGTCCGTACCTGGAAAGAACTTCGCCCAATCGATCGATCTATGCTCCGAAAAGAATTTGGTGTAGGCAAAAACGGAAAACTCCCAGATGTGTTATGAAAGAGAAAAAATGACAAACAAAAATCAATACGTCGATCCGCAACCAATCGAGCGCGAAGAAGTTCTTCGAATCTTAAGCAGTGGCAAAACTGAAGACATAGAAGCCACCCTCATTTCTGTTGCACTACTCGACGATTGCTACGAATTTGCGCTTTCAACGATTATTCAGGGCGCCTCATCCACAACAGCCGCCATCCGCGGAACCGCTATTCTTTGCCTAGGTCACCTAGCTCGCATCCACAAGCAACTTCCTGAAGATCCGGTCCTAGATATCGTCAGAGCTGGCCTTATCGACGACAACACCTATGTTCGTGGACAAGCGGAGAACGCTGCTGATGACATCGCAACATTCATTCCTAAGCTAGCACGTAAAATCCCCCATAAGTTACGGGACGATGATATTGAGTAATCCCTACAGCTCATGGGTTTAAATCCAACCAGAGACACCCCACTGCTACAAACACACGCCCAGCGGGGCCCCACAGCTCTCCATTCGCCCCAGACATTCTTCTTGCAGCCATCGCCCTAAACGGGCCATGGCCCGATTTCTTCGAACTCCATTTTCATGCATCTACTACTGGAAAAAACTACAAACTGGAAATCGAGACCTACCACGGAGCAGGCGGTGAATGGACTGAGATCGCCAGTCAATCGGAAAACGAATCTGTGTAGAAGCAAGCTACCCAATTGCTGGCTGCAGCCAATGCCATTTCGATTATGGCTGGTACGTCGCGGAAAGCGAGAACGTTGGTAGCGACGACTTGTATCTCCCAATAGAACCTTGATTACGCGTCACTAGACTACCGCCCAAATCGTCTTGCGTGATCACAGAATTCCCCCATGCCCACAAAAAACCAGCATCAATTGCAAACTTACTAGTTTTGTAACCAGCACCAACAGAAACCGCGTGGAGAAGCCCTGGTGGAGGAAAAAACGGACCAGCAGTGTCCTTTGGAGTACCAGAACGCACTATCGTATACCCAGCACGTAGTGGCACAGATTTGAGAATGCCAATTTCCGTCGCCAATCTTCCCCCGACACTCGTACGCCACTCTAGTGGTGTGACAACAGGGGGCTGAGGGGGGGTTTCCGTAATAAGTTCATTATTGGCTTCATTGTGCATGCGTACATAGAGCTCGCCCACAAGCAATAGTCTGTCCTGTAATATGGAATATGCTCCTCCTAGACGCAATTCATGGGCAATAGAAAATTCTGATGAACTGTCGGACTCGATTCCGGACCCAACAACTTCAGAAGTTCCGTCCATCTTCAAACTCAGCTTGGTACGGAAACTTACCCCCAGTCGAAGCGCGGACATTGGTCGATAGAAAGCGCCTAACATAACTCCTGGACCATCAATCCCCGACATGTCAACGTCCAATCTTGCCGCTCCCGGTGGAGCTGGTGGCGGTAGCTCCACCAACAAGCGAGAATCTTGAAAAATGTAACCGAATCGAATCCCAAAGCCAAAGCTAAGTCGGTCCGAAACACGAAGAGATATTGGAACGTTGACTTCAGCAGTCCCTACGAGAATACGTATATTCTCTCCACCTAGTTCAGGTACATTCTTATATTCTGCGCCAAACCCATTGTTAACATAAACACCTGCACCAACGACCAAACGATCGAGAACACGATAAGCAGCACCCGCAAAAAACCACGGAACAAATCCAGAACTAGACTCCCTTGGAGTTGCCTCTCCTGTATTTCTGTTGACAAATGGCGAAGTCACACTGGGAAACCCCGGACTGAATGCTAGCGTGACACTCAATTTTCTTATTTGCTCAAGAGCCGCAGGATTGTGAAAAATAGCAGATGCATTATCGACATGAGCTACCCCAGATCCGGCCATCGCCAACGACCTCGCGTCGTAAACAGCAGCAGGACCGGGTGTTGCAAACACCCGAGGTCCATAAGCAAAAAGGATCGTGACAACAATCAAACTAACCCAAAAGTGCCGACTAACAGACATATCCATACCGCCTCCCGACAGAGTCATCACCTAATGACAATAATAACAGCATTCACGCGATCGCGTGCACATCAAGCACGACTATTTTTCACCTACAATCTCCCCGAACTATCATGAGATCAGCGATGACAGGCGAGCTCATACGCTACGCTACTATGACCGTTAGTGTTCTTCTGTGGTCTTTGCCCCTCTAGTACGTCTCTAGCACAAACACCAACACATGGACGACATGTAACTTTATTCCGCTGACGCTACGCTGACGGTGGCGCACTCCGCTTGAGTTGAGACGATCCAGTCCCGAGAGGCACAGCTGGGACCAAACTGTCGAGGATTCTCAGTTACGAATATTTACAGATCAGCTCAAACCTGCAGCCATCAGGCGCCAGAAAAACACCACCAGTTTCGCGGGACAAGCAAAATTCTTCCAAACAGTCGACGGTGGCGCAACTCCACATTACGCGACAGACGGTCTAGACAGTGGGAGATGTCGGACTATCGCGGACAAAATGCCCCAAGTCTGAGCAAAATCAAACTCGGCCATTTTCACCCTTTTGATGGTCTTTTTGCCTTATATAATAACAAGTACCACTAAGAAATTTGGTTCACGGGGGCTACCTATATTGCTTGGGGCTTTTCCAAAAACACAACGTTTTAAGTTCTCTCGGAGAATCGGCTCTGGAGCTATGGGGGTCGTTTATGAAGCCTATGATCGAGAACGCAGTACAAACATTGCCCTAAAAGTCCTCCGACTACCCCCTTCTGGAGACTCTGTCCTCAGATTTAAAAACGAATTTCGCACCCTACAGGACATCGAACATCCCAATCTCATCCGACTATATGAACTCATGGGTGCAGACGGCAGTTGGTTTTTTACGATGGAACTTATAGATGGCGTTAACTTTCTTGAATACGTGAGACCTGGAATCGCCGCCGGGACGAGGGACGTGGTACAGCGCAGTACCATTGAAACAGCACCAACAGTTCACGATGATTCTCTGCTTACTGATCCTGGAAAGTACCCTCCTACTGACCGGGCTCCCATAAGTCATCATGACGAATGCGGAGAAGTAGACTATACGCGACTGCGGTCCGGACTAGTTCAACTAGCGCAAGGACTCACTGCACTTCATGACGCCGAAAAGATTCATCGTGACATCAAACCATCCAACATACTCGTTACACCTGATGACCGAGTAGTACTCTTAGACTTCGGGCTGGCTACACCCATTGATTCCCAGAGTTCGAAACACGTTTTGGGCACCCCAAACTATATGTCTCCTGAACAGGCTGCCCAAAAAGCACTTGGACCTTCTGCAGACTGGTATAGTGTGGGGGCAATCCTCTATCAGGCATTGACTAGCCAGCTTCCATTTGAAGGTTCTGTATTAGACGTGATGCGCGAAAAACAACTCAGTCCGCCTCTTCCACCCAGCGCCATTGTTCCCAATTTACCAGAGGACCTGGAACAACTATGTACTAACCTCCTAAGAACTCGCAGCAATAATCGCCCCAGCGGAACCGATGTGCTTCGCCGTCTGGGAGGAGACGTAGCGTCCACACGTAATGGGCGACGTTCTTTGGCAAGTTCACTGTTCGTTGGACGGAAAAAGGAGCTATTTGCTCTACAAGAAGCGTACGAAAAAACCTGCCGAGGGGAATCTATTACAATTTTTCTCCGAGGCGACTCAGGCGTTGGAAAGAGCGAACTCGTCAGAAATTTCGCAGAACAAATGGCTGAACAAGCACTGGTCCTCAGTGGGCGATGTTATGAACAAGAATCTGTCCCCTACAAAGCCGTCGATGGCGTAATTGACTCCCTGAGCGACTACTTGGCTGATCTACCTACTGAACAGGCATTAAGTTGCGCTCCAGAAGATGCTCACTTGCTACTAAAAGCCTTTCCGGTTCTTAGCAGAGTCGAAGTATTGGTGCAATCGCCCATTGCAGAATCTGATTTTGTCGACGTACAAGAGATGCGCTCTCGAGTATTCGCTGCTCTCCGCGAGCTTCTAAAGAGGGTTACGATCAGTAGTCCCATTGTCATTCTTATTGATGACTTACAGTGGGCAGACCTAGATTCGATAGCTCTCCTTTCGAGCATTACACGCGCACCAGATGCTCCAAACATACTATTAATCGCAACCATACGATCAAACCTTGGTTATTCTCAGGACGAGATCAACCTCAAGTTGCAAGAAATGCACAATGTTCTCCATGTTCCAATACTTCCGCTTCCCCCCGAACAAGCGGCGGAGTTGGCACGGCAACTTGCTTCAAAAAGCAACGGTGTAATCGATGCAAACGAAATTGCAAAAGAGGCTGCTGGCCACCCCCTATTCATAGCCGAGCTAGTCAGGCATTCGACATTTTTTGGTGAAAAGAACAGTCAAATTGGACTCGACGAGGCGCTCACAGGGCGCATAGAAGCACTACCAGGACCAACACGACACGTGCTCGAATTGCTAGCTGTTGCAGGTCGTCCTTTAATGCGGACAACTGTAGCAACCGCGACCAAAATGGAATTTAACCAACTAACCTCCATCATCGAATTTCTAAGATCAGAAAACCTAGCACGCACTGCGGGTACGAGAAGATCTGACACTATCGAGCCGTATCATGATCGAGTTCGTGAGGTTGTTGTAAGAACTGCTACTAACAATATCGATAGCTATCATCAACGCTTGGCACTAGCCTTAGAGGCTGCCGGGGGTAGTGACCCTGAAACACTTTCATCTCATTGGCTAAAAGCTGGAAATAGAACGCGTTCGTTTGAGCTTTGTATAGTAGCAGCAGATCAAGCTGCGAACGCACTTGCTTTTGACAGAGCCGCCCGGCTTTACAAACGTGCTTTAGAACTATGGATCAATCCAGACGGAGAAAAGTGGAACTTCTTATCCAAGCTCGGGGAAGCGCTATCCAATGCCGGACGAGGGTACGAAGCGGCAACAGCGTTCAAGAATGCTGCATCTTGTGCTCCGCAACAGGAGTCCAAAACGCTGCAGAGTCGAGCTGCCGAGCAACTACTCCGCAGCGGACACATTGATGATGGTATCGCAGCCATGACGCCCATACTCAAAGCGAACGGACTGACAATGCCCCGCACGCCCGGACGAGCGGTCATTTCACTATTAGTTCAACGTGCCGCACTGAAATTATCCCGGCCCAATCTCCATTTCCGAGAACGTTCTGAATCCGACATTCCGAAAGGTACACTCGCTCGGCTAGATTTGTGTTGGTCTGCCATGATGGGATTATTTACCGTAGATCAACTTCGCGGCGTAAACTTTCAAGCATACTACATCAGAAAGGCGTTAGCAGTTGGAGAACCATTTAGAGTAGGATGTGGATTGGCTGTAGAGAGTACCGTAATAGCAGCCAATGGGGGTCCTCCCGATCGTGTCGAAGCAATATTGGAACGTGCCGAAAAACTATCAAACCAAGTACACCGCCCCTACTTACGGGGGCTTATTGTACTTTCTCGTTGTATGAATTCGTATCTTTGGGGGCGTTGGCACGATTGCTACTCGCATGCAAACGTAGCAGAATCCATATTCCGAGATGAATGTCCAGGCACCTCATTGGAAATTGAAAGCGCACGGCAAATTGCTAGATGGTCTATGTGTTATTTGGGATCGCTTACACAACTTTCTTCTCAAGTAGAGCAAGATCTAAAAGAAGCCACAGAACGCGGAAACCTTTATGCCGCCATTAGTGCAAGGTCTGGCTTTCCGAATATCATTTGGCTTGTTCAAGACAAACCAGAAAGAGCTAGAGACGAAGCAAAGAAAGCGATCGATGCTTGGTCGCAGAACGGTTTTCATTTACAGCACATGTTTGACTTGTTGGCACGAGCTCATATTGAGCTATACGTTGGAAATTTTGATCTTGCGTTTGACATAGTTATGCAGAAATGGCCAGCAATCAAAAAATCGGGACTATTGCGTATCAGGCTCAACCGAACGCTGATGCATGAATTAAGGGCTAGAACCAGTCTAGCATTGGGTTCCGCACAACTACACATTGCCAGAGAAAGTATTCACATCCTAATGGCTGAGAACAGTCCTTGGGCTGAGGGACTTGGGACCCTCGCACTAGGTCAACTGCAACTTCATGAAGGAGTTCATGAATCGGCGCTCGCTACCTTTGTTCGGGCAATTCGCGTGTTTGAAAAAGAAGGAATGGAGCTGCACGCTGCTGCGACCTCATGGAAAGCCCATATGATATTGGGCGATTCTACTAAGAATGACTTTATCAATCGCGCTCTGGATTTCTTCAACAAACACGCTGTAGTATGCCCTGCTCGCTTTGCGACCATGTTGGTTCCCGGTTAGCTCCAACAAACTAATGCTTCAAGACCTCTACAAACCCTACCACTATGTTACGTCGTCCTCATCTGGCAGATCGCTGAAATCATATGGGTCGAAACCGTAATCGTTGCGAACTTCAGAGTCTTCAAAGATATCGATGAGGGTCCGACTGCGAGGTATTTTTGCCAGCCAGCGGCAAAGCTGCGCGGTGCCGGCCCATTTTAGTTGGCTTGTGATCCGCGCAGGCAATTGCTTACCAAACAGTACCCGTAGTTGAATAAATGCTGCCTGACGAAGTCCGTCTTTATAAGTGTTTCTCATTGCAAGGCCCCGCCTGCAATGACCAATGGCCCACCATTGGTCTTGTGAACGCCGTACGATTCTCAAAGAATACCAAGGAAGCAGTTATTCATTGCTCTTCCCTAAAAATAGTTGCAATTTTTGCGTTGACGCAGGCTATGTCTACATTATAGAAGCTTGACTCCTGGGGGATTAGCTCAGCTGGGAGAGCGCGGGCTTTGCAAGCCTGAGGTCAGGGGTTCGATCCCCCTATCCTCCACCACATGTATGAATTCGAACCTTTGTCCTCAGGGGGCGAGAGTCCTCCTGGGATGGCAGGGGCAGGAGGATCTGGCTCCAGCAGGGCGAAGGATTTGATTTTGCAGGTGGCATAGAAATGTTTCCTTCCTTGTTTGGGGTTTCGAGGGGTTAATGTAATCGGCCCTGTGAGACGGCGGATTGCCAGAGCTGATTGTTCGGTTCGCTGTTCTAGAAGCTGTTGTAGGTCTGCCAGTCGGTTTTGAATCCATGTGACCGTTGGTGGTTCGAATACGTTTTCCGACGCGGCCTGCAGACTCTTGATATCGATACGAAGCTGATCGGCTTTGTTTTCTTCTTGCTTCAGTGCGTTGATGAGTGCGGATGTCGCTCTCCCCTGTGCAACGAATTCAATAAAGTTATGAATGCGCGTCTCTGTGTTTTGCAATTCTTTCTGTTTCAAGCGTAGTTCGTCGGGAATGTAAGCAAACTGCTCAGCGATTTTTTCGGCAGTTTTCTGAAACACGATTTCTAGGGTGTCCGGGGTCAGGACATTTCTGCCCAACTCATCGATAAATTGCTTTTCGAGCTTTTTCCGAGCAATCAGCATCTTGTTGTTGCATGTATGCCTCACGGCATTCAAACAGCCATAGTAACCACTTCCTTTGCCACTCACCAGGGAGATGCTACCGTGACATTCGCCGCATCGCAATGCCCCAGAAAGCAAGTGTGGGGGATGCGTCGACACGTAGCTTTTCTGTTGTCCTTTGAGGCCAGGGAGTCCTCGTTGTGTCGGATAGGTTTTTTCAATTGCTGCCCAGCGTTTTTGTACATCACGCCACTGCTCATCGGTGATGATCCGCATCTCTGGTCGGTCCTGTATGATCCATTCTTTCTTTGGGCGTGGGACTTGTTTTCGTTTTCCACTCATCGGATCTTTTAGCGTTTTCGTTTTGTTCCAAGTATAGCAACCAATGTACTTTTCATCTTTGAGGATTCGCGCAAGCGTGGATGTTCGCCATCCCCCTTGAGGGTGAGTCTTTGTCGGAATATTTTCATCGTTGAGATTCTTTGCCAGTTGCGTGATCGATACACCTTGTGCAAAGTCTCGGTAGATTCGTTGGATGACGCGAGCCTGTCCCGGGACAATGACGCGCTTGAATCCGTCGGCGCGGAGGCGACCTTTGGCATCCAGTTTTGGTTCTCCATCCGGGACCGATTCATAACCGTATGTTTTCCCTCCCATGCAGTACCCACGAAGCACTTGGCCCATTTGTCCGCGATGCGTTTTTTTTACGTAAATCGCTCAAATACAGCTCATTGATGATCCCTCGGAATTGATACGCTACTTTCGCATGCTCTTCACGCAGATCGAGACCATCGCTGACAGAGATGAGATTGACATCCCAAAATTGAAATAAGCACAAGAGCGTATTGAAGTGATGATTGTCACGCGATAGGCGTGATGCATCATCCACGAGCACCGCAGTAAATTCACAAGACTCGGCCGACTGTTTCAGCGCTTCGAGCCCAGGTCTATTCTGGATCGTGCCTGATTTTGCCTCGTCCACGTAGATGTGTTTATCTACCACAACAATATCGTGATTGTTCGCATATGTTTTACAGACGCGAATTTGATCGTCGATACTTTGCTCGCGTTGATTGTCGCTGGAAAATCGCGCATAGATCGCTGCTTTCATCGCCTTTGCTCCCATGTTTGATTGCCATCACAAATTCCTCGGCCAGTATCGAAGCGATTTGGTCAATTAACGTGATCGTTCCATCGCTCAAAGGCCGTTTGCTTGTATCACCTTTGGGGGATACCGACTGCATAGGGCCATAATAGACATTGCAAATTAGAAAACCAAAAAAATATCGGCATTTATCGTGTCGGTTTCTCTATTGAACCCTTCGAGCCAGGCGTTTGAGATCGAGTCGCAAATTCGAATCATAGTGTTCCGGTAAGGTTTCTAATCGTTCTAGGCGAATCGATGCTTCGCGATGATTGAGGACGCGGCGGATGTCAAAACCGATCATCGAGCGTTGGTCGGCGCGAGGTCTCACTTCGAAGACCATATAATGGCCATCGTAGAGATTCATCACTAAATCTGAGTCCGCATCCAGTCGGCGCAGATACTCGAGCATATTGAACCCCTTCATTCGTTTCTGCGTGGACCGTTCGAATGAACGCAATAGCCGAACGATCACAGCAGTGGTTGCGACAGGGATTCCATACCGACGGATCGACAGTGCGACCGCAAACTCAAATAGGTTCCAGTGAGAAAAAGCACGATGGAGTCCACGCCCCGCCGTCTGCTGGATATCAGGATCGATTACACCCTTTTCACACAAATGGATCAGAACATGGGGCTTGGCGTCCAGCTTTGCCTGGATCTGCTTCAGGCTCAAAGAGGGGGTATCCATTATATACTCTGTCTATCAATATTCCCGAAGTATCGTCAATTTAACGTTCCTGGACCTGTGTGCCAGGACAAACCGCGCTTGACCGTTTTGGGTTCTAATCCTAGGGATCGGGCGATCGCACGAATCGTCATTCCCTGAGAGCGGAGACGGTAGATCTCCTCGGCAAATCGCTGATATTGATGGCTTTCGCCGATGTATGCCTCGAATTCTAATCGGATTTCACTGAGGGTTCGAATTGGTCGCAGTCGTGTCCACCATTCCACGATGCGTCTACGTCTACAGGAACGGCTCTCGGAGCAGTAACACGATGAACCTGCTCAAGCCAGTCTGGCATTCGTTGAGCAGACAATAGGACAAGATCTGCTGCGCCAAGATCAACAAGATCGCAGCTTAATGCGTCTGGAATAGGTAGGCCATCTTCCACAAAACAGATGAACTTTTCTCTCCCCTGCTCTCTGTACCAGGATTGTGAAGCTTCAAAAAGTTGAATATAGGCCGCTTCCCCACCCGGTTCCAAAGGAAAAAGTCTCACGACATCCAGAAGCCCGTAAATGTGAGCACCTTCTGCACCTAACTCAAGTATTGCCGCGGCCACAGCATTACCAAAACGCCGCGCCACCAATATAATCCGCTCTCGTTCTAGTCTAACTCCTGACCAAAGCCTCTTAGCTACCCGCATGTCAAGACGTTCTCTCACCAAATCGAGACCATCTAGGTATGCATCTGGCCTATGCTGACGAATAGCCGCTGCGAGAACGTCTAACTCACTGGAAGAAGCCACATCCACTTGTGCAGTAACTGGTTTCGCCCCCATTCTCTGACCAATAGAGCTTGCCTCATAAGCTTGAAATCTGACGATGTAGGCATCTCCATCGGGGACATACTTTATGTTTAGTTCCACATGCGCCATACGCGTCCAGATTTTTTTTACCTGTAGATAAGCGAGATACCACTTAAGATCAGGATCTTTTTGGACATGTTCATATGCACGTTGGTGAATCCCGAATAAGACGGTTCGACCAGGAACACCATCTGGGGTTGGTCCCGATACCTTCGCTCCCTGGTAACCGAGCCAAGTTCCCGAGTATACTTTTAGCATTGACAGTGCCGCAGCGACACTTCCGTCTCCAATAGCCGGCCAAACAACCTGGCAACCCACGTGCGGGGCATGATCTAGCAATCGACTTACGCTTGAAAATGCCGAAAATCTTGTACTACTAAACATACTAGGGGCTTTTCCGGACAAGTTGAAATATCCGCATTTCTCATACAATTTCCACATTGCATTGCACCAGCGAGCCCCAACACGGGTGTTTGGGTATAAATGATTTTCAACGAACCGATGCCAAACTACAGATTCTTCATGAAATTTTAATATCTTCGCCCCACAAAGAACGCGTTCACCGAAGCCCTGCTGTATAAAGCAGATCACACACTCTAGACTAGCAACCCCTCCCTCCAACTCCACCTCAACTTCTAATAGACTCGCCTCGTTTTGAATATCGGCTGAGCTTAGCCAGAAGGAAAGACCTCCATATGATACATCTCTAATCCGCCCCGACATCCGCCCGACCGAGTTCCGAACTTGCACCCGCCCCACAGCTGAAACACGACGCTGCCATCTGTGCCGAAATACTTCGACTGTCTCAGGCATACCTGTGACTGCAAACCCCAGATGCTGAAACGATTTTTTTATCAAGAAACGGTAAATCGAATTATGTCCCTCGATCTCTACCCAAAATGGTGCTGCCAGACCGTAGTCACCATCGATCATTTTCCAACGTATCGCGCCGACGTCTTGTCCTACCGCGACCATCTGAATTGCTATTTGAAATTCAGAATTACGTGCTATCCCACGGCAACGATGACGTGCTAAGGCATCAACAACCTCGGCAATCTCATCTCTGCTGCTCAGCTCTTCAAATGATGAACGCCCGCCACGGGCCTCCTCTTGCATAAGTTGAAGAGAATCTTGCCCTGCCGCGAGTTGCTCCATCCTAAAAGGCTTTATACCGCCTATTCAGTCCACTAAGAAGTGCTTTTTTTGAGGAAACTCTTGTTTCGAAGAAAAACTAGCCATTTTGCTTACACTACTTCCCCCTCAAACAACTTCCTCAAACAACTTGTCTAGCAATTATTAGGGCGCCCCAAATAGATGGAAATGACGGCATGTTGTTTGCAAACATATTTGAGTCCAAGATCAACTAGCTGCCTGAATAAATATCACTTTCGTCCGTCGGCGCAGATAGTCCCATGCTGTGTTCTCTCACTGTTTTTCTTGCCAGACGAAAAAAGTCCTTTATTTTGGTACATTATGGCTTCACAACATATTCTCGGGGTACGCTTCGGTATTTCCAAGTTCAGAGGTTGTGCATTATTGGTCGCCATTAGCGGTCTAAGCTAGTACATTCTGGACTTTGTCGGACATAGATCGTCACAGTCGCAATCTATCGTATTCGTTGGAGTTCCTTCCCTTATGGATGATAGGTTTCAAAGAACCACCGGAATACTCAGTCCTTCCAATATTCAGCGTCTATCACAAACGCACGTCCTTATTGCTGGCGTTGGCGGCGCTGGTGGGCAAACCGCAATCGACTTGGCTCGATTGGGCTTTGGATACATTACCTTGGCTGATTTCGATGTCTACGAACGCCATAATATGAACCGACAAGTCGGGTGTTTTGAGAGTACCTTGGGGAAAAGGAAAATCGATGTGGTTGCCCGGATGTGTTCGGATATCAATCCGAATCTACAACTTCAGAAAATCCGAGAAGGGGTGAATGAGGACAATTGTCACTCACTTATAATAAAATCAGAGTTTCCCGCGCCAGAGTTTGTCATCGAGGTTATCGATTTATCAGATGTGCCCGCAAAAATCTCACTCCATAAGGCATGTCGTAATAACGGCACCATAATCATGACAGGCTTGATGCTCGGTTTTGGTGCATCGCTATTAGTTTTCGACGATTCTGCCCCACCATACGACCAATTGTTTGTAGACAAAAAAGGTCAGATTGACTTTCCCAAAATAGTGCCACGACTGGGTAGCTACGTTATTCAAGAATTCATGGACAAGTGTTTTAAAGGACAGGGCCACGCGCCAACCTGCGCAATTGGCGCAACCATGGCATCTGCGCTCATGACTACTGAGATCATAAAGGCGATAACACTCGGCACGGAGACGTTAACGAAATGGCCTGACTACACATACATTGATCTGATTGACCGTGTCTTTCTTAAAGACACTCTCAAATCGGTTCCGTGATGACTTCGCTAATCTCCGAAACGTTGAATCTTGAAATGAGCAGACCCTCACCTCACCACCCGTGGGTAATCTGGGGTGGGGTGCTGCCAGCCGGTGGACTCAAATTTCTAACGTTCAAAAAGCATCTTGATGCTGTAGGACGTGAAACCTATGGGAAAGGTTTTGTAGAGATATCTGAAGGGTGTACCGCGCTAGCTCTGGAATACTTTGCGCAATCACATAATTTACAAGTAAAAATACTTTGTACTCTCGACGGTGAAAAACGATTGCGAACACTAGGGTTTAAGGGAAAAATTATTACTGTCCACAACATCCAGGAGGCCTTTCAAATATGCAGTGATCTAGAAAAGAACGGCTGGTATTGGCCTAGGCAAATGACAAATACAGCGCTAATTGATGCCGTCAAAAGTTGGGCGGCCAATTTGAATGAATTGCTAAGACAAGTGTCCGCAATAACAACAGTAGTCTGTGGATTTGGCACTGGGGCAACCGCTGTGGGGCTAAAGAAAGCTTTGGGGCCTATTGGGTATGATGTAATTGCCGTTGAAGCCCCCCCCAATAAGTCCCAGCCGGGGTGGCGAAACTATAACAATCAGAATCTTGGTGATACTGATCTTTTCTACAATTACCAGTCGAAAATCTCTCTAAAAACAGCGACGATAACAGTCAACCAAGGCCAATCGGCCTTGGAAGTACTACTGTCTCAGGACTACCGGCGGCAACCCGAAAGCGTTTGTATAGTGTCTCACGATGGGGTTGCGAAAACCCATACGAATGTGACTGTTAACAGCCAGTAGACAAAGGGAAAAAAACATGAAACCAGAAGAAAGGATTGATGAAACGAAGGATTTTCTGCGATTTGCGTCTCAAATTTGGCCGAACAAAAGAAAGCAGTTCGGAAAACAAATTAGCAGTCGCTGCGCAAAATGTGTTCTATCCGATCAATGTACTGTTCTAGAAAACGGTCTGTGTCCCCTTTGTAAGGAAAGCTCAACCCTCGAAACCAGCGATAATTCATCGAATATCGCTGCTATGTCGTCCTCGCTGGATGAGATATTGGATAGCCACCAGGAGACTGCAAACGGTCAATACGACGCGCTAGTAATGTTTAGTGGCGGCAAAGATAGCACTATGCTGCTTCACGAATTAAGGAAGCAATATAGCCGACTCCGGATTCTCGCAGTTATGATTGATAATGGTTTCACTAGCCCCATAGCACTGCAAAATGTAAGGAGAGTGTCTGACGTAATCAATGACGTCGACCACCTTATTCACAAACCAAAAGCGAGCCTTTTCCGCAACACTTTTAGATACGCTTTAACTCACCTTGGTAGTGGAGGTTGCTATTCGTCGGTCGATAGACTTGCTGGCGATCTTGCACTCGATATCTGTCGAAATTTGGCCGCTGCCGCAGCAATTCCACTCTTGATCCATGGCGGAACCCGGGCACAGGTCCAAAGAATCCTAAAACTCTCTTCTTTTGAAACACCAAGAAACCTCGAAAAACAAAAAAGAGAAACTATTGCCAACTTTAAACTGAGCGAAATTTACAGTGATGAGGAAATGAGATATTGGTGGGATGGTAGTTTATGGGATGAGGACAGAGTGCCCAGAGTCATTTTTCCACATTACGTCTGGGAGTATGACGAGCAAGAGGTTAGACGAGAAGTCGTAAAGCTAGGCTTGCTCGCAGAAGGAAATGACAATCCCATAGCATCGAACTATGATTTACTCCCTCTAAATTTTGCGGTTGATGTGAACCATCTAGGCTTTACAAGCTATGAGCCTGAATTCAGCCAGCTGATACGCGAAGGGAAAACAAATAGAGAACATTGGCTCAACATTTTTGAGTCCATCGAATATTTGGCTAGGAAAGGCATGCTACTGCCAAGATGTATTGATGATACTCTTGGCAAGCTACAAATGTCTCATACCGAACTACACTTGCCACCGCCATCAACAGAACCACTACCTTCCTAGGCCGTTCTCAACCAAAACGGAAATGAAGTTAACACTAGAAGAAATTGACGAACTATGCAGAATGGGAAGCCTGGCACCTTCTGGTGGGAATGTTCAACCATGGCAGATTGTAGCCCATCCAAATCAACTGGATTTCAGACTGCACCCAACGCGTTCATCTTCCTTTATTGACGTTGGGCACTTCGCATCAATCTTTTCCCTCGGCTCTCTTATTGAGAATGTGTGCATAACCTCCGATTTTCGGGGACTACGTCATGAACTGCAGATCAACGAACCCGGGAACGCAGACAAAACCATTGCAACATTGAGGTACCTGAGACGGGACCAACCTTTGATCGACGACACCCTCATTGAGGAGATTCCACGCAGGTGCACCAACAGGCGTTTTCATGAAGGAAACGGTCTTGATGGCCGGACAATTGAGCAGTTAAGAAATACAGTAGAGGCAACACCAGACACCAAGTTAATCACGCTATTTGACCTTTCTGACAGAAAAAGAGCGGCAAAGATTCTTGGCAATGCAGATGCTATCCGTATCAAACACGAGCTCCTGTTTACCCAGATGATGAATGAACTGCGATGGACAAGCGAGGAGGCAAAGAAAACTTGTGACGGTGTTGATGTAAATACCCTCGAACTTCCGAAATCAGCCATCCTTTTCTTGCGGTTACTCAAGCAATATCCGAAAATTCGAAAGCTTATTCCAGCATGGTGTTTTAGTAAAATAACAGAATCATCTATCGTTCAATGCTCACATCTTGGCTGCTTAGCCGTTAATAACACCTTCTCTAATCTTTCTCTCATCAATGCCGGTCGAGCCATCCAAAGAATTTGGCTCCAAGCAACAAGGCTGAACGTCTCCTTTCAACCAGTAACAGCCCTCCCTTTCATGCTTATCAGAGCACTCTATTTCAACGGGCAAGGACTAAGTAAGTACGAAACAAAAAAAATCATCTTTTTGGGTCAAGAACTACGAAGAATCTATGCACTCCCCAAAGACCGGTTTCCGTTATTCGTTTTTCGTCTCTCGCGAACCCCCCCTCCTTCTGAAATGGCCCTGCGATTGGATCATCGAAAAATCTATCAAGTTTGTGGATAGAAGTTGATTCTTCCGTGAAAAACATGTACTATAACTCGGAATCAACCAACTTTATGGAATCGTCATTCCTTCAACAGTTCACGAAAACCTGGTGCAAACATAGCAACCATCTTGATGGGTTTTTTGACTCCCTCTCCAACGAAGAAATCCAAGGATGACTTGATGCTCTCGGCACCACTTTCGTTATTCCTAAGCCGGCCAAGACACCAGCGGGCTACAGAATAGTGTAATCGCATATCAGCTTGCTTGTAGTTCTCTTCTGCTCTTTCTAGCAGCTCTAGCGACTTTCTTGGTTCCCATCCAAGATAGCAAGTTGTGCTCCGACAAGACTCGCATGCCCGGATGCCCAAGCTCTACCTTCACCAGCAAGTTGCTGTTTGGCCTTATTCGCGGCTTTGAGCAATACAGCAGAGTTCCCCTGCGACATTGCCGCAATACTTACCCGAGCATGCAGCTCAGCGGCGAGGATTCTGTTTAACGGCACTTTGAGCAAACCCGATTTTCGTAGCTTGTTCCACGCCGACTCAATTCGCTCCAGTGCCTTTGCGCCATTGCTACAATACAGATCGATCTGACACTGGGCGAATAAATCTTGTAGATGTTGGAGCTGAAAGGCCCTTTGCGACCACTCTGCAATAGATTCACTAGCCTCGTTACGAGCCTGTTCTGGATCATCGTCCATTAACCAAACTATATTAGGAAAACCAGAACGCGCACTAATTGTACTAAAACAATCCCCCCTTTTCCGACCCTCCGATAACTTTCTTAGTACTTCATCTTTTAATTGAGCAAGATTTCCCAAATAGCATAAACACCATAGCCCATTTAACTCCAGGGAATTAATCTCCCATGCAACGCCCGTACACTGTTCTGCAAAAACTTTCTTGGCGGCACAACAGTACTCATACGCGTGATTCCATTCACCCTTAAGAAATCGCGTTGCGCTTTCAGCTACCTTTACCATACCAAGCACGTAAGGCCGTTTTAAACCGTTCAGCAAGATCCTTAGCTCTCTCCAAGTGTTTCTGTGTCGCCCCACCCACCGCAGCCGCACCTATCGCTTCCATCGCCAACCCACACGCTATCCGAAAGGGTTCACCTGCGGCCAAAGCCAGTCTCAAATGTGTGGTCTGAAAATAGACTCCTCGAATTTGATCTACTGCAAGAAATCCGACAGTTGCTGACCAACACAAGTCTATTCTTTCTAGAGTCTTTTTAGGAATGTCCTCTGGACTGCGCTCTCGAAATCCTCGCAAAGGCCGCGACAAACCTAAAAGCACTCTTCCTCTTATCAATGCTAGCAGAGCTGCCATGGGTGTCTTCGGCATCGCAAGCCCCTTGGCCTCCAATATTGGCGCCATGGCTGTTGTCCCCGCATCAATATAACCGCTGCGTAAGAATTGATCAGCTGCCAACTGTCGTAGAGACATCGCATCGGCATCAGCGGCCAAGTTTGCTGCGCTAAGGTAGGCATTAGCTGCTTTGTAACCGTGTCCGCGTTAGCTAGAGCACTCGCAAGCTTATAAGTAAGGGATTGCCTAGCATTATCTTGTTCTCCAACCAATGAGAGTGCACGGCGAAATAGCTGAATTGCTCTGTCGAACGCCAATGTCTCGACAGCCCGGTCACCAGCTTCGGTGGCATAACGCAATGCCTTCCGGCTATCGCCAGCCTCAGCCCAATGAAAGGATAGTGCTTCGGAGTCTGATTCGCGCCACCGCCTCGAGCGCCAAAGCAAGCCGTTCGTGGAGATGTGAGTGACGTTTTTTTGAGCACTTTGCAACAACCTCGCGAACACGGTCATGGTAAGTCTCAACGTTGTCTGACTGCCTCGTCCCAGAGGTGCGCACGAGGTTCTCAGTACGCAGAAACTCTACATTGCTTATCAGCTGATCTAGCTCCATATCCGCAGCCCGAGCCACAGTTTTGCGCGTGAGCGGACGTCCCGAGGCTGATAGCAGCTCAAGTACACGTCGAGCTGGCTCGGCTAGAGAATCAATTCTAGCCTTGAGTGCATCATCCAACCTGATATCACGATCAGCGCCACCGGTATGCGCGTATCGTACAAGCTCCGCGATAAATAGAGGATGCCCACCGGTATCCTCAGCTATCTTGGACACATCAAAGCTTGCATCGCCTCCACTTGACAACCGACTCACAAGTTCTTCGGCATGTTCGGGTGGCAAGGGTTCAATGTGTAAATGTCGAACGCCAGGAATTTGTTGAAGCTTCAGATTCACCTCAGTCCCGGTGTGCCCCGCGTTAGTTCTCAGCGTAGCAATAAGAAGCAAATTGGGAGCATCAGGGGTTCGCACTATCTCCTCTATCAGCGCAATGGAGTCAAGGTCTGCCCACTGGAGATCATCAATCAAACGACTAGTGGGGTGTGATACGCTAGTCTTCGAAGCAACTCTCGAAGTGCGGAGAAAACGCGCGACCGCATCTCTTGAGCGTCAAGGTTTAAGTCATCGATAGGTGGAGATTGCGTGAGCACCTCTACCCGGTTAAGCACTGGGAAAGCTTTCAACAACAAAGCTGCATCTCTCGGGACTAACGCCGCTGAGCGTTCGATGGGTAAGTCGTCCATATAGTCGCTCAGGACGTCAACAACCCCATCAACCGCTTTGTATGGCACGGATTCCCGTTCGTAACATCGACCGGTGAGGACTAACGCACGTTCCGATAGGCTCTTTCCAAAGTGACGGACAAGTTCACTCTTCCCTACGCCCGATTCGCCATGAAGAAATACGATTGAACTGCACCCTTGGCGAGTTTCTTCATAGGCCCCGTTGAGAATTTGCAGTTCACCCGTACGACCAACAAATAGTGAATCATGCTCGACAGGCTCGTTGTGTCTCACAAATCCAACATCTGCACCCAAACGCCTTAAAACATCGATGCCTACGGGCCTCGCTTCGCTCCGTATCTTGAGCAAATGAATGCATAGTTTCTCAAGATCACTCGGCAAATCAGGAACCAACGCGCCTGGAGGGATTGGCTCACTCAGTTGTTTGTGACGCATAACTTCTAGGACATGGCCTTCAAAGGGAAGTTGATCTGTGAGCGCCTGATAGATAATCGCCCCAACACTATACCAGTCCGCTGCAGGACCAACCGAGTGTTGTGCTGCCTGCTCGGGCGCCATGTAATTTGGCGTTCCAATTACCTGCTCTGGACGCTCACCGCCAATAGTGGGTTGCGAGCCAAAATCCAATAAAACAACTCGATCATCACGCGTCACCAATACGTTGACGGCTTAATATCTCGATGAACTTTTTGAGCCTTGTGCAAAGCAATAAGCCCCTTGGCAAGCTCTATCAGTCCAGCACGCAAACGACCATAATTGACCTCTTTCCCCTGGCGTCGGACATACCCTTTGCGAACGATAGAATTACCAACCATAGTTTGTAACGCAAGCGGTGAACTAACAGGCAAAGTCGAGGCATCTTGGATCTCGCTATGGTGCATTTGCTCCCACGGTCGACCAGACGGTCGAACGTATTCGAGAAAATCCACCCCATCAATGAGTTCCATAGTAAAAAACCATTGCCCATCAGCTTCAATCAGTTCGTATAACCGCACGAGGTTGGGGTGTTCAAGTCCCTGCAATCCACGAAATTCATTCTTAAAGCGAAGCACAGATTCTCCGGAGGGGGCCAATCGAAGAACCTTAAGCGCAACATTAGCGCTCCGCTCTTTGTCAAACGCTTCGTACACGACCCCCATTGCGCCCGAACCTATTCGGCGCACACGCTCAAAGCGCTGAGTATTTGGAAATGCCCCTGGCAATATTGGACGGCTCCCTTCGGTAACGGACACCGACGTCCAGTGGTGATTATAGACACCAACCCGACGATCTAGCGAGCAAAAGCGCAAGCCCGTCATTCGATAACGGCGAGTGTATCGCTCCTATTGCGACAGCTCCCACAAGTACACCGTGTTCGTTTGTCATAGCGATGTAATTCTTCCTTTGAATGTATCACCTACATAAGACTATCTGCCCCTAGAGCAGACAATGTAGTCAGCGCTCTTCCCAGGCAGGCAATTAGCCATCACGAAGTCTATCCTTGTTGTACCCACCATATTTGGGGCTGTTGGGAGCCCCTCAATCCACTCAAGATTTACGATGTGGCCACCCGTACTATTGATGGAGTATGGGCCCTTGACGAGCTGTGAATTGATGTTTTTTCCGCAGGTCAAAAGCAGATCTGCAAGCCAGATTTCCGACCTGCTCAACTACCTAACCAGTTAATACCACACAGTGTTCCGTCACACTATAGTCCAAAAGGATGATAGTCCATTTGTCGGCGCGCATTGTACTCGTGCGTACCCCGTGAGATGTTGGACGTGGTGTGCGCCAAGAAGCTGCAATTTGCCAGCGGGTGCGCTGGGGAAACCCAGCAAGTCCCGTCTGTGGAAACACGTCAAAGGACGTCACAGTATCGACCCCCGCACGTATCATCGCGAGATGCTACGTGAAGCCGGGGCTAGAAACCATGCAGGCCGTAATGCGAAAGCGTGAAGGGATAGAGCCCCGACAAACAACACCGTTCCGTGGTGGCCGAGCTAGTACTGCGATGCGAAGGCAGCATCCATCAAGACTACGGTCAAGATGGGCACCACCGGGGTCCGAGACCATGGCATGTATGGAAGGTAAATTGCGGAACTTGGGAGATCTGCAGAGGGTCGGGTCAACTGTGCAGGGACCAGACCCAGAGTTCGATAGCAAGGGATGGAACCCAAGCCGAGAACAATTCCCCCTGCAGAAGTCAGATGTCTTCATAGTAGTGTCGAAACAGGGTAATGCCTGCGGAGCGAAGGGAGACACGGTGGGTGGCCTTACGGCCGAAAGCCCCATGCCACCCGCGCAGCCGGCGGCAATTTCGGGCACGTAGACGACGTAAGATAAATCCAACTAGCGTATTCGGTGCGCTAGGTGCTTCTATCACACACTGGTCCCAGTGCGATAGGCCACGACCGCAGGTACGGTTTTGGAAAATCACTCACCGAGGAGCCCGATGCGTGAATAGCGCACGTCGGGTTCTGCGAGGGGCCCCGGTTACCTGACCGGGGTCTACTCTATGTTGAAACGCAATACAGAGACCGTTTTTGACCCCGTCTTTTCAGGGGACAGCGCGATTCGAAGTACTCGATCGAATCGGAGCAGGCGGCATGGGAGTTGTCTATCGCGTATTCGATCGCGAGAAACAAACCCAGGTAGCTCTTAAGTACATGAAGAGGATGAGCGCACAGGCACTGGTGCGGTTCAAAAACGAGTTTCGCGCTTTGCAGGGTGTTCACCATCGCAACCTCGTACGACTTGGCGAATTATTCCAGCAAGAGGACCAGTGGTTTTTTACGATGGAGTTGGTCCAGGGACAGGACTTTTTATCGTACCTGCGCAGCGGCGAGTCAGGCGGACGAAAAACCGCAACTCTTGGGGCAACCAAGATGTCGGCCGCAACAAACAATCCGACAGTTGTGACGCACGTCGAGAGTGGGTCTTCCGTATCGGGTCCTCAAACAACCTTAACGCCAGCAGTTGGGACCAATCTGGATACACAAGCACCTCGGATCGGAACCGACTTTGACGAAGAGCGGCTTCGCCCCGCGCTTGCCCAGCTAGCCTATGGCCTGCAAGCCTTGCATCGCATGGGAAACGTCCACCGGGATATCAAACCCTCTAACGTATTGGTGACAGACGATGAGCGGGTGGTGATTTTAGATTTTGGGTTAATTACCGACTACGTCGAGGATCGGTGGCAGGACCGCCAACTCGTCGGGACAATTGGGTATATGGCCCCTGAGCAGGCGGGCGGGACCCATCTGGGCCCCGAAGCTGACTGGTATAGTGTCGGCGCTCTCCTATATCTCGTACTTACTGGATTTCGCCCACTAGGAAAAGGAGGTCTCCCGCCTCCACCTTCCGCTTATGATCCCAGGGTCCCCCAGGATCTAGACCAGTTGTGTCTTCGCCTGCTTGCACCTGATCCCAAAAATCGTTCCGGTGCAATCGATATTCTGCAGATTGCAGATCCGACTAAGGAATGGGAGGCAGAAATAGTCGAAGAGCACGATGCTAACGAGCAAACGATTTTTGTCGGTCGCGATAGTGAGCAAGAGTTTCTGGAGCACGCTTATCTTGCTTCTATGAAACATTCGGTTTCGGTCTTTGTCACCGGAGAATCCGGAGTTGGAAAGTCTGCACTTGTAACGGAATTTCTGCGAAAGCGACGCGTACAAGACAATAACGTCATCTTGCACGCGCGGTGTTATGAGCGAGAGTCAGCGTCTTATAAAGGAGTGGATGGCATCGTCGATGAGCTCAGCCAGTTTCTTGCTCGAATCCATCCGAGAGAAGTCGGAGCTTTTCTTCCAAAGCAACTTCCCTCGCTCGCACGGTTATTCCCTGCACTTCAGCGCGTGGAGGAGATTGCGCTGGCCGCAAAAGATCCCTCTACGACATCAGAGCAAGAACAGCGTCAGCGGGGTATTGCCGCTTTGCGACAGTTTTTCATTAATCTAAGCAAACACTACCGTATCATTATCTCTATCGATGACCTGCAGTGGGCGGACGCCGATAGCTGGCGCATCCTAGAAGAAATTATGCGCCCACCAGAAGCACCCGGGGTCCTTTTTGTGGGTACTCGGCGCGGACTGTTGGAGACCGAAACTGGTGATTCCAACGCAGTAATCTCCCAGTGGAAGGGAGATGTTCGGTTCCTTCATGTCGAGGGACTGACAAATCGCTCTGCACGCGAACTGGCGATCGGGTTGGTGGGTGAGCATCCTCATCTCGACGCCATCATTGCCGAAGCTGCCGGACACCCTCTATTTCTGATCGAATTGTGCCACTTGGCGATAGGCCAACAAACGGACCATTCGTTTCTACCATTGAACGACGCGGTGCATCGGCGTGTATCGGAGCTCGACCTCGATTCACGGCGACTTCTGCACATTGTCGCGCTTGCTGGTGCCCCTATTCGTCAGTCCACAGCGCGACTGGCTGCTGAAGTAGCCGTAGACAGCATCGATCGTATCCTTCACCCACTTCGAATTGGACGGCTGATACAAACCACCGGAACAGGCTCTTCAGACTTCATAGAGCCATATCACGATCGCGTCCGGTCTAGCATTGTGGCGGGACTGGATCGCGAGCAACGTATCAACTGTCATGGAGCTCTCGCTGCAGTGCTCGAAGCTGAACCGGTCAGCGACGCCCAGCAAGTCGCTATCCATTGGCAAGGAGCCCAAAATCACAATAAGGCCTCCCACTACTTTCGCAAAGCTGCAGATCGGGCCTCTCAGACTCTAGCCTTTGCTCGAGCAGCTCGCTTGTATCAACAAGCAATCGATCTAGCTGACACCAACAGCCATCGCAAGATTATGCCGCTTTATATCGCATTGGCCGAATGCCTCTCAAATGCGGGGCGAGGTCCAGAGGCTGCTCAGGCGTTCGAATATGCTGCGAATACAGGGCCGTTAGACCTTGCCGCACGACTCAGACAACGAGCGGCAGATCAATTGCTACGCAGTGGTCATATTGATGAGGGAATCGCAGCGATGGCCCCGGCACTGAAGTCGTATTAATTGCACATGCCCAAATCTCCCCAATCTGTTCTTCGCGCATTTCTTATACAGCGCTTCTGGATGAAGATTCGAAACTGGGATCTGCGCCAAAGTAATCTCGTTGAGACTTCCGAGGACACCCATATCCGAGATGACCTGGCACGGATCGACATTGCGTGGGACGCGATGATGGGGCTCATTAATGTTGACCAGATGCGTGGGGCACTGTTCCACAGCTATTCGTTGTCTATGGCACTACGGGTTGGTGAGCCTTTCCGGATAGGGCGCGCACTGGCCATGGAAGCGATTTCTCTCGCAGCATTCGGCGCAGACTTCCAGGATATCGGCGCACTGATGGATCGCGCGTCTCAAATCGCAGATAAGATAGACCATCCCTACCTCCGCGCATTCCACATTTATGCATGGGCAACCCTGCTACTTCTTCGCGGCCAGTGGCTAGAATCTCACACCAAAAGTCGTTGTGCGACCGAGCGATTTCGCAAACTGCCAGGCAATACTGCTTGGGAACGCTCCACCGCTGAGTTTATTGGCTTCAACGCGCAACTCTACGTGGGCATCGCAGGAAAATCACGAACTGACATCGAGACCAGTATCAAACAAGCGAAAACTCATGGAAACCGCTATCAATCTTCAATACTGCAGTCAGGAATCATCAATACCACCTGGTTAATAGATGATGATGTTGAAGAGGCCCGCCGTCAGGCGACGGATGCCATTCAAAACTGGTCACAGCAGGGATTTTTCTTGCAACACTTTTTTGACGTCGTTGCAGTGACGCAAATCGAATTGTATGAGGGCGACGGAATCGCAGCGTATCGCAATATTCGGGGCAGGTGGCAATCCCTCCAAAATTCCCAGCTACTCAAGGTTGCGTTTAGTCGGATTATCACGATCGAGCATCTCGCTCGTGCTGCGATTGCCCACCTTGTTTGTAACAGGGACCATCCCCATCAGGCCCAAAGAGATGCCTTGCGAAGCATCAAAAAACTAGAGAGGGAACGCCCGACTTGGTCACATGCATATGCTAGGTTTCTTCGGTCGCAGCTGGCGTATTTGACCAATGACGACGATGTCGTGGAGAAATTTGAGTTCGCTGCACAAACCTTGGTCACGTGCGACATGCGATTTCAGGCCACAGCGGCCCTCGCCTGCTATCAGTGGGTTTCGCAGGGCTCCATTGACGATGATGTGCTCAGAGCACCTTGTTTGGCCAATGTAAAAAAGCCGCTGCAGTTTCTCACGATATTTGCTCCGGTACTCCGACGTATGGTGGGTATTTGAGGCAAAATTGAGGTAACTCCCCAAAATCCATCCTACTGTCCGAAAATATTCAAAAGTGGCCGAATCTGATATGTCGATGCAATCCCGAAACGCGTAGTTAGGAGGGAGTGTTCGGAAAGTAATGTTAGACGATTGACCATATCTTGGCAATCGCCGTTGAATACGATGTGGTAAGTGAATTGATCGTGCGCTAGAGTTCGGCAATGGGCGAGACGGAGCGGAGTTTGTATCAGGAGGTCCTGGATGATCCGGACAATCTTGAGCCTCGGATGCGATATGCGGATTTCATTCGCGAGAGCAATCCAGACAGGGCTAGGTTTATTGAGTTGCAGATTGAGAAATTCAAGTTGCGCAGAGAGGCTGGCGAAATAAACATAGATCGTTGGCTAACAACCTGTCGAGAAGCGAGAAAATTACTGGAGGACAATGAAAAAGAATGGGCAAAGGATGTTGCTAACCAGGTTGAGGTGCTCCTATTTTTCCGTGGATTCATCGAATACAGCAAGCTGGATGCGAAACAGTTTCTTGCTATCGGGCGACGATTGTACGCACTTGCTCCTATCCGATATCTCGACCTTACTGGCGTCAAACCCGTTATCGACCAGTTATTTTCTTCGGAATTGCTAAGGCAGACGGTGGGGTTGTACATCGCCGATCAAGATCTGGGCGACGATGGCATGAAGCGTCTCACAGATTGCCCTCACCTTGGCAAAGTTGCGATGCTCGAAATTGACGGCAATAATATCGGACAGCCGGGGCTTGACGCCCTTGCCGCCTCCGCCAATCTTCCCAGCCTTGAGTACGTTAATTTTCATAACAACTTGGTGCCTGACCCTACAGACACCTACGCGGTCGAACCGATTGCCGGTTATAATACAGACCCGCAACCCTCGGAAGGGGGTCAAAAACTGGAGAGAAAATTTGGCTATCAAAAGTGGCTGCACGGGCCACAACTATTTCTTGAGCGGTTCCCGCTAGCGCCTGGCGATTACTAGCTATTGCTCTCTATCGTCGTTTGGGTAGCTCACGCGTTCATCGTCACGGGGCCCGCTCGATGGTCCCACGGGCGGCTGACCTTGTTGTGGGCTGGGTTCGGATACTGGGCTAGTACTTTTCTGATTGGCGATCGGTACGTTTTGACCAACCTGATAAATCGACCCGGGGACACCACGAGATCCCTCAGGAACGGATTGATCGCTGGCCTGATCGCGTAGCAGTTCTCTATATAGTTCCCGCTGCTCCTTAATCACAAACCTCGCCATCTCCGGCGACATCGCCGCCCCCAACACGCGAACATTGGGATGCTGTATCGACCGCAACCCAACCAGCCGACCATCGACAATAATCATCTCTAGCTTCCCGACTAGCTGCCCTTGCCCCGGTGGGCCCTGGGGGCCGGGGCGGTTGTTTTGGATGCTGCCGCCGGTTGGCGTTTGGCCGATGGCGATGACGGTTTGGTCAAAGGCGGTCCATTTGCCGGGTTGGAGCTCGACCATGATTTTGCCGGCTTCGCTGGGGTTGGTGGGGTCGCCGCGGCGAAGTTGGTGCAGTTCGCCGGCTTTTAGGGTTAGATTGGGGTGGTCGAATGCATCTTGGGTGGCTTCGGTGCGGGCGCCTTTGAAGGTTTGCGCGACGAGGTGTGCTTCGATTTGGGCGAGGCGGGTTTGGACTTGCTCGGGAGTTCCGCTGTGAATCTCGGTGGTGTGTGTTTTTTGGGGGATGGTTTGGGCTTGGGTGGATTGGGCTGCGTGCATGGCCTCTGGCCGGGGGCGGCCAAGGACGACAACGCGTGCCCCCACCTCTAAAGCGACGGTCGCGTTAAGCATTGCAGTTGGGCCGTTGCCGACGATGAGGACGCGTCCTTTGCGTGGGTTGCGGTAATGGGGATCGTAGTAGACCAGCAAGCCATCGGCGATGAGGGCGTCGTGGTCGGCCGGGGGGATTTGGGCGGGGCGTTTGACGGTAGCGCCGGCAGCGTTGATGGTGTTGCGGGGTTTGTTGGTGAGTGATCGTGCAGGTCCTAGTCCGGTTGCGACATCGATATGGTCGGCGTACATGTAAAACTCACCCCTGGTGGGCGAGGATATTTTGGCGCGCAAGAGTCTGGATGACGGCCACTCCCCGGTGCCTGGGTTGCTCTCAATCTTTGAGACATATCCGGGGTAGGTTGTCATGCCGGACTCGAGGCTGCTCATCGCAAGGGCATTGGCGACGTCGCCGGCACGGCCTATCCGGCCTGTGTTAGCGTTAAACTCATGGGGTTGTCGGGTCAGGCCCTGGGACGAGTATTCTGATAGTTTTTGACCAACGCGTCCGCCACCGAGTGGTGGTGCTCCAATCCCTCCTGCGGCACGCAGGGCGTCGCGTCGGGCGCCCCATGGCTCGGGGCCGCTAATCACGAGGGTGTCGGGGACTCGGGTGATATCGGCACCTGGGACTGCGCTTTTTGATGTCGGCGCCTGGGTCTTATAAGCGCTGGTCCCGCCAAACCCGCCACCCAAGATCAGGCGGTTGGTCTCGGGTATTGGGGTGGTGTCGACCAATTGGGCGAGCTGTTGGTTTCGCTTGTTTTGGATCTCTACCCCGTAAGCGACCTCGAGGTTGTTGGCGTGGGCTTGCTCGGCGGTTACAGGGGGGTGCTCGGTCGCGGATAGTTGCTCGACCTTCTCGGTGATGCGCAGGCGATGGCCGTTGGCTTCGGTCACCCGGTAGCTGGTCTCGCCGGTTACTGGATCGCGTCCGATGGTCTCGGGGACCGCGCCGTTTTGCTGGAATATCCGCATGACGTGGGGGATTTGCCGGCGCGGACAGAGATAGTGGTTGGGCCCCAGAAGCTCCATGCTCAGCACTGCTTCGGCCGCGTGCATCTCGCCAATCTGCCGGCCTTGCTGGGCAAGCTGCTCGGTGATTTGCGCGGTGGTTTGCTCAGTGGTCTTCGTCCCGGTTTTTTCGGGAGTCCTCAACCTGTGGGGAGTCCCGACTTTTTCGAGCACGGTGGGATCTTGCTGGGCGCGGCGGAGCAGTTCGCGGGAGGCTTCTGCCTCAGCCTCGAGGGCAATGCGCTCTAGGCGGATCAGTCGGGTCGCCACTTGGGGATCGCGACTGCCTTTTGCCTCGGCGGCAAAGGCTTTGAGTGTCTGGCGGTGGTGATTGGCGAGGTATATTTTTGATCCGAGGCTGCCGCCCATTTGCTGCAGTGGCTTCAAAATCGGCTCTCGGGCGATCCGTCCGGTGATGGTAATGACGGCAAACATCGCCAAGCTTTCGAGCGCGATATGTGCCACTTCGTCTGGCGAAAGCGAGGGCTGGCCTTTTTGTCGGCGCTCGATCTCGGCGTGAGCAAGCGAGGTCGCGCCGAGGATCAGGGCATGGCCGGTCATCTCCCCGGCGGCGACAACTTGCGCAGCCCGACGGCTGCCCTCGGCCCATTTGCTGATGGCTTTTGATGTCCGAAGGCCATGGGAAAACACGCGCAGGGCGCCAAAGGTAACAAGACTGGCGCCAAACTCGGCGACAATCCCTTTCATCGTCGGGTCTTTGACAAATATCGCGGTTTGCAGGGCAGTCATCGTCGCGGCTTCTGCCGTGACGGCGGTCGCACCGGCGGCCAGTCCACCCAACCCCGCCCCGGTTGCGGCTGCGCCAACGTAGGCCCCCACGCCCATGGTCACAACGGTGACGCCGACCATTGCCGCGAGCTGACTGATGGCAATCTCAAGGCGCGTATCCTGCAATCTTTCTTGTACCCGCTGCAAGTAGCTCTGCAGTGCGGGGTTACCGCGCAATTGTGCCAAGCCGCTTTTTGCCTCGTCGCGCTTTCCAAGCGTCCAGGCTTCCCAAACCACCACCCACTTTTGGTGCCATGCGCGTCCTTCGCTTGCGAGGGTTTTGAGCAGGATGCCGCTGGGGCCGACCCAAAAGCCGTTGGTCTCATCCAAGATCGTAAACGCCTGGTGCAGGGCATCCATGGTCGCAAACATCTCGGTCTCTTGTTGTAATGCGGCGATATCGCGATGGAGCGCCCGCAAGTCCTCGCTGGCAGATCCGGGATCAGCGAGCAATTTGGACCGCAAGACGGAGAGTCGCTCGCGAAACATCGTTGCGCGCTCCTCGCTGCGGACGGCGTGATACCCCCAGCGTCGGGTGCGATCGATGGCAGCCAGGCTGGCTTGTACCTGTCCCAAGATGCCCTCCATGAGAGCGATGGGGTACATTTTGAGTTGGATGTCAGCTGCTGCCAGTCGCTCGGTTGCGGTTGCCACCAAGTGAGATGTCATCGCGACGCCAAAGTAGGTCTCGGCAAGATGACGCAATTGCGCGCGGACAAAATCGGGCAAGGCAAATCCGCCGGCATCCGTTTGCAAGTCGGTCATCGACGCAAGCTGCACGACTGCCTGATCGAGACCGTGGGCCGCTCCTTTGAGGACTGCAAGCTGCCGCTGGGCGTGGCTGCCCCACGCGGCGACTGTAGAGTCCTCAACCTGCGAAGAGTCCTCAACCTGCCGAGAGTCCTCAACCCGCTGGGAGCCGTCAGCGCTGGCGAGTTGTTTTGAGCGCTGGTCAATCCGATTGCGCTCGGTTTGCAGTCCGCGCAGGCCAAACCGGCTAGCGGATTGGGCGATGTCATCGAGGAGCAGCACGCTTAGCCGCATCTGCCGTATGGTATCCTTTTTCGATCGGGGCGCCCCCTGATCGCCTGCTTGCATCGTCTGTCCCTGCACAGCCTGTCCCTGCGCAGCCTGACCGAGCGCGACTGCATCGGCATGGTCGCTATGCAGAATGGCCTGTGCCGGATCGACGGCGCGATCTGACAGATCAAATGCCCAATGCGGTGCGGCCCCAACCAGGCGGTAGGCCTGCGCACTGTCGCCAAACAACGCCGATGCAACCTCCTCTGCGGTCGCGTCCGCGGGTGTCGCACGTACCATATGCTTGGAGGTGACGGTCAATTGGATGTGCCTGCATGCCAACGGGTTGGTCTGAGAGGGGGCAGTCTCTCGATAGCGGGCCAGGTCGACGCGAACAACGTCACCGCGACACAAGGCGGTGCCAACGAGGCGGTCGATGGGATGGCTGGCAATCAATCGCGATGGCTCCGGCACATTGTCACTGGATGCACTTTGAGGATCGCCATCCCGATCGCGATTCTGCAACTGATGTTTTGCCTCGTTTTTTGCCTCGTTTTTTGCCTCGTTTTTTGCCTCCAGATAGCGACCCACCATCCGCGGGATCGCGAGCCGCAATCGCAATACCAACGCATTGGCAATCTCAATCGCGACGGCCTCGTACCATTGGGCGGGGCCGCCCTGGGTCGTATGCGATATCGTTTGATCGGTGCTCGTGTTTGTCATCGTTACTGTCTGCCGATGCCGCGCCCGGTCTACGAGTCTCTCGATCGCAATGGGAGCTATCAGGCGGCGCAGCGCAGCCACAACGTCGCATCCTTGGGGCAATTGGCTGACAAAAGCATGCCAAAACCCCGCCACGCCGTGCTTCCATTGCGCATACGGGTTGCCCACTGACAACATACAGGGCCGAAGATGCGTCGGGACCGCGCTGGCGATCCGGTCGCCAAAGCGCTGCAGGTACTGCGTAGCGTCGATAGGCGCGGCGCCGTCGCGGGCGATCACAGCCTGTCCTCGCTGGGGCGCGGTGTGCGCCCCATGCCCCGCGCGCCCGCGTGCCTCGTGCTCGACGGCATCATCGTAGTGGGTAATCGCCAGGGATGAATAGGGCGGCATCGCTGCCCCCTGCTGCTGTGCCACGTGGGTGAGCTCGTGCCGCATCAAGTCATCATCTGTTTGACTTTGCGACCCACCGAGAAATACCCGATGACCGACGGCAAATGCATTTGCATCCAACGCTTGCGTCGCCTCTTGCGCTTTGGTACCCGTGACGACCCGCGCATTGCGCACGTCTGCACCGATCTTTTGCGACCACTGCTCTCCGTCGCCAAGCGGCGTCCCCTGCTCTGTTTGCAACGCGGAGATCACAGCGTCTGGGACGCGGGACGGCGCTTGTGCATCTGCCGCAGATAGCGCAATCGCTGCCCGCGACTGCGTAGGCACCGGCAAACGCATCGTCGAGGTCAGCTTGCCGGGCGCAACCGGATGCGACCGCCCCGATCGACGCGGTCGACCGATCTGGCTCGTCAGGGTCCGCTTCCCCGGTGCGAGAGGCCTCGCGTCATCCGCTTTTGGATGCAGCCACTCCTCATCGTATTCGTGATCAAAATATCGAGACATCGTTGTGCACTACCCACGCCGCGGCAGTCTCTCCTGCGATTACATTCCACGCATTACGCGGTCGCGACCAAAAGCATAGTCTACTCCAGAATCACGCAAAACATTTTGTTTTTGTGAGACATTGTTTCCACTCAAACACACGGCAATTTTTGTGCCGTCCACTTTTCGGAATTTTCGGACACAATGATCGCCTTCTTCAAGCGGCGCCACAAAATTGCCAGGGCAACAAACACAACCGCAGGCAGCTACCATTAGCGAGGCTCGCTGGGCCCTCCCGTTGGGCTTTACGGATGACTACCTATGGTCTCAGGACCGTATCGCCGACATTGATCAGGTGGTTTCGTAAAATTTCCAATTAATTTCCATAAAAAGTTGCGCACTTAGGTTGTGTTTGATCTGACAGAAGTATGGAAAAACGTGCGCATTCGTCGTTTAGATCATCATGGCATCGTCTCGGGCGTGTTCACCGAACTCGGATTTGAGGATGTTCTCAATGAATTGATAGGCGTTGACGAGCAAGAAGTAGTGACAGCTGGGCAGGCTGTGAAGGCGATGGTGCTGTGCGGCCTTGGTTTTACTCATCGTCCGATGATGTTGACGCCGCAGTTTTTTTCCAACCTCGCTGTGGATGAGTTAATTGGCCCCGGTATCAAAGCAGAAGATCTAAATCGGCATAAACTCGGACGCACTCTCGATGCGCTGTCAGAGAAAGGCATCGAGGGTATCTTTTCGGTGTTGGCATCGAAGGCTTGTGCGATAAGCGCAATCGACCGAAGTGCTCAGTCTTTAGACACGACTTCATTCTCCGTAACCGGTGAGTACGATGTAGACACAGATACCGAGGCGGTTCGCGTTTGCCATGGCTACTCCAAAGAGACCGGACTTAAAGCAGCTCGTGGTGGAGCTGGTGGTAAGCCAGGATGGCGGGGTCCCCGCTCGCAATGCAAACCCACTCAGGTAATGCGAGTGACAACAAGGTGTTCCAAAAACGTAGCCGCGCAATGCTACAATCTCTAAAAAAGAGTACTCCTTTGAAGGCTCGGGTGGGGGATAGCACTCACCGGTCACGGGATCGCGTCCGACGGTTTCGGGTACGCGCTAAGCTATGATGACGCCATCAAATCGCTCAGAGTCGTCGCTTGGGCGACAAGCTCAAAATGCTTTGGGTTGGTTGTTACGATGATTGCATCTTCAACTCTTGCCTGGGCGGACAACAACACATCTCCGTCGAGCCCAGAGTTGTCTGACGTTGGTCGACCTGTTCGTCTTGCCAGCGCCCACAACCGCGCAGCAGAACGCCACGTAGATGTTGTGACAGGGAGATAGCGCAATTCGCGTCCCAACTCGTCAAGTCGAGTTATTGATCGAGCCGCTCCAATGCGAATGAGCTCTCGCCTAAGCTCGTAGTCGCATACTTCACTGACGAGAATATCGTGGCTCGCGATAGCCGTACCAAACCACAAACGTACATTGTCGTATTTTCGAGGATGGACTACTTGGCCAAGAACACCTGTATCAAGAATGAATTTCATTGACCTACGATGGAAGTGTTACGAGCCACGTAAAAACAGAGGGGTAATGTCCGCAACATCCCAATCGGGCTCATTTGGCAGGTCTTCCTGTGCCCAACGCTGCAGCATACGTGCGATCCTGGCTGCACGTTCCTTGTTCTCATCTTCCGGCGTGGTCGGCTGCGCTTCATTGGTGTGCATGTTTCAATGATAGCACATCCGGCGTTAGGGCAAAACACAACATCCGTGGTCGAATATCCAAGCATTGGTTCAGCAAGCATTTCCTCGTACGGCGGCCCTCTGAGTGGGAAACACGAACTTCGTCACCTCCGGCGACATCGCCGCGCCTCCTTGCCCGCTGCTATCGCATCGTCAATGTCTGCAAGCTCGACTACCTTGACCTCCGTGCTAAGCAGACCCGCCACATAAATCGGAAACTGGGTCTCAAACGCGTTGGATGCTAGAAAATGCAAATTGGCAGGGTTTGTCGTTACTACACTCGCTAGAATTTGCACACCCGACACAGGTCCCCTGGTCGGTGCTTACAGCTTTGTTCCGTTGGCAGTAGCACAAACGGCATCATCATCCCCCCAAACCGTCCTGCCAATTTTGTCCGCCGTAGAAGATCCGCAAGATCAAGTCAAGACTCGCTTGTCTTCCACAACAAACGCAATTGCTACACGCTTCTCGAAGCCTACACCCGCAAACCAGGACGAATGTCCTCACGAAGATGGCCGCGCTCGGAGGCAACGTCGAAGCCAAGGCAATATGCTTCGATACGCTCTAGGTAGGAAAGTGCGATATCGTGACCTGCGGCTTTGGATAACCAATCATACAGGCCATGGAGGTCGCGGGTTGCGTCCTCGTGGAACGCAACGGTCGAATTTTCACTTTTGCTGTTTTTTCGTAGCCGCGCCATGCTTGGCGCGGATTTGATCGAAGGCGTCGCCCACGGACAGGATCTTTCCACGTCCTTCTATAGCAGCGTCGTAAGTCTCGGCAACCTCTGTGTCAAGCCATCGCTCCACCGCGTCGTTGCGGTCCTGCAGTGCGCGGAGTCCGGCTCGGACAACTTCGCTACCACTAGCAAATTGGCCGGATTTAACCTGTTCATCAATGAAGGTCGATTGCTCCTCGGGTAGGTTGAAAGTGCGTTTGTGGGTCGCTGACATCGTGTTAATGGTAGCACGAGAAGTATGACCAATTCATACCGAATTTAATAAACATATTGAACTTCAAGCAGTTATGGATATCGCTTTACCTACTAAAAAACCGGAACATCGCCAACATCCGACGGTGTTTTTTTGTCTCCGACATTTTCGGTGTTGCCATAGCCAAGCGGACCATCTTTCCCGACTCCCCAGCAACGTATCGCACCGCTCGTAATAATCGCACAGGTATGAAAACCACCCGCTGCGATAGAGACTACTTTTTCACCAATGGGGACATCTCCGCCTGACCCGGGCGGCGTGTCTTCGCCATAGCTTTTTGTATTCCCATAGCCGAGGACGCCGAAGCGCCCCTCTCCCCAACAACGCACAGCTCCAGTCGTCAAAAGCACGCATACGTGTGAACTACCAGCGGCGACTTCCCGTGCCTTTCCACCAACATCCAGATAACCAACCTGACGGGGAGTTCTGATCCCTGGGCTCTCATGCGCAGACTGAAACGGGTACGGTTTGATGACAAAGTTATCTTCCCCTAATACACGGGTCCCGCCCCCCCAGCACTGCACGCCACCATCCTCAAGTACAACGCAAACATGATTGTACCACCCAGAGATTTGGGTAGCTTTCGCGCTTAGGCGCACGTCCTCATGCATATACGGGAGAATTTTGTAGCGCTCGTCGTCGCGACCAAAAATGGCTCCCCAGCAGCGAACTCCCCCAGTCGTAAGGAGTGCGCACCCAGAACCAATCAGTGCTACGGACACCACTGGCGCCCCTATCAAAATGTCTCCACGCTCCTTCGGAAACTCATCGTCGCCGACAGAATCTTCGTCACCGTATCCTAGGCCATTTTCGCCGCCCTCCCCCCAGCAGCGCATCTTGCCATTGGCCGTAATACCGCAGGTGTCATCGCTGCCGGTTTGGATCTTCGCTAACGGAACACCAACCGGCACAGGCCCCATTTGCCGGGGTGTTTCGTTATCACCAATGTCGTCTTCATTGCCATACCCGAGCCTACCGTGCCGTCCCTTCCCCCAACACCGCGCACTGTGATCTTCCAATACCGCGCAAGTATGTTCATCCCCCGCTGAGATCTGTACAGCGCGCCCCCCGAGATCAACGTCACCGCCCGCGCCCGCTGGCTCATCATCGCCAATCGTCTTGGTATTGCCGTAGCCAAGCTGACCATTGGCCCCGGATCCCCAGCAAACAACCGTCCCAAGATCCGTAAGAACACACGTATGGCTCAGACCTGCAGTAACCTGCACAATTCGAGGATGTCGCGTTTTCGCTGCAACCGGCTCGGGACGCTTGGTGGTACTTCCGAGCGTTGGAGATACGGTCTGCTGCCGCACTGCCCGCGTCTCCACACAGGATAGCTCCAACGTCACAAGAAGGATCGCAAGCGCCACAACATAAACGGTTTTTCCCTCCATCACTTTTTAATTTTCTCCATCGCCTCTTTGTCCTCAAAGTGCATATAATCTTTGTCCTGCTCCCAATTTCCACCCCAACTCCATCCGGCAGCACGAAATACCTTTAGCAGACTCTCATGAATTGGCACCATGCCCTTGAGAGTCTCATCCCGTTTGTCAACCTTGTCCTCAACTACCGCTCCCCGGACCCAAGCGTCAATCATGGTCCAGTGGGCAGAAATGAACTGAAGTTCCTTTTTTACCTTCGCATCCTTGCCCGCCGCGATCGCATCGTCAATGTCCGCAAGTTCGACTACCTTGACCTCCGTGCCGAGCAGACCCGCCACATAAATCGGAAACTGGGTCTCAAACGCCTTGGATGCGGCCAAAACCGTTTCGTCCGTCGCTTTTGCTATATCGTATTTGGTAAACGAAGAATCCGTCTTGATCACCCTCTCCGCAAACGCCGCTTGGTGTCCCGGGTTCTTCTTTTTGAAATGATGATTCTGCATCGTAGGCCCGTGGTAGTTCACGTCAACCGCGCACCCCGTCGAATGGTTACTATAACCGCCCGATGAAGTGGTTCGATACGCATAACCACCCATCACGACAATCGAGTCAACAACCTCCTTCTGCTCTTCTTCCGGCAACTTGGCAAACTCGGCGTTGGTCGCATCCACCCGCGGCACGACAAGCTCGTTGACTGTCACTCGCCTTGTGAGCAGGGTAACGGTTTTCGTTTTCTTCGCTTTGTCTGGATCGATCCCTTTGCTTTCCCACACGGTATCGACGTTCTTCTTGTTCCAGCGATTCACTTTTAGGTTGACCGACGCTTCTGTAGACGCCTTATCACTGACTATTGCGGCTGTCTTCCGGTATCGATCCTGAGGCGCTGCTGCCGTTGGGGTAACGGTAATCTTGTAGCGCTTGTGCCGCTCAATCGTGATATCGGTGCTAACCGTTCGAGGACCTGTTTCGGCGGAACCATCGCTATCGGTAACGACTCCGGTCGCTGAAGCGACGGTCTTCCACCGTTCTTTTTTGCTTTTGCGCTCTTGTGCCTCCACCTTAATCGTAGCCGACAAGTCTCCCCCAAACCTTCCGTTCACCGTTACCTTTACCGTGGCGGAAGTCGGTGTTGCGCCGGGACTGGCTGCGGGCGCGGGCGCCGCTGTTGGTGTCCCGGCCGCAGCTACCTGTTGCACTACGCCCGGTCCCGCACCAGCCTCCGCCGACTTATCGCCATCCTGTGGTGCTAGCATCGCTCGCCAATCAAACGGATCGGGCATTCCTGACTTCCCTGGTCGCTCCGACTGCTGAGACTCACTCGGTGCCAACTCACCCCACGCATTCCAGTCCAGGGGCTCGACGTCCTGTGCCGCCAGTGCACCGCGATAGCGCTCGGCGGCCATGTTCGATTTTCCCGGCGCCAAGCCCCGCGACTGGCTCCTAGGAACATCCCCATCGTCTCATCCTGGTCCTCTTTTTGATCTCAACCAAAACTCCTTGCTGCTTAGTCCTGCAATGCTTTATGGACTGTTGCCTCCATTCTACGACAAATTTCCCGCAATGTTCCCCGCGGAGAACCTCATGCTGCGCGGGCACCAGGGTTCGTGATAGGCAAGGCCGGCCTGTAACTCTAGCGACTATTTATGGAAGCGTGGATCGCGACGACGCGGAAATTGACCGGATTTCCACCCCAAAAGGTGAATATCGCTCGCAACGTCAAAAATTACCGCAAACTGTCTCTCCTTGTTCATGCAGCGAGCTTCTGCTCAAAAGCGCCACTATCTGATGTTCATTAGGCAGCCTATCCGTAGGGGTCCAGGATGATTTTCGGACGTTTTTCACACATTCCCGGACGCACGAGGAGGGGGTGAGCATATGGAATGTGCTTATTCTTTCCCATGGCACTTTCGTCCCGCTTTCGCCGTAGTATTGTAAGGACCAGTCGGTCCTCGACGAGCCATAAGCGGGATCAAACTCATGAAGTATTTACTTCTCTCATTTGTAATTTTTGGTTGTTCATCAGCAGGGCCCAGGACGCTCAAAGTGTCGAAGGTGCCCTGTATTAAGAAAACAAAAACGACGCCAGAGGATATTGTGGTCATCACCGAGATTCACGGCCCTAAGGCCTGTGAAAAGGCGTTGACTACCTTTATGGAAACGCATCCCGAGACACGGATTGCCGGCATCGCACCGATTTTGACTCCTAGCATCCATGTCGGACTAAAGGATGGTATTTATGTTGAGGAGGGCACGCAGCACCTATTAGTGACACACACGGACGAGAAAGGCCCCTGGCCACAGGCAAAAGAGCTGAGAGTTGGACTAACCCCGTTATGCGAGAAAGCAGGACAAAAAGAATGGAGGGGAAAATGGTGCCAATCTGCCCTCGAGGAGGTAGACATCTGGCTACCGGCAAATGCGATGTTGGTCCCAATTGTATATAAACAGATCGGCATGCCGTTGGAAACAACGAAAATCATGCAGATTCGTTATCGTGATCACCCCAATTTGCAGTTGCTACTCGGTCAGTCATCAGATTCGGACTGACTTTTACCCACCTGGCCGCTCTCCAGACATCCGAGTCTTGGCCGCGAGTAACTGTTGGAGTCTGATTCCCCAGTCGTTGGCCAACTCGGAAAATGTCATATGGCAAAACTCAAGCGATCCGATCGCATTCGGTAGATTTATTGCCTCCCACTTTTGGTGATACAATGCAATCCCGTAGCCAACCCCTGCGGCTGCGCTATAGGGGGGACGAGGATTGGCAGTCCTGTCTACGATGATATTAAGCTTGCCAACTACGTGCTCAACAATGGGAATCGCAGCGATGAACCCAGCGATCTTTGCTTTGCTGGTCGAATCTCCTGACGCAACCCGACCCGCTTCTATGGCAGCATCATCGTAGGCGTCGCGCCGGGTTGACAACCCAACACGAAGCTCTGCGACTGCCGCCTCTACAAGCGCGATCGCAGCGCTCATTTCCTTCTTCGACTCTTGCAAACGTGCCTGCAACTTTTTTGCTTTGTCAGTCTTCATGGCAGCGTACGCGGTGGCAAGTTTCGCTTTGGCAATCAACATTCGCTCATCTGGAAAGACATCTAGGATCATGGTCGCTACCGAGCCGACCGATCCAAGGCCAGTCATCTGTATTAGAGTACCCACACCACCTGTTTTTGTAATCCCTTCGTCTGCCAATCCGGCGAGCTTACTGATACCGCCGAACAAACCAAACAATTGTTTGGCCCCATCGACCTCGGCTTGCAACATGCCGATCTCGGCATTCGCCTCACTGGCTTGCGACTGCGCCTTTGAATGCGCAATCGCAGCGGCTGCCGCTTCGACTCCCCTTTTGGCACCAGCCGCCTTTGCAGACGCAGCCTTCACTTTTTTCATCGCGGCTACAAGTCGATCGTCCTCGGCGCTTGCGCCACGAAATCTGCGCTCTATCGCACCTTGGCCCCGCTCCTGCGCATTGCGTACACTGTCGATTGCCCGTTGATCTGACTGTGTGGTGTTGAGAGAGTGATCACTGCGAAATAAGCTACCAACAGTAGCTCCACCCCGTTTCGGGAGCTGCTGGTACTCGGCAGATGACGTAAGGGTCTCGGTCGACTTGCTGGTATCACGAAGGAATCCCAGGGCCCTTAGCTCATTGCTCTTTTCTGCATGAAAGTAGGCGTTGATTTCGGGGGCTGCGGCTTCTTGTTTGGTATGTACATACTGGGCAGCATCTCGGTAGGCTTGCCATTTGTTTTGCCGCCCGGTCATCTTGATCGGGTTTGTGAGCACCTTTCCCGAATAGTCAAATGGGTCTGGCATCTCGCTGCGGTGATGGGCCAGGGGCTGCTCGATCTTTGTGTTTGGCGGTGGTGGGCATGTCGCAGATGGAAGCACTGGCTGGACAACGAAAGGGTCAGTTAGACCAGTCCATTTTACTTGGTGGTTCCAATTGACTTCGTTTTCGTCCTCGGGATCACGCCAGGGGTCTGGTCGTGTCGGATGACTTGGTTTTGTATTGGAGGGTAAATTTGACGGATCGTTGAAGGTGCTCCAATCCGGTCCGGCCGGATTCTCTCCGACGTGGCGTACACCGCCGAGGCTTGCGGTCCGGGTTCTCTTTCCGGGTGCTAGCCCCCTATATCCTGGTCCGAATGCATCGTTAAGGGGGCCTTTTCCTGGATGTTTGGTTTTCATCATCTGGCTCATTTCTGGCTAGTGTGAAGCCAGTCGCGCGTTTGCGTGCTGGCTGCGACACGTGAAGATCGTGCGCCGATTAGTACCGCGCTGCCCCCAAAAAGGTTCCTGCAACAGGATAGTTTTTCAACACTCTTATTTCAATCGTCCGGCCTACCCCCGTTTTCGTCCGAAACGGAGGCTTCAGCTGCCCATTTATCCCAATGCGCCCTTCGTTTCTGTCCGGGAAATCGGAAATTCCGTCCGAGAATCCAGCAACCATAAAATGATGTCGATTTTCTCTAAGACACGCAAGCGATGGCCGTTGGCCTGGGCGGACAACAAAGGCACAAAAGCTTGTCAGCTCTTCGTGATACATCGCCTTGCATGGCAGCAACGCCCTCCACGCCGCATGATGGATTGTTTAAGAAAACATTCGGGGATCCACAGCATGCAGTTGGAGAGCTGAAGACTTTGCTCCCAGAGCGAATTGCTCAACGGATCGATTGGTCAACATTGCGAATCGAGTCGACGATTTTCGTTGACGAGAACCTGCTCGAAAGCCGATCGGACTTGTTATACACTGTTAACTTAGACGGCAAGCCGGTCTTCTTGTACGTGCTCTTTGAGCATCAATCTACAGAAGACCATTGGATGGGATACCGATTGCTTTGTTATATGACCGAAATCTGGAAACAATGGCTAGGTTGCAAAGAAAACCAAAAGGCCAAGCGACTTCCCGCAATTCTTCCTATGGTTCTATTTCATGGCGAGCACCCCTGGTCATCATCGCTGGAGTTTTTGGACTTGATTGATTTGGATGCTGCCGATAAAGCAGACGTCGCCGACTACATGCCGTGCTTCCGTTTCTTGCTCGATGACCTATCACAAGTACCTGAAGAGGTTCTCCAGCGCCGCACACTCACTCCGCAGGGCCGACTCACACTGGCGTTGTTGCAACAAGTCCGTTATCTCAAGGAGTTACGATCATTTTTGGTGCAATGGCTTCCGGTGTTTCGGGCCCTCGTGGCAAAGCAACAATTGTCGTCACCTCTTCAAGTTCTGGTATACTATATGTTGCGGGTCGGTCCCGAGAGCCGACCGGGATTGGAGAAACTAATGGCGGAATTCTTAGGTGAAACGGGACGCAAAGCTGTTCAAACCGCAGGGGACCTTTTGATTCAAGAGGGCATCCAAAAAGGGCTTCAAGAGGGTGTTCAAAAAGGCGTTCAAAAAGGGCTTCAAGAGGGCATCCAAAAAGGGCTTCAAGCCCTGCGTAACAATCTTCTCAAAGTTTTAGAAAAACGTGCCATCCCAGTTTCCGACGACGAGATGGCACGTATTCGCGCATGCTCGAACCTGCAACTCCTCGAACGGTGGTTTGATCATGCTCTGGATGCTGATACGATTCACGATGTTTGGGGGAACACGCAGTAGCAAGACACGAACGCGTCTTCAAAGCGATCCTTCTCCCCCCTATGTCAGGTCTGGCGGCGCCTCTGCATCCATCACGCAAACATTTAAATGTCGTATCGGCCACGGCCAACCAGCTGATCATCGACATTTTTGAGAATCATTTCCAGCTTGCCGATGGGCTGTCCTGGCCCCGGTGGCCCCTAGGGGCTGGGACGATTGTTGGGAAATACTGCCTCTGTTGGAAACAATGTCCGAACACTCGCTAAAAGTGGCCGGATTTGATGTATTTTGCCGCGATCACTCGGTCCTTGGACAAGCCCCGAAGCCCTGCATTGGGAACTGACGCGCAATGTGGCAACGACAGCGAATACTATGTGGTAAGTAGATGGCTGCTGCGCTAGAGTTCGCCAATGGGTGATACGGAGCGGAGTTTGTATCAGGCGGTACTTGATAATCCGGATGATCTTGCGCCTCGGGTGCGGTATGCGGATTTTATTCGCGAGGACAATCCTGACAGGGCTCGGTTTATTGATTTGCAGATTGAAACATTTAAGCAGCGTCGGGCCGTGGTCGAATTGGGAGTATCACTAAAATGTGGAGATTGGTGCACCCCTTTTGGATACGCAAAAGAGCTATTGGATCAACACAGACAAGAATGGGCAAAAAATGTTTCCGACTTGGTCGATGAGTTTATGTTTCTCCGAGGTTTTGTCGAGTCCATCGACCTAGACGCCGCAACTTTTCTCGAGACAGGCCACCATCTGTACTCCTTAGCGCCGATTCGTTACGTGGAATTGACCAATGTCAACCCGGTCATCGAACAATTATTTGCATCAGAGTTACTCGAACAAATCGTGGCGTTATACATTACCGACCAAACACTGGGTGATGAGGGGACAATGCATATCGCAAACTGCCCCCACCTAGGAAAACTTAGAATGTTAGAAATCGATGGCAACGATATTGGGGAACCAGGCTTAGAATATCTCGCTGCTTCTAATAGTCTTCCCAATCTCGAGTACATTAACTTTCATGGCAACTTAGCGGAAAATCCTACTGATCACTACGCCGTCGAACCAATAGGACAGTATATTGTGGAAGCATGGCATTCGGAGATCGGAGAAAAACTAGAAAACAAATTTGGCTACCTAAAGTGGATTCATGGACCACATCTTTTTCCCTCAAGGTATCCACCCCTACCGGGAGACTACTAAAGACTATTTTTCTTTGTCATCAGACAGCTCTCCTGCCTAGACCAACGAGGTCCTACTGGTAGCTGCTCCTGAGGTCGACTTGGCTGTGATACTGGACTCATGCTTCCCTGATTTGCTAACGGTACGTTTTGGCCAACTTGATAAATCGATCCAGGGACACCCCGAGAGCCTTCAGGCACCGATTTTGCGTTTGCCTGTTTGGATAGCATTTTTTTGTAGAGACCTCGCTGCTCCTTAATCACAAACTCCGCCATCTCCGGCGACATCGCCGCGCCTAACACGCGAATATTGGGATGTCGTATCGACCGCAGGCCAACCAGCCGGCCATCGACAAGGATCATCTCCAGCTTCCTGATAAGCTGCCCTGGTCCCGGTGGTCCCTGAGGGCCGGGGCGGTTGTTGCGGATGCTGCCGCCGATTGGGGTTTGGCCGATGGCGATGACGGTTTGGTCAAATGCGGTCCATTTGCCGGCTTGGAGCTCGACCATGATTTTTCCGGCCTCGGTGGGATTGTCGGGGTCGCCGCGGCGGATTTGGCGCAGTTCGCCGGTTTGAAGGGTTAGGTTGGGGTGGTCGAATGCGTCTTGGGTGGCTTCGGTGCGGGCGCCTTTGAAGGTGCGCGCGACAAGTTGTGCTTCGATTTCGGCGAGGCGGGCCTGGACTTGTTGCGGGGTGCCGTTGTGAATGTCAGTGGTGGGCGGTTTTTGGGCAGCGGTTTCGGTTTGGACTTGTGTTGCTTGGGCGGCTTGCGGACGGGGGCGGCCGAGGACAACAACGTGTGCCCCTACTTCTAGGGCGACGGCCGCGTTGAGCATTGCGGTTGGGCCGTTGCCAACGATCAGGACGCGTCCTTTGCGTGGGTTGCGGTAGTGGGGATCGTAGTAGACGAGTCGGCCATCGGCGACAAGGGCGTCGTGCTCGGCAGGGGGGATTTGTGCGGGGCGTTTGCCGACGGTGGCGCCGGCAGAATTGATAATGTTGCGGGGTTTGTTGGTGAGTGATCGGGCAGGTCCCAAGCCCGTTGCGATATCGATGTGGTCGGTGTAGACGTAAAATTCGCCCCGTGTGGGCGAGGACAGTTTGGCGCGCAACGGTTTGGGTGACGGCCACGCCCCGGTGCCCGGATTGCTTTCAATCTTTGCTACATACCCGGGGTAGGTTGTCATGCCGGATTCTAGGCCACTCATCGCGAGGGCGTTGGCGACGTCGCCAGCACGGCCGAGCTGGTCTGCGTTGGCGTTAAACTCATGAGGTTGTCGGGTCAGTCCCTTGGACGAATGTTCCGAAAGTTTTTGGCCAACGCGTCCTCCCCCCAGTGGTGGCGCTCCAGCCCCTCCGGCGGCGCGCAGAGCGTCGCGTCGAGCACCCCATGGTTCGGGGCCGCTAATGACGAGGGTGTCGGGGATTCGGGTGACATCGGCGCCCGGGACTGCGCTTTTGGATGTCGGCGCTTGGGTCGTATAGGCGCTGGTCCCGCCAAACCCACCCCCTAAAATCAGCCGGTTGGTTTCGGGCGTTGGGGCAGTGTCGATCAGTTGGACCAGTTGTTGATTTCGGGTGTTTTGAATTGCGACCCCATAAGCGACCTCGAGGTTGTTAGCGTATGCTTGCTCGGGGGTGACGGGGGGGTGCGGAGGGGCTTGCTTGGCGGCCTGCTCGGCGATCTGCTGAGAACCCGGGTTGTCGATTTTCTCTGTGATGCGCAGGCGATGGCCATTGGCTTCGGTCACCTGATAGGTGGTCTCGCCGGTTACGGGATCGCGTCCGATGGTCTCGGGAACAGCGCCGTTTTCTTGGAATATCCGCATGACGTGGGGAACTTGCCGGCGCGGACAAACGTAGTGGTTGGGTCCGAGAAGCTCCATGCTCAATACCGCCTCGGCTGCGTGCATCTCGCCAATCTGTCGGCTTCCCTGGGCAAGTTGCGCGGTGATTTGCTCGGAGATCTTCGGCCCGGTCTGTTCGGGAGTGGCGATTTTTTCGAGCACGGTGGGGTCGTGCTGAGCGCGGCGAAGTAGCTCGCGGGAGGCTTCTGTCTCGGCCTCCAGGGCGATGCGCTCTAGGCGAATCAGGCGCATCGCCACGTTGGGATCGCGACTGCCTTTTGCCTCGGCGGCAAACGCGTTGAGCGTATCGCGGTGGTGGTTGGCAAGGTAGATTTTTGATCCGAGGCGACCACCTGCGTCCTTGAGCGGTTGCAAAATTGGCTTTCGGGCGATCCGCCCGGCGACAGTAATCACGACAAACATCGCCAGGCTTTCCAACGCGATGTGTGCGACCTCGTCTGCGGACAGCGAGGGTTGGTCTTTTTGTCGACGCTCGATCTCGGCGTGGGCGAGCGAAGTCGCGCCGAGGATTAGGGCGTGGCCGGTCATCTCCCCGGCGGCGACGATTTGAGTGGCTCGACGGCTGCCCTCGGCCCGCGCGCTGATGGTTTTGGATGTCCGCAATCCGTGGGAAAACACCCGCAAAGCGCCAAAGGTAACGAGGCTGGCGCCAAACTCGGCAAGGATCCCCTTCATCGTCGGATCGTTGACAAAGATCGCCGTCTGCAGGGCCGTCATCGTTGCTGCTTCTGCTGTGACGGCTGTTGCGCCAACGGCAAGTCCGCCCCAACCTGCTCCGGTTGCTGCCGCGCTGACGTAGGTACCCACGCCCATCGTAACGATGGTGACCCCGACCATCACTGCCAGCTGACTGATTGCGATTTCGAGGCGCGTATCCTGCAGTCTGTCTTGTACCCGCTGTAGATAGCTCTGCAGATCGGGGTTGCCGCGCAGTTGGGCCAAGCCGATTTTTGCCTCTTCGCGCCTTCCCAGCGTCCAGGCTTCCCACACGGTGATCCACTTTTTGTGCCAATGCCGACCTTCATTGGCGAGATTCTCGAGCAGACGGCGGCTCGGTCCGACCCAAAAGCCGTTGGTATCATCCAAAATCGTAAACGCTTGGCGCAGGGCGTCCATGGTCGCAAACATCTCTGCCTCTTGCTGCAGCGCGGCGACTTCGCCATAGATCAACCGCAAGTCCTCACCGGCAGATCCGGGATTCGCAAGCAATTTGGCCCGCAAGACGGAGAGTCGCTCGCGAAACTCTGTTGCGCGCTGCTCGCTACGGACGGCATGATAGCCCCAACGCCGGGTGAGATCGATGGTGGCCATACTGTCCTGTACCTGGCGCAAGATGCCCTCCATCATCTCAATGAGGAACAATTCCTGTTGGGTGTCAGCGGCTCGAAGCCTTTCGGCAGCAGTGTCAACCAAATGCGACGTCATCGCGACCCCAAAGTAAGCCTCGGCAAGACGACGCAATGGCTCGCGAACAAAGTGGGGCAAAGCAAAACCGCCAGCATCCTTTTGCAGGTCTGCCATCGACTCGAGTTTCTGTACCGCGAGGTCCAAACCATGAGCGACCCCTCTGAGAATGGCGAGCTGGCGTTGGGCGTGATTTGCCCACGCAGAGGTCGCCGCTTCGTCGGCCTTTGGACGCTGCAAATCGTCGTCATATTCATGTTCGAAATATCGAGACATCTAACACTACACCGGCCGCTCTCGGGCAGCAGAGTTACAAGTTGCATTGCATATACGTTTTGCTACGCCGCAACGCACAACAGTTTACTCCAAAACAATGCCAAGTACTCCCCCGATCCACCACAACTCCGCATCCGCCCAACAATCTTTCGCGACGGCAATTTCCGTGCCGTCCATTCTACGAAATATTCGGACACAAAAAGCCTTCCCAACCGACGAAGCATCTAGAAAAACGGCCGGCTTTCTACCTTAGTGTCCGAAAATATCCATTTTCGTCCGAAAACTTGCATAACCCCTACCCTCATTTCTCCGACGTTCTACAGAGATCTTGCCCTGCACCACATCACCGTGCATCTTACGCCAGATGACACCAGATCAAATTCGAGCCATGATGCAGAGTGTCGTCGACCAATTCCTCTCCGAAGGGCGCGAAGAGAGGCGGATCTCAGAGACACCGCGCTCATTATCACTGCGTTGAACGCTCGGGGACTGTCGCCCTCGCTTGCAGTCAGGAAGAGCATAGAAAGAAAGCCGGGAATTAGGATATCGCTGCGCTACAGGCCTCCCCTTGCCCGACGTTGCAGCATGCGTGTGATTCTGGCTGCCAATACGATCTGGGTCCTCTATCTCATTCTGTCCGAAAAATGGAAAATATGGACGACACACATCTTGCGCCTCGCCAGCCGACTCCACCGCCCATCGCAACTCATCACAATCAATACTGAATTGGCGGCCCACCACAAAGTTCACAAACCAGCAGTACGCGATACTAGCGTCATTCTCTTTGCAAAATCTGGGCGCACCTACCGCGAATCAAACATCATTCGTCCGATTTCATCCCATATCGTCCGATAATTTAGAAATTAAAACTCGGACGTTTCATTGCAATTCCCGGACGTTTTTTTGAATCAACCCCCTACTCATTAGTTACTGAATCTAACCAAACAAACTTTTTGAAGACTGCCGAATACATTTCGTTTGCGCAACACTGATCCATTTGCCAAACTCTCTTCATCTTACTTTGTTCAACATCTCTCACCAAGGCCCCTCTATGTTCGCTGTCTTCTGTCGATTCCTTGCAATCACTATTATTGTCGGAACATCTATGTCATTCTTACATTGTGGCTCCGTAGAAAATGTAGCAACAGTGGAGCTCAGTGCCTCCCACTGTATTATCGGGTCTACACGATGTGTAAATAACGGTGTTGCTACATGTATACGCGGTCGAGATAGTCAGATCGGATGGTCAAAAGCCAAAACTTGTGACGAGGATAATCCTTGGTGCTCTCATGGAGTATGCACAAGCAAATGTGTGGACGAATGCGCACCGGGAGAAATCATCTGTGATGGGCGCAACAATGTTCGAATTTGTGGCCAAGCCGATGATGATGAATGCAATGACTGGATGCCACCGTTGCCGTGCGATGATGGCGACGTTTGCACAAATGGGGTTTGTGACTCGCAATGCATGGACGAATGTACTCTTGACGACACTGTATGCAGAGGAAATGGAACTGTCACGTGTACCGATCTTGACGGAGATGGTTGTACCGAATGGAGCGCCATCACTCCCTGCGCCGAAAATACATCGTGCAGCTTTGGCAGATGCGACCCAACCTGCGAAGATGAATGCAATGCTGACGAATGTCAGAACGAAAATATCGCCCTCCACTACACCTGTGGACAATTCGATTTTGATTCGTGCCGCGATCGGAGCCCAGGAGAGCATTGTATCCCGAGTGATTCTTGCCATACGGGTCTCTGCGAAAAGGATCTCGGTTGTCAGTCGGTTGCGAACATATGTCCTGTCTCGCCAGAAGACGAATGTCTCGACAACGATACCTTACTCACGTACGCCGATCCCATAGGCACCTGCAACCCAGAAACGGGCGATTGCGACTATTCTCCTCAAGAAATGGACTGCCCCAACTGCCCCAGTTGTGATGCTTGCACTGGTATTCAATGCACACCAGAGCCGAGCACATGCAGTCGAGACACACGGATCCATTATTCTAGTCGTTGTATCAATGGGACATGCCAATCTAGCCAACACTACCAGCTTTGTGCAAGTGGATGCCTTGGTGGCGCATGCCTTTCCGCCCCCGAAACGATATTCAAAGAAGATTTTCAAGACAAAAAACTCTATTCAAAGAGGTGGGAGTCAAGCGGATGGCATCGCAAAACACACGATGGCAGAACCGGAGTTCAGCTAGAAAACTGTCAATCAGACGATCACGTCTGTACTCTTCAGAGCAAAAATATTTTGAACTTTGGCCAACACAAACGGATTACACTCTCCTTAAATTATTGGCTTGACCACAAATTGGACAATGGCGACTTTCTGGTTGTTGAGCTCTATTATGATGGAGCATGGCGATCAGTCTTTGAACCGAAGGTGTGTGAAGATGGATGTGAAAAAAGAGGGAGATGCAAATCCGGCTGCCTCAATAACAGCACCTGGCGCAGCGCATCAGTGAATGTACCCGTCGCTGGCAAAACGAATGTATTACTACGCTTGCGCGCCAAAACGAACAAAACAGGTAAAGACTATTTTGTCGACGACATCGTCATCAGCCGGCAGAACTGATTGCGCACTAGTTTGCACATTCGTTTTCTCCGAATTTTTGGTGGCTTCTGGTATTTCGGGCCCTTGTGGCAAAGGGACAATTGTCGTCACCTCTTTGTTTGGTCTTCATCATCTGGCTCATTTCTGGCTAGTGTGAAGCCAGTCGCGCGTTTGCGTGCTGGCTGCGACACGTGAAGATCGTGCGCCGATTAGTACCGCGATGCTCCTAAGAAGGTTCCCCGTCTGGTGTACTACATGTTGCAGGTCGGTCCCGAAAGCCGACCTGGATTGGAGAAACTGATGGAAGAATTCTTAGGCGAAACGGGACGCAAGGCTGTTCAAACTGCCGGGGACCTTCTGATTCAAGAGGGTGTTGAGAAAGGGATCCAGAAAGGGCTTCGAGAGGGCGTTCAAAAAGGGGAGCTTCAAGCTCTGCGTAACAGCCTCCTCAAGGTTTTAGAAAAACGTGCCATCCTCGTTTCCGACGACGATGCGGCACGTATTCGCTCATGCGCAGACCTGCAACTGCTCGAACAGTGGTTTGATCACGCTCTGGATGCTGATACGATTCGCGATGTTTGGGGTAACATCTAGTATCTTCTTCAGCCAGCATCGTCGGCGCGATCAGCCAAAAAGTCTTGTTTACATTCGTGTAGAAAGTCGCGTCGTGCGCCAGATTGGACCAACCACGCGCGTATTGCACTCGTGAAAGATGCAGTATGTCCGCCAGATGAAGCCTGGAACCACAGAGTGGGAATGAGCACAATGCATGCGAGGGTTCCGAAAAAGAACGTCAGAGCAAAAGCGATGGTCAAAATGGCCCCTACATCAAATATTGCGCTTGATACCAGTAGGCCCAACAACCCAACCAAACCAGCCCCAGCAGAGATCACCAACGTTTTGCCAAATCGAGCGTGGTTCTGATCGGTGAGCGAATTGTCTCCCTGCTCGGAGATCTTTGCCAGTCTTGCATCGAAATCGGCCTCACATTGGTCGCAACGAGATGCGCGGACGTGTTTATGCCCGTTGCACAACGGGACGCCGCATCGTTTGCAGGCAGTTTTCGCCTTTCGCCCACAAACGATACAGTACTCGACAAAACGTATATCCCGAAACGCCATCAGAATTCGCAATCCTTCGACAAAGTATACACTACTCTTTTGAGAGCTCATCGCGCAGAAACGCCGGGGGTGTTCATACTCTTCAGCCCCTTATCGGCGCAGTTGCCACCTCCCATATGGTTGCATATAGCAAACGCCGAGCTGATCTGTTTCCAACTTCTGTCCGGGGACTGACGATTTTCGTCCAAAAATTCACCAACCATCCAAAATTTTGGACCCACCAAGCGATTCTGTCCACAACAGGAATAAAATCAAACCGTGGAACTTCGAATGTGCCTCCAACGCGACTATAGTCCATCTGCTCGAGAGGGAATCGATGACCGTCCAAGCCAACGCCCAAGTCCAGCCGCAAGCTACCGGTGTGCGCAGTATTTTGCACATCTCGGGGCGTTCTTTGCAGGATTGGCATCTCATCAAAGCTGAGTTACCGGTAGCGATTTGGCTCGGATGGGGCTGCGCTATTGGGATATTTTGTAGGCGCCGAGACGCAATTTCGTACTAGAATGCCCAACTAGCAAAGCGACAAAGCAGCGTCTCAAACTATGGCAAGACGACAAATACACAGCGGTAATCACGCCCCAAACCAAGAGGACAACTACAATCGCCCAGGCAAAACTCCCGGTGCCCAGAGCCGGGTTGCCAAAGATTACGCAGGCGTGATCGCACCGCAACTGCAGCAAACCTTGGCGAGCGACACCAATCCCCAGTCGGCGATGAGCAACGTTGCCACCGTTGCCATCGACAACAAGGACAGCGGACGCCCGCCAAACGCCAACGTCCGAGGCAAAGTCGAAGCCCATCTCGGGGCCGATTTGTCCGCAGTTCGGGTGCACGACGATGCACTCGCCAACCGGGCATCTGCCGCGATGGGGGCCCGTGCCTTCGCCCACGGAAGGGATATATTCCTCGGTCCTGGCGAAAAAGACACCGATGTCGAGCTGATAGCTCACGAGATGACCCATGTCGTCCAACAAGGCGCCGCCGCGCAGCCTGCAGTGCACAAAAAAGTCGAAGTCGGCGAAGCCAATAGCCCTGCAGAAGCCGAGGCCAATCGCGTCGCAACTGCCGTGGCACGCGGCGACAAGCCCACCACAATTTTCGTCGATGCCCCATCCGCAGTCCTCGCGCCCGGGCAAATGCACGTCAACCAATTTTTGAACCAGCTGCAAGACCAGGTGACCAAAGCAGCTGAGAAAGAGCTCGGTGCGCTTGGTTCGGTGATGGGGTGTCCGTACATTGACAAGTGGTTCGGCTATTTTCGCGGACAAAGCGCAGCACACTGCGAGCGAGCGATCCGAAAATACCTGGGGCGTGCGCCAACCACCGCAGCGGAGTTGTTTCCCTTATTCGTCAGTCGGGTTCGCCAAGGGGTTCATCAGTGGGCGTATACCGGGCAAATCCCGGAAAATGCGGCCATTCTCGATCAAGATGCCGCCCGGGCCGCTCGCGCCCATCATCTCGGTGCCCACCCCCCCAGTACTCTGGGTCCCAGCGTCCAACGTTTGCCTATCGGCGGCGGTACCGGCAGCGGCGCTCCCATTGACACAAGGGCAGCCGCCAAGATTGGCGATGTCTATGGCGACGACTTTTCAGACGTCCGTGTCCATACCGACGCCCAGGCCACCCGGTGGGTCGAGTCCAACAGCGCCAAGGCGATTACCCAGGGCACCAATATCGCCTTTGCCCCAGGCACCTATCAACCCAATACCCCCGAAGGGGACGCCCTGCTCGCCCACGAGCTTGCCCACGTTACCCAGCAGCGGGGCGCCTCACAAACCAACCCACAAACCACCGTCCAGCGCGACACAGTCCAGTCATCTAGGGGGTGTCCTCATTAGATCCAGAGGATGGCGCAGGCCAGGAGAAGGAAACCGAGGTAACTTGTTGCCGTTTTTTCATAGCGTGTTGCGATCCGTCGCCAGCGCTTGATGGTGTGAAAGAAGCATTCCACAAGATAACGCTGCTTGTACATCTCCTTGTCATGCCGGCGTTTCCTCTTCCTTGATTTGCCTGATGGAATTACCGGTTTCAGGCCGCGCTCTTTGAGTTCACTAATGATTCGGTCCGAATCGTACGCTCCATCTGCGAGAACAGCTTCACCGTGAACATAGTCGATCAGTTCCTCGGCCACGGTGGAATCGTGCTGCTGTCCTGGGGTAACAAGGATATGGATAGGTCGTGCTTTCATGTCGACCGCAACATGGATCTTCGTGGAGAAACCGCCCCTTGAGCGACCTATTTCGTTTTTTTTGGACCGCCCTTTCCACCCGAAGCATCCTGATGAGTGCGAACAACGGAACCATCTAGGATCGCACCGATCTCATCATCGTTCAGGCACAAGGCGCGAAATATGTCACGCCAACGGTCCTTGTTCGCCCAGCGCCAGAATCGATTGTACACAGTCTTCCACGGACCAAATCGCTCAGGAAGATCTCTCCACGGTGCACCCGTTTTTCCAATCCAGTGCACTGCGTTGATAAAACTTCGGTCTCCCCTTTTCGACGTTTGACCGTGTGGGGGCGGAAGGAGTCCCTCTATCTTGTTCCACTGTTCATCACTGAGTTCGTGGCGCCTCATATAGTGATGTTGATCAATGATCAGTTCCCGGCGCCAGTTTTTGAACCAACGGCCGGCTAACCGATCGAAATGATCCAGTTTCTAATAGGGACATCCCCTAGCAGCACCCACGAGCAAGACGCAGACCACGCAACGATTGGAGTACTCGCGCGACTGTACGGGAAGCGCGCACTCGCAAAGCTACTCGGGCCAAACCAATTGGCTCTCGCCCACCCCCTCGAACAAACAAAAGCGAGCAAAGCCGCAACCCGCGCCGTGCAACGCGCCCTCTCCGGTCAGCAAGTACGCCCGCAGCAAACCAGCGGCTTCGCCCTGCGCGCTTGCGCAGACAACAAACCGCCAAAACCACTCGACAAAGCCCGCTACCAGCAAATCACCAGCGAGCTCAAGACCCTCGTTGCCACCAAACAATCACTCGTCGAGGGCAGCGGAACCGAAGGCGACATGGCCGGCACCGATGCCAAAATTGACGCACTGATGACCGAGCTTCGAGACGACTTCGGCGTCCTGATGACCAAGGGACGAGTCCTCGATGCTGCCGTGAGCGAAAAAAACATGCTCGAGGTCGGCGGCCGCATCGTCGCAAACTCGAAGGGGACCCCCTTTTTTGGCGAGCGGCTCCAATACCGCGCTGAGCTCGACCACCTGCAACCGGGACAAACCGTCGAGTACGGTTGGCGTGGCAAAGCCGGGGGCCGGACATTTCGTTTTCTTGTCGGCTCTTCGGCCAGCAGCGACCGCTCGAAACGCGGCGTATTGCAGCTAGACGATCTATTTTGGGGCGCCTTTGGCGGACCTCCCGCGATTCACAAAGCGGGTGGTATGGAAGTCCAATGCCATATTTTTCTCGGTGGCTCCAAAACCCCAGCAACCACGCTCACGACCGGATTTGTACAGTTCTCCAAGCACGTTCCAGCCAAGCTCCAAATCATCGGGGCCCCCAAGCGGACGGTCAAAGGCGCCCGCGTTCAGTTTCGCGTTGGCCCTTGGGTCCCGCACCACGCCAAGCACGCCATCTCCTGGGTTGTCGGCGGCAAAAAGGTTGCCTCAGATTTGCCCGTACTTACCCACACATTTTCCAAAACAGGAACGTTCCAAGTCCAAGCAAAAGTATCCAACGTAAAACGCAACTTTGGCTTTGGCGGGAAAACGGGCGATTTTCGCGACGCAGATCCGACAACCATCGAGGTCCTCGATGCAGACGCGTTTGGCGAGACCTTCATGGACGAGCTCCAAACCTCGCCATTCCGGCCCCAAACACCTCAACTCGACGAGCTCGCTGTCTCGACCCAGCAATCCATCAAAAAACTCGAAAAAAAGGTCGCGAAAAGCGGCAATCAGCAAGCGTACTGGGAAAAACGCCTCGAGGCGCGAAAAAAGCGTCTTCGCAAACTCAACGAGTTAGCCCCCGACAAAAACTCGGCACAAGACCTGCCCACCGACGCGGCGCAAATCGACAAAGATGACAGCAACCAATCCTACCAAGGCCCAATCGAAGCAGTGCTTGTGATGCCCAAAGGCGGCGGTGCCCAACCACTTTCGGTCTACCTGACCATCAAAAAACACAGCAAGCGCTACCAGGCAAAGCTTCTCGACGTCACGAGCAGCAAAGTACTCAAATTTGACGGAAGTGGCGCGACTCCGCTCGAGGCCTACGCGGCCGTTTTTGCCGACTGGAAGGCAGACAACGAATATCCCACTGGCGGCCGCGTCGTCCATCGCTTTTCCCCTACGGGGTGGAAAGGCGGCAATAGCTTTTCGACCACGACGACATGGAAAAAAGCCAAAGATTGGGTCGATGGCATCATCACCGTAGGAGGCGTGGTTGTGGGCGCTCTCCTGCTCGCCGCTCCCGATGCCACCATCACCAAAGTCCTCGGTGCCGCCCTCATGGCTGCCGTCGTCGCTCGCTCCTCTGTTGCCATCTACGAGCGCATTAACAGAGGTGGTGACACCCTCTCTAGCGAAAACGTCCTCGACGCTATCGCCATCGTCACCGCATTTACCGGTGTGACCGGCTCTGTGCTGCGCACCTACGGCATCAAGGCCACCAATCCCATGATGTATCGCGCCGGCAACTGGATGATCATGAGCACCCTCGCCGGAGACGCAGGCACCTTTGTGTACGCCAGTGCCGAGGCCATCTCGACAATCAAAGCCATTCAAGCCGACCCCAACCTCGACGATGCCCAAAAACTCCAAGCGCTGCTGCGCATCCTGTCCAGCCTGTTTCTCAACGGTGCCCTGTTGGTCGTCACCAACCGCGATCTTGTCAAAAGCGGCCTCAAACCGACCGACTTCATCAAAAAGGAGCTCCCCCAAGGGGCCCAACCCGAACTCGACGTCGGCACCCGCCTCGACGTCGAGTTCGAGCTCAAAAAAGCCGGCCAATGGGACAAAAACACCCGCAAGCTCAGCGACGAGGCCGTCCTAGACAAACTCCACACCCACCGCCAGCGCGAGCAGGCCAAAGCCGAGATCGCCAAAATCGAAGCCCAACTCAGCCCCGATGCCAAAGCCGAACTCGAGCTCATGAGCCAAGGAAAACACCCCGAAGACGTATGGGGCCAACTCGAACGCCACGACGCTGTCAAATACCTCGAAGGCCGTGCCCGCAGCAGGAGCGAAGCCGCCGCCAAACAAGCCGCCGCCGACGCCCGCTTTGCCGACGCCCAAGACAAGATTTCCAAAAGCGGTTTTTTGCAGCGAAAATTGGTGCAAGCCGATATCGCTAAGAAAGATCCAGCTGCATTGCGATCCAAGATCGCAGAACATTTGGCCGAACTGCAGGCGCAAAAAGACTTCGACGCCAAAGACGGCTATCGAGTCTTCGATGACGTGGACGTCGCCGAACAATTTGGTGACTATAAAACAAAGGACGAAGCAAAAGCATCCCTTCCTCCTGGGGTAGAGCTTCCCCTGTACGATCTTGATGGCAAGGTTTGGCGTCGACTGACCAATCTTGATGTACTCGTCGTTCGAAACGTAAAGGGGAAAAAGAAGGCAGAGATCTCCCAGTACCTAGAGGTTAAGTCCGGCGACAGAGATCGCGCAAAAGCGGCAAAAAAACAGCAACAAGAACAAATTGACGCTTTTGCTAGGATTGCCTCCGGAGACCCCAAAGTTCGCTTACATCACCACCGGCACAAAGACATCACAGACACTATCGATGCAAGCACCGGTTCGGCCGACAAGGCAAAAACCGTAGGGCCCGCAAACAAAGAATTCGAGCAAAAACTCAGTCTTACTCACACAGAACTAGAAAAATTGGCAAAAATGATTATAGAGAATGCGCACAAATGAGCATGTACCTGCACAATACAATGGAAGAGCGAAGATGCGATGGAGAAGGCTGCCATACCTGTCCCTATCAAGCAATCACTGTCGACATGGTCGCATGCGAGCTCGAACGCGGTACATCTTACGTGTATTTGGCGGAAGATCTCTGGGCACTGGTCGATCCCGACCGCGCAAAAAAGATTGGCCGTTGGCTCGAAAGCGAGTGGTTTGAGCATCGATGGTATGGAGAGCTAGACGAAAACGGTGTCAGGCAGGATCCAAATCCAGAAAACTACGATGAAGACGACGTTGATGGGCCTCACTGCTATAACCCCGCAAGCAGTCAATACCTCCTCAATCTCATCGAAGGATTGTCTGAAGCACTACAAAAGAAATACAACACCACCGGTTCACTGCGCATCACCGCACAGCAAGCAAAGGAGATCCGTGTCCAATTTCCACTCCTCGTGGACAACTGGACGGAGGAGTCAGGAGAAGTGTATACACTCACCAATCACGTGGGAGACGTCGAATTACTTTGCGCCCTGCTTAGAACTGCAGTCAAACACAACCGCGATATCTGCGTCGGGTGAACCTCGGCGTTACCCCAACGACGGATTCACTGGCCAACCCAGTTTGGCAATTCGATCCGAGTCTCATCCACCAGAAGCCATCAAATCACTCAGAGTCGTCGCTTGGGCGACAAGCTCAAAATGCTTTGGATTGGTTGTTACGATGATTGCATCTTCAACTCTTGCCTGGGCGGACAACAACACATCTCCGTCGAGCCCAGAGTTGTCTGACGTTGGTCGACCTGTTCGTCTTGCCAGCGCCCACAACCGTGCAGCAGAACGCCACGTAGATGTTGTGACAGGGAGATAGCGCAATTCGCGTCCCAACTCGTCAAGTCGAGTTATTGATCGAGCCGCTCCAATACGAATGAGCTCTCGCCTAAGCTCGTAGTCGCATACTTCACTGACGAGAATATCGTGGCTCGCGATAGCCGTACCAAACCACAAACGTACATTGTCGTATTTTCGAGGATGGACTACTTGGCCAAGAACACCTGTATCAAGAATGAATTTCATTGGCCTACGATGTAGATGTTACGAGCCACGTAAAAACAGAGGGGTAATGTCCGCAACGTCCCAATCGGGCTCATTTGACAGGTCTTCTTGTGCCCAACGCTGCAGCATACGTGCGATCCTGGCTGCACGTTCCTTGTTGTCATCTTCCGGCGTGGTCGGCTGCGCTTCATTGGTGTGCATGTTTCAATGATAGCACATCCGGTGTTAGAGCAAAACACAACATCCGTGGTCGCATATCCAAGCATTGGTTCAGCAAGCATTCCTCGTACGGCGGCCCTTTGAGTGGGAAACACGACTTCGCCATCTCCGGCGACATCGCCGCGCCTAGCACGCGAATATTGGGATGTCGTATCGAGCGCAACCCAACCAGCCGGCCATCGACAAGGATCATCTCTAGGTCACCCACAAGCTGCCCTGGCCCCGGTGGCCCCTGGGGGCCGGGGCGGTTGTTGACGATGCTGCCGCCGATTGCGGTTTGGCCGATGGCGATAACGGTTTGATCAAATGAGTCCATTTGCCGGCTTGGAGCTCGACCATGATTTTTCCGGCTTCGTCCGGTTTCATCTCAGATCGTCCGAGCCAATTCCGCTAGGACACTCAAAATGGCGAAATCCTGCAATTCCTTTTCGGCCCCAGCAAGGTCACCGTCCTCGGAGATAGCCGATCGCATTGAATCTGGTTAGCCAGAAATCTGGCCTCTGGGCACGCACGTTCCCTACAGATCTCTGATTTGTTGATCGTTTGACCGACTGCTTTTAACCAACTGAGATCATAGTGTTCAGCCGTCCCGTATCACCCAAAAAGGGTGATACGAAACACGGGCTTCGCACGGTGGTTTTGATTGTCTTTCGCGGTAGCAGCATGCGAAGTTTGAAGGGAGATGTCGCCCCGCAACGAGCCGCACCCGGTAGAACACCCAGAGCCAGAGTTTGCCGGTACGGATCGGTTTGAGATTTTGGAGCAGATTGGCTCGGGGGGCATGGGGTTGGTGTATCGCGCGTTTGATCGCGAGCGGCAAACCCAGGTCGCGCTGAAATGCATGCGAAACTTGTCTGCGCAAGCGCTTGTGCGATTTAAAAACGAATTTCGCATTTTGCAGAGTGTGAGCCATCCCAACCTGGTCAGGCTCGGGGAGCTGGTGTGCGAATCCTCCGGCGAGTCTGCAACCCATGAAGACGGGGAGCAATGGTTCTTCACTATGGAGCTGGTCGAGGGGACAAACTTTTTGTCGTATTTGCGCACTGGCGAGTGCACGGGCAGACAAACGGCGACGATTCTGGAGTCCACGGGGGCTAGGGTCGGCGCTGCTGTCGAGGCCAATATGGCAATGGGTGGCTCGGCTGCGGAGGTCGCTAGGACTCGTGAGGTCGACAACGCTCGCCGCAATGAGGGTGGGATTGGCGACGATGGCGATAGAAACGGCCGTGGCGACAGTGACAGTGATGATCGTGAAACCCAGCAAGCGCAATCTCCACGAATCGGCACAGATTTTGACGAGCAACGTCTACGCCCTGCCCTGGCGCAGCTGGCGTTGGGGTTGCGGGCGCTTCATGCGATGGGCAAGGTGCATCGCGACATTAAGCCGTCCAACGTGTTGGTCACCGCGAGTGGACGGGTGGTCATTTTGGACTTTGGGTTGATTACCGACTATGTCGAAGATCGGTGGCACGACCGACAACTCGTCGGGACGGTCGGGTACATGGCGCCCGAGCAAGCAGGAGGGACACACCTGGGGCCTGAGGCGGACTGGTATAGTGTAGGTGCACTACTCTATTTGGTGCTTACCGGTTATCGACCACTGGGTGCCGGCGGGCTGCCGCCGCGGCCAAGCTCGGTCGATGCCAGGGTTCCAGATGATTTGGATCAACTGTGTCTTGGGCTGCTTGCCAGCGATCCAGAAAGGCGTGCTAGTGCCCGGGATGTTCTAGATGTCGTCGGTGCCACAGTCGGCTGGTGTGCAGAGGGAACAAACATTGATGGACGTGGCGAAGCGGATGCGGTGTTCGTCGGCCGCAAACCTGAGCTCGCAGCCCTGGAGCAAGCCTATCAAGCCTCCGCGCACAACGCGGTCACGGTATTTGTCTCCGGCGAGTCTGGGATTGGAAAATCAGCACTGGTCAGCGAGTTTCTCGGTGGCGTAGAGCGACGCGACAAAGACGCCCTGGTATTGCAAGCGCGCTGCTACGAGCGTGAGTCTGCATCGTACAAAGGGGTCGATGGCATTGTCGACGAGCTCAGCTTGTTTCTCGACCAGCTGTATGACCAGAAGTGTGCAGAGCAGCACAGGCAAAAAGCACAACAATACGGCTACCAGCGCAGTCAAGAGCTCGATGACGAGATGCTGTCCTACGTGTGTGAGCCCAAGTTGATGCCCGCACTCACACGCATTTTTCCGGCATTGCTGCGCGTCCCGACGATTTGAAAGTATACCGATGCGACTGACAATCCGTCCAAGCAAGATCAACGCTGGCAGGGATTTGCAGCCTTGCGGCAACTGTTTGGGAACCTTGCCAAGCGCTGGCGGGTGGTGATTTCGATCGATGATTTGCAGTGGGCAGACGCCGATAGCTGGCTGCTGCTCGGCGAACTCATGCGCGCTCCGGGAGTCCCCCGGTTCCTGCTCATCGGCACCCACCGCAATGCTCTGGCGACCGAAACCGAGCATCAGGTCGCCAAACAAACACATTGGGGAGGAGATGTCCGAACGGTGGACGTGGGGCCGCTCGAACATGATGACGCACACGATCTCGCGACGACCCTGCTCGGCGCGCGCCAACACCTCGATGGCTTGCTCAACGAAGCCGGGGGGCATCCACTGATCCTGACCGATCTATGTCACTTTGCCGCGCGTCACGATCACGATTCGCCGCAGTACAGCAACCCTTTTGCTCAGAGAATCGCCAAATTGGATCCAGAGGTCCAGCGCTTGCTTCATATCGTCGCGCTGGCGGGAGCGCCGATGCAACAACAAGCGGCACGCCAAGCCGCCAATATTGCCAATACGGACATCGAAGCGGCTCTCCATCAACTTCGGTCTGATCGACTGGTGCAAACCCAGGGCAATCGCCCTACAGATCTGATCGAATCGTATCACGACCGAATTCGCTCGATTGTTGTCGCAGGGCTAGACGCAACCCGATGCCAGCGTTATCACGCGGCAATCGCCACCGTGCTCGAGTCGGAGCCAAGCGCTGAAGTCCAGCGCATCGCGGTGCATTGGGCCCAAGCCAACCATCACCCGCGAGCCTACGAGTACGCATGCAAAGCGGCACAGCAGGCGTTTCAAGCACTGGCCTTTGACCAAGCTGCTCGCTGGTATCAGCAAGCGATTGATTTGCACCAAGTCATCACCGATGCCGAACCTGATACCGAGCCGACGACGACGCGACTCGATAGCCTGGGCACATTGTACACCACCCTGGCGGAGTCCCTTGCAGGCGCAGGCAGGGGACTGGAGGCGGCGCAAGCCTTTCGGCGTGCAGCACTGGGTCAGCCGCGCGCTATCGCCGTCGACCTTGAGCAAAAGGCCGCCAACCAACTCCTGCGCAGCGGCCATATTGACGCGGGCCTCGCGGCAATGACCGAGTCTCTGCGTGCCTACGGGTTTTCGATGCCCAAGACACCAAACGCCTGTCTTCGCGCGCTGCTTGCCCAACGGGTCTTGCTGGCACACCAGCATCCAGATTTGACTGTGTTTGAAACGCGCGATGCTAGCGATGAGGAACTTGCCCGTATTGATGCCGTGTGGAACGCAACGCTGGGAACTATTATGGGCGACCACTTCCTTGGTGCACTGTTTCATACTTATTCTCTATCGCTTTCTCTCAAAACAGGAGACCTTTTTCGTATTGCCAGAGCACTGACTATGGAGGCCTATAGCGCGGCAATGCTTGACGAAAAACACGAATATGTCGACCATCTGCTCACCAAAGCTGAGGCGATTGCCAAACTAACCGATCACGACTATCTAGCTGCATTCCATACCTTGACCAAAGCAGCAATCTTGCTATTCCGTGGCGAATGGAAACAAGCTCGCAACTTAGCACTCCGGGCCGATTATCTCTTGAGTATGCTTCCACAAGACGTTTCATGGGAGCGAGCAACCGCAAAAATAAACCTTCGAACCACACAATCCTGGGTAGGACTCCCCGGAGGCTCTTTGCAAGAAATTGAAGCTACCGCAGCTAACGCCCTATCTCGCGGCAACCTATACGCGGCCAATGCGGAGCGAACAGGTAACGCGAATCTCGTCTGGCTGATTGCAGACAACCCACAAAAAGCGCGCAGCCAAGCACAGAATGCCATGCGTGAATGGTCGCAAAAGGACTTTTACATTCAACACCACTTTGACCTAATTGCAATGGGGAACATCGAATTATATGTCGGAGATGGGATTGCAGCACATGCATACTTTAAAGATCGCTGGCGACCAATCCAGCGCTCCCATATGCTGCGCGCAGCATTTGTACGCATCCTCATCACTGATCAATTCGCCCGTACAGCCCTCGGCGCCATCTGCTGCGGGAACACGTCTGCGTTGCGCGATGCAAAAAGAGCCGCCGCAACCCTCAACGACGAATCGTTAGACTGGGCCCGCGCGCACGCACAACTCATTCGCGCGCAGATCGCATACCTCACCGATGCATCGGATACCGTCGACCGCTTCGAACACGCCGCCCAGACCTTGGCAAAATGCGACATGCGCTATCAAACCACTGCCGCCCTCGCCTGCCACGACTGGCTCACACGCGGGACCGTCCACCCCGACACCCTCGATGCGCCGTGCCTAAAAGACGTCAAAAAGCCAATCCAGTTTTTGACTATCTTCGCACCGGCACTCCGGCGCATGGCCAACCTTAAGTAACACGATCGAAAGATCGAATTACTACATTCCCCAAGAACACATGCATCAACGATAATACAAGCAGTATGACAAATTCATACCAAGAATTAAAACTATTTAATTCCAGACAGTTACCATTCGTGGGCCAGGTTAGGCCATGGCGAGTTGCTCGGTGGAACCGGTAAACGGATTGTAATCGGGTATTATTGGATAAAATCAGGTATTATCGGGTATTATTGGGCATAATATTCGGAGATGCCAAACTCATGAAACAGCCAAAACCTGTCATTACGCCTATTTATTTGAAGCTTGTCGCTGAGATCGATGAGTTCAAAGGGCGTTGGCATGCGCTTGAAAGCCTTTCTCCGGAGCGCCTGCAAGCCCTGCGCAAAGTTGCGACGATTGAAAGTGTCGGCTCCTCAACCCGTATCGAAGGCGCGAAGTTGAGTGACGCGCAGGTGGAGACACTGCTTTCCAATCTGAAGAAAACAAGATTTTCGTCCCGTGACGAACAAGAAGTAGCTGGTTACGCAGAGGTGATGGACCTCGTATTTGAGGCGTTTGCCGATCTCAGGTTAACCGAAAACCACATTCGCCAGCTTCACCAAACATTGTTACGTCATAGCGATAAAGACGAGCGCCATCGTGGTTCGTACAAAACACTTCCCAATCATGTAGTTGCCTTCGATGCTGACGGAAACGAAGTCGGTACCGTTTTTGAAACAACCACGCCCTTCGATACGCCACGCGAAATGGAAGAAATTGTCGCGTGGACTGTGAAGGAAATAGACGAAGAAGTGTTCCACCCTCTTTTGATCATCGCGATTTTTGTAGCGGTATTTTTAGCAGTGCATCCGTTTCAGGATGGGAATGGGCGCCTCTCTCGCGTTCTAACAACGTTGCTCCTACTTCGAGCTGGCTATGACTATGTTCCGTATGCGTCGCTTGAAAGTGTGATCGAAGAAAACAAGGACCTGTACTACCAAGCTCTACGTCGCACGCAAACGACGTTCAAAAGTGACAACCCAGACTGGGAACCATGGATCGGTTTCTTTTTGCGCTGTCTTAAAAAACAAAAAGACAATCTCGCTCGGCGACTCGAACGTGAAAACGTATCGGTGGCCGATGAAAATGCGCTACCAGAACTATCTGTGCAGATTTTAGCACTGCTGCGCGAACATCAACGTCAAACGATTGCGCAACTGGCAGAATCCACCGGTGCGAATAGAAACACGCTCAAGGTTCGATTGCGTGAGCTGGTCGAATCAGGAAAAATAAAGCGACACGGAAAGGCCCGGGCCACGTGGTACGCTAAAGCAACGTAATCGAAACATCCACTGGGCAACGAAATTTTGATCGCAGTGCTGCTGCATACAACGGCCACGAAAATCGTTTGTCGTCATCGTGCTGAAGCTGCACCTCAATCACAATCCCACACACTGGTGTTTTGTCCATGAGCAATGCAACCATCTCTGTCAGTTGCGCATCCTCAGTTTGCACCTCTGAAAAAGGGGGAAGGGGCATATTTAGGGCTTCCGCAACGAGCTTCGGGGCCAGGCCCATATTTTCACGAAATAGTTCTATTAAGATTTCATGCAAAGTAGAGGGCACACAAAACTCCAATCAAGCATAGGGACTGTGGCAGCCGACGCATCGGCGACCCATAGCAACTCGGCAAAAGTTGCTCATCCAACCATGACTGTCAAACCTATCCCCAAAAAACATACTGACCAAAATCCGGACACCAACCGGAGACCTTAGCTGCTCATTTGTCCCAACGTACCCTTCGTTTCTGTCCGGGCAATCGCAAATTCCGTCCGAAAACCCAGTAACCACAAAATTGACCATCGACAAGGATCATCTCCAGCTTCCTGACAAGCTGCCCTGGCCCCGGTGACCCCTGGGGGCCGGGGCGTCTGTTGACGATGCTGCTGCCGATTGCAGTTGGCCGATGGCGATGACGGTTTGATCAAATGCGGTCCATTTGTCGGTTTGGAGCTCGACCATGATTTTTCCGGCTTCGTTGGAGTTGTCGGGGTCGCCGCGGCGGATTTGGCGCAGTTCGCCGGCCTGAAAGGAGTTACGGTCGTTGATGGTGCAGTGGACTCCGGTGTTTCGCGCTCTCGTGGCGAAGCAACAATCGCAGTCACAGCTGAGAGTTCTGGTATACTACATGTTGCAGGTCGGTCCCGAAAGCCGACCTGGATTGGAGAAACTGATGGAAGAATTCTTAGGCGAAACGGGACGCAAGGCTGTTCAAACTGCCGGGGACCTTCTGATTCAAGAGGGTGTTGAGAAAGGGATCCAGAAAGGGATCCAGAAAGGGATCCAGAAAGGGATCCAGAAAGGGCTTCGAGAGGGCGTTCAAAAAGGGGAGCTTCAAGCTCTGCGTAACAGCCTCCTCAAGGTTTTAGAAAAACGTGCCATCCTCGTTTCCGACGACGATGCGGCACGTATTCGCTCATGCGCAGACCTGCAACTGCTCGAACAGTGGTTTGATCACGCTCTGGATGCTGATACGATTCGCGATGTTTGGGGTAACATCTAGTATCTTCTTCAGCCAGCATCGTCGGCGCGATCAGCCAAAAAGTCTTGTTTACATTCGTGTAGAAAGTCGCGTCGTGCGCCAGATTGGACCAACCACGCGCGTATTGCACTCGTGAAAGATGCGGTATGTTCGCCAGATGAAGCCTGGAACCACAGAGTGGGAATCAGCACAATGCGCGAGAAGGTTCCGAAAAAGAACGGCATTTTTTCGCCCCCCTTTCTGTCAACATGATGGCGATCGGTAAATGATCCCCCGGCTGGAATGCGGTAAATCTCCAAATCGTGACGATACCCAATCTATCGGGTTGGTTGGGTTGGTTCGGCAACTACATATACAAGGGGTCGTTACAATCCACATCATTGCGAAACATTTCGCAGTGTAAAACACCCACGTTCACGGCTAGGCCTTCCGTTGATTTTGGCAGGCAAATCCCTTTTTCGCTACGTGGCAAGCGACGGTGTTCTGTATACTGTGTAGCCGTATGGACACTCCGAATCGGCTCAGCTCCAAGATCCGAAGCATCCTTGATGGCGTCAATATCGACGATAATCCCGACCGCGATGCGCTACGCGATTTGGTACGTGGTCTTGCCAAAAGGGAGCGTAACCGCATTTTGCGTAGCGCGTTGAAAAGCTACTTTGAAGCCGAGGCGCTCAAACCCTATCAGTCCGAGCTCATCAAGCTGCAAGCCCACCTTGAAGCAACAAGTCGCAAGGCAATTATCTTGTTTGATGGCCGAGATGCCTCAGGCAAAGGTGGAACTTTGCGTCGGGTTACCCGCTATATGAATGAGAAACATTATCGGGTGGTCGCGCTCGGCAAACCTTCCGAGCATGAGCGCACCGAACTACACATGAAGCGCTATATCGAGCATTTCCCACATGCCGGAGAAATCGTACTCTTTGATCGCAGCTGGTATAATCGCGCCATGGTCGAGCCCGTCATGGGTTTCTGCACAAAAAAACAGTACCGTCAGTTCATGAGCAAAGTGCTCTCGTACGAGGAGAGCTTTATCGCAGATGGCAAAACAACGCTCATCAAGCTGTACTTTTCGGTCTCCAAAGCGGAACAGGCCAAGCGTTTTAAGCGACGAAAAAACGATCCGCTGCGCGCATGGAAGCTGTCCGAAGTCGATTTGCAAGCACAAAGGCTGTGGGACCAGTTTACTGATATGAAGTTTGAGCTATTGCGCAAGACCCACACAAACCAGATCCCCTGGTTTATTGTTCGCTCTGACAACAAGCACTTGGCGCGGATAGAGACTATGAAACTCATCCTGCGATCATTCAAATACAGAGGTCGCAGCCGCTCACTCAATATTAAGCCCAACACCAAAGTGCTCGTCCCTGGCGACAAAGAACTGCGACGCATGAAGCGTCAGCGTCGCCGTCACGGCAAGGCGACACGTTAAAAGTGAAACCATGACGTCGGCCAAAAAGAAATCTTCGAAACGGAAATTGACAACACGTGCGCAAAAAAGGGGGCCAAAGGAGATTGCACCACAAAAAGAGCTTCCCAGGTTAAAGAAGAAAGTCTACGAAAAAAAGCTGGCAGAGCTGCAGGTCGAGCTCGTTGTTCTGCAAGAATGGATCAAAGCCAAAGGCTTGCGCGTGGTTGTTATCTTTGAAGGGCGTGATGCTGCCGGCAAGGGGGGTACCATCAAGCGGATCAGCCAACGGCTCAATCCAAGAGTTTGTCGAGTGGTCGCGCTTGGCACCCCAACCGAGCGCGAAAAAACACAATGGTACTTTCAGCGTTACGTCCCTCACCTGCCCGCGGCCGGCGAGATGGTGCTATTTGATCGCAGCTGGTACAATCGATCAGGTGTAGAGCGAGTCATGGGGTTTTGCTCAGACGACGAGTACGATGAATTTCTCCGCTCGTGCCCTGAATTTGAACGCATGTTGGTGCGCTCTGGAATCATCCTTATTAAGTATTGGTTCTCCGTGAGCCACGAGGAACAAGAGCGCCGATTTCAGCGCCGCATCCATGATCCCGTACGGTGTTGGAAGCTCAGCCCAATGGACCTAGAGTCACGAGATCGGTGGGTCGAATACTCCATTGCAAAAGACCTCATGTTTTCGCACACCGATATTAAGCAGGCCCCGTGGTACGTTGTGCAAGCAGACCAAAAAAAACGGGCACGACTCAACTGCATCCGACACCTGCTCAACCAGATCCCATACAAAGATTTGACCCCACAGCCACGCAAGCTGCCCAAACGAAAAATCACCAAGGGCTATGTCCGTCCACCATTTAAAGACTTGAACATTGTGCCAGAAATCATGGACTGATCGCGCACCCACCACGAACCAAATGATGTTCGTCCGGTTTCATCTCAGATCGTCCGAGTCAATTTCGCTAGAACACTCGGGTGGCGAATCCTGCAATCCCCTTTCGGCCCCAGAAAAGGTCACTGTCCCCGGAGATAGCCGATCGCATTGAACCTGATTAGCCAGAAATCTGGCCTTCGGAGCACTCACGTCCCCCTACAGATCTCTGATTCGTTGTTGGTGTGTTCGACTGTTTTTAACCGACTGAGATCACTATGTTCCGCCATCCCGTATCACCCAAAAAGGGTGATACGAAACACGGGCTTCGCACTGTGGTTTTGATTGTCTTCCGCGGTAGCAACGTGCGAAGTTTGCAAGGGCATGCTGCCCCACAATCAGCCTAGCCCTGCAGAACACGCAGTGCCCGAGTTTGCGGGCACTGCTCGGTTTGAGATTTTGGAGCGGATTGGTTCGGGGGGGATGGGGGTGGTGTATCGCGCGTTTGATCGCGAGAGGCAAACCCAGGTTGCGCTGAAGTGCATGCGAAACTTGTCCGCACAGGCGCTCGTCCGGTTTAAGAATGAATTTCGCATCCTACAAAGTGTAAGCCATCCCAATCTTGTCAGGCTGGGGGAGCTGGTGCGAGAGTCTTCAACTGGGCGAGAGTCTTCAACCCATGGAGACGGCGAGCAATGGTTCTTCACCATGGAGCTTGTCGAGGGGACAAACTTTTTGTCGTATTTGCGCACTGGGGAGTGCACGGGCAGACAAACGGCGACGATTCTAGAGTCGGCAGGGACCAGTGCGTCTAGCGAGATCGTTTCGGCAACTGAGGCCGGCAGCGCCAACCATGAGGAGGAAAACGAGCAAGCGCAATCGCCACGAATCGGCACAGATTTTGACGAGCAACGGCTTCGCCCTGCCCTAGCGCAGTTGGCGTTGGGGTTGCGGGCGCTGCATGCAATGGGCAAAGTGCATCGTGACGTTAAGCCGTCCAATATCTTGGTTACGGCCACAGGGCGGGTTGTCATCTTGGACTTTGGGTTGATTACCGACTTTGTCGAAGATCGTTGGCACGACCGACAACTCGTTGGCACGGCAGGCTACATGGCGCCAGAGCAAGCCGGCGGAACCCACCTGGGGCCCGAGGCGGATTGGTATAGTGTCGGTGCGCTGCTCTACTTGGTGCTGACCGGCTACCGCCCTTTGGGCGCCGGCGGACTACCACCGCGACCACGCTCGATCGACGCGAGGGTTCCAGATGATTTGGATCAACTGTGTCTGGGGCTGTTGGCGACTGACCCGGCGCGGAGGGCCAATGGGCGGGACGTGCTGGATGTCGTTGGTGCCTCGGTGGGCTGGTGTGCCGAGTCCTCTATCGGTGGGGAGAGCACGGATGTGAATGGGCGCGGTGAAGCGGATGCGGTGTTCATCGGCCGCGGCGCCGAGCTGGCTGCCCTGGATCAAGCCTATCAGGCGTCCGCGCACCACGCGGTCGCGGTGTTTGTCTCCGGAGAGTCTGGGATTGGAAAATCAGCGCTAGTCGACGAGTTTCTCGGTGGCGTAGAGCGGCGTGACAACAACGCTTTGGTACTGAAGGCCCGCTGCTATGAGCGTGAATCGGCAGCATATAAAGGCGTCGATGGCCTTGTCGATGAGCTCAGTTGGTTTCTCGACCAGCTGTATGACCAAAAATGTGCCCAACAGCACAGGCAAACAAACGACCACCCAACCAACCAGTACGGGCACCACAGCAGTCAAGCGCTCGATGACGAAATGCGGCCCTACCTGTGTGAGCCTCAGTTGATTGGCGCACTCACGCGTATTTTTCCCGCGTTGCTTCGTGTTCCGACGATTCGGAAGTGGGCGGATCACACTGACAAGCCGTCTAAGCATGACCAACGCTGGCAGGGGTTTGCGGCTTTGCGGCAACTTTTCGAAAACCTCGCCAAGCACTGGCGGGTGGTGATTTCGATTGATGATTTGCAGTGGGCAGACGCCGATAGCTGGCTACTGCTCGGCGAGCTCATGCGAGCTCCGGAATCCCCTCCGATCCTGCTCATCGGTACGCGACGCAACGCCCTGGCGACCGAAACCGGGCAGGTTGCCAAACAGGCACATTGGAGCGGAGATATCCGAACGGTAGATGTGGGGCCGCTCACAGACAAGGATGCTCGCAATCTCGCAACAACGTTACTCGGCACAGGCCAAAACCTCGATGGATTGCTCAGCGAAGCTGGGGGGCATCCGCTCATCCTGACTGATCTATGTCATTTTGCTGCGCGTCACGATCAGGATTCGCCGCCGTTTGCCAACCCCTTCACGCAGCGAATCGCCAATTTGGATCCGGATGTCCAGCGCTTGCTTCATATCGTCGCCCTCGCGGGAGCACCGATGCAGCAACAAGCCGCACGGAAGGCCGCCGATATTTCCAATACGGACATCGATGCCGCTCTCCATCAACTTCGGTCTGATCGGTTGGTACAAACCCAGGGCAATCGCCCCACCGATCTGGTGGAGTCGTATCACGATCGAATTCGATCGATCGTGGTCGCAGATTTGGATGCCCCTCTATGCCAGCGCTATCACGCGGCGATCGCGACAGTGCTCGAATCGGAGTCAAGCCCCGAAGTCCAGCGTATCGCCGTACATTGGGCCCGGGCCAACAATCACCCACGCGCCTACGAGTATGCATGCAAAGCTGCACAAAAGGCGTTTCAAGCGCTGGCGTTTGACCAGGCTGCACGCTGGTATCAACAGGCGATTGATTTGCGCCACGTCATCGCCAAACCCGATACTGCAGCGGCACAACTCAATAGCTTGTGCGAGCTGTACACTGCTCTGGCTGAGTCGCTCGCCGGTGCAGGGAGAGGCCCCGAGGCAGCACAGGCCTTTCGCCGTGCCGCACAAGGGCAGCCGCGCAACGTCTCTGTGGACCTCGAGCAAAAGGCTGCCAACCAACTGCTGCGCAGCGGTCATATCGATGAGGGCCTTGAGGCAATGACTGAGTCGCTGCGTGCTTACGGGTTTACAGTCCCCAAAACACCAAATGCATGCCAGCGGGCGCTATTGGTCCAACGGCTCCTTCTGGCACTACGTCATCCGGATATCACCTCATTTGAAACACGTGATGCCAACGACGAGGAACTTGCCCACATTGATGCCGTATGGAATGCAATGCTAGGCACAATCATGGTTGACCACTTCCTGGGAGCGCTGTTTCATACGTATTCTTTGTCGCTTTCCCTCAAAGCAGGAGACCTATTTCGTATCAGCAGATCGATTGCAATGGAGGCCTATAGCGCAACACAGCTAGGCGAAAAACACGAATATGTCGACCGTCTGCTCACCAGAGTGGAAGATATTGCGAAGCAGACCAACGATCACTATTTGACAGCTTTCCATACATTGGTGCAGGCAGCCGTTATGCTATTCCGCGGCAAATGGATACAAGCTAACGATCTTGCACTTCTAACCGACCAGCTTGTGAGCCATATCTCTCACGACGTTTCTTGGGAGCGCGCAACCGCAAAAATGAATCTTCGGACAACACAATTCTGGGTGGGACTCCCCAGAGAGTCATTGCAAGAGATCGAAGCCTCTGCAGCTCGTGCTCTGTCTCGTGGCAACCTCTACGCGGCAAACGCCGAGCGAACGGGTAACGTAAATATCGCCTGGTTGATGGCGGACAACCCCAAAGAAGCGCGCCGCCGAACGCAAAATGCTATGCGTGACTGGTCTCAAGAAGGGTTCTTTATTCAACATCAATTTGATCTTTTCGCAACGGCAAATATCGAATTGTATATCGGAAATGGGATTGCGGCTCATACGTACATTAGAGATCGGTGGACACCATTGCGGCACTCCCGCATGTTACATGCTGCGTTTAATCGCATTACCATGATGGACGTATTCGCCCGCACCGCCCTCGGCGCAACCTACTGCGGCGATACCTCCGCGCTGCGCGACGCAAAAAAGGCCGCGGCGCGCCTTTGCGACGAATCAGCAGACTGGGCCCGCGCGCTCGCAAAACTCATCCGCGCACAAATCGCGCACTTCACAAACGCCCCTGATACCGTCGACCGATTCGAACACGCCGCCCAAGCCTTGGCACAATGCGACATGCGCTATCAAACAGCTGCCGCCCTCGCCTGCCACGACTGGCTCACACGCGGAGTCATCCACCCCGACACACTCGATGCGCCATGCCTAACCGAGGTCAAAAAGCCCATCCAGTTTTTGACCATCTTCGCACCAGCCCTCCGGCCCATGGTTGGGCTTTAACGCATGCCAAATTCATTGATGTAAGGTGGGCTAGTACAGACAGGCCTCGGCGGCACCAGCAGCACATTGGTCGAGCTGGATTTTTGTCGCCTCCAGCCTGATTTGTGCAGCCTTGGTTCGATTGCGCCTCTCTCCAACCAACCCTTTGTCAACCATCGATGCATGGCTGTCGCAGCCGACATAATCCGCTTCGACGCGGAAGGTTCTTTTGCTCTTACAAAAAATGCTCGAGCGAAAGACTACCGTTCTTGATGCCGCACATCCGATACGGTTCGCCGCCTAACGCCCGCATTAAACTTTCCACTCGCGAGTTATTATACCAACTTAATCTCGTTACCGAAGTGCGTCAATGCCGCCTGAAGAAATTTATCCGCCAGCCCTTTTTGCGCAAAGTGGATAACAACCTTCTCGAAGCGTCCCTCGCCATTCACCACAAGGCCATCAACTCGAGAGACTTTTTCAAACCCTCTTAGGGTTACAATCGCATCGATGCCAAACCCCTTTTTCTTGTTCATGAGTATGACTTGCTCGGTATTTTCCATTCTTTCACCTTCTTCTGGTTGGACTATCCCGTTTTCAGCCATACCTTTTTGAAGTCGTTGACATCACACTCCCTCTCGAATCTCAACATCGGAGCCCGTTTCGGTATCGCCGTAGACATCCCAGTACGATCGATGCTTTTAGACGTACGCACGTCAACTGAAAGCGCATCCAGTACTCGACTTGCTCGTTCTATGCTTATCCCACTGTATTCGTTGCGTTCATCACGCGATACCTGTGATTCTGACACTTCCAGTTTCTCCGCAAGCTCTCTTTGAGTCATTCCGCATATAATACGCAATCCCACAAGCATTTGGCCAAGCCCGTGTAAATTCACCAATTCCTGGGTTTCACCACGAATAAGACTTTCATAATGCGCAATCTCTTCTTCTAATTGTAAATGAAAGCAAACAAGAGGCTCCATCGCACGATCGAGTGCGTCGGCCGAAATTCCTGTTTTGCTTAGCTCGTCGCGATGCGAGTCAAGTCGCTCAGCGCTCGCTTGGACCCGTTTTTTCATCTCTCGATATTCCCGATCTGTTCTAATCACTGCTCTACTCCTTTCGTACTCGGATAATCCCCTTAAGTACCCCACTCCGACTGCGACGAAATGCAGACGGGAATTCATGTTCGTGGCCGTGTTTCGTCAACCAGCGCACACTGGCCATAATGAGGGAACAGTTCCACACGGTATTTGTGCCACATAGGCAGCTGTTTTTTTGAGGAGCCGCGATAAGCTCTGCGTGTCCTTGGGTCCCAGGTCCAATACGTACAGCTATACAAACACTAAACGTCAGAACAGTATAGGTTTACTCTTACGCATGGACAGCCCTGTGCACCTTGTGCGCTACGCCAGCAGAGTTGGGTCCGTCCTCGATAGGGGTTGTCCGCGGATCAACAATGTCGACCAACACGTTGCCCCGTACATTAACACATTGCCACTAGAAAACCGGAACATCGCCAACATCGGCCGGTGTCTTGTTATCTCCGACATTTTCGCTGTTACCATAGCCGAGCTGCCCATATTTCCCGTACCCCCAGCAGCGAACAGCCCCACTTGTAACGATCGCGCAGGTATGAAAACCACCCGCCGCAATCGAAATTACTTTTTCACCGACCGGGACATCACCACCTGCCCCCGGAGTGGTGTATTCACCATAGCTCTCTGTATTCCCGTAACCGAGGACGCCAAGACGCCCCTCTCCCCAACAACGTACGGCGCCAGTCGTCAACAACACGCATGCATGAGAACCACCAGCCGCGACCTTTTTTGCCTTCCCACCAATATCAAGATAGCCAACCTGCCGCGGCGTCCTAATCCCTTTGGTCTCATGCGCGGACTCATACGGGTACGGTTTGATAGCAAAATTATCTTCTCCCAGTACACTGGTCCCCCCACCCCAGCACTGCACACCTCCATCCTCAAGCACCGCGCAAACATGATCGTACCAACCCGAGATTTGCTTCGCTTTTGCGCTTAAGTGGACGTTCTCATGCATATAGGGAAGAATCTTGTAGCGCTCGTCCTTGCGACCAAAGATTGACCCCCAGCAACGCACCCCACCCGTGGTGAGCAGCGCGCATCCGGCACCAATAAGCGCTACGGACACCACTGGCGCCCCCATTAATATGTCACCACGCTCCTTAGGAAACTCATCGTCGCCGATGGAATACTCGTCACCATATCCCAGGCTATTTTCGCCGCCGTCCCCCCAGCAGCGCATCTTACCGGTTTTTGCAATCCCGCAGGTAACATCAAACCCAGCTTGAATCTGAGCTAACGGTATCCCAACCGGAACCGGTCCGACCTGCGCGGGCGTTTCGTTGTCACCAACATCATTTTCATTGCCATATCCAAGCCGACCATCAGCCCCCCTGCCCCAACATCGCGCGCTGTGGTCTTCAAGTACCACGCAAGTGTGCTCGTACCCTGCAGAAATCTGTACCGCACGTCCCCCGAGATCGAGATCGCCTCCCGCCCCAGCAGGCTCATCATCGCCAATCGTCCTAATATTGCCGTAGCCAAGCCGGCCATTAGTCCCCAAACCCCAGCAACGAACGGTCCCAATATCCGTAAGGACGCACGTATGACGCCAACCTGGCGCGACTTGCACGATTCGAGGATGTCGTGTTGTTCTCAAGTCAACGCGATCGGCCCCCTTGATAGTATTCCCGAGCGTCGGAGATACTTTCTGAGTGCGCACGTCCCTCGTCTGCGCACAGGATAGCCCCAGCATCACCAAAAGGATCACTAACACTACGTCATGCGCGGTTTTATGCACCGTCACTTCTTAAGGCGCTCCATCGCCCCTTTGTCCTCAAAGTGCATATAGTCTTTGTCCTTTTCCCAGTTCCCACCCCAACTCCACCCGGCAGTGGCAAATACTTTGAGCAAGTTCTCATGGATTGGCACCATGCCTTTGAGGGTCTCATCCCGCTTGTCAACCTTGTCCTCAACCAGCGCCCCCCTGACCCAAGCATCGATTATCGTCCAGTGAGTAGAGATGAACTGCAGTTCCTTTTTCACTTTTGCGTCCTTGCTTGCAGCAATCGCATCGTTAATGTCCGCCAGCTCCACCGCCTTGACCTCCGTACCGAGAAGGTCCGCCACATAAATCGGAAACTGGGTCTCAAACGCCTTGGACGCCGCAAGAACCCGCGCTCCCCCCGCAGTGGCAATCTTATAGTCTGAAAAAGCAGCGTCGGTCCTAATCACCCTCTGCGCAAACGCCAAGATCGCTTGGTGCCCTTTGTTTTTCCTCCTAAAATGATGATTCTGCATCGTCGGACCATTGTAGTTCACATCAACAGCGCACCCCGTCGAGTGGTTACTATAGCCCCCCGATGAGGTCGTGCGATACGCATAACCACCCATCACGACAATCGAATCAACGACCTCTTTCTGCTCCTCTGCAGACAACTTGGCAAACTCGGCATTGGTCACATCAACCCGCGGCACGACAAGCTCGTTGACGGTCACTCGCCTCGTAAGCAAGGTGACGGTTTTCGTCTTTCGCGCCTTGTCTGGGTCGATTCCTTTGCTTTCCCACACGATATCGACGTTCTTTTTGTTCCATCGGTTTACCTTCAGATTGATCGACGCCTCTGTAGAGGCCTTATCCCCGATTCTTGCGCTTGTCTTGCGATACCGGTCATCGGGTGCCGCCGCGGTCGGGGTGACCGTGATCTGGTAGCGCTTGTGCCGCTCGATGGCAATGTCCGTGCTGACCGACCGAGGCCCTGGTTCTGCTGCACCATCACTATCGGTCACTGTCCCAGATGCAGAAGCGACGGTCTTCCACTGCTTCCCCCTTTTATCTTGGGCCTCCACCTTGATCGTCGCTGACAGATCGCCTCCAAACATTCCGTTCACGGTTACCTTTACAGTGGTGGATGCAGGTGTCGCGCCGGGGCTGGTTGTCGGCGCTGCTGCTGCAGCTTCCCCCATCGCAGCCACTCGGTGCCCCACGCCCGGTCCTGGTCCCGCACCTGCAATGCCGTTGTTCCGCGGTTGTTGCATCGCTCGCCAGTCAAACGGATCTGGCATTTCTGACTTCTTTGGTTGCTCTGACTGCTCGGACTCACTCGATGCTAGCTCTCCCCACTGACTCCAATCCAGGGGTTCGGCCTCCTCGACCGGTGATACACCGCGATAGCGCTCGGCCGCTCTATTCGATTTCCCCGGTACCGCACCTCGCGATCGGTATCCTGTGGGAATGTCCCCGTTGTCTCTTTCCTGATCTCTGTTCGATTTCAACAAAGACTCCTTACGGCCAAGCCCAGAGATTCGGTGCGCACCATCGCCCTCATTGTACGATAAATCATTCGTAATGTCCCTCGCTGAGCCCCAATACGCACGCCAGATTGACTTCCCTCCAGCCTCCTCGCGATGCCCCTGAATGATTGCAACAAACATTGTTCGTCTTTGGCAACCTCAATGTAAAAAATGTCACGCCATCAAGCCACCGAAAACCGCTGCCGTTTAGATTACTCTTCGAAATCTACGCGATCAAAATCCTAGCTATGCACTGTTCGTGCCGTCCATTTTTCGAGATTTTCGGACACTAACGGCGGCTGATTTTTCTATTCCCCATCGAGATGATACGTGGTATCCGAAGTCCTATCACGTTCACAATCCACGCGACTCTACGAAGAGATAGCCAAATGCACCTCTTTCTCCTTTCTTTTTACAGCATTGTTGCTGGGCGGATTCAAAAACATGAAAACTGACCACCCCAACGACAGTTTTGGCATGGGCCGAGCTGTCTTTCCCTACGTGCTTATTGCTGTTGCATTGGCACACACCACTTGCGGAAAACAAAGCAACCCAGAGTTTTGCGCGGACAGTCTATCGTGCAGCAACCCGAAAATGTTTTGTGACTCACTGGGCGAGAGTGGATCGCTACAAAACGAATGTGTCTTTCGACCAAGTTGCGAACAAGGATGCCTGAGCCTGGTTCCGATCTGCGACGTGGAAGAAAATCTATGTCGCAGTTGCACTCCGGGAACCGAAGGGGACGCCGAATGTATCGCGGTGGCTGCCACAACGCCACTATGCAGCGAGCGGGGAAGCTGCATCGCGTGCACAACACCAACCGATTGCCGGGACAACGCAGCCCCCGACTGTGCAATCGACGGCAGTTGCCAACCCTGCCGACCCGGCGACAGCGGAAACACAATGTGCTCAGAGCGCGACGCCGCCGTACCACACTGCTTGGATGGCACCTGCGTTACGTGTTTACAAAAGTCCGCCATTGTCGACAGCGATTGCACCGACGAGACCAAACCGATCTGCGATGCCTACGCATGCCGGGGCTGCCAAAACCACGAAGAATGCTCCCGTAACGGCGTCCCTGGCGTATGCACCAGATCCACCGGGGCCTGCCTGCCAAAAGATGCCGTGGTATTTGTGGATGCAAACACAAAGACAACAGACAATGGTCCATGTGGTGAGGACCCCGGGGATCTCGCTTGTGCGACGATAAGCAAAGCACTCCGTCTCGTTGCAGCTGATGACTCTACCAAGACGGCGATTCGGGTCGCGGCCGGGACCTATCCAGAGACACTCGAAATTGCCACAGATGTCTTGATTCTCGGCGAAGATGGTGTCGTCATCGACCCGCCAGAAACGAATACCGAACCAGTATTACGGGTCACAGACGAGAGCCATTTGGTTTTGGATACGGTTCGGGTAAAAACCGGAAAAAACTACGATGGGATCTCTTGTGTCGATGCTTCGATTTCGTTGCTCCAAACAGAGCTCACAGGCATTACGAGGAGGACAAACTTCCACTCTGGATTAGACGCCACCAACTGTACAGTCCAGATCGTGGGTGAATCGATCATCGCAAACTATGGCGATACCGGAATAGACATCAATGGAGGCACACTGACAGTACGAAAGTCGACTATTACCAACAATCGCAACGGAATAAGCATTCAGAATAGTGTCGTCGCAGTACAAGACTCAGCAGTTACCAATAACAGTACCGGAATAGGTATCGGAAGCGGGACCCTCACTGTGCAAAATTCCGCAGTGAGCGGTGACAATGGCCCTGGATTCCACAGTGGAATCATTGTCATCGGGGGGATTGCCACTGTCCAAGACTCGACAATAACCAATAACTTTCCCGAAGAAGAAGATTCGATAGTGCATAACTTTACTGGGATTCACATCAGGTTGGGCGGTGCTATCACAGTCGACAATACAGTTGTGGCCAACACCAAAGTCGGGATACGCGCCTCTCAAGGGGTGACTCTCACACTACGAAACTCTATGGTGATCAACAATGAAGCGCAGGGACTAGCAATCGGAGACGCCGATTTTTCAGTGGTGAACAACTTTTTTTCCGGGAATGGTCACGGAGGTTCCACCCTCAGGAGATTTCCAGCGGTCTCGATCCGAAACAACGAAGAAAAAACCGTCCAAAATTTCGCATTCAACACAGTTTACAACAATGGCGCCGATAGCGCCGATCCACCAACCACTTCGGGTGTTTCCTGTATGACCACGAAGCGAATGGTTGCACAAAACAATATTGTCTTTGGCAACCTCAATGCACCGAATGTCACACTGCCATCAACTGAAAACAGCTGCCGCTGGGAATACTCCAACATCGGTGGAGACACCATGTATCCCGGTACCGGCAACGTCAATTCCCCCCCTGCCCTCGATGCCGATACATACAAGTTAACCACTAACTCGGCTTGCTGCATTGATACCGGCGCTCCAGACGCGATGGTTGGCGAAGATTTTGAAAAACAAAAACGTCCCCACGGTGACGGCTACGATATCGGCGCAGACGAATTTGTTCCATAGCACACGAGTCCAGAGAGGGATTGCGGCAGTAGCCAACGCCGCTGCGCTCACAGCCCATTCGACAAGAGTCACTCACCCAACGGATATGTTGGTGTCGCGATAATCCACGCTTTTGCGCACTTACTCGTTATCGAAGATGTCACTCGCGGTTTTGACGCCGATAACGTTTCGAAGCCACTGCTGTAGCATATTGAGGTCGGTACATTCTTCGATCTTGGCTCCAATCTCGGGAGTAATGATTAGCCCCCGGACATCCAAGCTGCAAAAATCGCGTGTCTCGCCTGATCTGTACGACCCTGTTCGCGACCTTGCTCGAGTCCTTGTTCGCGACCCTGTTCGAGGCCCTGCTCGAGACCTTGTTCGCGGCCCTGCTCGAGACCTTTCTCAATCCCCTTAGGGCTTCGGCAACGAGCTTTGGGGCCAGGGCCACATTCTTGCGAAACAATTCTATTAGGATTTCATGCAGAGTAGAGGACACACAAGTCTCCAGTCACGCACGGGGGCAACGACATCCGATGGATCGGCGCCCAGTCAACTCGGAAAGAATCACCCATCCAATCACAACTGTCAAACCCATGCCCAAACAAACATCGACTAAAATCAAACTTCAACCCGGACGAAAACAACCATTTTCGGACACGACACCCCCTTACAAACTGCAACCTATTCGGAAGGCTCCCAATTGCCATGTGAACCGAAGAAACGGTCGGCACTTTCGGCCAAATCTGAGCCCGCCCAGGAACCGCTATTTCCAGGGAATTTAGGCTGGAGCCATTATTTGGCTCTCATTCGCAAGAATTTCTAGCAGCGTTTACTTCATATCGTCGCACTGGCGAGGACCTCGACACAACACTTATCATATCAGCTAGTTACATCGACACCACGACTATAACGAACGCCAAATAGACTGAAAACGATAGCTATTTGGCGTAGACAGTATTTCCTATTAACGCCAAATAGGATAAAAAATAGTCTGTTTGGCGTTCATGGGAGGCTGGGTTGAAAACCAAAACACATTGTCCTAAATCGGCGATTCATCGGTCGATCCTATGAAATCAACCGTCTCCGTCAGATCGAAAAGAGCGATCGTGCTTCCCTGATTGTTGCATACGGTCGACGGCGAGTTGGGAAGACAGAATTACTCGAGCAGACGTTCCGTCGGCGCAACATTATTAAGATCGAAGGGGTTGAGGGACGAGACCAGCCAGGCCAAATTGAGCATGCCCTTCATCAACTAGCAATATGTCTCGAGCAACCTCTTGTTGCGAAGCTCAAGTTTCAGTCCTGGACGGAAGTGTTTGAGTTGATAGCTTCTCGTGTCACTAGCGGCGCATGGACCTTGTATCTTGAAGAACTTCAGTGGCTCGCCTCATATGATTCGAAATTGATCGCGGAATTGAAATACGTATGGGATAACCATTTTCGAAATAATCCAAAACTCATTTTGATTCTTTGTGGCTCAGCCCCTTCATTCATGATTAACCAGGTGCTTCACTCGCAAGCACTGTACAACCGGTCCCAACACGAGCTTCGCTTGCGGCCATTTTCATTAAACGAAACAAAAGCATACCTGGGACGGTCATATTCGCGGATGCAAGTTCTTGACGCGCAGCTAACCGTGGGAGGAATTCCGGAATATTTGCACTATTTACGATCTGACGCGTCTACATTTTTAGCTCTTTGCAAAGAGTCTTTTACACAAGATGGTTTTTTTACTCATGAGTATGACAGAGTTTTTACGAGTAGCATGGCCAAGAACCGGAACTATAGGAAAACAATTCAATTCCTGAGCAAACGAAGATATGCTTCAAGAGGCGAAATTTTAAAACATCTACAACTTCGGTCTGGAGGAGGCATCAGCGAGCTCCTAATCGATCTCCAGCTGTGTGATTTTATTACTCAGGAAATCCCATTTCATTTGGGTCCTCGAAGCACCTTAGCTCGCTATCATATGAGTGACCCCTATCTTCAGTTTTACTTCAAGTTCATACAACCACGACTTAAGAACATTCAGCGTGGGGATTACAACGACAACCCAACCGCTGCTGTCAATCGGAAGAGTTTTGATACATGGCTTGGCTTCGCATTTGAGCGATTTTGTCGTCAAAATGACAAACGAATCGCCGCAGCACTAGGCATTCAAGGGATTCATTATCGGGCAGGTTCTTTTTTACCAGGGGATCAAATAAAAGTGATCCGGGTGTCCAGTGGGATTTGGTATTTGATCGAGATGATCGAGTGATTTCGCTTTGCGAAATTAAGTATTCACGGTCTCCTGTCCCAAAGAAAGCGATCCGGGATTTCGAAGCAAGGCTTAAGGTTCTTCCGCCGCCAAAATCAAAGGGTCTGCAACGCGTACTCATCGCACCATTTGGGGCAGAGCAAGCAGTACTACGCGATGGATATTTTGATCGGATTCTGACATTGGACGACCTGTTCTGATGATTTGATACACTTTGACGCATCGGGGTCTCATTCCTTTCGGATAGCGTTTTGCTATGCACACACCGAATGGAACTGATGCCCCGGTATTTTTATTTCCGGAATCTTACGATTTCTGTAATATTTTCCCTGCTTTCCCCTTTATTGGTCGGGCACTAATTAAAACCAGTTGTAAATGTCTGTGTGGCTCTCAGAATCGGGCCTATTTTCGCGCCACCAATCAACTGCTTGACGAATTTGGCGTTGGGCTCGCGGGACAATGTTAATCCGCAGTGGCTGTGCCATTAACTACGAGGCGCTGAGCTGATTGAGAATGACGTCGCCGTCAACACCTTCGCCATGATTGGCTTCGGTGATTGCGTCCAAAAGATCCGTTTTTTGGTCATCTGTGAGTTCGAACGTTTCGTCATCATCTAGCGCTAAGACTGCAACGGCAGGGATTTTCGGACGAAAACGACCACCTCCCGGACGAATGCAAAATCATTTCCTGTCCGAGTTTTCCGAAAAACGGCCGAGCGAGAAGAATCGCATCACGGGCTCCTTTCACTCCGCTATTTCTGTTGTCGGCGATAGGAGTGTCAGGGTAGATCGCAATCAACTTTGTTCGTTCGCGGCCACTGCCAGTGGCAAAGTAGGTGAGCAGCTTGGGAGAAGAGCGACAATCATGATGATCAATGCGCAGAAAACGGTTTACAAGTATTGTCCAGTGGTGCTGGTGGTTGCTTTGGTGTGGTTCCATTGTGGCGGAGCAGCATCTGAGGAAGGGCTCGTCGCAGATCCCGGACCTGACCAAACGCTTCACATATTTGATCGCGTGACCCTGGATGGGTCCGAGAGCAACAGCCCAACCGGCGTTCCACTAAAGTATCGCTGGACGCAGCTTGCTGGCCGCCAAGTGACACTTGAGGATCCAGAGTCATCGACACCAAGCTTTATCGCACCCGGCGAACGTGACGAGTTGCGATTTTCGTTACAGGTGGCTGATGACCAGGGAGTTTCTGCTCCGAATGAAGTTACTGTGTCAGTGCGCGCATACAGCGGCGAGCGCGCGCAGTTCCTCAGCAACGAAGTGCAGCATCGCATCCGCACACCCAAGACAAGGCAGAACGACTTGCAAAAAATCCAAGGAGAAGTTAGACACGTTGTCGTAGATAGCGGACATGCCTATGTCGCCGTGAGTCGAGGCAGCAGTGGAGCAAACGGCGCAGTTGTGATCTTTGATGTATCCGATCCCCTACGTCCAAAACAGGTGAGCGAAATCGGCATCATCTCCCCGACGCAAGTTGCCGTCTATCGCGGGCATTTGTTCGCGATCGGAAATACCACAAACGGACGTCTCCTTATTGCAGACGTGTCTACGCCGTCAAAACCAGCCAATATCAAAAAAGTGAATGTATTTTGCAATGGAGGCACTCTCAACGATATCGCCCAAGAATGCGCAAAACAGTTTGTCATCAACGGCAACTATGTCTACATCGCCCGCGATCGTGCAGGGTTGGGTATTGTCGACATCACCGATCTCTCCGCCCCCGAGTCGATTGCGGCGCTCAATCTCGATACGGGTGGAGATGCAGAGTCGGTCACCGTCGTCGACGGTGTCGCATACGTCGCCGATTTTCGCGGCGGCGTCTCGGCGTTTGCCATCGATAACCCTCGTGCCCCCGTTCAGAAGTTTCGTTTTGGGCTTGGCAAAAGCGGAAATTTTGTCCCCACAAGCCGCCCCAGGGCTGTCGTCGCCGTTGGCGAAACGCATGTTTATGCTTCGGTTACCGGCGAGCTGATTGTCAAAAATCCAGTCGAAGGCGGCGCAAGCGATCGGTTCGGCAGGCTAGGGCTGGGAAAAATAAACCACCTGCTCGCCGCGGGTGACTATCTCTATGTCGCCGGCGAAAAATGGGCTGACGATTCTCGATGTCAGCGAGGTTTCATTGGATTTACTGGGTCGCAACGCGAAAGATCCGCAGATCGTCAAGCAAATTGACACAGGCGGCTCTGCTCACTACATGGAGATTGTCGATGATGTCGCGTACGTCGCAAGCGATGGCGGCATTGCAATCGTAGATGTTTCCGAACCAGGTACCGCAAAGAAAACCCATCAGCTCGGAACCGACGGCCCCACATTCCGCCTAACCGTGGTCGACGGGTTTATCTACGCGGCGGGAGATCTCGGGGGGATTACGGTCGTCGATCTGAGTGCTCTTGAGGTTCCGAGCAAGATCGTCCAAATCGCAAATGTCGGAACCCCGCACCGTGTTACGGTTGTTGGCAACTATGCCTATCTCTTTGGCCAAACGCTATCGATCGTAGACATCACCAATCCCGCCTTTTCACGCAAAGTAGGAGAGCTCAACGTTGGAGGACTTGTCGAGACCGACACCTATCGCTCTCAGATTGCCGGAAACTATGCATATCTGGCAGCCGGCGAAAAAGGGCTCGCCATCATCGATATCAGTGACCCGACAAACCCCCAATTTGTTACCCACGTAGACACAGCCGGCCGCGCTGAAGATGTCGCCACATTCGGCGACCATGTATATGTCGCCGATACTCGTGGAGGTTTTGCTGCCATAGACATCACCAACCCCGAGCAGCCGATGCGATTTGACGCCACAGTTAAACACGACGGGTGGTCCGGCCCGCATTACTATGGTTGGCGAGTTTGCCTATCTCACCGGCAAACGACGGTGGCCAAACGACACAGCTCCCCTAGAGATTGTCAATGTAGCCGATCCAAACCAGCCCCATCTGATTGAGGCCCAGGGGGACCCGATTGCAGGGCGAACTCCTATTGTCATTCAGGGCAACCGAATCTATCTTACGTCGGCCCAGCAGACTGATTGTCGTGGACGCGACAGATAAAACCTCCATGAACATTGTCGGCGAGCCCATGAGCGTTGGACGAATTGAGGATATGGCCGTGATTGATAACATAGTATACATCGCCGGCGACCGAGAGGGGTTGCAGATCGTAGACGTTCAAACGACGGAGGACCCGCGTGTTTCGAGCCTCAAGACCCACGGCAGACAAGTGGAGCGGGTCGAAATCATTGATCATCACGCGTATCTAGCGACGTCTTCAGGACTCGAAATTATCAACATCGAAAACCCTCTCGCACCGGTACGGCAGAGCCGGTTCCGTCATGGGCGAATGACAGATTTGATTGTCACCGACGACGCTTTGTTTAGTGTTGGCTCGCAAGGGATGACCGTTGTTCCCGAAGCATCGGTAACCCTATTGCGACGATTCACTTTTGAAGCGGTAGGAACAACTCTCGAGTATATTGTGCGCTGGAATGATTTATACCCCGAGACCGACGAAGTGATCAGTTGCAACACAACTGGAGGTCCTTGCCGTGTCCCTGACCTCAATCAAATCGCCAACACCGCCAGAGTCACTTGGCAACTGCCAAAAACTGCCGGAGATTATGAAATCGCAATTGCTGCCAGCAACTACCATTACTACACCATCACCCGCGATCGCATCACCGCCGAGGAACCTACTCAGTAACGCTATAAAACGCGATAACCAAAGATTCTTGCGCTTGTCTTGCGATACCGGTCATCGGGTGCCGCCGCGGTCGGGGTGACCGTGATCTGGTAGCGCTTGTGCCGCTCGATGGTAATATCCGTGCTGACCGACCGAGGCCCCGGTTCTGCTGCACCGTCGCTATCGGTCACGGCCCCAGACGCAGAAACGACGGCCTTCCACATCTTCCCCTTTTTCTCCTGGGCCTCCACCTTGATCGTCGCTGACAGATCGCCCCCAAACATTCCGTTCACGGTTACCTTTACAGTGGTGGATGCTGGTGTCGCGCCGGGACTGGTTGTCGGCGCTGCTGCTGCTTCCCCCGTCGCAGCCACTCGGTGCCCCACGCCCGGTCCGCGCGGTGCCCACATCTGCCACTGCAGCCCCCTCGTGACCATCTGATGGCGCTAGTATCGCTCGCCAGTCAAACGGATCTGGCATTTCTGACTTCTTTGGTTGCTCTGACTGCTCGGACTCACTCGGTGCTAGCTCCGCCCACTGACTCCAGTCCAGGGGTTTGGCCTCCTCGACCGCTGATACACTGCGATAGCGCTCGGCCGCTCTATTCGATTTCCCCGGTACCGCACCTCGCGATCGGTATCCTGTGGGAATATCCCCGTTGTCTTTTCCCTGTTCTCTGTTCGATTTCAACAAAGACTCCTTGCTGCCGAACCCGGAGATTCGGTGCGCACCTTCGCCCGCATTCTACGAAAAATTTACCGCATTGCTCCCTCTCAGGGGATTACTCTCCAAATCGCCCAGAACTTCTGTTTTTGGAACGCACGTTTGACTTGAAAATCAAGCGTGCGTTCATCGCACAGAAACGCGATCGCGCGCGATCGCTTCGTAGTGGTAGTTACTCACCGCGACAGCGACTTCGTAGTCACCTTGTTCCAGTGGCAATCTCCAGACAACTGTAGCGGTGTGGTCGGTCTGATTCACATCCGTGACTGTACATGTTCCTCCTGTCTTTTTGCAGCGAAGATGCTCTTCACCTGGATAAAGATTCTCCCACGAAATCCGGTATTCGAGAGTAGCGCCTGCTTTTGTGATCACGTGGTTATTTAGAAACGTTATGAGGGTATCTTGCGGGATCGCAGTAAAACCCGATTTGTTGGTCACTACATAGAGGAAACCGTCCCGTGCGACAAAATCACCGACGCCTCCGAACCAAAAATGGCCCCTGCGTACAGGAAATTCTGGGATACCAAAGTCTGCGGCCACTATCCCCTCGGGGATACGGAAGTAGGCTGCACCCCCGACAACCTTCCCTGAACCAAGCATAACAATCGCTTTTTCTCTCTTATCAACCCGGTTTACATCTACAATGGCAACCTCTCCATCCATGGCAAACTGAACCCTGGGATTTTCATGCGGTACCGGATCTCGTCTATCAATACGAGTAATGATTTGGGGCTTCCGCGGATCGACAATGTCGACCAACATGACCCCATTCGATAACGTTCTTACGGCTGCCAAATCCCCCAGTACATTCACCCTCATCGCGCGATACCCCAAATCGATTTGCGTAACCTTCATCGGCTCTCTAGGATCCGTAATATCAATGACGGCTATACCACCAACATCTGCCGCAACATACGCAAAATCGCCAACAACCTCGACACGGCGAGCTTCCCCCACTATTTCCACCGCTGTAATTCTCGTGGGACTTTGCCGATCGGAGATATCAAAAATTGTCACTCCGCCCGACCCGCTAGCTACGTACGCGAAATCGCCAGCAACGCTCACAGAAGTCGCATCGCCATTCGTGCTCAGTTGTGGTGTCATCTTACTCGGGTTCTTGGGATCAGCAACGTCGATCACCGCAAGTCCCTCCGAACCGTCTGCAACGTAAACCACTTGGTCTACAACTGCAACGGATTGTGGGCTACCCTCCGTCGTAATCTGTGGCCCAACGCGAAAGGGTTTGTTCGGTGCGGTAACATCCACCATGGCAATGCTAGAATCGTAACCAGCAAAATCCTTATTAACAATATAGGCCATATTTTCGTCCATGATGAGCCCCCTGGCTTCGCCACCGGTGTCGACAAACGGAAAGGAAATATCCGGCGCTTGCGCATTCGCACGATCTATGATGGCAAGTCCGTCTGCTCCTGCCAGGTACGCAAAACCACCCTCAACAAGAATCCCAACTGGACTATTTGTGCCGATGTGTGAAATTTCTTTGGCAGCACGGAAATCAGAGACATCAACAACCGTCATCCCGCTCCCGCTGGAGGCATACACATAATCATCTACAACGACTGGTTGACTTACAAAACGCTCGAAAACCACTGGCGGTGCAATCTCGACCGCGTTCGGAGCATCTGAAATGTCGACAATCGTCAATTCATTTCGCCAGGTAACGTAAGCAAAACCACCAGAGACTGCCACACTACCTGCTTGCACATCGATCTGCTTGATCCTTGTTGCGTTATAGGGGTCCGATACATCGATGATCGCAAGTCCGTCACTCCCCTCTGCGAGGTACACGAATCCATCTTCAGCAGCGGCAATACCACTCACGTCGCTGCCGATCTGGTCAGCGATAATTGGGTTGCGCGGATCATCTATGTCGACGATCACTAATCCATCGCGACTAGTAACATAAGCAAGATTGCCACGAACCAGGACACCACCGGTCCCTGGTCCCGTCTCTAACTGAGGTGTAATCTTTGTTGCGTTGTTAGGATCCGTAACATCGATGATTGCGAGCCCTTGATTCCCGTCCGGCACGTAGACGAAATCACCAACGACAGTCAGCGGACCTGCGGGGCCATCTGTGTGAACCTCCGAAAGCTGGATTGGGGATTGGGGATTGGAGACATCTACTACATGTACGGCTCCATTGTGATAGCCAAAATTGCCGGCTGTATTCGATCCGACATATGCAATAGTGCCTTCCACAGTGACATTCGTAGTCCCGGCGGCCTTTCGGAACGATGTTGGCGAACCGATTCGTTTCGGAGAAAGTGGATCGGTAATGTCAATCACAGTCAATCCATCACTACGATTTGTGACAAAAGCAAGATTCCCTGCAATACTCAACCCAACAACACCACGGGTGTGCCTACCAATAAATTTGAGGTGATGCAATCGTTCTGAAGCGGAGAAGTCCGAACGCGCTCCTTGGTAATCTAGTAATGTGATCGTAACTTCGTCGGGCGGAGACACCGTTAGCCCATCGCTGACTTGAAGCTGTAAAACAATCACTCCAGGATCCCCCGGCGTGAACAATATAGGTGTAGCGGAGTCATTCGAACTGAATCTCGCCTGCGGACCGCTCACCTGCCTCCAGCGGTATCGGAGCGACGTTTCTTGAGAACTCGTACTCGCCGTGCCATCAAGGCGAATCTCGTCGAGAATATGATAAACCCCGTCGACGCCGGCGTTAGCAATCGGAGCATCTCCGGGGGCTATGTCCTCCGTATCGCTTTGACCGCCACAGCTAACAGTCGTAGCAAGCACCAAGACAATAACGCCGGCCGCAATCGGCTCAGCAATTTTCCAAACATATTTCATTGCAATCATCTGTTCTCAGAACATAGTCGAAACACCTAGAAATCGCTAGTCGAAACTCTACTGTCCGAAAAATGGAGAAATCGTCCGAGATAAAGCGAACAGCCTAAAATCTTTCGGATCGCGCAGAGTGACGGAAATCCAGGATGATTTTCGGACGCTTTTCGCACATTCCCGGACGCCTAGAGTTTGGAACTGGCAGGCAAGTGACAACAGATTTGAGGGTGACCAACAACGGTCGGTAGCAACATGAGGTACTTGCCGTGGTCCCCGACCTCAATCAACCGAGGAACCGACTCAGTAACGCTATAAAACTCGCTGCAGTCAACGAAATAACTCCCGCGATTCAAACTAATTGCGACCAGCGCACTACATCCAGCGTCAACTATCAACCTGCAACCGAGCAACATTCGTACCGTCCGTTTTCTCGGATTTTCGGACAAAAGCCAAGCTCCTACCATCGGTCCCCGCTCCACCCCGGCAATTTTTGCTGAGGGCGGAGACCGACCGAAGGACGGCTTCGACATGGGTGCTGACGAGTTTGACTCACCCTACTATGTAAGATGCTACAACGTGCAACTCCCATCCGATTTTATCGCCCATGGGACGACCAACAACTGGACAATCCCGGATACAGTGGATGTAGCCGCGCTACAAATGTAACCAGAAACTTCCTCTGGGACTATTTCAATGGCCGGTGACAAGTGACACCCGTTTGCTAGCAAGTCAAATCGGCGTCAACACAAACAATGCCTACCAAGAACCTAACAGATGCGCTCTCCGCGTGCGCTACACTGCTACGATAAATCCCAATTCGCCCGACACCGCTTTTGGGCTATCATGCCATGGTCATGGTGAAGTTTGATGGGCTAACAGACGCTCAGCGAGCTTGGTTGATAGAGGACGAGCGATTGTGGTGTAAAGCCTATGAAATTGTAAGCAAATATCCACATCTGGATGTTGGTGGTGTTCATCACACCCTACGCAACATGCGTCGTTCGCCCGAAGAGCGACTAAAGAGGGGATTACGCCGTATCGTCCCAAGCACTCACGCAAACTGAGCGACAGTTTCTGCTTGCACTTCAAGATCTAGGGTTGCGAATCTTTATATCTCCACTCAGACACGCGGAAATTTTTGTACCGTCCACTTTCTGATATTTTCGGACACTCGGCCTGCGCAAGCTCGTCAGAAGCCCGTGGTACATCACCCCATATGGCATCAACTTCCTCTACGCCGCACGATGGATACCGGTGTTTCGGGCTCTCGTAGCAAAAGAACAACCGCAGTCACGGCTGAGAGTTCTGGTATACTATATGTTGAAAGTTGGTCCGGAGAGCCGGCCAGGATTGGAGAAACTGATGGAAGAATTCTTAGGCGAAATGGGACGCAAGGCTGTTCAAACCGCTGGGGACCTTCTGATTCAAGAGGGCGTTGAAAAAGGAATCCAAAAAGGGCTTCGTGAGGGCGTTCAAAAAGGGCTTCGTGAGGGCGTTCAAAAAGGGGAGCTTCAAGCTCTGCGTAGCAGCCTTCTCAAGGTTTTGGAAAAACGTGCCATCCTGGTTTCCGACGAAGACACGACGCGTATTCGGGCATGCACGGACCTGCAGCTCCTCGAGCGATGGTTTGATCACGCTCTGGATGCTCGCACGATTCACGATGTTTGGGGGAACACACAGTAACAAGCGAACGTAGATCGCGGGTTGCGTCCTCGTGGAACGCAACGGCGCGAATCTTCACCCTTGCTGTTTTTTCGCAGCGGCAGCGTGCTTAGCGCGGATTTGGTCGAAGGCATCGCCCACGGACAGGATCTTTCCACGTGCTTCTTTGGCTGCGTCGTAGGTCTCGGCGACCTCTGTATTGAGCCAACGCTCCACCGCGTCGTTGCGTTCTTGCAGTGCGCGAAGTCCCGCTCGGACAACTTCGCTGCCACTGGCAAACTGGCCGGATTTGACCTTTTCGTCAATGAAGGCCAATTGCTCCTTGGGCAAGCTGAAAGTGCATTTGTGAATGGTAGACATCGGCGCCGGAAATAGGAGCGAAGGGGAATGAATCCGCAGCGATTTCGTACTAGGATGCGACTCCAGTACCGCGACAAAAGCAGCGTCTCAGATCATGGCTAGGCGACAAATCCGAAGCGACTCCGCAAACCACAGGGACAGCAAAAACCGCCCAGCCAGCGATTTGCTAAAAACTCCCGGCGCTCGGAGCCGAGTTGCCAAAGACTATGCAGGTGTGCCAGCGCCGCAGATACAACGCTCTGTGGAAGGCGTCGCCAATCCGCAATCGGCGATGGACGATGTTGCCACGGTGGCCGTCGATAATAAGGACAGCGGACGCCCGCCACACACCGGCGTCCGAAACAAGGTCGAGGCCCACCTGGGCGCCGATTTGTCCGCGGTTCGGGTTCATGATGACGCCCTCGCCAACCAAGCGTCTGCCGCGATGGGTGCCCGTGCCTTCGCGCACGGAAGAGATATCTTTCTCGGCCCCGGCGAAACCGACACCGATGTCGAGCTGATTGCCCACGAAATGACGCACGTCGTGCAACAGGGCGCCGCCGCGCGGCCTGCGGTGGACAAAAAGGTCGAGGTCGGTGCGGCCCATAGCCCGGCAGAAGCGGAGGCCGATAGCGTCGCAACCGCCGTGGCAAGCGGAGAAAAACCCACCGCCATTCTCGTCGATGACCCATCCGCAGCCCTTGCCCCCGGGCAGATGCCGGTCGCCCAATTTTTGTGCCAATTGCAAGACCAGGTCACCAAAGCGGCCGAGGATGAGCTCGGCACCCTGGGGTCGGTCATGGGGTGCCCCTACATCGACAAGTGGTTCAGTCATTTTCGCGGGCAAAGCGCCGCCCACTGTGAGCGCGCAATCCGAAAATACTTGGGCGGTGGGGCGAACACTGCGGCGGAGTGGTTTCCCCTGGTTGTCGGTCGCGTTCGCCAGGGTGTGCGACAATGGGCCTACACGGGGAAAATCCCAGCAGATGCAGCGACCCTCGATCAAGATGCAGCCCGGGCCGCTCGTGCCCAGCACCCCAGTGCCCAGCACCCCAGTACTCAGCCCCTCAGTCCCCTGGGCCCCAGCGTACAGCGTTTGCCTATCCGCGGCGGTTCGTCTGCAGGCAACGGCGCTCCCATTGACGCAAGCGCAGCCGCCAAGATTGGCGATGTCTATGGCGACGACTTTTCAGACGTGCGTGTCCATACCGATGCCAAGGCCTCCCGGTGGGTCGAGACAAACAGCGCTAAGGCGATTACCCAAGGCACAAACATCGCCTTTGCCCACGGCACCTATCAACCCAATACCCCCGAGGGCGACGCCCTGCTCGCCCACGAGCTCGCCCACGTTAGCCAACAACGCGGCGCATCTGCATCGTTCACCAACCCACAAAACGCCGCCGTCCAGCGCGCTCCACTGCAAACCTCAAGCGGCGCCCACGAGCAAGACGCAGACCAGGCAACGATTGGCGCGCTCGCCAAGCTGCATGGCAAACGCGCCCTGGCAAAATTGCTGGGACCAAGCCCATTGGCCCTCGCCCACCCCTTCGAGCAGACCAAGACGAGCAAGCCGGCGGCCCGCGCGGTACAACGCGCCCTGTCCGGCCAGCAAGTACGCCCGCAGCAAACCAGCGGCTTTGCCTGCGCGCCTGCGCAGGCAACAAACCACCCAAACCACTCGACAAGGCCCGCTACCAGCAAATCACTGGCGAGCTCAAGACTCTCGTTGCCACCAAACAATCCCTTGTCGAGGGCAGTGGTACCGACGGCGACATGGCCGGCACCGATGCCAAAATCGATGCCCTGTTGACCGAGCTCCGAGACGACTTTGGCGTCTTGATGACCAAGGGCCGGATCCTCGATGCCGCGGTCAACAACAAAAACATGCTCGAGGTCGGCGGCCGCATCGTCGCGAGCGCCAAGGGGACGCCGTTTTTTGGCGAGCGGCTCCAATACCGCGCCGAGCTCGACCACCTACAACCGGGACAAACCGTTACGTATGCCTGGCGCGGCAAAGCGGGGGGACGCCAGTTTCGCTTTCTTGTCGGCTCTTCGGCCAGCAGCGACCGCTCCAAACTCAGCGTCTTGGAGCTGGACGATCTATTTTGGGGCGCCTTTGGCGGACCTCCCGCGATCCACAAAGCGGGCGGCATGGAAGTCCTGTGCCACATTTTTCTCGGCGGCTCAAAAACGCCAGCGACCACGCTTACGACCGGATTTGTAAAATTCTCCAAGCACGTACCCGACAAGCTCCAGATCATCGGGGCCCCCAAGCGAACAGTCAAAGGCGCGCGCGGTCAGTTTCGCGTCGGCCCGTGGGTTCCCCACCACGCCAAGCACGCGATCTCCTGGTTTGTCGGTGGCAAAAAGGTCGCCTCGGATTTGCCCGTCCTCACCCACACGTTTTCCAAAACCGGAACGTTTCAAGTTCAAGCAAAAGTATCCAACGTAAAACGCAATTTTGGCTTTGGCGGAAAGACGGGCGATTTTCGCGACGCGGAGCCAATATCCATCGAGGTCCTCAGTGCAGACGCGTTTGGCGAGACCTTTATGGACGAGCTCAAAACCTCGCCGTTCCGCCCCAAAACGCCCCAGCTCGACGAGCTTGCTGTCTCGACCCAGCAATCCATCAAAGACCTAGAAACGAAAGTCGCCAAAGGCGGCAGCCAGCAAGAGTACTGGGAAAAACGCCTCGAGGCGCAAAAAAAAGCGGCTTCGCAAACTCAACGAGCACGCACCCGACAAAGATTCGGCCCAAGACCTGCCCACCGATGCGGCTCAGATCGACAAAGATGACAGCAACCGATCTTATCAGGGCCCCATCGAGGCAGTGCTCGTCATGCCAAAAGGCGGCGGTGCCCAGCCGCTCTCGGTCTACCTCACGATCAAGAAACAGAATGAGCGCTACCAAGCAAAGCTGCTCGATGTCACCAGCAGCAAAGTGCTCAAATTCGACGGAAGCGGGGCAACACCGCTCGAAGCCTACGCGTCGGTATTTGCTGACTGGAAGGGAGACAACGAATACCCCACCGGCGGCCGCGTCGTTCACCGCTTTTCCCCAACGGGATGGAAACACGGCAACAGCTTTTCGACCACGACGACGTGGAAAAAAGCCAAAGATTGGGTTGATGGCATTATCACCGTAGGCGGACTGATCGTCGGCGCGCTGCTGCTTGCCGCCCCGGACGCCACCATTACCAAAGTGCTCGGAGCTGCGCTGATGGCTGCCGTCGTCGCTCGCTCCTCCGTGGCCATTTACGAGCGTATCAACAAAGGCGGCGACACCCTCTCCGGCGAAAACGTCCTCGACGCCATCGCCATCGTCACCGCATTTACTGGCATCACCGGCTCCGTTCTGCGCACCTACGGCATCAAAGCCGCCAACCCCATGATGTATCGCGCCGGCAACTGGATGATCATGAGCACCCTCGCCGGTGACGCAGGCACTTTTGTCTACGCCAGCACCGAGGCCATCTCGACAATCAAGGCCATTCAAGCCGACCCCACCCTTGACGACGCCCAAAAGCTCCAAGCACTGCTTCGCATCCTATCCAGCCTGTTTCTCAACGGCGCCCTGCTAATTGTCACCAACCGCGATCTCGTCAAAAGCGGCCTCAAACCCACCGACTTCATCAAAAAAGACCTCCCCCCGGGCACCCAGCCCGAGCTTGACGTCGGTACCCGCCTCGACGTCGAGTACGAACTCAAAAAAGCCGGCAAATGGGACAAAGACACCCGCAAACTCAGCGACGAGGCAGTCCTCGACAAACTCCACACCCACCGCCAACGCGAGCAAGCCAAAGCCGAGATCGCCAAAATCGAAGCCCAACTCAGCCCAGATGCCAAAGCCGAACTCGAGCTGATCAGCAAAGGAAAACAGCCCGAAGACGTATGGGGCCAACTCGAGCGCCACGACGCCGTTAAATACCTCGAAGGACGCGCCCGCGGCAAACGCGAGGCCGCCGCCAAACAAGCCGCCGCCGACGCCCGCTTTGCCGACGCTCAAGATAAGATCAGCAAAAGCGGCTTTTTGAAACGCCCACTCGTAAAACAAAAGATAGCCGAAAAAGACACTGACAATGTACAGTCATTGCTCGCGGAACATCTAGCGGAACTGCAAGCACAAAAAGACTTTGACGCCAAAGACGGCTATCGAGTCTTTGATGACGTCGACGTGGGCGAACAATTTGGCGATTTCAAAACGAAGGCGGAGGCAGAAGCATCCCTTCCACCTGGAAAGGAACTCCCCCTGTACACCTTTGATGGCAAGGTCTGGCGACGATTAACCAACCTCGATGTGCTTGCAATCCGAGACGTAAAAGGGAAAAAGAAGGCAGAAATCTCCCAATATATTGAGGTCAAATCAGGAAAAAATGATAGCCACGCCGGCGCCAAAAAGCAGCAAACCAAAGCCATCGACGCCCTGGCACAAATTGCTTCTGGAAACGACAAAATACGATTGCATCACCACAGAAACAAAGACATCACAGACGCGATCGATGCAAGCACCGGGTCCGCTGACAAGGCAAAAACAGCGGGCCCCGATGACAAACAATTCGATCTAAAGCTCGGCCTCACCCAAAAAGAACTAAAAAAACTGGCTAAGATGATTATCGAGGATGCCCACAAATGAGCATGTACCTACACAACACAATGAAAGAACGAAACTGTGATGGAGAAGGCTGCGACACCTGCCCATACCAAGCGATTACCGTTGACATTTTTGCCTGTGAGCTCGAACGCGGGAGTTCCTACGTGCATCTCGCGGCCCGCCTTTGGTCCCTCGTCGATCCAGATCGAGCAAAAAAAATTGGCTCTTGGCTCGAAGACGAGTGGTTTGAGCATCGATGGTATGGAGAGCTAGACGAAAACGGCGTCAGGCAGGACCCAAATCCAGAAGACTACGATGAAGACGATGACGATTGGCCTCAATGCTACAACCCCGCAAGCAGCCAATACCTGCTCAATCTCATCGAAGGTTTGCCCGAAGCACTACAGAAGAAATACAATACCACCAGAACGCTGCGCATCACCGCCCAGCAAGCCAAGGAGATCCGAGCCCAACACCCATTCCTTGTGGACAACTGGACGGGTGAATCAGGCGAGGTGTTTACACTCACCAATCACGTGGGAGAAGTCAAACTGCTCTGCGCCCTGCTTCGAACCGCCATCAAACATAACCGCGACATTTGCGTCGGATAAACGTAATGCCCCCGTCGCCGGTGCCCATTTGCAAAGTTGAAGTGGACTTCTTGGGAGGAGGCGTCGCTGGGATCCTGGTTATGAGTCCCTGGTAGAGCCGATTCACGAAACTGACGATGTCGGACGGTGTTTGTGGAGAAAACAAAGGATTAAGTTATTGATATCAATGTCGCTCCATCTAGTTATTCATTATTCGAATTGCGAATTATGAATAATGAGTCTATCCTTATTACATGCTTTCTGGGCAGGACATTGTCGTGTTCTTGAAGCTCCTAATCACCAAGGAGGAGGATATCTCCTCCTTACAACTGGCGAAGGAGCTTGGGATGAGCCAAGCGCAAGCATACCGAGCCATTCGGCGAGGCGAAAACAGCCGTATCATCACGATCGTCGGTACTCCCCAAAGTCGTAGATCGAACATTAAGCGGATCAATAGACAGGCTCTCTTTGAACTCCTGGCATTTGGCGTACCCTATGTTTTCCCAGCACACCTCGGTCGGCTAGAGCGGGGAATACCAACGGCTGGCAGTGCCCCGATACTGGCCAGCCACTTTGCCAGTGATCCCGAGCCGGTCGTCTGGCCCTACCACGAAGGCAAGGTTCGGGGCATGGCGATGAAACCATTGCACCCTTGTGTGCCAGAAGCGACCCTGCACGACAATACGCTCTACGAGCTGCTAGCTCTTGTGGATGCGGGCCGAGTAGGAGACGCCCGCGAGCGCGAGCTTGCCCGCGATATATTGCGGACCCGTCTACTATGACCGACGTGAATCGAAATATGTTCGCGGCAGTGGTCAACGAGATGGGTGACCTTCGCGACGAAGTAGTCTTCGTGGGAGGCGTCGTCGCCGGGCTCTTAATTACGAGTCCAGCGACGGATCCGATCCGCGAAACTGACGATGTCGACTGTGTTGTAGAGATTGGAGCTTCCTCACTGAATTACCGCACGATCGAAACACGGCTGGGTACTTTAGGGTGGCATCCTGGTTCGATGACAAATCCCGACGATCCCCTGTGCCGCTTTCGCAAGGGCCTTCTGATCCTCGACGTCATGCCCACCCAAGAAGAGGTACTTGGATTTGCTGGAAGGTGGTTGAAGGAAGCCATCGAGCATCCCATATCAGAAACGGTTGGTGACCGGGTCGTGCAAATCGTCTCAGCGCCGTATTTCCTGGGCTTGAAGATCGAAGCGTTCATCAACCGAGGCAATGGCGATTATTATGCCAGCCATGATCTCGAAGACTTTGTCGCTGTTATCGAAGGTCGCCCCACGATAGTGGATGAGGTGCAAAACGCAGCAACGGAATTGCAAAAGTATCTCGCAGAAAACCTGAACGAGATGTGGTCACGACTTGCCAGTGAAACAATCCCAGGAGCAGTCCGAGGCGACTCAAACCGCCTTAGAATCATCGAGCAACGACTTCATGCGATCCGCAAAATCGCTTCTGAAGAATAATCTCATAGTCCCCGGCATAATATACACCGCTCCTATGGGTGACGAATTTGGCCAAACCGGACGATTTCGTAGATTCTCGGACGAATTTTGTTCACGAAAGGTCTTTAGGATCCGACCGAATGTATTATCTTTCCCGTGGCACTTTCTTCGCGCTTTTGCCGTAGTATTGTCAGTCTTTGCTCGACGTGAAAACGAGCGGGATCAAACCTCATGAAGTATTTGCTTCTATCCATTGTCATTTTGGGTTGTTCATCAGCAGGCCCCAGGACGCTTACGGTAACGAAGGTTCCTGTATCGAGAAAACAAAAACGACGCCAGAGGATATTGTGGTCATGAGAGAGATTCACGGCCCAAACGCTTGTAGACAGGCGTTAACAACGTTTATGGAGGCGCATCCGGAGACACGGATTGGTGGCGTCGCTCCGATTTTGACTCCTAGCATCCATGTCGGACTAGAGGATGGCATTTATGTTGAGGAGGGCACGCAACATCTACTAGTGACGCACACCAACGAGAATGGCCCTTGGCCACAGGCCAAAGAGTTGAGAATCGAATTGACCACCTTTATAAACAGTACGGCATGCCGTTGCAAACGACGAAAATCATGCACCTTGACTATCGCGATCACCCCAGCTCAAAACGCCGCCGTAGCCAACCGGCAGATACAGACTAGCTCTCACCCTGGCCGCTCTCCAGACATCCGAGCCTTGGCCGCGAGTAACTGTTGGAGTCTGATTCCCCAAGCGTTCGCTGACTCAGAAAACGTCGTGTGGCAAAACTCGAGCGCCCCGATCGCAGTTGGTAGATTTATTGCCTCCCACTTTTGATGATACAATGCAATCCCGTAGCCTACCCCGGCTGCTGGAGTATAGGGGGGACGGGGATTGGCAGTCTTGTCAACGATGATGTTGAGCTTCGCGACGACGTACTCAACAATGGGAATCGCGGCGATAAACCCAGCGCTCTTTGCTTTGCTGATCGAATCCCCTGACGCAACCTGCCCCGCTTCTATGGCGGCATCGTCGTAGGCGTCACGCCGTGTTGACAGACCCGTACGAAGCTCTGCGATTGCCGCCTCTACAAGTGCTATCGCAGCGCTCATTTCCGCTTTTGACTCCTGCAAGCGCGCGTGCAACTGATCTACTTTCGTAGTCTTCATGGTGGTGCGTGCAATCGCGAGTTTCGCTTTGGCGATTTGGATTCGCTCATCTGGAAACGCGTCGATGAGAATGGTTGCGACCGAACCAACCGATCCAAGGCCTGACATCTGTGGTCACTGCAAAACAGGCTGCCAACAGTCGCTCCACCGCGTTTGGGGAGCTGTTGGTGCTCGGCGGATAATGTAAGGGTTTCTGCAGACTTAGTCGTATCGCGAAAGAATCCGAGGGCTCTCAGCTCACTGCTCTTTTCTGCGTGCAAGTAAGCGTTGATTTCTGGAGCTGCGGCTTCTTGCTTTGTCTGTACATACTGGGCGGCAGTTCGGTAGGCTTGCCATTTGCTTTGCCGCGCGGTCATTTTGATCGGATTGGTGAGCGCCTTTCCCGAATAGTCAAACGGGTCGGGCATCTCGCTGCGGTGATGTGACTGCGGCTGTTCCATCTTCGTGTTTGGCGGTGGCGGGCATGTTGCAGATGGAAGTACCGGTTGGACGACGAAGGGGTCAGCTAGGCCAGTCCATTTGACTTGGTTGTTCCAATTGACTTCGTTTTCGTCCTCGGGGTCGCGCCAAGGATCGGGTGGCGCGGGATGACTTGGCTTCGCATTGGAGGGTAAATTTGATGGATCGTTGAAGGTACTCCAATCCGGTCCGGCCGGCGTCTCTCCGACGTGGCGTACACCGCCCAGGCTTGCAGTCCGGGTCCTCTTTCCGGGTGCTAGCCCCACATATCCTGGTCCGAATGCATCGTGCAGAGGGCCTTTTCCTGGATGCTTGGTCTTCATGATGGGACTCGTTTCTCGCTCGGGTTCGCCAGCGGTGCATTTGCACTTTGGCTGCGGCACGTGAAGATCGTGCTCCGATTAGTACCGCGATGCTCCTAAGAAGGTTCCCCGTCTGGTGTACTACATGTTGCAGGTCGGTCCCGAAAGCCGACCTGGATTGGAGAAACTGATGGAAGAATTCTTAGGCGAAACGGGACGCAAGGCTGTTCAAACGGCCGGGGACCTTCTGATTCAAGAGGGTGCTGAGAAAGGGATCCAGAAAGGGCTTCGAGAGGGCGTTCAAAAAGGGGAGCTTCAAGCTCTGCGTAACAGCCTCCTCAAGGTTTTAGAAAAACGTGCCATCCTAGTTTCCGACGACGATGCGGCACGTATTCGCTCATGCGCAGACCTACAACTCCTCGAACAATGGTTTGATCACGCTCTGGATGCTGATACGATTCGCGATGTTTGGGGTAACATCTAGTATCTTCTTCAGCCAGCATCGTCGGCGCGATCAGCCAAAAAGTCTTGTTTACATTCGTGTAGAAAGTCGCGTCGTGCGCCAGATTGGACCAACCACGCGCGTATTGCACTCGTGAAAGATGCGGTATGTCCGCCAGATGAAGCCTGGAACCACAGAGTGGGAATGAGCACAATGCATGCGAGGGTTCCGAAAAAGAACGTCAGAGCAAAAGCGATGGTCAAAATGGCCCCTACATCAAATATTGCGCTTGATACCAGTAGGCCCAACAACCCAACCAAACCAGCCCCAGCAGAGATCACCAACGTTTTGCCAAATCGAGCGTGGTTCTGATCGGTGAGCGAATTGTCTCAGCATGCGGAGATGTCGATGGGATCAGAACTTCTACTCATCTCGTGGTTGCACCAAGTTCGTTACCCCTTGTATTGACCAACAATCCTTGGCCAGAGTTTACGATAGAGGTTCGGGACCAATTTGGTGAAAAAATTGATCCGGAAGTTGGGACAAACATCTCCGTTACCATTGCAACTGGGAATGGAATCCTGAGCGGGACAAAAAGGCAACCAGTGATCAATAGTATCGCGACGTTTAACGATCTCACTTATGACGTTACCGGACCAATCACGTTAAATTTTATTGCAGATCCGTCTGATGGAATCGACCTAAGCGCGGTTACTGGGGTGACCGTTACCGTGGCAGGTGAATTCATAACAATCCCGACCAATCTTCCTGAGTATAGAGAAATCGCTAGCAATCGCGTAAAAGATGTATTCGTCGATAACGACACCATTTACACAGCAACCGATGGAGGACTATCAATATCTACAGACGGTGGCAAATCCTTTGTCAGCAAAACCACAACCAACGGATTAGGAAGCAATGAAGTCAATGCCGTATTCGTCCATAACAAAACCATCTACGCAGCGACCATTGGAGGATTGTCGATATCTACGGACAGTGGCAAGTCTTTCACCAACAAAACCACAACTAACGGGTTGGGGAGCAACTTTGTGTCCGGTGTTTTCGCCCACGACAAAACCATCTACGTGGCAACACGAAACGGATTAGCAATATCTACAGATGGTGGCAATTTCTTTACCAACAGAACCACAACGCACGGGTTAGGAAGCAACGCAGTCTTCGATGTATTCGTCCACGACGGAACTATCTACGCAGCGACCAGTAGTGGACTATCGATATCTATAGATGGCAGCAAGTCCTTCGTTAATAAAAATACCGCCAACGGGTTAAAACACAACTTCGCAAACTCCGTATTCGTTGTAGATGCCTTCATATATGTGGCGACATGGGAGGGATTATCAATATCTGAAGATGGTGGCGAATCCTTCGCCAACAAAACCACTACCAGCGGACTAGGCGACAACTACATCTCCGACATATTCGTCCACGACGAAGCTATCTACGCAGCAACCGATGGTGGACTATCGATATCCGCAAACGATGGCGAATCCTTTGCCAACAAAGCCACTGCCAATAGTGTAGGAGACAACGACGTCTCCGATGTGCTCGTCCACGACGGAACCATCTACGCAGCAACCGATAGAGGATTATCGATATCCACAGACGACGGCAAGTCCTTCACCAATAAAACTACTGCCGACGGGTTAGGACACAACTATACAAACTCCGTATTCGTCGCCGACAGCTCAATATACGTGGCGACATGGGAGGGGTTATCAATATCCAAAAATGGTGGAGAGTCCTTCACCAACAAAACCACGGCCAACGGATTAGGAAGCAACTACATCTTCGGTGTACTCGTCCACAACGAAACTGTCTAACGTTCTTGAAGCCCGCAGCCTGGCATTGTCACAAGAACAAGGGCAGAAAATTACAGACTGCAAGGATATTCATCTATTGGAACAATGGTTCAAAAAATTGTAACTGTCACATCAACCCACCACATCTTCAAAGACTAACCAATCGCTAAACGAACAGTTCAAGACGTTGCAAGCAGACCATTGACTCAGTCCCCAGTCGATGCTCCTAGACTAAAGTGATTCGTCGACGCGGTCAGCCTGCAGGTCTTGCTTGCATTCGTGTAGAAAGTCGCGCCGTGCGCCAGATTGTAAGCAATCGCCCATCCCCGTCTTGAAAGCACACAGGTATTGTGACTTGTCTGCGTGCTAAAGATCTACGTGAGCACCTAGAGCCAAAGCTCTGGGATGGGCAGTGCACGCTCGAACACGGAACTACCTACCTATATCTCGCAGCTCGCCTTTGGTCCCTGGTGGATCCAGAACGGGCAGAAAAAATTGCCTCATGGCCCGAAGACGAATGGTTTGAGCATCGATGGTATGGAGAGCTAGACGAAAACGGCGTCAGGCAGGACCCAAATCCAGAAGACTACGACGAAGACGACGATGATGGGCCTCGCTGCTATAACCCCGCAAGTAGCCAATACCTCCTCAATCTCATCGAAGGATTATCTGAGGCACTACAAAAGAAGTACAACACCACCGGTTCGCTGCGTATCACCGCCCAGCAAACCAAGGAAATCCGTTCAAAGCATCCAACACTCGTAGACAACTGGGTGGGCGATTCAGGCGAAGTATTTACACTCACCAATCATGTGGGAGACGTCGATATCCTTTGCGCCCTGCTCGAAGCCGCAGTTAAACACAACCGCGACATCTGCGTCGGGTGAACCTCGACGCTACCCCAACGACGGATTCACTGGCCAACCCAGTTTGGCAATTCGATCCGAGTCCACCAGAAGCATGTCACGTTCGACTTGGTTTAACTTCCTTACATAGTTGGGGATTTGATACGAATTCGCGTCCATAAGATAGTTGTCGACCGCGCTTCGAAATCGCTCTACCAGCTTGTTGTGTGGCGCCAAGTTTAGGTCAACCATGGCCTCTATGTCACTCTTATCGTTTGCGCCGAACCTCTTAAACTTCGTGACGACCACATCGACAATATCGAGAACATCGATCTCAAAATGTTGTAACTTCTGATTCAGTGCCACCAACGGGTTCCAGTTTGGGATATGAGGCAAAAACGGCAACGTCTCCAACGAAACATAAACCCCAAAAACTCGAAGGTTGTTCCAGGATCACTGAAACTGATGATCTTGGTCTTCTCTTTGTTGATTGACACGCCCATCGCCTTCGCCGAACTTCGCCTTTTGAGCTTGCTCGACTACCTTTCTCCGCGGGTTTTCTCCGCGGGACGAGGAGCCCTTCCCTGTTTCTATTCCATGTCCTTGTACACGTGCCTCTACCCCACCGGGTGAACAACCCGCAGTCCGCTAGTTGCAGGGGCTCGGCACTCCGGGGTTACAGTTTTTGGGGCCTTCACCAGACGTTCACTCACCGTTACGGCCCGCGTACTCGCTCACCTCGCCAAACGAGGCTTTGTCAGCAGCCTTCACCGAAGGGATCTCCCGCTTCGGTCCTACTCAAGCTATGCGGCTGCGAACTCTTACCGCTTCTGGACTTTCACCTTATGGATCGTCCATGGAAACCTCCAGGCATTACGCAACTACCCTGGCACAGGGGGATTTCGTCCGGAGCAGGACCTTTAGCGGCCAATTTCGTCCAACATATTCCGTGTCACTGTCCGGGAATCAGCAATTTTCGTCCGAAAATTCGCAAACCACAGCAGTCTGCTTCCTCCACGGGGCCTCCGGAACAGCTTGCCTTGCACGATAAACTCGTGCATCTTACGTGAGATGACATTAGAGCAAATTCGAGCCATGATACAGGGCGTCGTCGACCAATTTGTGTCGGAAGGCCGCCACGAGGGCCAGGCATCTGAGACATCGCGACTCATCATCACCGCGTTGAACGCCCGAGGAATATCACCCTCGCTTGCACTCAGGCAGAAGATAGAAAGAGCGCAAAGGTTTGAGGATATCGCCGCTCTAGAGGAAATGATACAAAAGGCCATCGTTGCATCATCGTCGTCTGAGATCTTCGAGGCACGAACAGAAGGGGAGCGACGCCACGTACAGGGTTATGAAGAAGGGTTACTCGAGACTGCAGAGCAAGCAATCCGCCACGTCCTCGAAGACCGCGGCCTAGTGTTGTCACAACAACAAAAACAGAAATTGGCAGATTGCAAGGATCTTAGCCTATTGGAACAATGGTTCAAAAAAGCTGTTGTTGTCACATCGACGGACCAAATCTTTAGGGACGGATAGACCCGCCGGGATCGTTCCCATGGGCCAATGCGGAAAGTACCGCTAGCTCTGGTGATGCTTCGCTGTGGCCTCGAACCCAAGGAATCGCCTCGGGCCCCAAGATAAGCACCTCGAACATGTAGTGGATACCGGCCCCGCTGGAGGTGGTCTATGGTCCTGGCGGTCCCAGGATCTCTTCTAACGCGTAGAGCGTTTTTTGCGGGAACCGGTCTACGGGATAAAAGCGCTCGATTGTCTGCCTCGCTTGTTTATAAGACTCAATATTGAGAAAACGCAGTAGATAACGAATATCTGCTTCATCGTGGAATTCCGCACCGATGCGAAATGCGAGACACTTCATGGCAAGTAAGTAGTCTGCCCGTGCGCAATAGACTTTGAGATGGGGGAGATCGAGAAACGGATCATACTCTCCTTTTGGGCTTAGATATCCTTTTACCGCATCGTTGATCCAGTCATCACAAATCCCCTCCAGTTGTGCGACCCTGACAATGGCTTGTCGGACAACCAGGGTCGGCACAAAATATGCGTCAACATCCTTGGTAGATTGGCGGGCGTTAAACGCGAGACACATCACCGCACCACCGACCAAATAGAGCTCCGCAACCTGCTCGGATCGCTCCAACTCTAGATTCAGAAGCTTAAATAGCGCGAGCATCCTTTCTTTGTCGAAAATAGCGACCACTAGACGCGGTCTCCAATGGATGAATCGACAAATATATTGCGGCGCCGGAACGGCAACGGTGTTTGGGTAAGCAAATGCAACCGTAGACTTTTTAATTGTGTGCCAAATACGGGCTTATCGAGCGGCTGTATATGCCTCGTCCACGGAGGTGGCACGCCTCCCAAACGTACCGCTGCGCACTCGACCATCGCTGCCAGATAATTGGCCAGATAATGCTCATGGGTCACAGATGGTTCAGCTACAATTCGATCAAATTCTTCTAACGATAAATTCGCGAGAAAATCATTAACATCAGCCAAAACGTAGCGAAGGGAGTTGGTGGATGCCAGCTGCGCTACAAGGGATTCCCACTCGGAGCGCCTACGATTGAGCAATTGATCAAGCACAAAAGCGGATACCGTCATACCGGCGCGCTTGGCACGATCACGAATCAACTGCTTTTCCGATGGTGAAACGCGAATTTGCAGCTGCTGTGTTTTAGCAAGATCGTTTGCGTGCATGGGCTAACGAAAGTGTGACAGTTACCCATAATCATGTCAATACAAACGTATTGACATTACTCAACCATAGAACACGCTAAAATAATTAACTATTTTCCTGAATCAGTGAGGCCAAATGGGTTTCTTCAGCATGGACCTGCGCAATATCGAACATATCGGCTTTGTAGCAGCACCTCAGCCTGTAGGCGCGCTGGGAATTTACAGTTGTTCTAGTGTCTCCCAACCGACGAGTTCCTGGGGGGCACGGTATCCAGCTGTCAATAGTTCGGTCACGCGGTCGCGAAGTGTTGGGGGCAACCATCGCATTGCATGGGCGGATGGGACCTGCGGTGCCCCCTCGAGTTTCCGCTGCAGGGCTTTGTCAATGAGGCGTTGATACCAATGGGTTGCCGGCGATAATGTTAGGTCACAGGAGCAAAGCCAGGTGTGGGCAGCGTATGCGATCTCAAGCCCTTTTGCGTCAAGGTCGCCAAAGTACTCGACCCGTTGCGCATCGAGATCGGCGAGCAGTCGCGGCACATCGCGGATGGTCGCGTGAAGTTCCGAACCATGTCCGTAGGCGATTGCGCGATACTGACCTTTTTGCCGGTTGAAGCGACGAAAGCTATCGTAGCTGTGCAAGTTTTCGAGAATGAGAACCGTGCGGCTGTTTGTGGCCGGTCCCGGTTGCCAGGTAAGTGGTGGCGCAACTTCGTGGCAACGCAGAAGATCAAGGCTCAAACGACCGGGGCGAAATAGCGCACCTTTGCGAAGCTTGTCGAGACGTTTTTCGTCACCAAAGAGATCCAAAGACCGTTCGCGAATCGGAACCAGAGGACGATTTGTGCCGCCTGCCGCCAAAAAGCGACGAATCGCGAGAAGTTCTTCGAGATTGCGGACTCGCGGAAGCTCGGAGACAAATCGCATCGTGGCCGGCCAGGCGATGGTTCGATGGTTGTGGGGCTGGGGTTGGGGTTGGTGCTGATCAGGGACCGACAGTTCCACCCAGTGCGGTAGCGGTGGGTCAACGACGTGGTCCCAGCGACTTTTGCTTTTGGGTTGACGCAGGGTGCCAAGTGCTTCGAGTTCGTTGAGCAGCGCGGCGAGCTGCGGACGAGCGTTGAGGTCCCCCGTATACCCTCGAATATCGCGCCTAAAAATTTGCCACACGGCAGCGAGGCGAATACGCTTCCGACCGGCAGCGCGCTCACGAAGACCATCGAGGAGCTCAATCGCAGCACGCATCAACTACCGGTACGCGCAATGCGAACCGCCTCGACCTGAGCTTCGGGCGTCACGTGAAAATCACCACTGCTCCGGTCGCGCATGGTGTTGCGGAGGCGAATCTTGTTGGGCAGCGTCTCCAGTGCTTCCAGATCGTCCACGCCAGTCGCGTAAATCAGTTGGACACGCATTTCTTTGGCAATCGCACGTTGCAATTCGAGCAGCGGAACACTAGAGCAAGTCCCGATCGGATTGTCGAGCAGGAGAATGCCAGCGTTGGCGGGGCCGTGACCGCGCCCCCTGGTACGCGCGCGAAGTTGCACAAGAGTGCAATAGAGAAGAATCGCCGCAGTGAGCTGCTGACCGCGGCTAAAGGTGTTCATCGCAACGATCGAAATCGGCTCCGGGCGAAGCACAGCGTCGGGTTTGAGGATTTTGGCCTCAAAGCCTCGTGCGCCTGCAAGTTCGGCGATTGCCAGTTTGACGAGTTCGAGGCCGCTGGGAATATGTGCCTTTTGCACCAAGCGATCAACGAGCGGGTCGAGTCGAGATCGTTGTTCTACATCGGTTTCTGGAAAGTTGAAACGAATTCGCAGGTACGGTTTTCCCGCCCATGCCCCGAGGGTTTGTGGTAACACACTCGCCCGTTGCGCCCGGCGAAGCAGCTGGCCCGCTTCTGCACCAATTTTTTGCAGTGCACCGACAAGGATCTGACGGTCTTTGTCAATCTCGTCCAAGTGATCGCGAATGATGTCTAACCGCGGTGCAAGCTGCGTGGCGATTCGCTCACAGTCCTGGCAAAGCTCGTGGGTGTCGGCGTTCATCCGCTCGCGTGCTTGCGAGCGAAGCGCTGAAAAGCTTGGCGCCGTGGCCACCGAGCGAACCTGATCGGCGGTTTTTCTTCGCGCAGCCTCTGCGGTCAACAGTCGCTGTTTGGCCGCCGTAAACCGGCTCGAGACGTCGCTGATCTGGGTATCGATCGCTTCCTGACTCTGTGGCAGGCTTGCAATCGCGACCGGCGGCAACTCCAAACCGGCCCCCTGCACGAGCGCCGCAAGTGTCCCGGCCAAAGACAAATATCGCTCACTCGACCGCTCGAATCGCGCGGCTTCTTGGCGTTGGCGTTGCTCCTGCTCTTCTTCTTGGCGGGCCAGCTCGACAAACTCTTGCACGGCAACACGCATCTCATCAGCCGCAGCGGAGGCCGCCGCCGCCGTTGTCGGCGTCGGTTGATCGTCCGTCGCGGGAGGTAAATCTTGCGCGTCACGACGCCCTTTTGACTGGGACAGTTGTGTTTGCGCTACCTCCAACCGCGCCACAGCCTTGGCGTGCCGACCGCGCCACTTGTCCAAAGCCAGCTGCGTCGCTGCCATTTGCTGGTCCAAATCTGGTAGTCGTGCCAGCTCGGAGATGCTACCTTGCTCGAACTCCGCTGACCGCTCGGCGAATTGTTTGCGTATCGGCGCAGCCCGGGTGGTGATGTCCTCGATCTGCCACTGCAATCGGTTGTCGCTGGTCCGATGCTCCCAGTTGGCGAGCAAATGCCGATAGCGATCGCGCGCTTGGTCTAGCGGAATCGCTGGACGGGCTTCTTGTGGCCCTTCTTGTTGCGCCTCTTGCCGCAACAAGTATGCGATTTGCGCCGCTTCTTGGCCAAGTGCAGCCCAATCCCGTTGGCAATCCTTCTTTTGATCGATAAGTGTATCCAATTGCTTACGGGCGGCGTGTAACTCATCGCGAGCGTTCCCAGCCAACTCGCGCTGCGCGTACCGAATCTGTTTTTCGGCGCTCTCGCGTTGGGATCGAAGGGATTCGATTGCAGCCTCATGGTCGTTCCAAAACAGATCGAGGGCGGCCTCGGCGCGCTCGGCTCGTGTCAAGTCGGCAACCGCTTGTTGTTGCTGGGATTCGAGATCGAGTGCGGCGGCCTGATACTGTTGCTCTTGCGTCGCCAGGGCGGCCAATTCGGATTGGGCCAGTGCTGCTTGCTCGGCAATCGCATCCCGCGACTGCTGCAGGGCATCGAGTTGGCCCCGTCCCCAGTCATCGAGGTAACGCTGTAGTTCGTCAGCGGCTTTTTCAAAATCTCGCTGTCGCGACCGCAGCGTTGCAATCCGCCGTTCGCTCGCTTGCTGTCGCTCTTGAATCACGCCACGCGTGGATTCGGCCTGCGCATAGTCATAGGTCGCGGGGTTCGGTGATACAACGTGGTGCTGGTTGGCAGTCCCATCAGCGGAAACAGAGTCCTCAACCGGTGGAGAGTCTTCAACATGCGGGGTGTCCTCAACCGGTGGAGAGTCCGACGAAATCACCGAGACCTGCACGGGGCTGCGAAGGTCCAGCTTGTCTGTCGCATCGGCAACCTGTGCAGAGAGCTCGGATGCGACGACGATGACGCCGCCAAAGCGGGCCGGATCGCTTTGCAACCACTGGATGCGCTCGCTTACGGGGACGGTCTCGGCAAGATAGGCTGTCCCACTGTGGGCGTTTAGCGATGATCGGTCTCGCAGCACCTGGGTGACCCGTTCGACATCGCGGGGGGGTGGCAGCAGGCCGGTGGACTCGAGTCCCTGGAGCGACCGATCGTCTTCGGCACGATCGACGTGCTCTTTGAGTATCGATGTCGCAGCAGTTGCCGCTTCGGCACGCAGCCGTCCTTCGAGTCCTTGATTTTCCAGATCTGGGTCGTCCACGGCCTCCATCTCAACAATGCATTGATTTTGACACAACGCCTGACGCCAATCCATTGCCCGCGCAAGCGCCTCGTCTTGTTGCTTTTGTGTTTGCTCGAAACGCGCAAGATCGCCGGTAACCACGCGTTGGCGATGACGCGCGTCGGCGATTTTTTGGTGCACAGCAGCCACCTCCCGCGCTGTCTGTTCGCGTCGACTGCTCGCTCGCTCGCATGCGTGTTTCCAGCGGTCCTGGGCGACTGGGATCGATTCACGAGGCGTGACCCACCCATCCTTTTGCAGCCGCTCACGGGCCGTGTCCCGCTTGGATATCGCTTGTTTGAGCCCTACGAGCCGTTCGCCCAAACGCGCGACACATTCGCGGAGCTCTTCAATTTGGCGTTGCTTTTTATCCCTGAGCCCCTCAGCAATCTCAATGCGCCCACTCAGATCATCAATCCATTCAGTCACTCGATCACTCTCTCGAGTCAGCGCCGCGCGAAGTGTGCTCCCCGCCGATTCGATCTGGTTGCGCTCGGGCGCAAGCTTCGCTTCCGCCCGGCGAAGCGCCTCTCTTAAGCCAGTCAACTCGGCATCAAGGCGATCAAGTTGCTGCTTGGAAGTGGCGGCCAGCAACATCCGTCGCTTGTTGTCAACTCTGCGTTGGTGATCGTCGATTTCGTAGCAGCGAGCTTGTTTTTCGTCGACGTCCAACCGCAGCGCGAGATGCTCGAGCCCCCGGGACCACCGGCGTCTCTTGTCGCGCTCGTTACTCACCGCGCGACCGCGCTCGGCAGCCTCCACTGCGCTGGCTAGCGCAGACCGGGCGGAGTCTGCAAGGGTAGCTGCCTGCGCGCGGAGACCATACGTGAACGCGGCAATATCGCTAAGGGATTGATGCAGAGTCTGGTGTGCCAGCGTGTGCTCGCGTACCGCGGCAACCATGGGGCGCAAAGCAGCGAGTGCTTGCACAATGAAGTTATGCTCCAGTTCCAAGGCTGGCCGCCGGGCAAACTGATCGCGCAGGTCTTGGAGATTTTTTGCAAGTTGCTCGGCAGGCGCGGCGTCAAACGCAAGCTCTAATAGAAAGTGAATAAAATCGAGGGCGGTACCAAACCGAAATGCCTCATCCGCGGCGCCTTCGCGCAGGTTCATGCGAATTTGATAGCGAAACAATTCAGGATCGAGATGGAGCCGCTCAAGGTGCTCGTTCCACTGGCGTTGGTTCTCGGTGTAGACAACGTGTGCCGCAGCGTGCGTGTTGGATTGTTCGCGAAGCCACGTGCGAAAAGAATCCAGGCTGGTGGCGGGCGAACCAAGGCCCAAAATCGGCAACTGTTCGAAAGCGAGGTCGGTATCGGGATCCGCACGAAAGCTAAAGAAGACACGGCGTAGTTTGGACGGGTCAGCGGTTTGTGTCTGTCCTTTCCATGCAAGGACACGACCAACTACATACCGTTGCTGGGCGCCGCGAGCTTTCCCCTCCTCTGACTCGCTTGTGACCTCCTCTCCAAGGTCCCATTCGGTGACCGCAAACGCAACATCCGTCGCTTTTACGTAATGTTCTATGCGACGCGCCTTGCCCTCCGCGGCGGCGCCCAAAAATTCGCTGCGGTGGGGCCGAAATATCGAAAAGAACAAATTAATGATCGAAGATTTGCCACCACCATTGCGAAGCCACAATACAGAATCAGCGGCACCCCCTTGTCGATCGCGAAAGTCGAGCGTCAGCGGCGATAGCCGCGCGTCTCGGTGGCCAATCGATGCAAAGTGAATCCGCAACAATCGGGGCACGACTACGTCTCCTCGGCAAAATGGCTGCGACTGATCTTCGAGGCGGTATCACGAACCCATACAAAGGTATCATGAGCCGCAAGCTCGCGTACCTGGATCCGGTACGATCCAAGCGCTTGCCAGGTCCCACCATCTTCGTCGCCGATGCGGCGAAGCAAGCCGCCTTCTTCGAGGACTTCCAGCGCATGGGCCACCATTCCCGCCAAGGTGCTGGGAGAGCGACGGCCATCCCGGGACGATCGTGTTTGCGCTCGGACAAGAATCGTGCGCCACGCTTCGCACAGCTCTGGGGATTTGTCCTCGGGATCGCTGTCCTGCGAATCTTGCTTGAATCGATTGCAGAGATCGACGAGGTAATCGACCAAACGATTGACACTCACCCGGACCCCGGCAACGGAATCACGCTCGTCCAACTGCTGCGCCGTGGGAAAACACCAAGCTGCGACCGCGAGCTGAATCAAGCCATGGCAAAGACGATCCGCAACCGAGGAAACCCCACGCCGGTAGTCGCCCAAGCGCATCGCAAACGGTCCGCTGTCCTCGGCACCCAGGGTCAAGCCGTGCTCTGTCGCGCCGAGAACGAGCAGTCCAAGACCTGTCCCAATTGCCTCGGCATGGGCGCGCAACGCCGCATCGTGCTGATATCGTCGCAACAGCTCGCGATAATCTGGACTCGCACCGGGACGCAGTTTAGGCGATAATCCATATCGCAATAGCCTTGCGGCGTCTTCGGCCACTTGGAGCTCTGTTTGCGACTGTGTTTGCCTCTCACTGTGCAACTCAGTGGGCATGCAAAACCTCGCTGGCAAAAGGACGCTTATGAGGCGCAGCACGAGACGCAGGACGCAGAGAGTCTTCAACCGGTGGGGAGTGCCGAGGCTTCATGCGCGGCTTCATAAGCCGCAGGTCGTCACCAAAAAACAAGGGCTCGCGAAGCGCGCCCCCCTGGGACTCCACCCGAACCTGAAAGGATGTACTATCGGCGACCGCCGCATCGTATGCAAGCAGAGCGCGCAACACCACGAGCTTCAACACACTGTCAGAAACACTGCGGTCACGCAGCTCGCAAAGCAACGCCGATAAAACTTTCGTTTCGGGCAGGTTTGCAAAAATCTGATTGACCTCTTGGTGGTCACGAGTAGAAAACCTCGGCGGCATCGCCTCAAATGGCTCTAGGTCCGCTTGATTGACCTCAACCGGCCCATCTTCGTCCGCACGCCGTGGCATTAGCAGCCGGTCGACCAGCGACGAAAGATGCACGACCGGCCGTGTCCGTGGTGCCTGAAACCGGGCAAGCAACCAATAAATATGGTCCGAAACCACCCCACTGGGAAGTGCCAAAGCATCGTGAAGCACCTGCGCCTCTAGGTCGGGTAGCGGTGCCAATGCGCGAGGACGAAACGCCTGACGATCTTGCTCGTCGAGATACTCCTGATTTGCGCCGATCAATCGCTGCTGAAGGCGAAGATGTCGCGTCACACACTCGCGCAGTACGTCGCGCAGCGCCGCCAATTGTGGGCCCGCTTCGCCACCTGTCGTGACGCTTTCGATACGTTTCTCAATGATGCAAACCAAATCTCCTTCGGTGTGGATCCGATCACCAATATGTTCCCGAGCACTGCGTATCAACGCCAGAACGTCGCGGACCCAATCAATTTGGGTCACGTCACGCCGGGTTGTCTCGAGATAGCCAAGAATTTTTTGCTCATATTCAATGCTGCGCAACCGAGCCCGTTTGGCGGTTTGCACCGCATCTGAAATCCGCCCGCGATTCACTTGCGAGCGAAGAACCGCCTCTTCTGCGATTTGGGCATCCTCGACGGGATACTCTAGCATACCCGCATACAAGTTGATCGCCTCGGTTGTCGCCTTGAGAACAATCGATCCATCTGCAGCACTATGCTCTTGCAAAAGATGAAAATCGAGATAACGCCGAACAATCTGATTGGATTCGATAGACAGATAGGTTTCGTGAAACGCGCGTCGTCGTTCCCGCTCGTTGAGCAACCCATCGACCACCAAGCGAATCACGGAATCGACCTCCTTTTGCGTTGCTTGGTCATCGCAAGCGTGAACAAGCGGACGAAGCGTATCCCGAAGCTGTTCGTAACTGGGGCCGCTACCGAGCCCCATGTGCTCGATCGTAGCATCGAGAGCCCGAAGCGCGAGGGCACGCAAATCTTGATCTTCGAGCCGCAATTCCCGGCGACTTTTTCCCGCCTCCATTCGCTGCAGCGGGCCAATCCGCAGCAGCGTGCGGAGACGACGTGTCAACGCCTCCTGCCAAGTATCCAAGTTCGTTTCGTACGCGCTCATCGGAGACCCAATAGCGTATGTTCACCCAGCCCTATGACACTGGCTATGTGGAGTCCGGATTAGACAGAAGTCCAAGAAATCTTTCGCAACGTATCCGGCCCTTTGCTTCCTCAAGCGACGATCGGAGTCTTCATCTACACACGAATCTCCAATCAAACACGGGGATTGCGGCGGCAGCCGACGCCGCTGCGCTCACAGTCAATTCGACAATAGTCACTCACCTAACTATGACTGTCAAACCTACCTCCAAAAAACATGCTGGCCGAAACCCGGACACTACTCCCATCCTAGATTTGCCACTACCGAACAGAAACACGATCTCGCGTAGTGGTATAGTAGAAATAGTTTCCGGTCTTGATTGCTAATTCGTAGTCTCCGGGAGTAACAGGTAGGGTCCAGGAGATCTTGGCAGTGCGACTATCGGAATCAAACTCAGGAACATCGCATTCGCCTCCGGTCACCGTGCACGTCGTGTGCGCTTTAACACCGGGCAGATACTCTTCCCATCTCGCGGCATAGTCCAGGACTGCACCCGGGGACTCAACTGCATAGTCGGTTGACAAAATGACGGGTGCTTGCCGCAAGGCAATCGCTCCTGAGAACACTAACACATGCGGCTTACTGTCTAAGAAGGCCATTCTCCGTATCCGTGAAATACCGAGAAATCCCTGTTGATAAAGCATCTGTGCCGGCGGGTGAAACTCGAATGTTTGCACTCCATCCGCGCCGATCACATATGCAGTGTCATCCGTAAGGCGAACTTGCTCGGCGTTCTGCGCGGTACGGAGCAGCGGCGTTTCGGGCTCGTTTACGTCTAGAATGACCAATCCATCATCGCCCGTCGCGACGTACGCAAATCGTCTATCGACCGTTATAGAAGTGGACTCACCTTTGATAGGAATTTGCTTAGGCATGCGCGTTGGGTGCGCGGTGTCAACAATGGCAAGACCTTTCTCCCCGGCGGCTACGTACAGATTTTTTTCGTCCGGGTCGAGCGTAGTATGATGGACTTCACCTACCACGGGAATCTGCAGCGGCGCCTCCCCTGGAGCTTTCAGATCGACAACCAGAAGTTGCCGCGACGAGGTAGCAATGTAGGCGTTGTGCTCGGATACAGCTATCTGCCAAGCACGCTGCCCCAATGGAATTGTTTGTGGTTCACGAGAAATGTCATCGAGATCGATCACGGCCAGCTGTTTGGTATCGAGGCCAAGGTAGACGCGTGGTTCCCGTACTGCCATAGCCTCTACGTCTCCCCCGAATGAGATTTGTTGCTCTTTTTTTGTTGGGCTGTCCAGATCGACAACCGAAAGCTCATGGGAACCAAAGTCTCTCGTTATCCGATATCGTCCAACGTCCACCACTTCGGTTGGCACATCGTCAGTTAAAATGCGTGGCAAATCATCCGCTGGATCTTCTGCGTTGAGGTCCACGATCGACAGTCCTCCTTCACCACTAACATACGCATGCGACCCGCGCACTTCAATGTGATGCCCCCCCCCACCAACATGGATCCGGCGCGGGCGCTGCTTCGGGGAATGCAAATCAACAATACTGAAGGCGTAGCGCGAACCAATATATGCGTATGACCCATCAACGGTTGCATAAAACGCACTCCCGTCTGCAATGATTCTCGATCGTTCTCCACTGGGATCGTCTAGGTCAACGATCGAAAAAAAATCTCCAGCGAGATAAGCAAATCGTCCCTCCACAGCGACATGACGAATAAAGTCGTTGAACTCACTAAAAAATACTTGCCGCGGTGGTTTTTCTAAGTTGTTGAGGTCGACTACAACAAGTCCGCCTTTACCCGCCGCGACATAGGCTGTGTCTCCCACAATGGTGAGGTACTGTGCGCTTGCTTTACCTTCCAAATCCGCAAAAGGAATCTGACGTGGCGAATCTTTTGGGGCGAGGAGATCGACAACGAAGAGTCCCTCTTCGCCCGCCGCCACAAGAGCGTACCGTTTTTTTGCATCGATCGCTACGTGGCGAGCACTCTCGCCGGTGGAAAACGTCTGCACCTCGGTGCTAGAGCCATTGAGATCGACAATAGCGAGTCCCCGAACCCCCACGAGATAGGCCTTTCTCGCGTCGATCGCCAGGGAACTTGCCGATCCGTTCGCCTCGATAATTTCAACACCACTATCGGGCTGATCCAAATCAACGATAGCCAGACCTTTGGTAGTCGCAAGGTAAGCTTTTCTGTCTTCAATGACGACGTGCTCCGCCGCGGGCACTTGCTCGATCATCTGTGCTCCGCGCTCAGGGTGCTCCAAATCTACCACTGCAAGCCCAGTCCCCCCAAAGAGTGTGACGTAGGCAAATCCGTCTTGAATTGCGAAGTGGTAGGACGTGTGCTCAAAATCGAATCGCTGCATACGCGCCGAGGGAGGAAAACCGGCTCGCGCCCCCTTATAACCCATGATCTCGATCAACACCTCATCACTATGGGTCACTCCTTTGCGATTCTTCACCTCAAGCGCAAACACAAGCTGTGCCGGCTGCGATGGTGCTGTAAAACTGGGAGCGGCAGTGTCATCTTTCGCCAGTACAACAGAGGGGCCACTTTTTTGGGTCCATTGATATTGTGGTGGGTCGCCCTCGGGGCCGATGCTTGCTGTTCCGTCTAGCGTAATCGTGTCCATAACGTGGCGAATTTGATCATCCCCGGCATTCGCCACGAGAAGATTCTGATCCGTATCGGAATGTTCTGACGCGCCGCCACATCGTGCGGCAAACAAAAGCAGAAACGTAGAGAGTGCATAGATAAAGTGCGGGTTTACCAGGGTCCGTGTCATATCGTTGAAGATATAGCAGAGAAACGTTCGAATGTGTCAAAAATCTTTTGTCCGAAAACCCATTAAAACGTCCGAAACAATACGATACCGAATTGTAGCGCAAGCAAATCGATCCAGAGCACGAACCTCTCGGTTACAAACGTCAAAGATCTCGACATATTACCGAGAACACCGTAAATTCGGACGTTATCCGATAATCTCGGACACCTCGTGCATTCCACAAGTTATTTCTGCATACTACTTAGGACAGCAGTCGACAGACCGGACGATTTCGCGAACCTTCGGACGAACCCCACTCACAGCCTAGCTGCAGGATCGAATTGCTTGCTGTCTTCGGATGCGTTCTCGTTGATCATCGAACACTGCAGCGGAAACACGTGCCATTGCTCTCTCCAGTTCCCAACATATATGTTCGTGATTCTATCACTAAACGCCAAAACCTTGACGTTGGATGTTTACGCCATGTGCCGGTGCCATTACCCAAGCTGCGTCGAACCGATTTATTCTCCACGACGCGAATATGTTAGCGTCGCCGCGAATATCACAATTGAAAGCCGCCCTCGTGCAGTTTTTCCACTTTGCGCATACTTCAGACTGCTCCATCCCAAATCGGAGCCCGGAGAGCTTTCCTGCGAGAGCGGGAGCCTGGGTTTTGAGTTCTGGGGGCAGTTCAACTATTACACCCGGATTGCGGCGCTGCGGAGACCACTCTTTGCAGCCGCGGCAAAATCGGCTTTGGCCTGGAATCATCAGCATTGCAGTATCGCCGGCGGGCGTAGCAACTACTCTCGACTCGAGTCGAAGGGCTCGTTGGGGTACCACCACCACCAGTGAGTACCTGGAATATCTTTGGGGACGTCGGGCTCGTATGCGGGCCCTTCGTCTTTGCCTCGGTCGAGCATCCACTCTTCGAGTTGCTCGATATCGATCCATGGTCCGTCCCAATGGTTTTGGTAGAGCTGCAAAAAATACTCAAAGAATGATCGGCGCTCACAGACTCGCTCCCATTCGCCGCCGTACCAATCGCCTCTGGATACGAGGTCTTCCATCCCGTACAAATACTCCAAAAAGTGCTGCTCGCACTGAAGCACCTGATCTGCAGTGGCCTCTACAAACTGTTTTTGCTCCGCCTCAGGAAGACGGGTTACCTCGCCAAACAATGGAAATAGATCTTCCCAAATACTGGAACTTGAGGAAGCAATCTCAGGACCAGGACCTAATTCATCAAGCAACTTACGTGTTCGCTCAAGAAGAGATTGCATCCTATATCTTTCCATATGTAGCTACTACGATTCTCCCACGCTTATCAACCCGAATGATCACCTGCATATTAACATCTCGCGGCTTTTGTTTGTAACCCTGAACAAACGAAACTATCAGCGATCCATCCTGTCCAACTCGCACATTCGGCACCCCATCTCGAATAGTCGTTTGCGCGCTGTTTAGATACTTCGTCAAATCGTTCCCCGATCCTGTCTTGTGGCTCTTGGGAAGTTCGGGGTAATGCTTGTTTGCATGGTAAACGGCCGCAGACTCCGTCCCAAATGTCACCTCGGGAAGCGCGCGAATTTCAGAAACTGCATTGGCCTCAGTAATCCCGGTGGAAGCTTTTCGAGTGCCGACATGTTTACCCAGTTCTTTTTGCAATCTCATGTAACGTGCCTTCGCGGCGGCATCCGTCAGATTATCGAGAACTGCCTTATTGAAAGCCTTGGCATACCCGACCACCTCTTCGCCTAATAGCGCCTTGGACACACGTTTCTGGGTCTCAATCCGACGTTTTCCCACTGGAATTCCTTTCATTCTTGCGTCGATAGTCGACCTGACGGCATCTCGTACACGCTTATATTCGGAAACGTACATCTCATAGTGATTGACAAACTCGCGCACCGTCTTGGGTTTTTGTTTCAGCGCATAAGCAGCCGCCTTTTGCGGCAGCTCCTCTGTCACCCCTTTGGGATGCCTGACATTTACTGGCTCATTGAGCCGCATGCGCCCGGCATCATCCATAGACTTCATCAGTTTCTTCGCTTGGGGGTCCCCGTGCAGTCCGGCTTTGCGGAACAGATTGTCCAGCCAAGATTCGTTGGCTTCAAATTGAAACCGAAAGCGATAGGGTTTTGACTCTGTGAATCGCTTGAGCTTCGCTTTGTCTACGGGCTTGGTGGCGCTGAACAATACCGGCAAATCTTTGGCTGTCACCGTGGCCAAAGCGGTTGGGTGGATGTCGATTTGACCGTTGATTCGCAAGAGGTCGCCGGCGACTTCGAGTTTGTGGGTCAGGACGTCGGTGCCGAGTTCTTTGAGCAGGCGGTTGGCCGTGGTGGTGGATAAGCCGGTGTCGAGGGCGGCGACTTTGGCCATCATTTGCACTTGCTCGGCGTTGGCGCTGGCTAGAATGCGCAGGGCGTCATCGTCGAGTTTGTGCAATGCGGCCATTTGCTTGCGCGGTAGGCCGGGATGGTCTCGCAAGAGTGCGGCTTTGGGGTCGCGGGTGTATGCGGGGTCTTTTTGGCCATGGGCTTTGGCGAGGTGGGATTCGAGTAGGCCACGGCTATCTTTGGGAACCGACTTCATGCCGTCAAAGGTCGCCATGGCGTCGCCTGGTTTTCCCTGGGCCAGTTGGCCGTCGGCGAGGGTGAGTTTTCGTATCGCGTCATCGTCGAGGTCAAAGATGCCTTTGGCGGATAGGTTGCTGTGTTTGACGGCGTCGGTGATGCGGGCCGCGGAGGCGTCCGGGATGCCGGATGTTTTCATGCGTTGGCGCAGGAAGGTGAGCTCGATGGCGTGCGCGGTGTCGGCGCCGGTTTGTTTGATGGCGTTGAGCAATCCCTCGCGACGTGCGATGAGACGTGCCAGAGAGCGCGGGTCATCGCGCAAGATGTTGGCGAGGCGAGTGAGGTGCTTGTCGTCGGCGCCTTTTAAGGCCTTGAGCGTCTCGTCATCAAACAGAGACAGGGTCATGCGCGTCGACAGGGGGATTTTACCGGCGATCTCGCTGCCCAGCATTTTCCCTAAACGCTCGCCGGCCTTTTTGACGTCGCGGTACGATATCGCCAGCAAGGCACCCGACACGATCATGCCGGTGACGATCCGGATGACCGCGTTGCGCTTTTGATCGGCAGAGAGATCATCGCGCTCGAGTACATCGGCAATTTGTCGCGCGCCATCGACGCCTACGAGAAGTCCAGCGATGGCATCGGTTGCAAACGAGCTGTACAGCAAAAACCGACCGCTACGGCTGGCAAGCAGTACGGCTGGTCCTGCCCGCAGGGCGCGGATCGCGGCCGCCCCCCTCCCAGAAAGCTCCCGGCGATGGTCAGCGCATCGATAGTGATGCCCTCGGCGCTGACTTCTTTGCTATCGAGTCGATCGAGGATGCTGAGGGTCCCCGCGGCAATCCCAGTCGCGGCGGAACCAACCATGAGAGCGGTAATCGTGAGTGAGCTCCCGCCGGTAAACGGTGCGGCGACGATGCCAGCGACGGCGAGGACGCCCGAAAGAATGCCCAGGCCCCCGGCCCACTTGCCGAGGGCACTTTGCCCATCAGTGTGAAAGTCCCACGCGTCCGGTGTCAGGCCGATGGTGTTTTTGCCCAGGCGCATCGATACGTGGCCTTTGGGCATCTTGTTGTCCTCTTTGTATTCGTCGATCAGCGCTTGCACGCTGTCACCCTCGTACACCAGCTTGTGATGTTTGGGGTCCAAACCCGGCGTGAGATCTGCCAGGGTCAGTTTGCCGTCTTTGTTATACCCAACAAACAGACCCAAGCGAGACTCGGCGCCACTCTCTGCCGATACGTGGACTGCCGTGAGCGGTACCCGCTGGCCTTTGAAGGTACCGGCAATCTCATCGCTACGGATGAGGTATTGTTCAAACTTATCGACTTGGGCGATGTCCTGTTTGGATAGGACCGACTGCATATAGGTCACGTCGGCGATGCGATCGGTCCCATCGCGCACCTGGCAGATGATGATGTAGAGGTTTTCGTGGCTCGCCGGCAAGGTTGCCGTGGTGCCGGTGCCCAAGTCGTAGCCTTTGCTGGGTTCTGCGTTCGTTTTTTGCTTTTGGCCATCTTGGGAATATTCACCAGGGGCTTGCCGGCCAAGGAATTTGGCATCTGCGTAGTACGCATGGGTTGGGCGTACCAATGATAGGTATGGGATTTGGTATCGGCGTCTTTGGCCCCTTTGGCCCCAGCGCGTCGCTTTAAATAGTACGTCATCGCGGCAACACCGGAGTCAGCCGCAGGCTCGCCGACGGTCATCGGGTTTGCGGCGCGACTTTGAATGTTGATCGCCGAGGATGGCGATGGCGTATTGTCGGGCTTTAACAGCGCGACATGCATCGCTTGCTGACCGCGAAACTCGCCGTAGCTGCGATCGCTTGTCCCCGCGAGCTGCGCGTCCGATAGCGTCTTGGCGCGCACGGCTTTGAAGGCGCGCTGCACAACATACTCGCGCTCGACGCCGTCTCTCGGGACACGCACGCTCGCGCTGAGCAGATAGGATCCGGGCTGGCCGACGAGAAAGGTCACGCTCTGCCCGTTGTTTTTGAATTGGCGGTTTTTGGGGTCAAGGACCTTCCAGTGGTAGACCATTGGTCCTTGGGTTGCGGCACTAAAGCTAAACTCGATACTTTGCCCGACGATATAGGGCCTCGCCCCGTCAAACTCCGGCGTGATGTGCAGCGCAAACCCGTACTGTTTGACAAATGCCTCTACCTGTTTTTCGTCTGCGCGTTGATTGTCCAGGCAACGCTTTAGACCAAAGCCCGACTTGAGTGCCGGGCCCACGCGCGACGCGGCGGTTTTGGCGCCCGAGTATAGGCGCGCAAGGACGCCGGCGCTCACGCGATCGGCATCGTGCTCTTCACCGCCGGAGGCATAGGTCTGCTCATTTGTCGTATCCGGTGATGGCTTCGCACCCCTTTGCTGCTCAACGTGGGCAAGCTCGTGGGCGATCAGAGCATCGCCATCAATAGTATCCGGGCGATACTTCCCCTGGGCGAAAGCGATGTCGCTACCAACGGCAAACGCTCGCGCTCCTTGTTCAGAGGCCATCTTGGCAGCGGTTGCACTCGTGTGCACGCGGACATGGGAGAGGTCGGTGCCAAGCGCATCGCCCATGCGAGATGCGGTCGCAGCATCGAGCGGATTCCCCGGCCCCAGCCGCGCTTTCATGTGCACGGCATCCCCCGATGGCGAAGCCCCCTGCTTGCCGTCTCCGACAAAGACAGCTGCCCGTGCCGGCAACTGGCCCGTCTCTCGCCACTGCGTAACACCCTGGCGAACCACGACGACAAACGCGGCAATCAGTCCTTCTGCGGTTTCACTTTTGCTTCTTGAATAGGCGCGAACGACTCGTTCACATTCGGTCGCTGACTTATTACGGTACTTCGCGAAGTATTTATCGACATACGGACAGCCGACCGCACTCCATAGGATGCCCAGAGCCCTGGTCCGCGGCGGCCCGCACTTCCTGCTCAAGGGTATATTGAGAAACTGAGTACGATGCATTTGTCCCGGTGCCAAATCGGCCGCCCCATCCTCAACCACAGCACGTTGGGGCTCAGTACTGCTCGCCACTGTTGCATCGGCAACACGATCTGCCTCCGCTTCGGCCGGGGAGTTTTCGCTGCCGACCTCCACTTTCTTGTTTGGACTGGGGTCGCCTCCCGATTGCTGCGCGACATGGGTAAGCTCGTGGGCCATCAGCGCGGTGTCTTTTTCGCTTTCCCCAGGGCCCAAGAAGATATCGCGACCATACGCAAACGCCCGCGCCCCGAGCCCGGCGGCACCCGCTTGCGCCTGCTTATCGTCGTGCACACGGGCGTGGCTCAAATCCCCACCGACTTGCGCCTCGACGCGTGCCCGCAACTTGGATTCCACTGGGCGTCCAGTGCCCTTCCCTTCCACGGTCGCCGTCGCGATCGTCGATGGGGATGGCAGGGACGTTGGCGGCACAGGATCTTGGGCCGGATCGTTCAGATCGCGATATGACAATCTATTGTGTCGTTTGTCGACTGGAGAGTCCGCTTGGCCGTCGCTAGTCTAGCGGATCGGCGCAGACAAATGGTCGGCTCGGGGGCGTATTCTTGATTGACTATTTTTCAGGGAAGGTATCGGTCCTGGACCACGTAATAGTCGAATGGCTAGATCTGTTCAAACCTGTTCAACGGCCCTGGGATCACAACAATTCATCCGCCCACAGCGCTGCCAAAAACTCTTCCCAAGGCCAAATCACTATCCCATCGTCGGTCATCCGCTTGTCACAGTCTAGCGAAACAACAGCGTAGTGTTCGATTAGCGACTCCTCCATGAGCGCGCGTAGACCTCGCAGATGTTTTTTACCAACAGTGTTGGTCCCTTGAATTTCGATGGCGAGGGCTTGTCCGATCAGCAAGTCCACTTCAAATTGGCTCGTTGAACGCCAATAGGTCATCCTTTCGCCTCGCCGGGAATAACTAAGATAAGCGCGAACTTCGCCAATGATGAAATGTTCAAAGGCATTTCCAAACAGTGGTGAGCGGAGACGAATTTTGCCTCGATTTGCAAGTTCATTCACAACGCCAACGTCGAACAAATAGTGTTTTGCACGTGTCGTCGCCTTTCGCTTTTTTGTCCTTGTAAAGCCCGGAAGCGAATACCCCAGCAACGTGTCTTCTAGGATTTGGACATAGTTTTTCACCGTCGTGGCGGCAACCCCGCAATCGCTCGCCAACGACTCATAGTTGAGTTCCTCTCCGTTGCCCAATGCTATCACATCAAGAAATGTAGAAAATGCGGCCAGATTGCGGGTTAAGGCTTCTGCTTGGATCTCTTCTTGAAGATACAAAGCAACATAATTCCGCAATTCTTCTGCCGCGTGTGGATTGTCGTAGATATGTGGCAAACCACCATCGTTCAAGTAGGTGACCAACTTGAAATCGTGAATCTCCGAGGAAACCAGTGGATGCAGTTCTGCCCGCCACGCACGCCCCGCAAGTAAATTGGAAGCGCCGCGTTTGAGTTTTCGTGCACTACTGCCCGTAAGCAAGAAGGTCATATTGTATTGCTCGATAAGACGGTGAATTTCATCGAGCAAACTCGGTAGTTTTTGGATCTCGTCGATCGCGATAATATGTGAAGGTGCTTGGCGGTTTTCTTCCAGCAATATCGATGGTTGGCGAAGAAGCCTACGATACGTTGCTGCATTGAGTAAGTCATAGACCTTCGCCTTGGCAAGCTGGTTGCGAATCAGCGTTGTCTTGCCAACGGAGCGCGGCCCAAAGAGAAAGAAGGATTTTTTCGCTAGGAGGTCGGGCAACTTCACCCACCGGTCTAGGAGCTGCTTCATTTTCAAGCAAAACACTGCGGATTTTCATGAAAAACCACAACTTTGTGCATGATTTTCATAAAGGGACTTGATTTGATGACCATTAGATCTAGTAATTGTATCAAGTTAGATTGAGGTTTCGATATTTTGCCTGTTTATTACGAAAAGGTAAAAATATGTAGAAGACGGTACTGATTTCTCGTATATTACGAATAGGTAAAAATAGAGAATCCACTCCATGTCACGAAAGCGGACAAACCAAGAGGTACTCTTTGGCCAAGTACGGACGCCAAAACAGATCGGAGAACTCAGCCGAGCAGTCCGCAAAAGTCGTGGCCTGACACTCGAAGAGTTTTATCACGCGACCGCTCTTAGCACCCGATTTATGTCTGAGTTTGAACGGGGTAAGGAACATGTTTCTTTAAAACGAGCGTTAATCGCCCTAGAGAACCTCGGGCTGGATGTCGTGATTGTGCCCCGCACCAAAACACAGCAAGTCTTAAAAGTGCTGTCCGAGCCAAACAAGAAATCACCACGCAAGAAAATACCATGAAGCGGCGTGTCGCAAACGTTTGGTACCAAATGTCGCGAGTCGGGACGTTGCGTGAAAGCGACAACAATCGCCTGCAATTTACCTATGATCACGCGTGGATTGATACCGGATTTCCAATCTCCTTAACGCTTCCGCTCTCAATCGGGGATGAGGAAGTCGAAGCACACGATTTTTTTACAGCGCTACTGCCGGAGGGACAAGCACGACTTCGAGTCGTCCGCCAGCAGCGCCTCAGTCAGGACGATGATGTTGCCCTGCTCTATGCGATTGGCCGAGATTGCGCGGGCGCTTTGACAATCCTACCCGCGGATGCTCCCCCCCCATCAGCTTCTGAGCATCCGGCGCTCATGACTGCAGAGCAATTGAGCCGTCTTGTACAATCGCACGGGCAAATCTTTCCTGAGTCTGCCCGCCCCCAACGCTTCTCTTTGGCGGGCGCGCAAGACAAGATTGCCATTATTCTTCGCGACAACTCGATTGCGTTGTCCAATCACCAATATCCCTCCAACGCCATTATCAAGTTTCAAACCCTACCTTGGGTGTGCTTTGCAGAATACGTGGCGATGGAGCTAGCCCGACGGATGGGGTTCGCCGTGCCGAAAGTTGAATTTCGGTCTGAGGGCGATACACCGTATTTAATCGTGCACCGCTATGATCGACAAGTAGATGCAGCAGGCAACATCGTTCGTCTACACCAGGAGGATCTATGTCAGGCGTTGGCGTACCCAAGCACATCCAAATATGAGGAGGACGAAGGGCCATCGCTTGCCGAAGTGGCAAGCACGATTCGCCAACACGTCCTAAACCCCGTTGGCGAGATCGAACGTTTGCGCGACTGGCAGTTATACAACTATCTCGCAGGAAATTTTGACGGTCATGCAAAAAACATTAGCTTGCTGTATCCTTTGGGAAGCTCTGTACCTTCGCTCGCCCCATTTTATGACCTCGTATGCATCGAATTTATGAACCGGATCGGCGCGTCCTCTTTTGAGCGTTCGCTTGCCTTTTTTGTTGGAGGCCAGTCCCGTATCGAGCGGATTACAAAGAACGACTGGCAGAATTGGGCAAAAAGCATGGGATTCCCCCCTCGTACTGTGCTTGCGCGCCTTCAAGAAATGGCAGAAACCTTACCGCAACACGCAACCGAAGTACGCGCTTCATTTGCTGCCGACTACGGAGACAACCAGGTTTACGACTATTTCAGCAGGTCATCACAGACCGATGCCGCTGGGCGTTAAACAATATCTGTCGGAGCGTATCCAGGTAATTTTTCCCAATTGCAACTCGGCGAGTCAAGCAAGAGCCTTGCGCCGCCATTGCTCCAAGGCAAAGTTGCGTACGGCGACGCTCTCGTAGACCGCCCGCGCCATCTCGCGGGTATCCAAAGACCCGCAATCCGCTGAAGCCAGCGTGGCCAAAAATTGCAAGCCTTCACTGTCCAGACGCTCAATGTCATCCCAAGCAAAATCTGTCAGGTGCATGTTCTGATGATCGGTACCTTTTGCAATGAGCCGCAGCCAAAACGTATTGTCTACCGAATGAGAAGCAATTCTGTGCACGAGCTCTGCTCGACGCTCCATCGCATGCAGAGCATCGACAAATAGGCAGATGGCTTTTCGCGTCATCTCTCCAAGCTGGTTAATATCGGTGCAACCAGGTGCATGCTCAACCTCGTCACGCAATCGAACGCTTTCGCGGCGGGAAATGATCGCGGCTAGATCGGCAATGAGTTGGTTGGAAACGAAAGGCGTTAAATCATCGATCGCTGCTTGCGCCTCCTCCTCGCCAAGACCTCGTCGTAATCGTGCATAGAGTCGCTTCTTATCAAGCACAACTGGTGGCTGGAATGGCTCGCCCAATATGTCTTCAAGACACTTGCATGCCGAAACACTTCCTTTCGCATCCAGATCTCCCTTGACGAATGCCGCTCCTTCAAAGCGATTTTCAACGAGAGTCGCTATCGCAACGATAAATTGATGATATGGCCGCCCCTGGGTTTTATCTCCGAACAGCCGAGAACAACCACCGTCAGACACAGCCTCCAGCAATACATCCCGTTTACACGAAGTAACATTCGCAACACCATATTCGCTTGGAAAATCAACCCCCTCGAAAGTAAGCCGACTTTGACCATCCCCAACAATCCGCCAAAATCTCCCCGAACAGCCCCCCATGCGCTGGTGCTCCTCATCCCCCTTGGCCACTTCATAGGCTCGCTTGTAGGCAACCACCTGCTCCCCAGCAACATTGCGAAAACCGATACCAAGGAGGGGGACAGGCCAACCGCGAGCGACCTCTAACGTCTCCTCGTATACGCGAAACCAGTCTGCGTGACTAATGCTCTCTTTGTTCAACAAAAGCGAAACACTGATCCCCATACCAGCTCCTCCTTTCGCTCAAACAAACCTTACCATACCCCCTGTGCCAGGATTGTTGCCGCCTCTCATGAATGTATTTATCGGGGGTGAGCAAGGAAAAGGAAGTGGCATATTCATCAAGATTCAAGGAGAAAATGGTAGCGAAGGCACTATCACCAGGAAATTCAATACGGGAAACGGCGAAACTGGCCGGGATTCCCAAATCTACGTTGTTTGAGTGGGTGGCATGGGCCAAAGTAGGTTCGATGACAAATGGCAACAAAAAGAAGCGTGGTCGTCCTCGTAAATCGACCACTTTGTCCCCCGAGAAAAAGCTTCAAATCCTCGTAGAGTCTGCTGGGCTTAGCGATGAAGAGCTCGGTGCCTATATGCGTCGGGAGGGACTGCATGAGGTAGACCTCAAAGAAATACGCGAAGCAGCACTTTTGGGGTTGCGGCCCGTCACGCGTACTGTGGGTCCTACGCGAGAAGAGAAGCGAATCAAGAAGCTTCAGCGCGAGTTAACTCGAAAAGATAAGGCGCTGGCAGAAGCTGCAGCACTTTTGGTGTTTCAAAAAAAGTTCCATGCCCTCTTGGAGGAAGAGGGCGACGACACCGACGAGACGAACGAAGACGATTGATGGAACTCATTTCTGAAGCGCAGCAAGCTGGCGCAAGGCTTACGAAGGTCTGCGAAGTGATGGGGGTCGATGTACGTACCATACAAAGATGGCGAGCACAGGGATTGGGGGATGATATGCGAATGGGTCCGAAGACACGCCCCGCAAATCAACTGTGTCAAACCGAGCGCAAGAAAATCCTGACGACCGTCAACCAACCGGAGTATCGGGATTTGCCAGTCAGTCAAATTGTTCCCCGATTAGCCGACAAAGGGGTCTACATCGCCTCCGAGTCAACCATGCATCGAGTTCTCAAAGCTGCAGGCCAAGACGCTCACCGTGGTCGCAAGAAGCGCAAACGTCCGACGAAACCAAAAGAGAAATTTGCAACTGGGACAGGGCAGCTTTGGAGCTGGGATATATCCTATTTGCGCTCTCCCATCACAGGGCAGTATTTTTATCTCTACCTCGTTCTCGATGTATGGAGCCGCAAGATTGTCGGCCATGCAGTACAAGAGGTGGAGTGCAGCGAACTGGCAAGTGTGTGGTTGGAGGAGACTTTTAGAAAAGAAGGTAGGCCGCGCTCACTCGTGATCCATCAAGACAACGGTGCGCCTATGAAAGGCGCGACACTCCAAGCAACACTGGACCGACTGGAGATTGGCAAATCGTATAGTAGGCCACATGTAAGCGATGACAACCCATACTCAGAATCGCTATTTGGTACAGCGAAAACTCGTCCTGAATACCCCCGTGCACCATTTGCAAATCTACAAGCTGCACGCGATTGGGCCGACGCGTTTGTCACTTGGTACAATGAACAACACCGGCACAGCGCCATTGGTTTCGTGACGCCAGCACAACGTCATGAGGGAAAGGCAAGTACGATTCTCGCCAAGCGACGATGCGTGTATCAAAAAGCCAGGAAACGCAACCCTCAACGATGGTCCAAAAACACAAGACAGTGGACGAGTCCAGAGATTGTTTTTCTCAACCCAGATAAGAAAACACTGGAGATGCGAAGAAATTAGATCCTAGCGAAGCGGCAACTATCTTGACATCTATCGCCATACGGGACTGTGGCCACCTTAACAATATGACAACCTGTCACATTGAACTAACAAAACATCCGTCCGAGACCCCACATAAATCGTCCGAACTTGAGGCCATTTCGCTTTTCGCCTCAGTTCCCTGACGAATCCCCTAGAGAGCCCCAAGCAAAACGCAGTTTCACTGTCCGAAATATTCAAAAAACGGACGGAACAAGAATTGCTTAAACTTGCGTATGCCGCAAACCACCGCACCAGCAAAAAAAGAAGGTCAATCAATCCGTCCATTTTTCGCCAATCTCGGACAGAACAGATGAGTCAGTCCGCAACGAATAAAAAAGTCCTCATCACAGGGAAGCCATCCATTCGTTCTCAGTACTATGGTCAGGCGCTGCCGATGCAGAGCACAACCGTGTGCGCGGACCACTCCAAATCTGGCGTCCAATAACCACTAAAAACAAGGCCACCTCAAATATGTTCAATCTACTTCCAAAGCGATCTACTCCACTACCTATCGTCTTCCCTTCCCTCCCACGGTGTGGGGTTATCATTTGTATTCTATCTGCGGGGCTGCTTGTCTTGGTACTTGCGAGCTGTGGTTCTGATGACAGCCCTGAAGATCAAGTAGTCCCAATCCAAACCAACGTCGGTCCCAATGGAACGATCTCTCCAATCTTGACTACGGTGGACTACGGAGACACGGCGACATTTACCATCACCGCTGACGCTGGCTATCAGATCAGTAGCGTGAGCGGATGTGGAGGGACTCTCTCCGGGACGGTGTATACCACCGAAGCCGTTACAGCCGGTTGTGCGATCACGGCGAATTTCACGCTCATACTCCCTGAAGTGAAAGCTCTGTTTTTGTCGGCACAAAACTGGAATGACTATCGGACTGGCCTGGATGGGTTCTCCAATGCCGATGGCCGAGCTTGTAATGCAGAGAATGACAGTGCTTGCCTGCATGGGGGAGAGTGGCGGGTTGTTGATGTTGTGGATAAGACGAATTGTTCCAATCTCAGCGCCTCTGACGCGCTTGGGGCTTTTGTTTGGGTATGCGACGACCACGCAAGTGGGGTGCGATTTATCTCTACCGGGCTCGCCGGAGATAAACACCTGTCCAGTCTTATTGATTTTGAGACACCCAGATTTAAGACAAATGGGGTCACCGTGTATGAAAACGGGGAGCCTTTTGGCGAAACACCGAGCACGATTTGGTGGGATAATCCCGTCGAGCTGAATAACAAGGGAGGACGTCTTGATAGCGAAGAAGGGACAATGAGGTGGTCCCCATAAATCGGACCAAAAAGACGGCTTGCTAAGGAGGAAACTACCATGACAGGTACTGGTCGAGAGAGACACGCATCGTTCACAAGAGCAAACGATAATGACATACAGAAAACGGACAAAATTTCTATCACATCGGACATTACTTGTCAAGCCGCCTTTCTGGCAAAACCAGCGTAGAAGCTATCTGGCGTTTGATAGCCCAAAGCCGTATGCGGTCGTTCGTTATTGAAAAAGTCAAAGTAACGTGCAATGCCGCGACGGGCTTCGCGCACTGTGTCGTAGGGGTTCAGATAGACCTCCTCGTATTTGAGCGAGCGCCATAGCCTTTCGACAAAGACATTGTCAATGCAGCGACCTTTTCCATCCATACTAATTTTGATCTTGTGATCGCGCAATACGCTGGTGAAATCATCAGAGGTGAATTGCGACCCCTGATCGGTGTTAAATATCTCGGGGCAACCGAATTTCTCTAGCGCTTCCTGTAACGCTTCTACACAGAAGGACGTATCTAATGTATTCGAGAGGCGCCATGACAATACCAGCCGCGAGTACCAGTCGATGATGGCAACCAAGTATACGAAGCCGCGAGCCATAGGGATATAGGTGATATCGGTCGCGAACACTTGATTGACACGTTCGACCTTCGTATTTCGCAACAAATAGGGGTATACAGGGTGTTCTGGTGCTGGCTTGCTCGTGTTTGGTTTTGGCGCAACACTGTGCAGATCCATCAACTGCATAAGCCGCCTCACTCGTTTGCGATTGACCTTCAACCCCTTTGCCTTGAGTGTTTGGGTCATCATCCGACTGCCGAAGAACGGATGCTCCAAATGCAGCTCGTCCATCTGGCGCATCAACGCCAGCTCCTCGGCGTCGAGTTCGACGGGAACATAGTATAGACTCGAGCGATTGACGCCAAGCAATTCGCATTGCCGGCGCATCGACAGCGAAACATTGGCCTCAACCAATGCTCGCCGTTCTTTCATCGGAATCGACCGAGCCCGTTGGACAAAAAATCGCGCTCCACCGTCAGCTCCCCGATCTTCTGGAGAAGCTCCGATTCCCGATCGGATCCACCAGCATGGTTGTTCCCTTCGCCTTCGAAGAGCCGAGGCAACTCCTCCAGTAGCTGCGCTTTCCACTTGTAGATCATGTTGGCGTGGACCTTGTGCCGACGAGCCAACTCCGCCACGGTGCCTTCCTCGCGGATCGCTGCCAACGCTACCTTCGCCTTGAATGCTGGACTGTGTTTGGTCCGGTGTTTTTTCATGCTCCTGCTCCTTATTTTGTAGTGAGTTGTATTCAATATCCTCCTTAGCTACTGGTCCAGAAATTGGGGTCCACTTCAGTCTCGCGTTTCACGCTCGTGATTCGACCAAAGACATTGATGCTTATTTTGTGCCCACGCAGGTTGTGCGGAAGGCTGCGGGCAGAGTGGCACAGAAGGAGGGCATTGCCGCTGATTGGATCAACGATGCAGTAAAGGGATATTTAAGCCCAAAAGGGAAGTACGAACCTTTTTTGGAACTGTCGCATCTCAAAGTCTATTGCGCGCGTGCTGACTATCTGCTCGCGATGAAGTGCCTTGCATTTCGCATCGGCGCTGAGTTCCACGACGAAGTCGACGTGCGTTACTTACTGCGCTTCCTCAATATCGAGTCTTACGAACAAGCGCGCCAGACAATTGAGCGATTTTATCCCATAGATCGATTCCCACAAAAAACGTTCTACGCTTTGGAAGAAATACTCGGTCCCCATTCTGTGTGAAAGTGTAAATGGCCGATATCTAAGCGGAGAAAGAAGCGGCCAGAGGAACCAAGCGGGATTGACATACCGGGGGGCTTAGCGGCACGGTCCCCGTTATGGCGATCAACGTTTCCAGTAGAGCTGTCTCGAAACCATTGGAAACAGCGGTGGAGCGCTACAAACGGCTATCTGAAGCTGAACAGGTGATCGTTCGAGTCATGTCGGTGTGTTATCTTCCTGTTGGGACGCCACGCCTCTACAAATATGCGAGAGAAGCCGGGCTGATAGAACCCTACGAGACCAAGAGTTTTTCGCGACTGGTCTCTGGAATCATGAAATGCGACCTTGCCAAGCGAAATAGCAAGGGGGTTCGTTGCGTCGAGGCGATTGCTGAGCATGCGACACTGCACGCTGTTGCGCTGGGAGAGTTCGCGAAAATCGCGGCGGCTTTCCAGGGGCACCGTGACGATTATGATGATCTCTACCACCACTATTACACGAGCCGCGAGGAGCAGATTCGCGACATTCGGATCGCATTGTATTGCGGAAAGCTTTCGCTGCTTGAGGAGAAGATCGAGCTGTATGTGGAGCGGTTTCCCGATCGCCTCAACCCACTGGCAAAGATCGGGCACAGAAGTGTTTGATGAAAGTTTGTTTAATGCAATTCCATTGGAAATATCGAGTTTGATTGCCATGGCGGTTTTGAGCACGCCCCGCTGCGACCCAGGGGCTCGGAGCAGAGTGCTGACTTGGTCCGAAGTCCAATGTAAGGATCGAGACCATCCAGACCTCGAGGCGCTGTACCCCCTTGTTGCTTTTGAGCTAGTGATGCGGGGCCGCCCCGCTGACGCCGCATCGTATTGTCGGGGGGATTCCCTATGGGAGACAAAGCTGCGCGGTTGGCTTCAATTACTTCGCGGGGAGCATGAGCAGGCGCTGGCTACGTTTTTATGCGCGTTAAAGGAAATTCGCAGGCACTCTCCGCGAAAGGGAAAGGCGGTGTTTTTGGACCTGACCGGTGTCTTTTATGTGTTTTGTTTGCTCGCAAGCAAAGACGCTGCGAGGTTAGCGGAAGCAAAAAAATATGTGAAGGTAGCAAAAGCACTCCGCCATACGGTGGCAACTCACGACCTCTATTGCTCGCTCGATGATGTTGTCGGGCTGCTGCAGGGCGAGCCCAGTCCGGTTGTCACTGTACCGATCACGTTTGGAACCGATATCGTTTCTATCCTGACGCTGATTGCCTTATATTGGCGAGAGCCAGGCATTATAAAGTCTCATTTTCGTCAGGTGTTGCAAGTTGCCGAGCAGCTTGAATCCGTTGGCTATGATTGGATTGCAGCCGAAGCATGGGAGCTTTTAGGCCGAACCGGGCGAAAAGGAGCGAAAGAATACGCTGCGAAGGCACAAGCATTTTTTCGCGCCAGCGGCACCCGGACGTTGGTGGACCTCGTCCAGTCCGAAGCGTCATGGCAAACTGCTCTTCGCGCCCTTGCCCATGTTGGCTCCAAAGCGACGACAACATTGGGAAATACCGACCAGCGTTTGATTTGGCAGTTTGACGATGAAGTCTATGAGGTTGCGCCCGTTTTGCAAAAGAAAACCAAACGCGGCACCTGGAGTAAAGGACGGCCAGTGGCGCTGAAACGGCTGCACAAACGCGGACGCGGATGGGAATGGCTCGAGGAGCAAGATGTTGCAGTCTGCGCAGCGATTATCAAAAACAGCCACAGTCACTATTATGATGACCCCGATTATTCGCTCGATTCCGCCAAGGCGCTCTGTGCATTGGTGGGCCACCCGCGAGTGTTTTTGCGTGGTGCAGCCGGGCTCCCTGTCGAGCTTATCAAGGCAGAACCCGAGTTAGTGGTAACCAAGAAGGGTAACCGGCTTCAAATCGCTCTAACACCATCGTTTGATGAAGATCAGGGCTTTGTTGTCGTGGAGAAAGTGAGCCACACCCGCTACAAAGTCTTTGCGATACGCCAAGAGCATCAGCAAATTGCCACAATATTGAGTCATTGTGGCGAAATTCCTGTTGCCGCTGAGTCGGCCGTATTACAAGCTGTTGCGGCGATTTCACCGTTTGTCTCGGTGCAGTCGGATCTCGCCTCGTCAACGGATGCGCTGCCCGAAGTCGCCGCAGATCCACGCTTGTTTGTCCAACTGATTCCCCATGGCGACGGACTCAAAGTGACACTGCTGGTGCGACCTTTAGGAACAACCGGTTCCTACTGCAGGCCAGGCCAGGGTAGACGCAATGTCATTGGCGAGGTCGACGGCGCAAAGGTACAGGCGAGGCGGGACTTATCCGCGGAGATGTACCTTAAACAGACCGTGCTCGATCACTGTCCCACGATCATGCAGATCGATCCAACGGCTGATGACTGGACTTTGGAGGACAGTGAAGACTGTCTTGAGGTACTAGATGGACTGAGTCCAGATCGGCGACCAGGTCTGCTTAGAGTGGCCCAAGGGACAGACCCTGCGCGTACGTCATCACGCATCGGTAGACAATTTTAAGGTGCGGGTGCGCCAAGACAGAGATTGGTTTTCGCTTACCGGAGAGGTGATGCTAGATGACCAAAACGTGCTGGATATGCGCACAATTGTCACTTTGTTAGAGAGCACATCGAGTCGATTTTTGCCGTTGGGGAGCGGTGAGTTTGTCGCTCTGACCGAGTCTTTTCGCCGTCGACTGGACGATTTGACGACTCTTTCCCACCAGGATGAAGACGGGATTCGGTTTCATCACCTGGCGGCGATGACGATTCGTGATCTCACCGAGGGGGTGGGAGAAGTCGTTGGTGATGCTCATTGGAAACGCCGGGTTCGCCAGCTTCAGGACGTCCAAGAGCGGACATGGGAGGTGCCAGCGATGCTGCGTGCGCAACTGCGAAACTATCAAGTCGATGGATTTGAATGGTTGTGTAGACTCGCAGATTTGGGGGTTGGCGCATGTTTGGCGGACGATATGGGACTGGGAAAAACACTCCAGACAATTGCACTGCTGCTTCACCGGTCAAAGTTGGGCGCAAGTCTCGTCATCGCACCCGCCTCCCTGGTGGCGCTGTGGCAGGAAGAGATGCTTCGATTTGCTCCCACTTTAAATGCGATCGTATTTTCCTCTAGTGATCGTGAGACTGTGCTCCATCACCTCGGACCCTCAGACGTTGTCGTCTGTACGTATACGTTGCTGCAAAACGAATCAAAACGGTTATCCGATGTGGAGTGGAATGTCGTGGTTTTGGACGAAGCCCAGGCGATCAAAAATGCGGCAACCAAACGGTCCAAGGCAGCGATGGCATTGCAGGGGCAGTTTAAGCTGATCACGACCGGGACGCCGATCGAAAACCATCTCGGCGAACTATGGAATTTGTTTTGCTTTATCAACCCCGGCTTGCTCGGTTCGCAAAAACAGTTTCGCCAACGTTTTGCCGTGGCGATCGAGCGGGACCATGATCGAAAAGTCCAAAACCAATTGCAGCGACTCATTCGTCCGCTCATTTTGCGACGCACAAAAACACAGGTGTTAACAGAGTTGCCACCGCGAACCGATATTGTGCTGCGGGTAGAAATGAGCGACAAAGAAGCGAGTTTTTACGAAGCATTGCGCCAACGTGCTGTCGAGCGCCTCGAAGACATGGAGGATGACAAGGACCCAAAACACATCAAGATTTTTGCTGAGATGATGAAGTTGCGCAGAGCATGCTGCAATCCGCGCCTCGTGACAGACGGGGTTGACATCCCAAGCGCAAAATTAGACGCGTTTGTAGAGATCGTAACGGAGTTGCGCAAAAATCGTCACAAGGCGCTCGTGTTCAGTCAGTTTGTGGGGCACTTGTCCCTGGTTCGCGAGTATCTCGAAAAACACACGCTATCGTATCAGTACCTCGATGGCCAGACCACACTTGCCCAACGCAAGAAACGCGTGCAGGCGTTTCAATCTGGTGAGGGCGACCTATTTCTCATCAGCCTAAAAGCCGGCGGCGTCGGCCTCAACCTGACCGCGGCAGACTATGTGATCCATCTCGACCCGTGGTGGAATCCCGCCGTCGAAGATCAGGCCTCAGATCGCGCCCATCGCATCGGTCAAACCCGTCCCGTCACCGTATATCGTCTCGTGATGCGCGGTACCATCGAAGAGAAAATCGTCGATTTACACCAACAAAAACGCGATCTTGCTGGCGCCTTGCTCGCTGGGACCGATACTAGCGGAAAACTGTCCGCTGCCGAATTGATCGAATTGATTCGCCAGCCGTAAGACGTCTATCAACAACCAATGTGGGCGTTTTTACGTCCATTCTCCAGGCAAGGCAATTTGCGCTCTCGCAAGGCAATGGAACGGTGGGTAGAATCCGATTACCAAGCATTGGGGGAGAAGGGGGGCGCGCTCCCTCTGTCGCAGCGATATCCCATTTTCGGACGGAATTTGCGATTTCCCGGACAGTGTGAACGATATTTTTGTCCGAATTTTTCCCATTTCGTCCGAGATCCAGAAAATGTACACATCGATCCGATTGGAGGCAAAACAACCGTTGTTCCTCTCAAACGATTGGGGTAGACGTAACACGAACACCCCGAAGCGACCCGACGCCCCCGATCCAGACACAAAGGCGTCCGTGTTCGACAAAGTTGCCAGCTGAATGGGAATGAATCTAATGAGAAGCATCCAATCGAATCGACGTGTAGATTTTCCAGATCTCGGACGAAATGGAAAAAAATCGGACAAAAATACGATTCATACAGTCCGATAATTCGCAATTTCGTCCGAAAACGAAATTCTGAACTCCAACTAGCGATCGACGCCAGAAAGGCTATCTCGTAGGGATTCGGGGACTCGCCATTGTGGCGTGAGACGCTTGCCATCGGTGATAGTGCATACCAGGTGGCGATCGATTCAAAAAGTGCACCTGTGCGTAGGCTCCCTAGGACTCAGCGTAATTCCTGATGCGGCTGTCACACTTTCCAATCATTTCTCCGTCGAGCCCGCGCAATCAACCCTCGAGTACTCCATCCGCTGGAACGAGCTGTATCCGGGAACAGACGAGGTAATCAGTTGCGAGGAAACAGCAGGAAGGTGTGTCGTCTCAGATAACGTGAATCAAATCGCAAACGTCGCCACGGTCACATGGCAACTCCCTGAGACGGCCGGAGACTACGAGATAGCAATTGCAGCCAGCAACTACCACTACTACACAATCGCTCGCGATCGCGTGACGGTCGAGTAACACCATTTGGATACTTTCCCCAAAAAAGTTTCCATCAACGGGAACAACAGGAATATGTGGGTGTTTGACGTCCGTTCTCGGGGCAAGGGCAGTTTGCGCTCGCCCAAGCAACGGTTGTGGGGTAGAATCATAGGAAGCATGGCTGCTGTAAAAAAACTCGCCACGTACGCTGATCTCCAAGCACTGGGAGAAGGTATCCGCGGTGAAATTCTTGGCGGGGAGTTGATTGTAGCACCGGCCCCCTTGCCGCGCCATTCCAAAGCGCAGCGCGCACTTGCTCGCTTTATTGGGGGGCCTTACGATGACGATGACGGCCGCGGCGGCCCTGGCGGCTGGTGGATTTTTCTCGAAGTGGACGTTCGATTTGAACGCCATGAAATCGTCAGACCCGATCTCGCCGGATGGCACCGCGAGCGTCTGGTAGACCCATGGGATATTCGTCCCATTGACGTTGTGCCCGATTGGACTTGTGAGATTGTTTCGCCGTCCAACGCCGCTCAAGATCGAGTTTCAAAACGTCGTTTGTACGCGACTCATGGTGTCAAATACTACTGGATTGTCGATCCGGTCGAACGGACATTAGAAGCAATGCGTCTCGAGGGGGATACTTGGATAGAGATTGGCAGTTATGACGATCGGTCCGCTGCTGCGATTCCGCCTTTTGATGCCACCGAAATCGAAATCGGGCGATTATTTCCACCTGTTTAGAGTATCACTCACTACCCCAATGGACGGCTGTCGAACCAATCCTCTAAGCGGCTATTCTTTTGCTCTCGACAACCCTTCGCTGTTGGAACGACGGCGTAGGTTGCGCTCGGCGTGGGCGAGGATTTCGACCATGTGCTCGAGAAGCTGCGCGTCTCCGGATTTGCCGTAGGACTTGCACACCATTTCTTTGGCGAGCAGCGCCAGCAGGTAACGAAGGCGGGCTTTGGAGTCGCCGCGCAGTTCGATGTAGTCTTCGTGTGCCGCATTGATCTGCCATTTATCGGCGACCATTCGGCTGCGCCATGGCGCTTGCGCTACGTGGACAAGCTCGGGATCGATGATGCCCAGCGTCCCCTCCATATCATCTTCAGATTTAGGCACTGTGACCGTCAACTCTGCTACCGCGTGGGCGGTGCACTTGTTTGCGACAGCGTCCAGGTGGATAGTCGCCACATCGCCGGGGGACGCAAGGGGAGAGCAGACAATCGTCGGTCGGCGTCCACTGCCAACTACGCTGGCGATGGCGGGCGAAATCGACCATGCAAAGGTGACACCATCTTTGAGTACGTTTCCAGCAGGGTCCTTCGGGACAGCTCGAATTTTATGTTCCTTCCCAGGCGCAAGTTTGAGCCTGGAAGGGGTGAGCGAAACCGAGGCAAGGACTGGTGGGGGCAGTTCTTCGTTGTCGATGCGTGGCTCCGTGTACACGCGCCCGGTCGCGACGGAGTTATGGCCTTGCGAAGCGTCTCCGGATTCATCGCTATTGGTGTGCCCGGCATCCGAGGGAGTAGTCGGAAACTCATACTGGGGGAGCCGGCGCTGAAATCCACGGAGAGCACGGCGTAGATCGCGAATCACTTGGCGATCTTTGGTGGCAGACTGTTCATGTTCCCGTCTGGCTAGTTCTTCGTTGACGACCTCTGCGAACTGGTTGAGTGCGCTAGCAAAGCGATGTGCAGCATCGTTGGGGACGATGCCGCGTCTGGTTCCCGGCGGAACTTGGAAACTCGCAAAGTCGATCAGACCAGTGAGTGATTGGCCGATCCATGGCGGCCGATTGAGCCCCAGCATAGACAGTTCGCCGATGTCGTCGGCAATCAAAGTCCCCGCACAAGCAACTTGAATAGCTGCTCGATCTTCTTGGGACAGGAACAGCTCAACCCGCGCTGAGGGAAATCCAGGAATAGGAAGTAATCGAGGGACGGCAAGACGCTCGCCCACAAATCGCCGCGGAACCACGGCAATGTGTTTGTTGCTGGGACTTCGTGACAGTCGATCGTGGATCACCAACTCGACCTTGCGTTGTAGCAGTTGCCCGCGAAGTTCGGCGGCTAGGTAGTCTGCGAGTTTACGGCCTCCCAAAACACGCAGGGCGGTCGAATGCAGGTTGCGAATCACAACATGGGTAAACGTGGCAGGCGCATCGACTGACATGGGAATCGCCTCGATTTTCGCGCGCGGGCTGTTTTCCTCGAGACAAAGTGCAAACAGCTCGGAGTTATTGACACGAGTACGGAGCTCAAATTCGCGCCCAATCGCCCAAAATCCAAGCAACCCGACGCCGTATTGGCCGGCGACGACTTGTTGTGCGCGTTGCTCCGGAGTCAACCCGCGTTTGCGCGAGTGTCCCACATGCGATGCGAGATAGCGCAGTGCCTGCTCCCGGTCCAGCTCCGGGATGACACCATTGCCATCATCCTCAATGACCAAGACTGGTGATTTGCGATGCGTTTTGCGAATCACCTGGACGTGGGTGGCCCCCGCATCCAGAGAGTTTTGGATCAACTCAGCAATCGCTTTGCGCGGGTCGCTTTGCGACCGTGCGAGCCAACGGATGAGATCAAAGGGATCTGCTGGCTTGAGCTTCACGTGACTGGTTTTGGTCGCTGTTTTGGCCACGATGATGCAACCATGCCATCCTGCTCTGACGCATGCCAGGGGTAACTACAATTGGTTGATTCTATTGGATATGTAAGGTGCGTATGCTACAATTTACTCATGCGGGTCGGGGATAATAGAGGCGATGAAATACGCTGGCGGCGCGAAGACTTTGCTGCAACGACACCGGAGCAAAGGCTTGCGCGGGTAGAGGAGCTAAGGGAGTTTTATCGTGACCACTACTACAAAGGTTCATGGAGACTTCAACGAGTTTCTCGGTTGTCTCATCGAAAAACAGGTGCGGTTTTTAGTAGTGGGCGCCCATGCGCTGGCAATGCACGGGGTTCCTAGATTTACTGGTGATTTGGACATCTGAGTTGACCCACCCCGACAAACGCTGAGCGGATCGTAAGCGCTCTGGCGTTGTTTGGTTTTCCTCTTACAAGGTAGAACATTTCTCGAAACCTGAGCGTATCGCTCATCTAGGGATTCGACCCGTACAAATTGATGTTATGACTTCCGTGGACGGGGTCGCATTTGATGAGGCTTGGGCTGGGAGAGTGCGAGGCACGCTGGGTGACTACCCGATTGCGTTTGTTGGTCTTCGTGAATATATTCTAACAAAAAGAGCGTCCGGTCGGATCAAGGATGCTGCTGATCTAGAGAGTTTGGCCGAGCTTCTCGGCGATTTGGACGACATTGTCGATGGATCAAGAAGAGAAGATTAACGCCCATTGTGCTCGTACTGCATCAGGGTGATGTTCGTAAGCTCACCATCGCGAAACGCGCCGGCAGAGATCAGATTTCCGTGACCCTGGTAACTAGCGATATTGGGGGTGTATAGGCATGTTTCGCCGCTTTCGCACAAGGCGTTGTCGTTTCCCAGGCCATCATTTTGGATCTCTGTGGCATTGCGCAGAAACGTGGTCTGGCAGACTTCGGTACCGTCGATCGTCGCAGAAACCGACCCCAGTATGAGGGCTTCACAGTCCCCGGTGTGGTCTTTGGGGATCAACCAGGTGTGCGTAGACACATCGTCACCAGTTGGTGGCTGCAGAACCCCTAAGATTGGGTTATCACCAGCAATTTTCTCGGCAGCAAGACTCCAGTCCCAAATACGACCAGGTCCTTGATCCCATCGGCCACGGTTATCATCGCTCGGAAAGTCGGCGCCATCCTTGCCCCATCCGCGAAACGGATTTTCAAAAGAGACTAGGTCAAATTGGTCTAGCGATCTTGGAAATGAAGCGAGTGTCCCGTTGCGGTCGCTACTGTTTTGTTGGTCGCCGGTTACCTTGCCGACGAAAGCCTGGACCAAGGTAATGTCCTTAGTGAGCGATGCATGTAGAGCGTCGCAATCAGTCTTATTCGATTTGGCCATGCAACCAAGCCTGTCGATTGCGACATGGTTGCCCACCTGAAACCGATCGTTGTCGCTGATTTCGACATAAATGCCACTGTCCTTGTTGTTGGCGATTGCCGCCGCAGACAGGGTGTTCTCATTTTTGTCACCAAAGAAGATGCCCTGATAATGATTGTTCGCCGCAGTGAATCTCGAAAAGAGATTGTTGCTGTCGGTGATGACGGATCTGTAGAATGATGCCCCGCGAGCCCCGTTGTTGACTGCAGTGACGCCCAATAGGATGGTGTTGTGAACGGCGTCAAGGGCGATACCGTTGCTGATGTTGTTAGCGACTGTGGTCTGAGACAAGGTGTTGTTGTTGCTATCGTGTATGGCGATGCCGTGAAAGGAGTTTACGGCGGTGATCCCTGTCAGTGTGTTGTTGTTGGAGTGACTATCGATCTGAATGCCAGGGCCTACGTCTACGTCTACGGTACGGATACTGACAGTCGTGACGTCGGATAGCTTGTTGTTGTTGGATGCATGGAGTCGAACCCCGACAAGATTGTTGGCAGTCGTGAGCCCATGGAGGACATTGTTTTTGGCCCGTTCGAGGTCGATGCCAATCGACTTGGCTTGTGCCACGGTAAGATTGCGCATTGTTGAGAAACGCACAACTTTCCAAGAAACGCCACTGTGGTTCTCGGCCGCATTGATGCTGCCCTCCAGCCATACATGGTTCGGAGCATTTGCAGTGACGACACTTGACCGAAAAGTTCCCGCGGGTTTTTTCGAAATGGTAATATCGGGATGTATGACAAGGGCCATTTTGTCGCGGTCAAGGCTGTAGCCAGACTGAGGGTCTTGCGTGACCAAGTAAATTGTGAAGTGGACCCCAATTTCTGGACCAGTAGCTAAGGAGGATATTGAATACAACTCACTACAAAATAAGGAGCAGGAGCATGAAAAAACACCGGACCAAACACAGTCCAGCATTCAAGGCGAAGGTAGCGTTGGCAGCGATCCGCGAGGAAGGCACCGTGGCGGAGTTGGCTCGTCGGCACAAGGTCCACGCCAACATGATCTACAAGTGGAAAGCGCAGCTACTGGAGGAGTTGCCTCGGCTCTTCGAAGGCGAAGGGAACAACCATGCTGGTGGATCCGATCGGGAATCGGAGCTTCTCCAGAAGATCGGGGAGCTGACGGTGGAGCGCGATTTTTTGTCCAACGGGCTCGGTCGATTCCGATGAAAGAACGGCGAGCATTGGTTGAGGCCAATGTTTCGCTGTCGATGCGCCGGCAATGCGAATTGCTTGGCGTCAATCGCTCGAGTCTATACTATGTTCCCGTCGAACTCGACGCCGAGGAGCTGGCGTTGATGCGCCAGATGGACGAGCTGCATTTGGAGCATCCGTTCTTCGGCAGTCGGATGATGACCCAAACACTCAAGGCAAAGGGGTTGAAGGTCAATCGCAAACGAGTGAGGCGGCTTATGCAGTTGATGGATCTGCACAGTGTTGCGCCAAAACCAAACACGAGCAAGCCAGCACCAGAACACCCTGTATACCCCTATTTGTTGCGAAATACGAAGGTCGAACGTGTCAATCAAGTGTTCGCGACCGATATCACCTATATCCCTATGGCTCGCGGCTTCGTATACTTGGTTGCCATCATCGACTGGTACTCGCGGCTGGTATTGTCATGGCGCCTCTCGAATACATTAGATACGTCCTTCTGTGTAGAAGCGTTACAGGAAGCGCTAGAGAAATTCGGTTGCCCCGAGATATTTAACACCGATCAGGGGTCGCAATTCACCTCTGATGATTTCACCAGCGTATTGCGCGATCACAAGATCAAAATTAGTATGGATGGAAAAGGTCGCTGCATTGACAATGTCTTTGTCGAAAGGCTATGGCGCTCGCTCAAATACGAGGAGGTCTATCTGAACCCCTACGACACAGTGCGCGAAGCCCGTCGCGGCATTGCACGTTACTTTGACTTTTTCAATAACGAACGACCGCATACGGCTTTGGGCTATCAAACGCCAGATAGCTTCTACGCTGGTTTTGCCAGAAAGGCGGCTTGACAAGTAATGTCCGATGTGATAGAAATTTTGTCCGTTTTCTGTATGTCATTATCGTTTGCTCTTGTGAACGATGCGTGTCTCTCTCGACCAGTACCTGTCATGGTAGTTTCCTCCTTAGCAAGCCGTCTTTTTGGTCCGATTTATGGGGACCACCTCAGACACATCACAGCACCACCAACCAAATACAGCTCGGCAACCTGTTCCAATTGCTCTAACTCCTTATTGAGGAGCCCGAACAACATTAGAATCTTCTCACTATTGAGGGCCGCGGGCATCTTTAGACCCGATCTCCGATGGTAGCGTCTACAAAGATGTTCCGGCGTCGAAATGGAATTGGTGCGTGAGTAAGCAGATGCAAACGCAGACTTTTCAATTGTGTCCCAAATACTGGTTCATCAAACGGTGGTATTTTTTTCGTCCATAGTGGTGGCACGCCTCCCAAACGTGCCGCTGCACACTCGATCATCGCTGCGAGATAATTGGCTAGCTCATGATCAATTACCTCGATCGGTTCGGTCACAATCCGATCCAATTCTTCTAACGTAAGATTCGCGAGAAAATCATTCACGTCAGCCAAAGCGTAACGACGAGCATTGGTCGCGACCAGTCGCTTGACGAGATTTTCCCACTCCAAGCGCCTACGATTAAGCAATTGCTCAAGCACAAACGCCGACACCGTCATGCCGGCACGCTTGGCACGATCACGAATGAACTTCTTTTCCGAGGGAGAAACGCGAATTTGTAGCTGCTGCGTTTTCGCGACGTCGTTCGTCTGCATTGACAACAGTGTGCCATTGGCCTTTGCTCTTGTCAATACAAGTGTATTGACAAGAGCAACAAAATAAGCTATTAATATTACTGGTTACTTTATTGAGCCCTTCAGTCCTTTGGGATCCGCAATGGTAGAGAAGCAGATGGTAGTTGCCGCCGGGGCCCTATTCAAATCGAGGCCTGGTGATCGGCGAGGGCGTGGTGCAGGAGACCTTTTTCGCTGCCATCTTCCGGACTCGGCGCCCCTCGCTCATTGGGTAGATTTGTCCTGAACGATTGATGTTCCAGCGATTGGTGTTTCGGTACTTGCTTTTCCATATCTCGACGGCGATGGTATGTTTGCCCGGCATTTCTAACGGCTTGTCACACCCTAACGGATTGTTGGTGTGATTGCTGGTCGCAGCATGAAATACCATCGGTTGGCCACCGCCGACGATGAGGCCGGTGCTGCACTCTTTTCCGTCGACTCTCAGTGTGACATCATAGCTCCCCTTCGCGGCAGGTGGGTAGGCAATCCCGTGCACATCACTGCATTGTGCAAAGTTGGTGGGTTGTTTTTGGGCGGGCAAGGGCCACGAGCCAAAAGTCGTTGTCGCGAATGCAACGGCTCCACGTCGGCCAAAGCGCTTTTTTGCGGCTCGCTTCCATCGGGCTTTATCTGCGTCGGAAATCAGCTTTGCGGCCTTGGCTGGGTTTGCATCGGCACCTCGTGGGGCGATCCATACAGGCATTTGACACACAACAAACAGAGCTATGCATTTGGCGTAACGAATCATGACCTTCCCTTGCGGAATCGATCTACCTCACCAGGCAACACTAGGCAACACCTATCCACCCAAACACCATCTAACACTGGATTTTTTTCACTCTCGGACGATTTAGACAATTTTCGGACAAAAACAATTCACAAAACGTCCAAAAAACAAACTATTTCGTCCGACATTGCGCGCCCACGCTGGGCGACACACCTTCATACGCGAGGACTTACCCCCACACCACGACCAAGGCCGGCCGCCTGCGCTGTGCGCTCTACTTCTGCGCGTCCACCAACTTAAGAATCTTAATAAACGCCTTCAGCGTCATGACCTTAGGATGGCACACATAGTAAAGATACTCCATCTGCTCCAAACGCTCCTGACGTGCATCCGCAAACCAAGGCCTGTTCGATGGAGGGTACTCGGCGTCGATTAAATCGAGGTCTAAGGCTTGTTTGTCATTTTTTTCTGCTTCGCGTTTTGCCCGCTCGAGAATTTTCTGCTCTCTTACTCGCAACTCATCAACACGGCGCCGAAGCGCACTAAGGTTTGTGGGTGGCTGGGGGCACATGGCGTATTCTCTAAAGT
>CBDCWZ010000100.1:0-140859 GCA_965223575.1 Kofleriaceae bacterium
AAAGCCAGGTCTGGAGATTGTTTACCACAGCTCCAAGACTCCTATGGAGTCTCTCCAGTTCTTGCGCCACCTCTAGTGTTTCTGCGTGTGGGACCGTATCATTTTCTACCAACTGGAAAAGACGGCTAACGAGGATTTGCAGCCCGAAATTCGAGTTTCCAACCTCATGGACGACAGCGGATAACATATCTCTTTCTGCTATCCGCTGTGCTCGGTGCTGCCCTTCAATCACCGAGCAAGCCAGGTAAGAAAATATCCGAAAAATCGATTCATCCACTGGGTTTCCAGTCCTTGGTGTCGTCGACAATCCCACGATAATCCCAATCGCGTCGCCCCCGGCTCCCAAAATGGGCATGCCAAAGTAGCTCTCGACACCCAAGGTATTCAGCCGTCTGTCATCTGGAAATTTCTCCCTAGTATGTTGCGAAACAAAATACGACGTGCCGCGAATCACAACCTGGCAGGGCGTTCCCTCCAGTTCATAAGAAGTGCTACAGTGAATGTTTCCACGGTGAGAGGATGCCAAAGTCTCAACTTGGGTAGCCTCTTCGGCCAACTTGCCAATGAATACATAATCGAGCCCTAATACCTCCAACAATCCCTCCGCCAGCGAGGGCAAAAACTCTTGGTTACAAGGAAGACCCGCCAGACGAGCAATTTTTCCCAGAATTGAATCCAGATTTTCGTCTCGGGTGTGGCTGGTCATCGCTCATACTGTTACACATTACGTAGCGGACCGGATCCAACGAACAGACGTTTCTTAGCCAAGATATTCCAGTAACTTCCTACCAAAGACACACAAATGAGCACTTCACCAACCTGTGGCACGATCCTTATCGTAGAGGATGAGAGTGTCATTCGAATGGCACTTCGCGCGTACCTGGAACCCTGGGGATACCGGGTATTGGATGCCCCAGACGGTGCTACGGCCTTGTCATTGGTACGCCAGGAAACACAAAGAATAGACTTGCTCGTTACTGATGTGGCGCTGCCGGGAATGTCAGGATGGCAAATTGCAGATCACATCTCAGAGCTCATTGGGAACGTTGGCACCATTTATATCTCGGCGTATCCGCGCAGCGTATTGGAAAAGGAAGGCCGGATTCCGCCCCATGCAGCCACAATGCAAAAACCCTTCACGGAGAGCGCATTACTCGCAGAAGTCCGCCGTAGACTGCCATCGTCGGATTTGTCGTAATAGTCACTAGGGTCGAAATTAGGAGGAATATGAGGTATCCTCCCCGGTACTAAAATCGCGAGCTCGATCGTAGTTTAGCTCGATCATAGTTTGCCATAAACGATATGAACCACTCCGATCCATTCGAGCGTGACAATAGTCCCAGCTCAATTGCGATGGAGGTGCAGGACCTTGTGCTGTCGGAGCGGGTTCGGGGCCTCTACAGCAAGGCTGCGGTTGCATTCTTTGCGACAGCAATAAACGCGATCATCATTGTCCTTGTATTTTGGGACATCATCGATCCGGTACTGCTACTCAGCTGGCTGGGTACGGTGGCATTGATCATTGGTATCCGTCTCGTCATACGCGCGCAGTACCGCAGCCGGCCCCGAGATCCTAGCCAATCCATGCTATGGGCTCGTTTGTTTACCGCGGGTGCGGGACTCAATGGCATTATTTGGGGAATCGCTGGGGTGCTCTTTTTTACATCGGCGGATCTGCCTCGGCAGATGTTACTTATCTTTGTTCTCGGAGGAATGACTGCAGGCGCAGCGACAAGCCTATCCTCCTATATGCCAGCATTCGCAGCCTTTACCGTGCCGACCTTGGTTCCAACGATTGCCAGACTGTTCGTAGAGGGGGGTTCAGTTCACATCGCTATGGGGACAATGTTGGGCTTGTACGGTGGATCCATCGCTGGGATCGCTCGCATCGGTGGCCAAGCACTCATCGAAGCGATACAGCTGCGTGTCGAAAACGGCGAACTCGCAAAAAGACTGTATACAGCAAGGGAGCGTTTGGTTCACTCTGAGAAAATGGAAGCGATGGGCCGATTGGTCAGTGGGGTTGCGCACGAATTCAACAACGTGATGATGGGCATCAAGGGGTGTAGCACTTTGGTATCGCGAGCAATCGGCCGCAAGCATCCTGCACGGATATTTGTCGTCGAGATTGATAAAGCCGTAGACCGAGCCGCCGGGGCTAACAAGAGGACTTTTAGATTTTAGCAGAAAGCGGCCCGTCACCCCTGAATCTGTTTGCCTAGGAGAAGTACTGCTTCGCTCTGAAATCATGCTGAGGCAAGTTTTGGGTCCGCTGGTTCGTTTGCAACTAAAACTCTCCACGACTACTGGCGAAATCACCGCCGATCCGGCTGAGATTGATCAGATTGCAATCAACCTTGCCCTAAACGCGCGGGACGCGATGCTCGCTGGCGGTGTTTGGCGTCTCGAAGTCAGCTCGGTCGACCTCAATGATCAACATCCCCTGTCGCAGCCAGACATACCAAAAGGACAATACGAACTACTCGTCGCCGAAGATACGGGATGCGGCATGGACTCACAAACCCGGGCGAAAATTTTTGAACCCTTTTTCACCACCAAAATGGTTGGCCAGGGAACAGGACTAGGCCTCGCGACAGTCTACGGCCATTGTCAAAAAACTGGGCGGATATATCGTCGTAGAGAGCGAGCTAGACCGTGGCACGACATTTCGAATTTTCTTTCCGAGTCGAAGTGGTGAAAAATTGGAGCGAACGTTGGCATCTCAAAAAGAGATGGATGCGACAGCGAAAACGATTTTGGTCGTCGACGATGACCGACTGGTTCGGACCTCTGTGAGACACATTCTTGAAGAAAGCGGATACGACGTCGTAGAGGCCCAAAGTGCTACAGAGGCGATGCGAGTATGTGCGACCGAACCTGTCCGCCTTCTCTTGACCGACATTATCATGCCGGGGACTCAACGGACGAGAGCTAGCGAACCAGTTGCGAACCAACAACGCAAACCTCAAAGTTGTTTATATGTCTGCACAGCCAAGCAATATTTTGAGAGAAAAAGATCTGATCGAACATTCCGTACCGACCTTGGAAAAACCTTTCAGCAAGGAGGCCCTAATTGATCAAGTTAGCGAAATCCTAGGCGGCCCCCAACCATTCTAATAGGGGCTGCACTAACTTTCCGGGAAACTCGACACCGAGCTCCACATCAGGCGTTGCCTGGGGGCCATGAAAATCCGATCCGCCGGTGATGACAAGGTCGCACTCTTCGGCAAGAGCCAACCAGCGGGTTCTTTGCTCGGGCGGATAGCTTTTATATAGCACTTCGAGCCCCTCGAGTCCGCAGGACCGGTACCGGCGAACAAATTTGGCCGCCAGTTTGCCAAGCGTATGTGGATGTGCCAGGGACATCCGGGCACCGCGGCGTCTTCCAACCTCTAGTGCGGCCCCAAGCGAAATCGCTTTGGATGGTATATCTGCTGGGCCGCCGTCCCGCAGGTAGCGATGAAATGCCTCACGAAAACTGGAAACGACCCCGGCTCGCACCATCGCGCGGGCAACATCAGGGCGTCCGACGGTGTGGCCGGATTGGGCCAATACATCGTCGATATCGAGACGGATATGCAGCTGCTCAAGCCTAGCGACGATATTGTGTACCCGCTCGAGTCGATCTTGTCGCGCGTTTGCCAAAATTTCATCTAACTCTGTCCAAGGTTCGGCGGCTGCGATGTCGTAGATGAGCAAATGGACCGTCTGCTTTTGCTCTCGGCAGGTGAGTTCGACACCGCGCAAGACCTGATTGGGGGCAAATACAGCTTCGGTGGCTGCCGAACCGGCAAATGTATCATGGTCCGTCAAACAAAACAGCGATACACCGAGCCGCTTTGCGACCACTGCAACCTCGCTCGGCTCCCACTCGCCATCGGAGCAAATCGAGTGGCAATGCAGATCGACGACTATCGATGTATTCGGGTGCGATTAGGGGTTATCCCCTCACGCTCCCAACGCGTGGCCACGTTGGTGGCGGGCGAGAAGCATGGCAAGCTCGAGGGACTGCTCGTAGTTGAGGCGCGGATCAACGCGGGACTTATAAGCGCGCTTTAGGTCTTCCTCACTAAGGCCGCGTGCACCACCCACACATTCGGTGACATCTTCGCCGGTGAGCTCGATATGCACGCCACCGAGATGAGAACCCATTTCGTTGTGAATCTGAAACGCCTGCTCAAGCTCTGACAAAATATTATCAAAACGACGAGTTTTGGTCCCATCTGCGGTCGTCTCCGTATTTCCATGCATTGGATCTGCACACCAAAGCACCGTCTTTCCCGTCTTGCGCACCGTCTCAATTAACGGGGGCAAGGTGTCGGCGATCTTTTTGGCGCCAAAGCGCTGGATCAGCGTGAGCCTTCCAGGCTCATTATCTGGGGTGAGTGTATTGACGAGCTCGGTGAGCCACTCGGCGGTCATCCCCGGACCAATCTTCACAGCAACAGGGTTGCGGAGACCGCGGAAATATTCTACGTGAGCGCCATCGATCGCTGCGGTACGCATCCCGATCCATGGGGAAGTGCGTCGCCAAATTGTACCAACCCTCGCGGTGAGGCACTTGGCGCGTTTGCGCCTGTTCATAGTGCAGAGACAGCCCTTCATGACTGGTATAAAAGTCAACCCGGCGCATATTGTTGACCGGTGCACCCGATACCACATCCATAAAATTAAGCGACTCGCGAATCGACTCAACAATCCGCTCATACTCATCCCCAAGCTTTGAATGCTTTACAAACGACAGATCCCAGTATTCTGGGTGACGCAGATCTGCGAAGCCTCCGTCTGCAAGGGACCGGATAAAATTGAGCGTAAGCGCGGCACGCTCGTAGCCACGCAACAGTAGACTTGGATTCGGGAATGCGCTCTTCACTGGTAAAACCCGAGCGGTTCACCAAATCTCCACGGTAGGTCGGTAGAGTGACATCGCCGCGACTTTCCGTGTCGGCGGACCTTGGCTTCGCATATTGTCCGGCGATACGGCCGACTCGAATCACTGGCTTGCGTGTCCCGTGAACTAAGACAAGGCTCATCTGCAACAAGATCTTCAGCTTTGAGGTAATCGCCGAGGAATCGCAAGCATCAAAGCTCTCTGCGCAATCCCCACCTTGGAGCAAAAACCGCTCTCCTCTGGCAGCACTGGCGAGCTCGGCCTTCAGAGCCTCGACCTCCCAGGAAGTCACGAGCGGGGGCAAGCAAGACATCTCGGCAACGATTTTTTTCCAGCGCTTCTAAATCAGGGTATACGGGCTGCTGACTTGCCGTTTTTTTCTTCCAGGATGCGGGACTCCAGTCGGTCATAAGTGTTTCCTAGCAAATAATAATGGGAGAAGCACACCCTAGCTTGAATGCACAAGCACTTCTAGATCCATCTGACAAATGCTGCGGGTGCCTCGTTCGTTGTATTGTCATTTTTGCACTAAGCAAAAAATATTCAGCAATTTAAGCTATTTATACAATCAAACGACCTTCCCCAACTGGATTACGGCCACGCCCACAGGAACGAGCAGTGAAGGCATCGGTTCGCGATAGCCGGGTGTGTCAGCGACGGCATTCACAATCGGCTGAAATGGGCTCACCAATGAAACGATATCGCCGGGGATAATCACCGCCTCCCGAACGATATTATAGCGAAACACTTCACTGTCGCCTCCCCAGTTCCGCTCGCCGCCAGGGTCCATATCCGTCTTTTGTGGGGCTGTCGCCTGAAGGTGTGCCTCGAGACGGGGATTGTCAACATCGATCATTTGCGGCAACTCGCCCGCCAGCTGAATCTCGCCAGGAGGGATTCTGGCCCGACGACCATCGTCGAGAACAACATCAAAGCCCACCGAAACAGCATCACGAAATGTCAACCGACTGACTCGGGCATCTTGCCAATGTAGCTCGAGTACGTAAGCGACACACGGGGTCCCCGTGGCGGGCGAAAATGCAAACTCGCAACCATCAACCTGTCCCTTGGGTTGCAGGCCACCGGAGCTACGCGGATCCACGTAGGGCCATGCCATTGGGCGCTTAGACTCCTACTCCGTCTAGATCAACCGGAATCCGCTCGCGCATCCACACACCCTTTGGCGTGACATCACATCGATACGCAAGCAGCATGACTCCGGCCCGCGCAGCTTGGCGAAGCGCGGCTCCATAGACAGGATCAATCTCGTCTGCGGGACGTATTGCGCGACAATTGCTTCGACTGCCGCAAAACAACAGAGCGGCCCGGTGGCCGCCAGCAACCATGCTGGAAAGTTCGTGAAGATGGCGAGTCCCGCGCTTCGTCACCGAGTCGGGAAATGCACTCATCGTTTGACTGTCGCGGAGAGTGACATTTTTTACTTCGAGATAGGTACACTCGGTCCGCCCGGTATCGCGAACAAAATCGAGCACAAAATCGACCCGGCTTCGCTCGCCGTAAGCAACTTCACGGCGAACGCGATCAAACCCACTAAGCTCGGCAATCACGTCTTGGCGCAGTGCCTCTGCAACAACGTCATTGGCGCCAGTGGGATTGACATAGACCATCTCCCCATCGCAATCGGCTAATTCCCAAGTATATTTAAGTTTCCGTTTCGGGTTGTCGCTTCGACTGATCCACACCCGGCCGCCCTCATTGAGACATGTCTTCATCGAGCCCGGATTGGGGCAATGCGCAAGCACAGTATGACCATTCCGCAACTCTATCTCGGAAAAAAACCGCTTGTAACGGCGTATCAGTCGTCCCTCGAGCAAAGTGTTTGCGAATCTCATACCGCCCATCCGTCCTGTGTCGCAATCATCGACACGAGCGTAGGCAACGCATCGACGTGTAACCAATGCCCGGCTTGCTCTATCGTATGCAGGTGAACATGTTTAGATGCTCGCCCGAGTCGATCCCAATCCTCATCACGCAATATCTCAGAACGCCCAGCGCGAACAAAATGAACCGGACCGCCGGCGGGATCGAGTGTTTGATCCCATAGATCCTGTTTGTGATAGTCAGTTAATAGTGACCGCAGTGCGATGAGATCAAGACCAAAGCGATATTGCCCATCAACGTGGTCAATGTTCATAGCTAACCAATGCGCTATCGGCAATGCAAATCCTTTATCCGTCATCTGGGTGATAAATTCATCGCGTTCGGCAAACTGACGTGGCATTTGTTCGAGGGCCTTCAGCACTGACACGACCTGATTGCCCGGATCATCCAATGCGTACACCTGAGCAGTCGGCGAACAATCGAGAACCCATGTCTGCACCGGTGATCTCGGACTCACTCCACGATAGCGGAGTGCGACCTTGCCACCAAAGGAGTGGCCACAAATACCGATGATCCGCTTGCCCTCATCCTCCAGCTGGGCCGCAAGCACGACCAGATCGCTTGCCGCTGCGTGCAAGGTCTGAGGGTCCGGAGCGCCCTGCGAGCGGCCATGCATACGCAAATCAACCAAAATCATGCCAATTTGCGGTTGCTGTGCAACAAACTTCCGAGCAAAGCTGCGCCAGTTCGCACCTTTGCCAAAAATTCCGTGCAAAACAAATATCCACCCAACCGGTTGCATTCCAGGGGTATTTATTTCGGTATAGTAGGGTACAAACGCCATGCTTTGTCCTGCAACTCTCGCCTTTTTTATGTGTGGATAAAAGGTTTAGGCCGCCCTTTTCGCCCTCCACCTTGACCCACCCAAACAGGCACCGTAATTACAACGAGTCAATGTCATCTCTACAATGGGAACAAGTCACTGCGAACGTCCGCAGCCGATGCGCCAACGCTGGATTGGATCTCGCTGCGCCACTCCAGGTCGCCTGGTACAATCAGATCGTCGATCACAAATACCGACTTCCCGACTTTGGTAGAGAACGATGTCTTGCAATCCTTGTCGGTAACACTAAGGCGTTATGGCTCCAGTTTCTTGAATCCATACGCAACCAGGCAGATCTACGCAACGCAGCCCACCCGATTGACACATACACCCAACTTCGCGTCGAGGCCGCGTTGGCACCAATTCCCCATCGGTGGCTCACTCGCTACGGCCACAAGGCGAATCACCGCGTGGCATTGCAGCGCCTCGCCCATGTCGCCGGATTGGCGTACTTGTCCTCGAGTCATCTCAGTGTTCATCCCGTCTACGGGCCCTGGATCGGACTCAGAGCGGTTTGCGTGATTGATATCGACGGTCCACCCGAGCCCCCGGCTGCAATCCAGCAATCTTGCCAATGCGAGGCAAATTGCGCTCCAGCGTTTCGCGCCGCAATCGCACACACTGACGAGGCCAAACCCACGCAAGGCGGCATTGCCAAGCATTGGCGAAGTTGGTTAGCGGTGCGAGACGCATGCCCAGTCGGCCGAATCCATCGTTACTGTGATGCACAGATCCGCTATCACTATCTGCATGACCCCAAACTCCTGCCGCCACGCTCCTAATACTTTGCTAGGGACACCCAACCTCAGTGGGGCCAACCGACCCCCACAAAGCGTTACAAAACCGCACATGTAGGCGGCCACGATTCAGCTACTTAGATGAATGTTTGTTGTGGAACGGTACGTGCATGCCATACAGGTAGAGATGTTTCGCGCACAAACCTATAGAGAAATTTGTTCCCATGGTTGCCATTGCATAGCTGAGGCAGGCTGCCTCCGGTGCAGCAAACCGCTATGCCATGACCATTTACCCGCTGACTCCGATCAGCGATGCCAAGAGTGCGAGGCTACCTTTAGCAGTCATCATCCATTCTATTACGCATCCGATAACAGTGAATCATGGGGAGACGTTAACCTCGACCCATCCCCGACCGCCATTTCGATCATGATGATCTCGGGGCTATTGGGTTTGGTGGCGCTACTGTCAAGCATGTTAATCGCGATCCCAGGCACAGGTCCCGTGCCCTCGGGGCCAATCGGAATTCTCCTGTGCGCGTTTGCATCCGCTATGATCGTATCCTTTGCCTCAATGGGAATGGCATTTCTCCGGCCGGCTGCAAGGGTCGGTGCCAAGACCTTGCGAACCCTGATCGCCCACCATGTGTGGCGTCGCGCAAGACGGCGATTTCTCAACGAGTATAAAGTCCACATCGGCTCGTAGGCCTGAGAAGGGGACATGAGAAGGGGACACGTTCCTATCCGGTAGCACCTAAAAATCAATGGCTTTTTTGGCATAAGTGTGTAATTAACAATTACACACTTATGCCAAAAAAGGCCGTTGATTTTAGGGAGCTACCGGATAGGAACGTGTCCCCAGACGCCCCCGACGTACTCCAAACGTTTCATCCCATTGTGTCAACATGGTTTCGTGGGCGCTTTGGTGTCCCAACGCAGCCGCAAATATTGGGCTGGCCGGCGATTGCGAGCAATTGCGATACGCTCGTCGCGGCACCCACGGGGTCGGGGAAAACCCTCACGGCGTTCCTTTCGTGCCTTGATCGACTGATCCAAACTGGCTTGCAAACACCGCTACCGGATGCAACACAGATCCTGTACGTCTCGCCATTAAAAGCGCTCAGCAATGACATTCATCGCAATCTCGAAACGCCCCTAACAGAACTTGCGCAAACGGCCACCGAGCTAGGTCATCAATTCCCCCGGATTACTTCGGCCGTGCGAACTGGCGACACCTCGCCGTACGAGCGCGAGAAAATGGCGAAAAATCCGCCACACATCCTCGTAACCACGCCCGAGTCATTGTACCTACTATTGACCGCTCGACGCGGACGAGCCGCGCTCGCCACTGTCACTACAATCATTGTCGACGAAATCCATGCAGTCGCGCGAGACAAACGTGGCGCTCACCTCACGCTTTCACTCGAGCGGCTCGAGCGCTTGGTTACCCAGCAAGGGAATCCACGGCCAACGCGCATTGGTCTATCTGCAACGCAGCGTCCCATCGAAACCATCGCGCAGATGCTCGTTGGAAGTCACAGGCCGGCGCCCCACATCGTCGATGCCGGCCATTCGCGAACACTCGATGTTGCGATCGAGATCACCGATGATGAGCTCGGCGCCGTTGCGAGCCATGAGCAAATGGGTCGAATGTTTGACCGCATTGCCACCCTCGTCGGCCAGCACACAACCACACTTATCTTTGTCAACACACGCAGACTTGTCGAGCGCGTTGCCCATCAGCTTGAAGAACGCCTCGGCGAGGACCAAGTTGTCGCTCACCATGGCAGCATGTCGCGAAAACTGCGATTTGCCGCCGAGCAAAAGTTAAAATACGGCAAGGTCCGTTGCGCCGTTGCAACAGCTTCGCTTGAGCTCGGCATTGATGTTGGCAGCGTAGACCTTGTTGTGCAAATCGGCTCCCCCCGTTCCATCGCGACCTTGCTCCAACGCATCGGTCGATCAGGACACTGTCCACAAGCTGAGGGCTCCCCACAAGCTGAGGGCTCCTCAGGAGCAACCCCCAAAGGCCGCCTGTTTGCCCTCACCCGTGACCAATTGATCGAGTGCGCAGCGTTGGTTCGCGCCATGTGTCGCCAAACTCTGGACGCCATCGATCCCCCCACTGCCCCACTCGATATTCTATCCCAACAGATCGTCGCAGCATGCGCCTGCGAGACCTTTGACGAAGACGAGCTCTACCACCTTGCAACCAATGCTTCGCACTATCGAGATTTGCCGCGCAGCGAGTACGACAGGATTCTCACAATGCTGTCCGACGGCGTCAGCGACCGGCGCGGGCGCAGCTCGTCGCGCTTACATCGCGATCGCGTCAACCACGTCGTCAAAGCGCGCCGCGGAGCCAGATTGGCCGCAGTGACCTCCGGCGGCGCGATTCCCGATAATGCGAACTACGCAGTGGTTCTGTATCCAGAGGAAACGCGGGTTGGTGATTTGGACGAAGACTTTGCTATCGAGAGCATGCCTGGAGATGTCTTTTTACTCGGGAATAACTCGTGGCGCATCCATCGTATCGAATCTGGTCGTGTCTTGGTCGAAGATGCCCAAGGCGCTGCCCCCACGGTGCCATTTTGGTTTGGCGAAGCACCTGCTCGTACCCGCGAGCTCAGCCATGAAGTGGGTCGCTTGCGCCGCGAAATCGAACAGCGACTTCTAGACGGCCAAACCCAGGCAGCCATTGCCGAATGGCTCAGCATCGAAACCTCGATGTCCCGCATTGCAGCCGATCAAATTGTCGCCTACCTCGCGGCAAGCCGCGTCGTCCTAGGGCATCTGCCCACAGATAAGACCATTGTCGCCGAACGATTCTTTGATGAAGCGGGCGGCATGCAACTCGTACTTCATTCCCCCTTTGGCGGCCGAATCAATCGCGCTTGGGGGTTGGCACTCCGCAAGCGATTCTGCCGTGGCTTCAATTTCGAACTCCAAGCTGCTGCCACCGACGATGGTATCATCCTCTCCCTCGGCCAACCACACAGCTTTCCGCTTGAAACTGTGTTTTCCTTCCTGGCATCAAAAACAGTCAAAGAGCTACTCATACAAGCCATGCTACCGGCACCGATGTTTGGTGTTAGGTGGCGATGGAACGCCACGCGCGCCCTGGCCATCTTGCGCAGCAACGCAGGAAAAAAAGTCCCCCCCTACTTGCTCCGCATGCGTGCCGACGATCTGCTTGGTCTCGTATTCCCGCAAGCACAAGCTTGCCTGGAAAACGTTGTCGGTGATATCGAGGTCCCCGACCATCCGCTCATCAACGAGACCGTCCGCGACTGCCTAACCGAGGCAATGGACATTGACGGTCTACGTGCTCTGATCGAGCGCTTCGAATCGGGCAGCATCGGGATGGTTGCGCAAGACACAATCGAACCATCGCCGCTCAGTCACGAAATCATTAACGCAAATCCTTACGCATTTCTCGATGATGTGCCCTTAGAGGAGCGACGCACCCGAGCCGTTACGCTACGCCGCGGCCTCAAACCCGATCTCGCAGGCCAGATCGCCAGCCTAGATCCAGCAGCGATCGCTGCGGTCACCGCGCAATTAGAACCCACAATTCGTGATCCCGACGAGCTTCACGACACACTCCTGTCAAGGATTCTCATTTCAGATCAAATGATTACCAAGCGAAGCTGGCAACCATGGATGCAATCCTTATTGGCCGCTGGTCGGGCTACACAGATCCGATACCACGCTGATTTCCTACAAGCTGAAGGCTCCCGACCGGTTGAGGACTCCTGTTCCAACCAACCTGCCGGAGTCGAATACGTCGCTTGGGTCGCTCCCGAGCGTCTGGCGACTGTGCTTTCCGCCTTTCCACAAGCCCAATGCGATCCGCCACTGTGCCCGATTGATACCCCCATCGATCGAGAGCAGGCCCAATCGCGGATCGTTGACGCATATCTTGAGCACTCGGGACCAGTTACCGAGGTTGCCATCGGAAAGATACTTGGTTTATCTCTCGAGCAAACCCAAGTAGCGCTGGCGACCCTCGAAAATGATGGTGCAATACTGCGTGGCCAATTTACTCCTGGGGGAACCCAGCTTGCGTCCTCAACCATTGGAAAGTCTTCAACCTGTATAGAGTGGTGCAATCGTCGTATCCTCGCCCAACTGCACAAACGAACCCTTGGCCAACTACGTAACCAGGTAAAACCCGTCAGCGCTGCAACCTTGATGCGATTCCTATTTCGTTGGCAGCGCGTTAGCCCAGGCACCCAGCTGTTTGGTACCGAAGGCCTCGAGGCGATCATCGAACAACTTCAGGGGTTCGAGTCCGCAGCTGGTAGCTGGGAGCGCGATGTACTGCCGACGCGGCTCCATAGCTACCAACCACAGTGGCTCGATGCACTGTGCATGTCTGGACAAATCGCTTGGTGTCGGCTCAGCGCAAGAAGACCCACCGACGATAACGCTCTTTGCACTGCTCCGACAAAGTCAGCCCCGCTCGCCATTATGCTACGTGCGGCGCTGCCGTGGCTTCGCGGCCCAGCAGCCAACATTGCCAGTCCTTCAGTCATCGAGGAGTTTGATGGTCCAACTCGCTCGGTCTACAACGAGCTACAAGCGCGCGGCGCCTGTTTCCTTACCGAGCTTAGTGAGGCGACCAGCCACTCCCCCCAACAAATCGAGGACGCGCTTTGGCACCTCGTCGCCGTCGGCCTCGTAGCCGCCGATGGATTCTCAAGTCTACGCATCCTCGTCAACCGCGAAGGTGGCCAAATCCGTAGCCTTTTTGACCCAGCAGCCAAACAACACCAATTACCACCACAAAATCGCCGCTGGCAAAAGGCATTGCGACGCACACGGACTCGCGACCGCAAGCGGCCCGGTCACGCCGCTTCAAACCTGCCCACCGCTGCGGGCCGCTGGTACCTGCTGGGAGCACCCGATCCCCAAGCGATCGACCCCGAAGCCAGCGCTAGACAACTCCTCGCTCGGTACGGCGTTGTCTTTCGAGATCTCCTTGCACGCGAATCTAACCTACCCCCATGGCGCGACATCGCAGTCTCCCTGCGCCGCCTCGAAGCCCGCGGCGAAATTCGCGGTGGCCGATTTGTCACCGGATTTGTCGGTCAACAGTTCGCCCTCCCCGAGGCCCTCGAAGGCCTCCGTACCCTGCGCAAAGACCCGCCGATTCCTGAGTTTGTTCGTGTCGCCGCAACGGATCCACTCAATCTTGTGGGGATTACTTCGGCCGGCGCTCGCGTACCTGCCGTATCTGGAAACGCCGTTCTCTACCGCAACGGAACCCCACTCGCCTCCATCGAAGCTGGAGAAGTGGTCATTCGAGCTGCGCTCGAACCTGGCGCTAGCATCGACCAAGACTTGCGCTACCATCCGCCCTCTCGCAATGTGCGCAGTCCTCAGTTTGAGCTTCCACTCGAGAACAGAACCACCAAAGTAGTTTATCAGCGGTAAATGTTCAAACGCAACCAACCACTTTACGCTGCAGCCAGTCGGGATTGAGAGTTATAAATCCAAAACCTCAACTGGAGTTGCACTATCGATATTTGATCCGTTACCAAGCTGGCCGCTTCCATTGTGGCCCCAACACTTCAGTGTTGTTGGACCCAGCAAAACGCATGTGTGGTTCACGCCTGCGAAAATTCGTCGCACTTGTGAAACGCCCTGCACCGAAACCGGCGTAGAACTCTCCTGCTTATCTTCATCGCCCAACTGTTTATGGTCATTTTCTCCCCAGCAACGAACCGACCCTCCAGACACGAGCGCGCAAACATGATCGGCACCACCAACAATGTCCTGCGCGTCTGCGATTCCGGTAACCGATGTGGCTTCCCAACTCGGCCGTGTTGTTCCATCACCCAGTTGTCCGTTTGCATTTTGCCCCCAACAGCGAATGGTTTTATCGGGTAACAACGCACAGCTATTTTGCAGTCCGGCAGCAATCTTTTCTACCGGACCTAGGCCCCAACTGTGACCACCAACAGATAGTGGCGTTTCCCTTTGGATCAGAAAACGAGTATTGATTCCAAGAATGCCCCCAGGAACATTCAACCCCCAACAATACGCAGATGCCCTCTCTGCTGTGATTGCACAAGAGTGAGACGCCATAAGACTCATGTCGATTACAGGGTTCAGCTTTACGACGCGGGATGGTGAGTATTGGTCCTCTGTCGCACCATCTCCCAGCTGCCCCCATTGGTTCCAACCCCAACAAGATACCGTGTTATCTGCGCGCATCGCACAACTGTGATTCCACCCCGCAAAAACATCAATTACATCGGCGATCGCCTCCACCACGGTCGGGACAAATCGATCGTCCATCGACCCATCGCCAATTTGCCCTTTTTCATTCTTCCCCCAGCATTGCAGTGTCCGGTCGGCCAATAATGCACATGTATGATTTGCCCCAGCAGCTAAACCAATTGCCGGCGGAAGGCCGACGACATTCACAGGAGAAAATGACGCTCGTTCTATTGCAGGATTTCCTAACTCGCCATTGCCATTGAATCCCCAACATTTGACAGCACCACTGGCAAAGAGCACACAGGTATGACCTCCACCTGGTGCCACATCGACGATCTCATCAGAATCGCGTGCGACAATGGTAGTCTTTTTCGTCTTGGTGCCACTTCGATTGCTGCAAGTTAGTGTAAACGTAGTCTCTTCCGACATCGTAATCATCGTGGTCGTTCCCGGAGAAACTGGACCAACGCCGTTGTCAATGGTACATGACGTTTCTGGCATCACACTTGTTTCGTATCCCCATGTCCAGTGGACTTTCGTGGGCACCCCTTTTTTCACCCACTTGGGAAACGTCCGAAACGTTGAAATCTCCAGCTCTGGATCCACCACTTCAATGGTTACTGTCTTCGAGTCACTCCCGCGACCATTAGAGCAAATCAGAGTAAATGTGGTGGTGTCATAAAAGGTAAATACGTCAATATCGCCGATTTTCCGGTCACCCTGAAGACGCTTATCGCCCTTCAGAATCGTGCATGACCCAGGTTTCGGCGCGGGTTGATTTGCAAACGACCAGTGCCACTTAATTCCCGGCCGTTCCGCGTATCTTACGCTGGTGATCGGATCCCGAAGGATTGGATGCGACCCGCGTGCAACAAAAGACGCCAGTTTTGGAGCGACCGAACAATCGTTGTCGAACAAAGATTCGCATCCTTCCGGGCAACAACCATCATCATGTTTGCACCGGACCGCTACATCATAGACGCACTGCGCCTGGCAGCTTCCCGGTTGTTGGATCCTACCGGTTGGTGCGCACACACCTTCATCGACATCATCGCAACGCTTCGGACAGCTCCCAGCGCGGCCCGCCGCAATACTAATATCGCATAACTCTCCATCATCAAGCACACCATTGCCACAGGGCTGTACGAACTCGGGCGGCATTTGCGCGGTCTGCGTCAACCCAACGGAGGTTCCGTTGCGATACACCGCGCATATGCGAAACGAATACCATTGCTCTGGTTCGAGCCCCCTAATGCGAATAGATCGTTCAGTAGCTTCTGCAATGAGATAACCATCGGAGCGAATATCACAGCTCGCGGGCGCCTGGTTGCCGCGTGAATAAACGATGCGATACTGCGAGACGCTCTGTGAGGGAGGCGTCCAACGTAGCTCCATCGTCGTTGCCTCCAGCCCTACTGCCTTGATTTGGGTCACATTCTCAAGACTCTGCGAATCCTGCTCGTGATTTTCGACCTGATTTTGACCACTGCAACCTACTACTAGGAAGGCAATCGTCACGTGCCTAAGACATTTTGAGATCATGGAGGGTGTAAAATGCACGATACTGGCCAACAAGCCCACTCTTCTAAATAGCGCACTTAGGGCTACAAAAACAGACATTGTATCCAATTGTTCCCGGGTCTATAGACACCAGTATCATCCCTCAAAGGCCTAACGTTGTGTACATTACACATCTCTTAGCGTTTGTTCTCAGACGAAGCTGGCGCAAGGATACGCTGACGGTGGCGCAACTCCCGATTGCGGCGCATTGCGGCTCGGTACTGAGCAGAGAGCTGTTCGAGCAATCTCCTCTCTTTTGCACGAACCTCCTGTCTTAGAGCAACAACTCGCTTGCATCCGGGCGAACCGTTGCCGGCTCCTGCGCTGCGGAGATGACGTATCGTCAACTAGCTCCGCAAGCGAAGACTGTATTTGCTCTGGAACACCATGGCGAGCAACCAGTGCTTCAACTCGTTTGGATGCGATTGGTATTGGCCGCTTTGCCGGATGATTCGGCTGAGAAAGTCCCAATGAATATTTTTCTCATTATCGTCATTAAGAAAATAAACAATAGGAGCGCCCGTGGATAACGGATCCCGAGGTTGAGCTTCCGCTATCTCACCATGGGTAGCAATGGTTCCCTTTAAGCGCACCTCATCCCACTATTTTTCGCCAAACCGTCACTTCTCTAGAATCACAAGCCACATGTGCAACGCGTGATGTTATGGTCTAGAGATTGCATTTGTATCCGTCCAAGAATCAAGGGCCCGGCGACATTGCTATTCAAGGAGATCTCAACAATGCGTTGCTTCCAATCCATATTCGTTAGCTTAGTTATTACTTCTACTTTCCTCATGGCAACCAACCAAGACGCTCACGCGGGGATCCCCGTTGTCTACCATACCGGGCAGGATTTTTTTGAGACCGGCCCGATTCCCGACAATAACCACGCTCAACTACAAGGATGGAAAGCTGGCTACGGTTGCGACATCTGGGGCGTCCTTTGGGCCTATTTTAGTATCTCTAATTGTGAGCCCTACGTGGCCGATGCCGGCGAAAACAATTTTATGAGCATGAAAGATCTCCCCGACGATGTCGCCGCCTCCATCGTTGCTGCCTACACCGAAGCCGACATGCAAATTGGCTTTTGGACCAAGCACGGACGCTGGCTCGTCATTGGCGGATTTATTCTCATCGTTGGCGGTGGAATCCTCGCCCGCGGCAAAGACGACGACGAGGATGGTGAAGACGATGATGAGGAGGAGGACGATGACGAAGAAGAACAGAAAGCCGGCACGTAACTCCGGCTCTCTATTGCTCCCCTTCCGTCTTCTCGATCACGCGTAGAGCGACTTCAATCTGCTGAATTCCCGGAGCATCTTTCACTCTTGCGGCTTTCTTTTTACTATGAAGAATCCGATCAAGCCGCAATAACTTGAGTTCCACCCCCTCTACAACGGCAGTTGCCGCATCTTGGTACTCTTGATCAAAGTCATCGATTCCAGAAACGAAGGTTACAACGTCGAAGCGATCTCCAATATTACCGCCCAAAAGTGGAGGTTGCATTTGGGTCACCCAAAATCCACCTGCGCGATCCGCAGCTTCACCGATCCGATCATCTGAAGTTTGGCGGAACCAAAGGTCAATATCTTCCGTTGCACCACGAGCTCCCTGCAGTAAAGCTGCACTCATCCCAACAACAAGATATTCAACGCCGAGCTGATTCAAAGCCTCCAAGAAAGCTCGCTCAGCGTTAGAGAAAAAGGGGTTACGGTTGTCGCCGACGTCGCCCATGACAAAGCCCCATTCGCAACCGCTCAGTTGGGGATCGTGCAAGCTGCTTAAGCTGATGGTACACATCCCCATAGTCCAATCGAAGCTCTGCTGCCAGCTCGGTTGCGCGACCGCGAAGACGGAGTTCTGCCACTACCTGAGCCCGTTGATCGTCACTAAGGGAGTCGATTTCCTTCCTCAACAGCGGGTCAGCTGCGCACAAATCCTCTATGGATTTCATGCCTATAGTATAGCCAGGGAATAAAGGACCGCAACTCCTTAGAAATTATCGAGCTATCTTTCCGTCCCGTCTCGAGGATCGATGTTTGACAGCTGCCCGGTTACCGATCCTGCCTCCCACGGCTTCGTGACAAACTCTACCTCTGTAGCGCTCGGCTCCTGATCGCCAACGACGAATACAATCTCGACCCCAGTAGAATCGACTTTAATGCTCTCGATTCCGGGAACCGTTCTCGCCACAAAATTGGCATCAAAACTGTGTTCCATCCCAGCCCATACCGCATCGATTGATTGTTGTTTTCCGCGTTCCGTGCTTTTCCCCAAGGCCGTAACAAACGTCGTATAGCGCTGCTCTCCCGGAAACCATTTTGATTCGTATCGATTACCGTTGTTTGCAAAAAACAGGCTATCAGCCACCGATTCGAATATCTTGCGCTGATCGGCTAGACCATTGGGGAGTCCAAATTGGCTGAGTTCATCCAGGGCAACAAACATATTGCCATCGGAGATCACCCCGCTGGCAACAATACGCCCGCGGGACACAGCATGTGCAAAATAGTCGACCGTGCCGCCTGTACGATTCGGGTTAGGTCTGTTGGCAACCACAATGCTCACTCGCTCACCGCCAACGACCACCGAGACCTTTTCCTCCGCTGCGATCGAATCTATCACCACTCCCGCCTCGACAACCTGTCGGTAGAGCAAGTTGAATAGGTCCCGTTTCTGCTCCAGAGGAGCCAACAACTCGACACTGAGAATTTCTGAATAGGCAAAAAATGTTTCGATCTGACGCCCCAAAGTGCCCACAAAACTGTCCGTCGACCAAGCCGAAGCTGTCGGTTCAGAGAGTTCACCTAAACTTGCAAGAAAAGCATTGATCTCGGTGAGCGTTGCCACAAGTGGTGCGAGTTGATCCTCCTGGCTCGGATTTAACGCAACGCCGCCATAGGTAAGCTGAACAATTCGCTCGCCAAGCTGCTTGAAAAGCTGTCTTGGTTCCTGAAGACCGAGAATCCACAGGTCGAGCTCATGATTTTGACTTGAAGGACCATCCACCAAATCGGCTTCGGGCGGCCGCGAAAACTCCACATCGACGGCGCCGGGCCTTACCAACACAACTTTTACCGAAGTAAACCCGAGCGCTTTCATAAATTTGCCCGATGGGGTCACCCACACCGCCCTCTGTTGCACCTCGAGATCGGTTGCGCTTTTTCCCTCTTGCTTCACAATCCGCTGGACTTCTTGGTCAAATATCAGCGCATTGTCGCCAATCAGCTGGTCAACACTTTGATCGATCCGCTGCTTGCCGTTCAACTGGTAGAAAAACCACTGGGTGACTTCAGAGTTGATACCTACCTTCTTTTCTAATCCCAAACGCTCCAGGTTTTCCAAGCCAGTATTCATGATTCCGTTGTGAACCGATGCACTCGCGATCTTGAGCCCGCGATAAACCGCAAATACATCATGCACCAGGGCTTCGTTGAACTCTGGCTGTACATTGCGACTCGCATACACGATGTGAATGTCATACCCGGCAACCGAGATCCGCTCGATCTGTTCGCTAAACACCTCAACCCCCAGGGTCGCAAGCGTGCGGTTAACCCGGACGAGCACCGCCTCTAGCATATCGGGGTCAAGCTTCGAGCGCTGCAGGGCAGTTAGATTGTCAATGTGATCGGCAAAAAATGCGAGATTCTTTCGCAATGGCCCCAGGGGTGGGTGATTCATGGTGGCCGCGACGTTTGGGTGAAGAACCAACCGAGACCGACCAGTCCTAGCTTCGATGGAGTCATTGGCGTCTGCGAGCGCAGCAGTCATCGAGTTCAGCACATCGGTATTCTCTTTTGTCGGGCTGATGCCCGCTCCCAATACGGCAACGATCTGCGCCAACTGTCCCTTGAGCAACGCGGGCTCATCAATCGCGCCGCGCTGCCAATCAACGATCTCTTGCTTGGCGACCCGGTTCGCTTCATCTTCCTTACGCTTTGCCGCAAGCTCATCTTGAAACGCCGCCAAAATCTTCTCACTGTGTTGATATAGCGAATCAAACTGCCCACGTTGGCTGGTGAACACTTGAACAAAATCAACCGGGAGCTGACCGCCAAACAGCGCGACATTGTCTACAAATGTCTCAATCTGGATTCGCAGTGCTTTGCTCGCTGACATCGATGGCGAGTCATCCGGTGTTCCAGTCCCCATTTTGGTTGCCATAAATCGATTCAGAGACCGAAGCGTTCGTGACAGTGGTCGCAACCGCTGATCCTCACTGTCGTCATCGACCAAGTCAAGTACGGTAACAACCTCGGACAATAGCGTTAACAATATGACCGGCTCCTGAACGCCCAAGAGCCATCCATCTAGCTCCAAGTTGCCACTGCCATACCTTCGGTCGCGAATTTTCTGCCAACCCTGCTGCAGCGCTTTTGCCTCAATTGCGGCCTCGGGATTGCTGGCGATGATCGTGACCAGATCTTGCTCAACTTCTGGGGTTGGATCATTTGTGACACCAAACTCTCCGTCGTCAGCGATATCAAAATCGAGATCGTCGTTGCTTGCGTACGCCATGCGATACTGGGAGACCCGTTGTCCCAGTCTGTCGTAAACGACAACTCCACCATTTAGGTGGTAAATCTTCTTGCCTTTGTTCTTGCCCTTGACAATTCGGTAGATCGAACCAAACTCGCGAATTTTGTCGATATTCCCGGCCTGTCTCCGCGAATCATAAACCGCGACGTAGGCGCGCTCGATTCCGTGTGCACTCCATCGCTCGAAGATTAAACTGTTGACGCTCTGTAGACCCCGCTGTTGGGCAATGTACTCAACAACTTTGAGCTTTGCGATTGTCTCGTCATCCAACAGGCCTTGTTCGGACTGCTCCCTGGCCGACTTGCTGAGTATCGTTGCGTTTTCGGTCACCTTTCGGTCAATGATTTGCTGCTCCTCTACTGTCAGCGGATAATCCCTCCCCCCATCCGCCTGGACCGGAACCGGTTGCAGCTTCTGTTCGGTTTTCAGATCTTCTTCCAAGACAGTCACGACGGTCGGAGTCGTATCATCTGTTTTCTCGCCCTCTGAGAAGTACGCAAACACCATCGTCGCCGGCTGGCCGACACCGGGCTGTACAACGACGAGATGGACCAACCGGTCATAGCCCAGAGATCGGGCGATCAGCCCCTCATTGGTATCCCAAATTGCCTGCTCTGGTGACTTGCCCGCCTTCAAACCCGCATTAAAAATGCGCAGGTTTGCGGCGTTGTCAGGGCGCTGCGCATACAACGCGGCCGCATATCCGATCAGCGGAACCCCCCCGGCGACAAAGGTACTGTGAATCAACTGAGCCATTGTTTGGTGATCGGTCTCCAGCGCGGCCAGCTCGTCTTCGCTGTCGATCGTGACATCGACAAAACCGTTGTCGACGACACCATGGGCGATAATCTGGGGTTCACCGTCCTCTTGGTCAATCATGACGGAAATACGGACTAAGTCCGAGCCAGTCGGCTGGGTATCGTTTGGATCTGGAGACCGACGAGGAACGAAAGTTCGATTGACGCGAACTCGCGCAGCCAATTCCGACTGGGGAATCGCCCGGGCGTAGGTAATTTCTGGAGAAACACCACCACGGACGCTTTTGACGACAAACGCCATCCTTGCCACCATCTGGGTAAAGTCAATCGCATGGGCTTTTTCAATCAATGTACCCTCCGCCGCTGCAAACTGCCGCTCACTGACACCGAGGAGGGAGTTAATCGCTAGATTCTTCACCCAATAGCCATGAGTGTCAGCAAACTCGATCAACTTTGCAAGAAGCTCCGCATGCGTCCCCGCGAATCGCGCGGGGAGTTGACCGGTGAGGTCGTTAATGCGGGGGACGGCATGGTATCCTTGATTGTTGTCAAGCGGCGTCATAAACATCGTGCCTAAATTCTCGCCGGGCTTGCCATCAACTCGAATATCGTCACCTGAGACGTAAATACGAATCGCTTCGCCGTTCGCTAGGACATAGCTCTGTTCGTGCGCTTGATTCAGTCCAGGCAATGCTGGCCGGCGGCTGAACACCACGTGAACCCGCCCTTCGGCATCGACGGTGACAGCTACTGAGGTGAACTTTAGCTCGGCGAGGCGTTGCCCCATCGGCGTCGCCCACGTGGCCTTTTCCCGGGCCGCGGCCGTGTCTGCTTCGAGCCCGGCGTTAAATACTGTGAGGTCTACGCCATCAGCTGCCCATAGCGCGTCGACGTCGGTGACCTGCTCACTGATATTAGCTATCTCGACGAACTTGGCGAGGATTTGCTGTTCAATATTTTTGTCTTGATTCTTCTCCTGCGGTAGCTTGTAGTCCGCCGTCGACAGAATCACCGGCGACAAACGACCATCGACAAAACTCGCGTGGGCAATCTGGCGTCCGTGGTAAATCGCGCGAACCACTTTCGTTCCACCAGCGACTCGCGTTTCGACAAAGTCAATCTCATGTGCGATAGACTTTTCGCCTGCTATCGAAAGCTGGCCGCTACGCTGGACATCCACTTGAATCGCAGCGCTTGTGGCGAACATCGCCAATTTTTCATCCAGGAGCGTGTAGAGCGCGTTCATTGCATCCTCATGGTCTTGCAGCACGCTGACCTGATGCGGCGGAATACTTTCCAAGATACGAGCCATTTGGCCGATAACCGTCAATGTCTGCGCGGCAACTTGTGGCATCGACGCTTCGACTCCCTCTGGGATTGGCTCGAGTTGGAATGCCGGTTCCAGCAGGTCAACAAGCGGCTGGCTCAATTCGATGAGGCCATCGAGCTGGGAATCAACGCGATTTGCGTCCGCATAGATCGCTGCGGCCATTGCCGCAAGGCGTCGCTTCACTCCCGTGTGCAACACCTCTGGTGGTCTGCTATGTGGAGTCACGATAGTAGCACCGGGCGCAATCGGCTCGCGGCTAAAAACAACCGTGATGTCCCCCCTCGAGATATGAATGCTCTTAATCCATTGAAACCCAGCGGCTTTTGCAATCTTTCCCCGGGGCGTTGCACGCACCGCAGCGATGGTAGCAGCGTCGGTCATATCTCCATCTAGTGCGTTCACAAACGAGTCGTAGTTATCTAGATCCGACCACACCACCATGAGATCGACGACAGGCTCATCAACGATCGCTTCATACGCTTCGGCGAAACTCTTGGCGACCGCCGTACCGATCCCTATCTGCTTTTCCAAGCCAAACGAATCGAGATCATAACTCTCTTCTACCGCCACGCCATGCTTGACAATGGAAGTCGAAAACGTCGATCCGTGAAACACGGCAAACAGCCGATGCCGTCCCACCTTTGGCGAATCTGCCAAGCTGATAATGTCGATACGGTAGGGGCCGACAACAACCTCGGTGACAAATTGGGCGGGAACTGTCTTCGTGAGCGCGGCCCGCAACTCATTTACCAATCGATACACCGCCAAGATCTGCCCGCGCTGGGATTGCAAAAGATTTGCCTCGGCATCCTCAATCTCGTCGACAAAGCTCGCAAGCATGATCAGCTGCACGTCTATTTTTGCGAGCAGCGCCTGACTGTTGGTCGAATGACTCTTGATCAATCCTGGAAACACCTTCCATAGTGACACGTTAAGACGAGTCATCTCTTGCAACAACGACTCCGCCTGCTGCTTTTGCGCATTGGTCAAGATCGCATCTTCATCCGCGGCAAAGGCATTCTTCGTCTGATCGAGCATGACCGACAATTCTGCCAGGTTGTGCTGCAACTGCCCAGGCTGCCCTTTTCCTGCCAACCAAGTATCGACCTCTCCAGGGGCATCTAGGGTACTCAGTTTGACACCCTCGTCGATGGTCACGGCAATCGTCCCCACCGACTCGCGCGAGAACACCACGTCGATATACCCTTGATGCACCGCGATCGATTTCACGTAGTCAAAGCCCTCGGATAGGGCTCGCTTCGCCGCCGGCGTCCGCCACAAGGCAGCGACCACTGCCTCGTTACCAATCTTGTTCTGCAACTCGGCGGCGAACGCTTTGAAATCTTCGCTGTCATGACGCCACGTTGTCGCAAATTCGACCAAGGTGACATCCAGTCCATCTTCGTGGGCCTGGACAAACTGACCGAACACCTGCTCCGAAACCGCATCGCCCGGCAACCCAAGACCGGTCACGTCGATATCTGAGCGCATCATCGGCTCACGATCGACGGTAGCGTCAGTTGCCTCTGAGGTGACAATTAGCTGGCCATCTGCCACAGCGTGGACAACATGGCGATCGTCGGTGGTTCGTTGCTCGGCGATGTAAATATGATGATCATCAATTGCGAGCTCGGACACGATTCGCAGGTGTGCTGCCTGATCTAAGACCAACTCTACAGCATCGACGACCTCGTAGACACGGTCGAACAAACGCCGACCCGACTCGAGTGTGAACCGCAGCTCCGGCGGGACCTGCTTTAGAAAGACAAAGAAGGTCTCGATTTGAGCCGCCAACTCCGAGTGGGTGCCATCGAGCAAATGCTGAGTCGTATGACTGAGGCCACCCATTTTCCCGGAAACAAACTCGTTGACATCGGTCAGCGCCTCAAGTAGCGGCGCCAGCTTCTCGTCTTGATCTAGACTAAAGTTCCCCTCTCCCGCATCGATCGCTGCCACGTACTGGGAAAGCTGCCGCATCAATCCCTCCGGCTCAGAGACGTTAAAGAACCACCCATCCAATTCTTGGTTGGTCGTGCGACCGATCTCACCGCGCGATCGAGAAAACACAAACTCAATGTTTTCTCCGCTCGCTTCGGCCGTGCGCCGAACACTGTCAATATGGAATCCCAACGCCAACAGCGCCTTGCCCGTTGGTGTTTCGGACGCCGCGCGCCGCTGCGCGAGCTTGGAAGTTTCCGTTCCAAGCTTGGCAAAAAACACCTCGCGGTCACTACTGCCCACGGTGGCATTGACATGATAATCGACGATCTGCTCGCCGGACTCTCGCGTTGCCTCGCGCACCAAATCACCGACCAGAGCGGCAGCTACCTTGTCTTGGTCTTCGATCCCGAGCTGACCGAGATTGCCGAGTATCGATGCCATCTGTCCAACCCGCCACCAACCCGCGGCGATAACCCGCACACCGAGATACTCGGCCCAAATGACACTGTCTTGTGCATCAACACTCATACGAGTGCGATGAATGATGTGATCGATTGTTTGGACCTTGTGCTTGGTCCAGTCTCGGCTCATCTCGACCAAGTCGGCGACAAAGTCTGCAACAAAATCGCGATCGAAGGGATCGCCGAGATTGTAGCGGGCTGGTGGAACTTGCAGGTTACCGCCCTTGAGGGTAGGTTGCAGTTCAACGATCAATGCTTCGATTGAACCTTTCAACTGTGCGATAAACTTCTCCGGCGCAAGCTTAAAGGCATCGGCATCCTTCACCGGACGCTCGTGTAGCAGGCCCGCAAGCAATGTGCGGAGCTGACGATTGAGATTGCGATCGGCACCAATCGCATCTACTGCGACCTGAGAGTTTCCAAGCTGCGCAGCGATTTGCTCGAGTTGGTGCAGCACAAGCGCGGCAAAGCCATCGGGCAAAGTCGCAAGCCACTGGCGCGTTTCCCAGTCGACCTTTTTCGAAAACTTGATAGCGACTGTCCCCAGGTCACTCACAGACATCTCTACAATCGAAACAAGTCCCGCTTCGCGGGCATTTTTTCCGTCCGAGGTGCCCCAGGCCGCCTCTGGGGGGGTCTTGCCATCTCTCATTCCGTCAAAAAACGCTTGCTGATTGTCATTTTCGCCCTGGTCTGTGGGCCAATTGGTCCAATACTCCTCAAACCCCGCGGTGTCCTGGACCTTGGCAAATAGGCGCTGTGAGACCAAACGACCGATCCCCTGATTTTTTGGAACCCTCGCCTTCGGAAGCACCAGAGAGGACGTTACAGTGCCAGGATTCAAGATCTTTGCGCTCGCAAACGATCGACCATCGAGCACCGCGTGCGCTTGGCTCGGTTGGTCGGCCGATGAACCATGGATAAACGAGATCGTTCGGCCATCACTGAGCGTCAACGTAGAGAAGGTCTCAAGCTCCCTCAATCCGCCGACAATCACCTCTTCGCTAAGTTGCTCGTACAGAGCTGCAAATTGATCTTTTTGGGTGTTGAGCATGTCCACAGACAGGCTGTTCATATTGTCGAACAAGAGCGCAACCTGATCGCGAAAGGCCTGCAGTGTTTTCTCGACAACATCTGGCCCGGGTTCAATGTTCGCCGGTGTAAACGCGGCACCCCCCTGCTCGGCCAGCGCAGAATTGATCGTTTCGAGCGTTGCGATCACCTTTAGTAGGATATCGATGCTTGACGGGATCCGGTGGCCCTTAATCTCAATTGCGACCAGCATCCGATGCAGACGGCTGTGCATAATCGTCGGCTTGTGGAATCCGCGCAACCAGCCATCGAGCTCAAGATTGACCGCCGCCACCTGCGGGGCATCCTCACGCGCAAACACGACGTGGTCCACACTACCGTTGTGACCAAGTTTGACACTCTCGACAACGCCGAGACCGCGCTCCTTGAGTGTGCGTCCCAATGTCGTTTTTAGCGCCGCGTCTTTGTGCTCTTGTTCCGTGGTGCCCGTGCCCAGCTTTTCGAAAAACTCCTCGGCAAACAGACTATTACGCGGCCACACAGTCTCATAGCGATTGACCTTTTTATCGGCTGCCTCCATCTCGGCAATGAGGCCGACAACTACTGAGACATCCAAATCCAAGCTCTGCGGAATCCCGAGCTTGTCACTATCGAAGAAGCTCGTCGCCATCCGTCCCGGCTCGATCCAATAGCCAAACGCCAGGCTCGCGCCGAGGAATTTGGCGGTGACGATATCGTCATTGGGATTATGCACATAGCGAATTCGTGAAGTCGTTTCACTGGCTGAGATTTCGCCCTCTTTTGTCCAAATCCGACTCAGCTCGCGGAGATCGCCAAGCCATGTCGAGAGACGCTCGCGCTCCTCTTTGTTAGACAACCCAAAACCAAAATTCTTGCGCTCGGTGCGCGAACCTGCAATCTGTCTGCGCAGGTTGGCGGCGATCGACTTGGCCTCGCGACCAAGCAATATCACCAGGGTTTCATTGTCAATTGCAAAGGGATCAACCTCGATGTCCTTTTGGCCGTGATAGAGACCTGCGAGCAGCAGTCTAAATTCACGCAACAGCTCAGGATCTTCGCTGATCGCCTTCACAGCAGCCTCGGGCGCTACGCCCGTCTGCGTATCTTGCAGTGTCAATCCGAGGAGCTCCAATTGATCGACTAGCGCGTGGGCAAAGCTGCTGGGCAAACTCGCCAGGTAGCCGGTCAAATCCCAGTCTACCTCGCGCGTAAATACCACCATAACGTCGAAATCGTCGGGAGACACCGTGACGTCTGCATTGATTGGAAACACCTCCACATCGGTAAACCCGAGCTTGCGCAAAATCTTACCGTCTGGTGTTTGCCATGCTGCGTTCGCTAGGTCCACTGGATCCATACTGCTCTGGCGGGCCGCTTCCAAGGCATTTCGATTGTCGCTACCCTGATGCCAGCTCGTACGTACTTTGAGTGGTTTTCCTGGTTCACTAAAATGATGGATAAAATGCCTAAGCGCCCCCGTGTAGATTCCCTGCCGCTTTGGAAGGCCAAGTCCTTCCACGTTCCGGACGTTCGGGACGACGTGGCCGCCTTCCATATCAACCTGTGCGACAAGTTGCCCGTGATGAATTGCAACTGCCTTCGCGCCGGATTGGACAACCTGGAAAGTCCGACTTCCGGCTCGATAACTCGCGTGTGGCCGCGCCGACGGTGCGCCAGCCTCTCTTTGCTGCGCAAATAACGCTTGCAGTGAGTTGTACACTTCGAGCAGATTCGCTTTGTGACCGGCCCACGTGGCCCCCGGCTCGTTGTCAACATGATGGCCAAACACCGCAAGCTCTTTGAGCACGCGTTGCGTAGCAGCACCCGCGCCAAAATCTTCAATTCGCTTCGTATCGACAACCAGTCCCAGCGGCTCGCCGGCAACGTTATTCACTGTTTTGAGAGCCGATTCTAGGCGCTTGAGATGATCTTCGTTGTTGGCGAAGCGATCATCGTAGAGGCTGGCAACAGCCCGCGATAGCATCCATTGCAGATTGTATGGTCTTCCTTGATCCTCGAAGCGCACAGTACGCAGCCACCTGGTGAGTTCGCTCTCGGGCCCGTAGTGAAATCGCACATCGACATCTTCTGGACCATACTGCGGCACACCATCAATGTAGAATCCCAGGTCTTGCAATATTCGACCCGTTGGCGCGGCTAGTGCTGCGACGATTGCAGACTCGTTATCAGTGCGCCCGTTTCGGACGCGCTCAAACGCAGCAAAGTTGTCATCTTTCCAAGCAGAACCAACCTCTTTTATGCCGTGTCTTTTGTGCAGCTCTCGAATAAAGCTGCCATACACCTGCGTACCGATCCCTTTTCCACGTGGGAGGCGAGCGTCCCCAAGATCGATTGAGAAAGCAACAAACTGAGACACGATATCACCGGTCGCGAACGCTGCACCATCAGCGACAGCCGCGACCTTGCCTACCCCTTCGTCAATTTCAGCCTGCTGCTTAGGCGTGGCATAGACGAAGTAAAGTGGACGACCATCAATTGACTGTTCCTCGTAAATTTCTACGGACGCGAAATCCCCCACGACGAAATCATCTGTCAGAATATCGTACAGTTCGGAGAGAAAGTCTCTGTATTGTGCAAGCTGGCTATTCGGTATCGTGCGAAGGTTTATGGACAACTCACGCACATGCTCCCGAAATGCCCTTGCGACTTCGAGGTCATCCGAGGGATTCGGAACATCAATGGACTGACCCAGTCCGAGCTCACGATTTAAATTGACAATAGTATTGAAAATCCGGTCAAACTTTGCGGCATCGCCATGATAAGTAATCGTTAACGCAAGAGTACCAAGCATCTTCGCGATCTGTCGTTGCAATAGCAACGGCTCTTGCTTGCCCGCAATCCACGCATCGAGCTCGACACCGGGATTGTTCGCGAACCGCACCGTCACGCGTTCGGTGTGGCCCTCGGCGTCGTAGGTGACGTCGGGCACTGCAGCGAAGCCGAGACCAAGGTCGGCTGCGAGTTCTCCCATGGGTGTTTTCTTGGCTGCGGCGACCAGATCGTCGGCCTCTTGACTGCCTTTGCGTTCGGCGTCAAACGCGACCGCGTCGGCATTCCCAGCGACCCAAACGTCGGTGACATCGCCAAGATTTACATCGGGAGTTTTTTGGAATTCGCCAACCTCAATGGTGCCATCGCGATGGGCGGTAACAAGTTGATAGCCGACCAAGTTCTGAGCGGGAATCGGGCCGACTACCGAGATTTCTTGTTGCTCTGGGAACGGCGAATCGTCCTCCAGGGCCTTATTGACATCGTATGCCTCGAGCCCGGCGGTATCGACGGTCCAAATCACGCCAGTAAGCGAATCCTTGGTAACGTTCTGAAATAGGGTACCAACGCTTTTGAACGCGCCAAACTGGCGGGCTACACTCGGATCTGAGGTAAGGGAGGTAAACATGCTGGGCATATCAAGATTGAGATGGGCAAATAAGTTTTGATTGTCTCCATCCGGTTTGAGTCCAGCCTTAATCGCGTCTTCGACAGAACCGTCGAGGAGCTGTCCAGTAAACGCAAAACGCCGTAGGTCTTTGGCTCCATTTTCCAGTTGCTTGGGCGTCAACCCGTACTTGCCGCCTTCCGGCCCTCCGCTGCCGCGCGAGAACACGACAACAAATTCGGCGCCCCCCTTTCGCGTTACCGTGACTTGGTGGAATCCGAGCAAAGACAAAATCTGCCCAACGGGAGTATGCCACGCTGCGGCTTGCAGCTGCTCGGGGGTGCCACCATCGAGCTGATCCGTGAAGAACTCAAACTCCTGGGTACCCGCTGACCAAGTTGCTGTGTAGTCAGCATCGCGTTGACGTGTTGTCAATGCAACCACAACGCCCGACAGTATCTTTGCGTAGGCGCGCTCTCCAGACAGGCCGATGGCCTCGGTATCGTGAACAAACGTCTCTATTGCTTTCGCCGTCGCTTTGCCCCCAGCGATCGGTTGACCGTCGAAAACGAGGTACGAGTAGACATCTTCGCCACTGTTGGGATCGAGGACCGAGATTACCCAACCGGGTTTTCCGTCGACCTCAAATCTATCGGAATCAACCGACGTGGCGACAAGCCCATCTAAGCTACTCAGCTCGCCATCCAAAGCCTCGTCTACGGAAACGAATAGCGGCAGCAATGCGTCGAGTTGGCGCGCTCGGGTCGGCACCAACTCCTGCACATACTGCATAAACAGCGCCGCTTGCTGCAGCACCTCTGTTGCCGTGTGGGGCTGCAACAGCAAGGTCAGTGGGGCGCGTGGACTGGCGGCGAGGGGACTCATCGCATCGTTGGCCGCGACGAGTGCTGCGCGCAATTTTTCTAACTTATTGTCGACTTTGGGACCGAGTGCACCCGGCGTTGTCCACAGGGCGGCAACCAGCGACGCGAGGCGGGGTTCGAGCTGGGTGTCTTGCAGCCACTTGGGAGTCCTGGGTGCGGTTTGCGCATCGACAACGTCCTTTTGGGCAAATGCGACGACGACCACAGGTTTGCCGTTTTGGATGCTCACTTCCACTTCGATGGGCACCCATCCGAGACCTGCCATCATCTTACCCGTCGGGGTTGCAGCGGCGGCGGCAATCCGATCGGATGCCTCTATACTATTGCCAATCAGGCTGTCGAACACGCGATAGTTATCCGAGCCCTCTTCCCACTGGCCAACAAAGAACTTGATTTTGGTCTCGCGTTTCAATTTGCGATACCAGTGGCCGACAATCTCACTGCCAAACCCAGCGCCCTTGGGCAAAATATCATTTAGATCGATATCGTAGCTCAATAGACCTTTTTCGTCAGTGGTTGCGTGCCCAAGCCCCACCCCTTGAGATACGGCGTAAGTCGTGTGTTGTCCACGAGAGTCAACAGTGTGGAGGAGATACACCATGTGTCCGCCCCGATGGACCTCAGCGTAAATCTGATTTTCGGAGGCTTTCCCCAGCAGCAGTTCCTCGCTCAGTAGCGCATAGAGCTGTGCGAGTTGGTCCTTCACCACGGCGAAGGTCGTTTGAGGCAACGTTTGCATGTTGGCAACCAACACTTTAACGTGCTCGGCGAAAGCCTCCTCTCGATCTTGCGGATTCACGAACGATTGCCCACCATGATTTTGCAATTCCGTATTGATCGCCACCAAAGCAGTTAAAACGTCGGCTAACGTAGAGTCGGAATTGGGATCAACCACCAAGCGAACCAGCAGTCGCGACAACTGGCGCTCGAGGATCAGTGGCTTTTGCTCGCCTGCCAACCAGCCGGCTACTTCCTGCGTAGTCTGGACGGAATAGCTGCCGGGGAACGGTTGTTTAGAGAACTTCATCGAAATCGAGGCAGGGTTGTTCACACTATCACTCAGATCGATCTCCGGGACCGTTACGTAGACAAACCCTAGCGCGCGGAGAATCTTACCAGTTGGCGTTTGCCAAATTGCTGCAATCTGATCCGCGACCACTTCACTGCCAGCGCGCGCCTGTTCGTAGGCGGCAAAATTGTCACTGCCTTTGAGCCAAATATCGTCAATGATACTCACACCATGCTCGCGATCCAGCTTGGTAATAAAACTTGTATCGGCAGCCCGACCAATGCCAACCCGTCGGGGCAACGCTCCGAGAAGGAGGGTCGAGCTCATGGTTCCAGAACGAACAAACCCAGAGCCAAAGAGAACCCCATCGTGCAAAGCAAATACCGAATTGATCCCATCCTTTGCCAGCGCATAGACAAATTGGATATCCTTGCCCGCAATCGAGATGTCATCATAGGCTTCGAGCTTTTGAAGATTGCCCTGGACAAACGACTCACTGAGCTGCGCCAACACACCGTCAATGCCTGGTGCATGGGAACGCAGCTCGGCAACCGACATCGAGTCCATGCTCGCCAATAGTGTCGCAATTTGGGTCTGAAGCACCTTGGCAATCCCGTCTTTTTCTAAGCTGCCCGGCTCAAACTTGTGCCCTTGGGTTTCGGCGATGGTTCGATTGATCAGGGTCAGCTTTGCCAACACCGAACCGGTGCGCTCTGTATCCATCGCTTTGACGTAGTCGTCCATCTCCAGTGCTGCCGCCAGTCGAGCCAGCTGGCGCTTGAACACCACCGGCTGCTGGAGCTCGAGAAACCACAGCGAAATTTCGTCATTGTTTTCGACCTCAGCGCGCTTGTGAAAGCGAACGGTTACTTTTTTGTCGTCGCGGGCGACAATCGTTAACGAATTGTAGCCCAGCCGGGCAAAGCGCGCACCAGCCGGTGTACGCCATGCCGCGTTCTTCACGGTTTCGACAGATTCGTCACCGATACGTTGCACAAAGGCGGTGAAGTTGGCGCTGTCTGCCTCCCACTGGTCTTCGACTACCGGATGGCCAAATGCCGCAACAAACCGCTCCATTATTGCGGTTTCGATCCGGTCTTGGGGCAGTGTGATCCCCTCTACGCTGTGCATTTCGTAATGCATGGTCCCGTCGACAACCCTAGCGCCGGCAATGCGCTGGCCTTGATACAGTACCCAGTCGCGCTGGTGGACGCCTGGCTTGGTCGTTGTGCGAACCATCTGCAGCGGTTTGCCATCGGCGTAAAGATCGGGAAGGGTCTCCATGTCAACGCGGCTCACCAACGCGACCCACGCTTCGTTGGCAGATGCGTAAACTGCCTCCATCTGTTGTGCCAGTTGGGACGAAACCACAAGCCGCCCGCTCCATTGCAAGTCGAGATGACGACTCAGCAGCGCGACTTGCCCGGCGATTTCCTTGCTCGCACCGGAGAGACCGACGGTATCCACCAAATCGACACTCAGTTTGGAGTTGGTCAGTCCCTGCAACGCCGCATTGATCTGCTTGAGGTCATCGACCAACCCGACAAGCTTGGTGTCGGGGATCGCGTTGGAATCAACAGCGTAGAGTCCCGCGATAATTTGCGCCAGCTGATCTGTGAGGAGCCGCGGCTGCTGCACCCCGCGAAACCAACCATTGAGCTCAGAAACCGCCGCAATGGCAACGGGCTCGTAGAGCTTTTCGGAAAACTGCTTGGTAAAGGAGTCGAAGTCTTCCCAGCTGTCGAATACCCAACCCGGCATTGTCGATTCACCGAGGTAGCCCATCGCTGCAAAGCGGTGATTGCCACCAGTGAGAAGATACAACCCATTGTGTTTGATAAATATCGGCGGCTGTTTGCTGCGGTCAAATCCCTCCGAAGCCAGCGTCTCCATCATCGCCTCAACCGTGGTTTTATCACTGGGCTTCAGGTATTGGCCCGCGCGAATCAGCGCCCGCGGAATGTGTTCCTCAAAGCGCCCTTTGGCGGCTCTATGGGGGATCGGGAACGCCCCAAAACGACGCACCGGCAAGCGCCCACGCTTTTTAACCGTCTGCGCATCGATGAGCAGCTTGTTGTGATAGCTCGGGTCGATCAAGGTGTAATTGAAGTAATGGAGTCCATCCCCTGGGGTCACGACGAAGTGAGCATCCGCCGGCCACCAGGAAAATCGCTTGCGCGTGAGCGCATCGACGATGGGATCAGGCATATGCACAAACAGATGCTCATCGACTCCGGTGAGCGAATCGATCCGCTGCCACACGGGAAGCGACAGCAACCGAGCAAAGCTTTTGTTCGGCTCATAAATCACATCCGGGGACCCGGTATGGAATAAAGAGCCAACGACCGCCTGGGCCGGCACCTTATCGCCGTCCATGGCGGTTTTGTCGATCAAGTACAGCTGGGTACCCAGTTTGCCCTCGGTAAAGTGTTGCTTGGCGACGTCAAAATCGCTGAGTACTCGTGCGTTATCGAAGCTGTCGTCAAAGCCACTGGAAAAAATCCGTGTATTTGGGTCCACTTCGTCGGATGTCACATAGTAGACGACATCGCTATCGCGGAGCTCACTAGTCGTTTCCAAACTACCACCCTGATCACCAGTCTGAAATTTCAAGGTAAATGGTGCGGGGGCGACATCCTCGTTGGTATCAATCGTAATCTCGCCACGCTCTTTGCCATTTTTGTAATATTCGACTGGCATAATGCGCACTATGGTGTCTTCGTGTAAAAACATGAGCGCGGTCGTGTTTTCCGGGACGTCGTCAAACTGCGCTTGGGAAAGGTACAGGGCGGATCCACCGATCCAGTCCCCCGGCACACTCAGTGTCACCGACGAATCGACAGCGAGCACACGGTCAAAAGCGACCTCCACACCGCTTGCGGCAAGCGTGATCGGCCCCGCCTTCACCACCGCGTCCACGGCCGAGTCAAAAGGCACCCCGTTCACCGCTGTTAGCCGTGCCGCTCTGTCCGCCAAAGCGACTGACGCTACGGGATGGATCAGTCTTCGATCGCTTCCAAGACTCGGGTCTTGGAAGCCCGTCTCCCACAATACTTGGAGGGTTTGCTCCGGCCCCGGCGTATGGCCGGCATGAATCATCGTTGCAATGTCCCTTGCGATCACTCCGCTTGCTCTCGGGGCAGCATAGGAAGGCCCGGCGGTGAAACGCACAACATCGTCATAGGGCGCCGATAGCAGGGTCCCCGGCATGACAAACTTAGCAAATGTATCCGATGCATAGTTGGCCACACCGGCCTTTGGATCGGGCGTGAGGCCATCTTGCGCGGTAATCACGACCAGATTGGGATGACGATCCGCCAAACTCTGGGGGATCGGCCGGGCAATCCCGGACGAAGCCTTATCGCTGCCGACAGCGATCACAATTCCCGCTTGATGCGCCGCGCGGATTGCTTGCTCCATCGCCCCTACGATCTGTTCACTACTGTCCTCAAATACCCATGACAAGTTGATGACGTAGATCGGTTGACCATCGGCTTCGCCGCGGTCAAACTTCTTGCGCAGCGCGACTGCATGTAGGATTCCGTCTACTGTCCGTTGTGCGCGCTCTTTATCGCTTTGACCGATGTCGTATCCAAAGATGCTGACATCGCGCGTGTCCATCGCTGCGGGGTCGAAACCAAATTCAAGTTGCTGGCGCAAAGCCATCGCTACGGTGTAACCGTGCTCTGTGTCAGACCCAACCCGGGCAAAATCGGCGGCAATATTCTTGTGACCGTGGCGAAGCGCATCGATCACAAACACCCCGACTTCCGCCGTCTGTAGCCCATACATGTGGAAGGCATGTTGTGTGCTCAGCGTACCGAGCACAAACCGGACCCTGCCGATGCTCACAATCCCGGCCTCAACGGCGCGGGTGAGACCGCCATTTTGATCGAGGGCAATAAGCGCTGCACTTGCACTTAGATTGCTCGGCAATTCAGCAAACGCTTGGAGAAACTCGACGCCTCCGGGGGTCGCCGTCGCGCGAATGATCAAATCGTTGAGTAACCGCTCTGGGCTGGGTTTGGCAAAGCTTCGCGCAGAAAACAGCTCGTCTATAACATCTGTCGCGACGGGGAGATGTGCGACAAGATTCAAATAGTAGTCAAAAATGCCGCTGCTCACCTCATCATGGGCGTCGATTGCAGCGCGCACTCTCTCCTTCACCGGCGGTGCGCGCCCTTGGATCACGGTTGCAATCTGATCTCTAACGATATTTTCCGCCACCGTCATGTCGGGCAACCACACCTGCGGGTCATCTCGCATCTGGCCAAGCAGCGTTGCAATCGTATCTCTGTCGGCATGACCGCCAAATGCATTGTCCCGGACAAAGTCGACAGCATGAACAAACTCGATCTTGGAAAAATCCGTCGGGGCCTTTCCGCCAAACATGTGCACCCCTGCCAAATAGTCCAGCACTTTTGTCCGCAGCGTGGCCGATCCGATTTGCTCGGCTGCGCGATACAGGTTGTCTTGCGCGGCCGGACTCATCCGCCCCCATACGTTGCGAACCTGCAGCTGGGCAAACACAGTGGCAAATACTTCATAGGCCAGCTCGGTGCCGTACTTTTGGCGCAGCTGTTTGATTGCTTGCGACGTGTTGCTGCTGCCTAGGTAGCGTAGGACTGTTTGGCCAATCAACTCCCGCGCCAAAACGACGCCGGCAAACTCGGGTACCAGTGCGGCCTGTGCGTCGATGTGAACCTCAATGGCGCCATCTTCCGCAACCCGACTGGTCGCGAGCTGGTCATAGCCGCTGTGAAGGACCAACCGAATCGACGATTCGCCAGCGATGACCAAACTGTCGATCGAATCCAAAATCCGAGCGAGACCGCTTGATGTTGCCAACTCGGTGAACCGCTTGTCCATGTCCTCGGCGTTGTCGAAAGCGAGTTGCGTGGCGCGAACCGTCTGCCCTTCCTGGTTTGGATTCGAAACCACCGGAAATTCAAAGCCGAGCTTCCCGCCCTTGCCGCGATCAATTTGAAATACTTCCCTATCCTTACCGTCTCGCACCGCAACGGCAGGCTTTGCCTCCTCACCAAGGTACTCTGGGTCGCCGACGAGCAACTCAAATCCCGAAATCGCAACGCCATTGTCGTGATCGATCACACGAATCCGTCCCGACTTGATCCCAGCGGAATAATCATGAGCCGACATTGCCCCAACGATCTGTTCAGAGACAGTTCCATGGATGTTCTCAGTCTTGAGAAATACGATCTCCTTGACGGCCTCTGGCAATTGTTGCAGCTGCCCCGGCGTGAGCGGAACTAGAACATCGGTCGATGTGTTTTCTACCGCCGAAATGATTCCCTCCCAAATGGCGGGGACACCGCCAGTGACGGGGTTGTCCAAAATTGCCACAGCGCGATCGAAATGATTGGCCACGGCTTTGGTCTGCTCGACAATGGGCCCCTTTGCTAGCAACTCGGTAAGAACTTCGTGAAAGTCTTTGCCGTTGCGCTGCTTTTCTTCAATCGCCGAGTCTACGGCCGCCAACAATCGTCCGGGATTGATGTTTCCTGGCCCTTCCGGTCCGATGGGAGGATACTTCGTGGTATCGACGACATCAATGAGTTCTTCGGGCGCCAACGTATAGTCACGTTGGCGTTTCGCATCACGCATTGCGTAGGCACTATAGACAACTGCTCGGGGAATGGCCATCGAAACCCCACCTAGATAGTGAGCCGACTTCGAATCATAGGGCGGCAGAAGCACAAGACTCGGTGCAGCGGCAGTTGCGTAGGCAGCATTGACAATAAAAGACAACCCAACTTGAGCATCCACTGCGACAGAATCCGTTCCCGTAACCACAAGAATATTGGAAAAATCCCTGTGCCAAGCAGCGGGAATGTGCTGCGTCCCATCGGCTTCTGGCTCATTTCCCGCTGATATGACAATCAGGATTCCCTGTTTTTCTGCTTCAGCTATAGCCTTTCGCAGTCTTTCCGCTTCCTCAGGACTTGCCAACGACTCCTCCGGAGTATCCAGCTCGACCGTCGCCTCATCCGGGTCAAATGGTTGGTTCGGATCCTTGCGGTCCTCGGCGGTTCGTGTCGACAGGTTCACGATGCGCACATTCGTGCCATTTTCACGCATCTTGATCGCATGCAGAATCGTATCCGCCATACCCGAAGCACCATGGTTGGCGTGAAAACCCTGGACATTGATGCCCAACGGCCCCGGCGCTGCCAATGACCGATCCAACCGCATCGTTTGGCTCAGCGCTCCGGCGACTTGCCAACCATGGCCACCTTTGGGCGTCCTATACGCAGCGGGATTCAGCGCCGGAACATCCCTCGCCATGTCGTGTCGTAGACCATGAAACTTGTCGCCGACCAAAATGGTGATCTCGCTTTCGTCAGCGCGAGCACCATAAAGATAAAAATCCTCGCCGTGTTCTTCCAGTCGATAGACTAAGCTTGTTCTCGCAGCGCTCACCAGCCCAATTGTGATCGCATGGTATAGATCGCCATTGGCATCCAGTGCCCGCAAAATCGCCTCCGGACCCGCTTCCTGGATCCCTGTCGCTACCCCTTTCAGAATATTCCAACCCACCGCGTCGGCCCGCGACACCAGATCGTCGACATAGCGCTGTTTATCTGCTGAAACATCAACGACGCTTTGCAAGCGCTCTATCGTCGGTGCAAACCTCGGATCGCGGCTAGCGGCCGAGATTCGTCGTAGATAGCGCTCGGTGATCGCCCGGGAAAACAAATCGTTATTTGCTTCGGCATCGACAACACTCGCTAGCATGGATTTTGTGAGACCAAATGCAAACGATTCTGTGTATTGGCGAATTATCCCTTGTGCGGCTAAAGTGCGAACAAACCACGTATTGTGGTCAGAACTCATGTCATCGAGAATTGCCGCAGCAACGCCCCTTTCGCTATCGGTTTGAAATGAACTGGCACGAACCAGATCGATCGCTGCGCTGTACTCGTCGTTGCGAAGAGAGCTGTTGAACAATCGATCACCAAATCTCTCGATTTTGGTTAGATAATTCAGGGTAAGGTGACGGTAGTCGATGGTATTGTTCGGATCCTCAAGCGCTCGATAGATATCATCGCGAACTGACTGATAGAGACTGTTAAAAAACGAGCCTGTTTCGATCGTCGCAACCACTTCGACAAATACGCGAAATCGCAACTCGCTGTCACTACCATCGCCAAAAACAGCACGCAATTTGGCGAGTGCTTGCGGTGGATTGTCGCGATTCAAAAATTCTAAAATCCCGTGACTCAATAGCTCGTGAATGATCGCGATACCCGTCAAGGATTGACTCTGCGTCGCTTGCACATCCATGTGAATCACGATCTTGCCGTCCTCAAACTTGCTATCCGCAAGCCTAGGATATCCGCTATGAAGCACCACCTGAACCGGTACGCCACCGATAAAGTTGCGTGCGGCATGGATCATGCGATGGATACCCAATAGAGAATCATCGATTTGCTTGCGTACCTTGTCGGCATCGCCAAACGACGCATCAATCGCAGATATTGTTTTGTCCGGGCGATTCGGATCAGCAATCTCGTCATAGGTGACATCCGCGCCGCCCGACGTCGGGAAGTCTACCGTTGCAATCGGTCCCGTGTGGCGAACCTGCGGGTTCGCGCCCACCTCAATGGGAATAGACTCAGAGTCGCCGCCCTGGGCCCAAACTGTATATCGGTTTTGATTGTCATCAATCCACTGCTGCCTCTGTTGCGCATCGTCAATGGTCACAAACGCAGTCACAGAACCAGACAGCGCATAGGGTGAGTTGACAATCTGAATCGGAATGGCTTGGCTCGTTACCTCGGCGATGACATAGCCAAAGAACTCGATCTGCTGCTCGCCGTCCACCTCTTTTCCAAGTTCTGACCAGTCGATTTCGACATAGGGTTGATTGCTAACACTGTCTACTTTAACGGCAATCTGAGTATCGGCGATGTAGGACGAGATCCAGCCCGACAAAAAGCGATCGAGCGGCTGGTTGGTTAGCGCTTTGTCGGCGCGCAATGTCAGTGCGGCGGTTTCCATCACCTGCTGCATCCGTGACAACAGATCGTTTTCTACCGGTAGCCGGAGCTGTGAAGCGGCGTCAAACGGATTGTGGTATTCTAAAATGATCTTGTCGCCGCGATTTTCGCGCTGCACGAGTTTGTATCCGAGCGCGGCCATATGAATATTGAGGACAGGTTGCTCGGGGGAAGCGCCCGCAAGCAACTTCGAATCGACCTCGATGCGGGCGATCTTGCTGTGGTGATCCGTCGCCTGGAAGGTCGCCCAAACGAGATACTTCAGGGCCTCATATTGATCGCGGTCGAAGGTAGCGAACGCGCCCAATTGAAAATCCGCCGATACAGTTCCTGCGGCTGTCAACGATACGTCCACGGCCCCAAGTTGTTGGTAGCGATGATCCGAACTTTGCGTGCCAAAGTGGATCATTTGGGTATCGCCAACGTTCGTCAGCGCCCCTGTCATTTCTGTTGTGACAACAGCGTGACCGGTCTGCGTCACGTGCCACGTCGCGCCAGCTGGAATCAGACCTCGATCGCGAGCAAGCTCGCTGCGCTTTTGTAGTCGCCACGACGCTTCCCCATCGGGCACGCCACGCCAGGCGATCGCGATCAACCCTGTGGAAGTTGTGATCCACACGTGATCTACCATCGTTCCCGCCATGCGATATTCGACGCGCTGGACGTCTAAGGCAGATTCGATGTTGTCCGCAATCCAGCGCGCGATGTGCTCGCGATTGTCGGCGGGATCGACGCTGCGTTGCGACGGTGGCGTTGCTGCAAACACGTGACCCGGTTGATTGATCAAGATCCGTCCAACCGCGGCCCCGTTCGGCCCACCGTACCCGTCTAGGGCGCGGAAGTGAGGAACGAGGTTGCTATCTTGATCCCGGGCAAAGGCAGACAACACGCCCGCGCTGCGGACCAAATACGGAAAGACGGGTTGGGCAGCAAACGGAGCAAAATCCGCCGCGGTCGGAAGCTGATCCGAGATGCGCAGCAGCAGCTGATACGGGACGGTTTTGAGATATGCCATCACGGTCTCATTTTGCCGCATCAAAACGTAGCGCTTTTGGTCGACGATATAGACATAGAGATCGACACCGCTGACGCTTTTGGAGGCGAGATCTGTATGGGGCTGTGCTGTCGTGTCGCTGGCAATCACCCACTCATCCTGGAGGTGCCCGGCAAACACGCGCTGACGACCTTGATAGGTCTGGACAACCCCATCGCTCGACATCAATATTGCAGGCGCCGCGCTTCGGCCGCCCAAACTCCCTCCGCTTAGCCGCTGGCCAAACTGAGCACCCGCAAACGCCCAGTCAGGATCGGTTGATGCGAACGGAACGACCTTGCCGATCACCTCGTAGAAAAACTTATCGAGACGGCGCGCATTGTCGTCGCCTTGATAGGCGAAATAAACGCCAAAGTCCTTGAGCTCGACCACCTCAATGGCAGCATTACCGAGCTTGGCGCGGACCGTATCGACATCGATCGGCGAATCGCTGGTAGCGACAACCGTGCTCAAATCAAAGCCAAGCGCGGCCAGCTTTGCCCGGGGATTAGCGCTGCCTGCGCCAAGTAGCGAAGGCGTAATATGAAACGGATAATTGCGCTGCCCGTTGGGGCCAAAGGTCTCAAGCGAACCATCGTAAAGCGATTTGGCGACAAATGGATGGCGTTGCTGCTGGGGCACGACCCTGTTGATGCGACGGGCAAGCTTTGGACCAGACATCGCTCCGATGCCCGAGACCACGTCAAACGCCCCCTTGATCGCGCTGACATCGATGTCGGCATCGGTGTTGCCAAAGATCACCTGATAGCGATCTTCATCGCGAATGTACACCTGGACCGCGTACTCGTAATTGCCCTGCCGAAGCTGCTCAGCCATATCTTCTAGCGACACGATTCGCGGATCGGTAAGGGTTTCGACCGAAGAAAGTAGCGGTCGCTCCGCGAGCATTTGCGCTTTTTTGCCCTCGATCCACTGCAAGTCGGGGACCGCATTCCACGCCAGGCCAATCGCTCCCGCCTGGGTGTGAATCCACACTCGATCCACCATGGTCCCCGACAACTGGAAGTCAATCCGCAAGATGCCAACTTTGCTGCCGATCTCGCGACGAATCCAAGCCGCGATCGCGGTTTGATTGTCAAACGGATTGAGGCCATCAAGCGGCGGAATACTCGCCAACTTTACCCCCGCCTCGTTTACGAGCTCGTGCCCTGTGACCTGCACATGTCCCTCAGCCGCAAACGACTCGGTTGCATAGGCACCAAAGCGGCGGACATACACCTTTCCGTCGGGATCCTTCTCGAATGGCCGAACCTGCCCGGCGGGATCGACCCAAAACTGTACTGGCTGGACATCCGCAATGCGGCTATCAGCACGCAGCTCCGTTGAGGCATAGAGCACCTCTGCGCTGGGCCATTTGTCGTGTGCGATCCAAAGCACGTGATGCAGCGTCTGGGCGAGATAGTCGGCAACCAGCGGCGAATCAGGTACGAGCATGTACTGATCATCTTCGCTGGTCTTACCAGGCACGTAGACATATAGCAGCGGTACCTCACCGTCGGCATGGGTCGCAACCGTTGCTTTCAAGTCCTGATAGGTGCGCCGCTGGCGGCCATGGGTAATGGTTGCCGCATCGCTCGGATGACCAGTAAACACCCGCTTGCCCTGGTTGAAGTAGAATCGCTTACCGTCCTTGGCGACCAGTGGCGCATCATGGGTCGCCTTGGTGACCGTCAAGCGAGTTCTAAACTGGTCAACTGCCTGATCCCAACCTTGCTGCCCCTCGGACACGGAAACCAAACGGCCGACGACTTCAGATTTGACCTGGTTCAAAATTGTGGCCGCCGGGCCATCTAGTTCGTAGACGAGATAAACACCAAAATCGCTGAGCAAAACCTGCTCGAGCACTTTGTCTTTCAAACTGGCCACAAGGGGATCCAAATCGATGGGCGTATCGCTGAGAGCGACAAACTGGGCCGGCTCGAACCCCATGAATTGCACTGTCTCCTGCGGCGTGGCCCCTGATGCAAGATTGATCAATTGCGGCGTGATCACAGTTGATGTATCCACATCACCATCTTTGTCAAATACGACGAGCTCGCCCGTCGCTGTCGATTTGATGACATAGGTATCCGACTGCGTCGCCGGGCGATGGCTGCTATCCATTTGCTTGGCAAATTCCGCTACAGTTCCTTTTGTGACTGCCGCAATGATCTCAAAGTGACCGGGGATTTGACCCATGAGCGGCTCTCCGTTGCGGACAATGTTGAGCTCAAACGAGCGGGTATCAGCGCGGAACACCTGAATGATCGCGTCTCCCCTTCCCGAAAGATTGAGCTGACTGGTCATCTTACCTAGCGACATTTTGGTCGCTGACACCATCGCATCGGTGACAAGCGCATCCCTTGCCTCGGGTTTTTCGGCGAGCATCTGGGCACGCTTACGCTCGTACCACCGCACTGTCGGCTCTGGAGTGCCGTTCCAGGCGACGCCAATCCATTTGATCTGTTTATCAGTCGAAGCCCCGTTCTCTTCGGTCGTTTCGATCCATATGTAATCGATCATCGTTCCCGAGAAGTGAAAAAACGATCTTAACACTTTCGCGCGGGGGGCAACTGTGTTTTGGATCCACTCGGATACGGCAGCGACCTGCGTCCTTGGGTCGAGACCTTGCATTTGCGGGACGTCCTCGAGCACTGCCTTGGTTTGATTGATCATGACCATGCCCGAGAATTTATCTTGTTCACTGCGACCAAAAGAACGCTCAGCCCAAACCGGTGGCTGGGGTTCAAACTGCCCGTTTGTATTTGCAAATGCGGTGATTTTCCCGTCGTCGGGCTTCAACCAAAAATGGACGTTCTGCCGATTCCCGAGACCGGCAAGCAGCGCGTCATCCGGGCGCTCGGCCGCGATGATATACAGAACATGCACTCTCTCTTCGGCAAAATATTCGCGCACCTCAATGGTATTGGGCAAAACCATATATCTTCGGTGCTCGGCGTTGTACACGAGGAAATGCACCCCACTGCGCCCCGCCACAAGCTTGCGTACCTCGTCATCTTCGATCCGCTCGTCCGCAGCGGCTACAACCAGCTCGTCTCGCGGATCGCCAGCAAAGGAGCGCACCCCCGGATAGCGATAGTAACGAACCGTTTCATCCAAGGAGATGATCGGCACGACATTGTCGCCAACGCGCAACGTATCGGTTGCCGCGTCCACCATCTCGCTCCACCGCGGATCCCGGGTCGAGACCGGCAAAGCGATCCCCACCGTTTCATGGTTGAGCTGCGACAAGTTTGGAAACCCGTGATCGTTGTCGCGATATGCGATGTACACCTCAAAATCGCTTAGATAAACTTGCCTGATCACCTGCCCGTTCATCACCGTACGCAGGGCGTCAAGTGCAACAGGTCGATCATCCGCCGCAATAAACTGATCCATGCCAAACCCGAGCGCCGCCAACCTATGCTCAACACCGTACGTCCGGTCAATTCCAACATCAGTCAGGGTAATACGCGCATCTGGATCGACAGCGCCCGAGGGTTGGTAACTCTCGACACGTCGCTCGAGTAACGACCCCAATACATAATCGGGAAATTGGACGCCTTCCCTGAGCGCATTGGCCACTTTGACTGCCATCGTCGCCATATCACTCCGCGTCATACCGGAAACAACATGATAGTCGCCGTCAATCACGAACGGTTGGCCATAGTCAGCAAAATGAATCTCGTATTTGTGCGTCTCGGGCCGCTGCACTTGAATCACGTGTGCGTGTTCAGAGAAGATCAGTTGTTCGGTAAGTTCGACGATCGACAGTTGGCTGTCAACTTCGGTCTCCCCTTTGAGAAGGGTAAAAATCTCGTCTACGATTTTGCTGGCTTCATCCAACCTAGCGAGTTGTTGGTCTCGGAGTTTCAGAGCCTCGCGACTAACCGCTTTTAGGACATCTCCTTCACGTGCAGCGTTTGTGTTGACGAGATCAACAACCTGATCGCGCAAAACATCCAGATCCGAAAAAACGCCATGAAGCTCAAATGCGGCTAATTTCGCATCGATGTTGCTAAGCCGATCGATTGTAGCGAGCGTTTTCTCATACACTGCAATCGCTCGACCAGTAAGCGCAACAGCCATATCGGTCTGCTCCTGGGGAAGGCCTTGTGCTTCTATCTCACCAAGCATCACTTTCGCTCGCGCAAGAGCGGTCTCGAGATTGACCCGCATCGCCGGGAGATCTGCAACACCACCAACAACTGCGGCCAATGCAGGGCTTCCGCCAAGGACCGTTTCGACCCGGACACGACTTACCAGTCCGCGTTCAATCGCAGCTTCAAACGCTCTTGGCTCCAGTGTCTTTAACGTCTCCTCGGGATCGGCGACATTGAGCGGTTTATTAGAGCCGAAGATCTCCTGCCGCAGTCCAGCAGCCTCGACCCGTGCATCTAAATCTCGAACCAGCTCGGCTTCCGCCTCTGCTTGGCTCGGTTGGCCAGACGCGAGTCGGTCTAGCACCGTCCGGTCAAAACCGATACTCGCTAAGAAGTGTTTATACACAAGCTGCGCTGCGACCTGCTTGTTTTCACTCGCTTCGCCCACGCTGCGTCGGACCGGTCCATCGCGCACGTTGACGACTCCTTTGAGAATATCCTGCATGACCTGGCGCGCCTCCTCGATACGCCCGATCCATTGCTCGCGCTGGCCCGGAGCGCGCAGCTGGTCAAAAAACGCCGCCGCGAGGGGATCACCACTGTAATAGCCATCCTGGACAAACGACACTACCTCTTCAAACGCCTCTTGGCTCAGCCGCAACTCACTTCGCGGTTTGCGCTGGCCCCACTTGGCGGTCATGTTGGCGAAGTACCGCAACGTCTTCTCATCGGCATCGACAGTGTTTGTGAGATTGCCCCGCTCGAGAGTGCGATACACCTGGGCTCGCATCGGTCCGGTAAAGCTATTGGCGAAAATATCTGCGCTGACGACCTGGGCGACAATTTCGACAAACGCGCGGTATTCGGAGAACGTCATCCCCTTGCGCAAATCGGCAAGCCGGAGATCGAGCGCCTCGGTCTGATTGGCCGGCAGCACCTTGCCCAAGGTCCACGCCGACTCTTCCTGAAGCAGGCGGTGGGCGACTAGCTCATGGACCAGGTAATTGATCAATAACCACGGACTCGTCGCGACCTGGGCATCCAAATTCAGCACGACGCGGCCATTGGGCAAGGTGCTTCGCTCCACGGCAACGCCAAAGTTGCTGTGGAACCGCAATAGCGGTCGCGGCGCATCATCCGTCCGGAACAGCTGATCAATCGCCGCTACAGCCTGCTTGACAACCTCGGCGCCGATGACACTCTCTATCCCTGCGCGAACTTCCTCGTGGTTTGGATAGGCGAGGCGAAGCGCATTGCCCTCGTTGGGATCGTTTAGATCCTTGATCGTCGCAAACTCGTGCTGCCAGTCGCCGTTTTCATCCTGCTGCATTTCAAGGACGACCAGCGAAGGTCCAACGGTCTTGGCAATGTTTGTGTGAAACTGCTTGGGACTCTTGGCGACGATCTTTGCAACCAGCCCTTTCAACTCATCGGCAACCTCCTGCCCCTCGACAATCAGATCAAGCTGCTCGAGCCGGATCGTCTTTTCCCCTGCTCCCGAGGCGATCAATGGGATGCCAGCTTGATGCAGATTCTCAATCTTAAAATCAATCCGCGTCATCTCGTCGAGACGGTTCTGAATCTCGACTTGCTGCTCTGTCGTCATATCAGATCCCGATTCTCCCAACGCAACGACTTCACTGGTGATATCGTGCCTTGCTTGCGTGAAGGATAGCCACTTTTGGTAAGTAGTCTTCGCGTGCTCGGCGATGCTGACCATTTCGGTCGAGTTTTTCAACCCGGCTAGTCTATCAATGACCTCCTGTTGGTCGGCGACAAATTGCTCAACTTGTGTCTTGCGCCGATCGAGTACCGTTGTCATAACGGACACAGGCTCCTTGCGAACCTTGGTCTTGTGGGCCTCAAACCTGCCGATTGCGTGAATCACGCCACCAAGGCGTTGGGGTGGGGGGACCGTAACAAGCGCGTCTCCGCTACCATTTATGATTGGGTCCATATGATCGACAAACTTCTGCATCTCAGTGCCCAGCATCACAGCCAGACTTGGACCGTGTAGCGGAATCACAGCAGCGCTAGCCTTGCCCCCGGTGAACTTCTCGTTGAGTTCCCTGAAACTAAACAATAACGAAGTCCCTAGGGCGAAGCCCGTTTCATTTGACATTGTGACGCCATTGCTCTGGGTCGCACGAACCGTGCGTCTAGCATACTCCCAAGCGTGGCGAATTTGTCTGCCGACAGTAAGACTGATAATCTGACTCGGCTTTCCAGCCGCGTACCAAAAGGGACCGTCGTTCGAAAAACGCACGGCAACCTGAATCTTGCCATCATGCTGTAGTTCCGCGTTTGTCCACTTACGATCGCGAATGAGGATTTTACCAAATGGAGTTGTATACGGTCGTATGCCATCCTCGCGCTCGGGCAGCTTGACACCAATGGGAATAATTCGACTCACTTTGCGAATCCGTCTGGGCACCTGCGTAAGCGGGTCGACAACGATCTGGTAATCGTAAACATACGCATCGTGCTCAAACAGCGTGAACTCTTTGCGCAGCCCTGCCAACCACTCCTGTGGTTGATTGTGGAATTTGGCCAACTCAGCCTTATCTGGTACCGTATCCCCAAAAGGCTCTTCGTACCCGTACAACTGGGGGGCCTCATCGGAGATGACTCCCAAGACGGTGTCGACCCGAGCCCGGCTAACCAAACCGAGCTTGAGTACCCGATCAAGAAACCCTTCACGCAGTTGCGCGATCGCAACAGCTGGATCGGTGTCAAGCCCCTCCAGTACCGGACCGTTCAGTCCCGCAGCGACTGCGCGCCGATGGATATCCTGGACGAGCTGCTCCTGGGCCGCCTCTAGCGTTGGTTGCTTCGGCTTGAGCTGCGCGATCGCTTGGGCGTCAAAACCGGCCTTGGTTTGGGCGTCAGAACCAGCCTTGGATAGTAAGTGCAAAAACACAACTTGGGCCGCTGACCCTGGATCGGCGGTTGGTTTTCGCCCGCTTGTGATCACACTGGCGAAAATTTCTTTAAGAACGGCGTCAGCATCCTGGGCGTGGGCAAGCCACGTCGCGCTACCACGGCGCATTTCGCCAATCACCGAGACGGCCTGCTCGTCGCCGGCAAAATGACTGCGCTCGAGATAGTCAAATACCTCGAGCAACACATCCTGGGTGATCACCGGTTTTCCGTCTGCATCATGACCCCACTTACGGCTCACGGCGAACAAGAAGTCAGCGGTTGCATTGCCACGAATGGTATTGTCTTGGTTCCCCTGCTCCAAAAAGCGCAGGACCTCCGCCTGGATTGGCGCCGTGAAGCTGTTGACAAACAGATCGGCGCTCACCAAGTGAGCAATCACCTCTCGGAATACCCGCTGCTGCTCTGGCGTCCCCGCACTACGGATCGCTGTCAGGCGCTGCGCGAGCTGTTCGGCCAAGGCAGGCGGAAGAATCTTCTCGAGGGTATCCTCGGTATGCCCCTGCAATAGTCCGTGACCAATATACTCGTGAACAAGCAGATCTGCCAAAAACCACGGACTCAATGCCGCCTGGATATTGAGCTCAAGCATGATACGTCCATCGCCAAGGGGAACGCGTCGGATCGCGGTCTCCGAATTGCTAAAAAACCGCAACACTACCGGCGCAGGCTCGCCAAACATCGCCGTCACCGTCTTGATAATCTGCCCAATATAGCCCCGCCCCAAAGCACTCTCTAAATCCCGCTTAACCTCTTCGGCGTTTTCATAGGTCAGGGATATGGACTCGACGGCATCACCAGAGTCAGGGTCGAGGGGATCCACCACGAGCGGATAATGTGGCTCAAACTCTCCGTCCGCACCTTGTTCGGCCTCAACGATGACCGTTGCCCCCCAATTCATCCGGCCCACGTCTACATGAAACTCATTGTTCTCTCCCGCCGCCCGCTGGTCGATCACCTTCTGCTCCGCGCTGCTCAGCACTGCATCGATCTCCCCGAGAACGGCAAGTTGCCGCAGTCGATGTTGCTGAAGCACGGCAAACTGATGCACAGGAATAAACGAGGCGATCTCAGGTGCCGAAATCGTCTGTGCGATCAACGACTCGATCTGGAACAGCTCGACGAGAATCTGTTGCGCCACTTCGACCGCGTCGCTCAATGCGTCGTCGGGAACAATTCCATCGTCCAGCAATGCTTGCACCTGCTCGACAACCGCGACAAACCCATCGTGAGATTGCGACCATGTATCGTAGACCTTGACGTTTTGCGCAGCCATGTCAAATCGAGCCGTAACGCTGGCATCGGATTGCTGCTGCTTCTCTAGTTGTTCTTTTTGCGCCTTTTGCGCAGCGAAGTCTTTACGGGCACCATCAGCATTGGCCTGCAACTCGGACTCAGTAATCAACACATCACCCGCGTCCGCCAGCCGAGTGTGCATCGCCTCCAACGTAAACTGGGACAGTCCCGAATACGCGTGGCCAAGTCGTGCAATCGCGCCAAAATTCGCTGCTACGGCTGCAAAGATCCCGAGCGCATCACTCGACTGCTCGCGCACCGATTTGGTCTGGACCTGAAACAGATCGACATTGTGGATCAACGAATCGACGATCTGCGCATCGGTTTCGTTAGCCAGACTCGGCAAGGACGGCACGCCCAGCACACCGTTGACATCTGCCAAACGATCGCGGAAGCGACGCAGCGTCTCGCGCCCATTGGGTTCTTGAATCAGCGTCCCAACCAAGTCGAGGTTGCCGGGAAGACCCCATCTTTGCGCCAATCGTGGGATCACGTGGGCGAGTTGCTGCAGCGCAAGGCCGGTATAGTAGCCGGCAATGGTCGGCTCAGCGCCTGCGACGTGGCGCTCCGCGGCGTTTGTCTCGGTCACCGCGAGGGCCGAGACAAATCCTTTGTCTTTTCGTTCTGCCTCGGACCACTTGGCGTCTTGCACATGGATCGGGCCGAAGGTGGAGACAAAGCCGCTGCCGCCGTTGACCTGACGTAGCTTGTCGGGCACGAGCAGGACTGGACTCACGTGACGCACGCGGATTTGCCCGCCTGACGGGGTAGTTCCGACGCCGTATTGGTAACGGTACTGCGCGTTTTCGATCGGTTTTTGGGTCTGTTTTACCCACTGCACCCAGCGATTGTGATCGGTTTTCTGGAAAATCAACTCAACTCTGGACAGCTCGACGTCATCACCAACGGGCTCGACGTAGCCAAACAGGTCATCGACGGTCTCCGATTCGGTTACTGGCCCCTTCACCTCTGCGCGCATTGCCTCTACAGCAGCAACCTGGGCCTGCAGTTGCGGGCGGATCAAATTGACCCAGTTTTGCACCGGTGCGATCGGCCAAGCCAGGACCACGTATCCCTTTGAGGTCAAAATCCACGCCTGATCGATACGCAGGCCGTCGAGGAAGAATATTGGATCGCTGACCAGGTCTGGATAAGATTGGGCAATCCACTTGCGAATTTGGCGCTTGTTTTCCTCGACGTCGAGCCCTCGCTGCTCGGGAATCCCACGCGGCTTGCCAACAATAACCTCACCGGCAAGCTCTTTGGCGTTTTCTCGTCCAAAGGCGCCGCTGAGACTATCCACATCGAGCTCGTTAAATACTCCGTCATCGCTTTGGGTGTATGCGGTTTCTCTCTCCTGCCAGTCAGACGCAGAATAGATCTGGTCATTGGGCAAATGGCCAATCGCCGTCTTGATCTTGGTTTGGTCCGCTCCAATGACCCACAAGACGTGATGCGGCGTCTGCTTTAGATACGCAATGACTGCGTCGGTGAGTTGGACAAGCATATACGGTTCCGCTTTGCCCGACACGTACAAGGCGACATAGGTTAGGTCGGCACCTTCTCTGTGGGTTTCAGCGAGCTGGATCCACGCGTCCAGGGACAGGCGATTTTGCGTCGTTTTGACGGTGAGATAATCGACGGGGGCGCCCAGGTAAACGCGCCCAGTTCGCCGGTAAAATCCACTCGTTTCGGTATCGATCGATAGCTGCTCCACAGTTTCTTGCCCCTCGGGCATATGCTGGGCGAGCACGACCCCGGCGGCCTCGAATTCAAAGCTGCCAGGAGTCTCGGCGGTCACCGACCCGCCAATCGCGTAGCGAACTTGGCCGAGGGACTTCGCAAGGACAGCCTCAAACGCCTCGGGCCGATAACGAATCGTAAACGCAAAATCGTCAAGCGCCAGCATCTCAACGTCTTCAAAATCTCCGCGCGTCTTCATGTCCTCGGCAATGTCCTCCAAGCCAGGAGGCTCGCCGTGACCCAATATCGAACTGGGATCAATCCCGAGCGCCCGTAGCTTGTCTTCTGCGCTTGCCTTGGTGTCAAGCCCGAGAAGTCTCGGTGTCAATTTGTGCTCGGTAGATGGCTCGCCGTTAGAGTCGTAGATGCGAACCGACTGAGTCGTTTTACTTTTCAGCACAAAGGGCCGACTCTGCAGCGCAGAGGACAGATGTGAGCTAACAACCGTTTTGGCAAATGGGTCAAGCTCTTCGGTGCTCGCGCCGGACACAATCTCAAAGGTCTCACCGTCCTGAAGCGTCTTGTTGAGGAACTCGGCAAAGGTCTCGCCTGCTTCCGTTTGCGAAAACACGGCATACTTTTTCTGGCGATGGAGATAGACCTGGAGAACCGCCGACGGACCGCCATCCACGAGCCTATTCTCAAGTTGAATGATGCTGCGCCTAGAACTATGCACAGGAAGCGGCGGCGCGTTGCGGATTGGCAGTGGCGTTATCTGGGTTGGCACGGCGTCACCTGATGTCTCATCGCCGCCATTTTCCTTTGGGACAACTCGACCCGCTGGACGAACCAAAACACTCTTTTGATCGTACAAAGAAAATAACTCGGTCTGACTCTGGCCCTGGGGAATTTGGCTTTTCAAGCCATGAATCTGACTGCGGTACTCTTGGCTATTCATTGGCGCATCTGTGGTCCTGCCAACCAAATGACGATCTACATGCTCGGCAAGAAGCTGAAGCCGAAATTTCCCGCGCCCAAAAGGAGCCCAAACGGTAATATCAAAGTCAAGCAGATAAAACACTTCTAATTGTTTCTCCGTAGCGTCGTCGTCAATTTGGCGGGCGATAGCATCGAGGGTCACAAATCCCTGTTTGGCCTTAAGAGACGAAACTGTATCGAGACCGAGGGTTGCCAATATGGCATCCACATTGACACCATTGCCAACCAACATCGATGGCGTAAGTGTCAGCTCGCGTGACGTGACTGCATCCGGCTCATACCAACGAATGTACCGATCGGCCAATCCCGCTAGCAAAAATGGACGCTGCTGATCCGCGCTGGGGAGATTCCCTTTGACGATTTTCTCAGAATTGGAGAGTTTGTGTCGGGAAACACCCGCAACAAACTCAAATCGTTTGACTTTACCGTCTTGTAAACTGTCTAGCCTGACAGTTTCTGCGATTGGCACTCCACGGCCCGCGTAATAGATTTGATATCGGTGCTCATCTGGAAAATAGATTTCATATACAGCACTAACCTGTTTAGGCTTGCTCGCTAATCCCTGCTTAAGTTGGTGAATTGTCGAGTGTCCGCGCCGACTCTTGGGCCACAGTCGGTTCCCATCACTATCTTTTTTCAGTCGCAGCGTCGCCTCTAGCGCATCCCAGCTGCGGTCTTGGACCTCGCCCAAAGCATAGGCAAACACCGACTGCGCGGCGGTGTTGTTGGTCTCGATTACCCTGTCTACATCGGCGCGTATCGGTCCGGCACGTTTATTGACAACGCTGGTGATGACCTGTTTGAGAACCCCTTGTGCACCCTCGATCTTTTCGACCCATCCTGCCAAGTCTTTGCTATCTCGCATCGAGGCGAGCACTTTCAGCTTAGCATCGCGATCGCTATCCTGGCCGTAGTAGGTCGCGGCGACAAAGTCGACGGATGCTTTGAAGATCTCCTCTATTGTCAGGTTCGAATCGGAGATAGTCTTGAGAAAGTCAATCGCAATGTGACGAGGATCGATAGGATTGTCAGCGCCAAGGGTATCAATGATTTGCTTACGCTCATCTGCGGTCAATCCGGTCGCAAAGAACTTGGCGCTCACGACGTGGGCAAACACTTCAGCAAACACGGTCTGCGTGACTTTGTCATTACCAAAGCTCTCGCGTAGCGCCTGCAAGCTGTCCCACACAGTGCCGCTCATATTTTTGCGTTTATTCATGTAGTCAAACAGACCATGCCCCATCAGCTCGTGGATGAGCGCGGTGATCAACAGTCCGGGACTGATCGCCGCTTGGACATCCAAGGTAAATACATTGACACCACCATCTTCTACCGATCGCTCAAGGATATGGCCAAAACCGCTGCGGAAGCGCAACTTGATCGGTACACCTAACGGGCCGAGCACGCTCTCTAGGCTGTCAAAGACTTCTTGGACCCTGGCCGGGACTTGCTCTAGTTGTTCCTTGGCGACGGGATGGTCTTTGTAGATGCCCTCGAGTGAAACGACATCCCCGACGTTGACGGTGCCGTCTGCCTTGCGCTCCATCTCGAGCAGCACCTTGTGCTCGCGTGCGTTGTCCTTTACCTCTACACCAAAGGCATCAGAGATGTTGCCGGTTGGTACTTGAGAGTCGTCAGAAACATCCTTTGCTGGCTCCTCAGAGACTAGGACCCAATCAGCGGTCGTCGACCAGGTGCGGATCGAGTCGGCCTTGATACCACCAATGAAAAACTTGGGAGTATCGGGGGTCATTTTTGCCATCATCCACGAGGGCGGAACGACGTTTGCATTGCTGGAATGTCGAATGGCACCAGCGAATACAACCTGCGCGCCAAAGTGGTGGTCGGCTAGCGCATTCCACTGCTGGTCCTCGTGAACCACAATGGCCATGCCGTCATCGCGCGTATATTGCGATACCCAGTGCCCCTGGGGTACCTGCCGCGCATAGAGATCGCGCAGTGCTGTGGCCTCGAGCGTTGGTCCGATGTGCACAATGCGCTGTTTCGGAACACCGTTAGTGACAAACTCTGGGATGGGAGCATCGTCTCCGTTGTCACTATCTCCGTTGTCGTCATTGCTGTCGTCACTGTCATTCTCTGTTTCGGTCGTCGACAGACTCTTTTCTATCCAACCTTGTTGATTGTCCGCGGCAACGACAACCCGGACCTTACTCTCGGGAAGCAGGCGATCGTATAAATCTCGCATTCTTTTCAGCGCCCGGCGATCAAGCTCCCCGTTGCGGGCAAATAACCTGATATTTGCGAAACGATCGACCTCAAATCGCGCACCCTCCTGCTCGAGCCCCTGCACGTATGCCTCGAGAGAAAACTTGTCTTGCTCGCCAACGAGATGGACATGTTGAGGATTTTCACCGTCCCTGTATACCGTCCCCTGGATGATTCCAAACCCAAGCGCAACGGCCTTTTTCAAAAGCGCACCTGATTGTTCCAAACGGTTCACACGGATCGCTTTCGTCCCATCCAGGAAGGATCGCCCCGTTTTGCCGTAGTACTGACGGCTGCCGTCTTTGTACACAACTTGGACAACCGGTGGCGTCACGGTTGCCGCTTCAAACAGGTTGCGAACGATCTCGTTCACCCTGGGCTCATCATTGTAATTGACATACAAAATCGCAGACGTGTAGCTGCGGCCTACCGCGAAATGCGTTGACGTCGGTGGTAGCCACCCAAACGAACGGCCAGACCCGACCCGATACACCCAGGTTCGTGCGGTTTTGCCCGTTTGCGTTTGGCCCTCGGCGATCAATTTGGCGATCGCAGGCGATTTGGACAATTTGGATTGTACAATCTTCGGATCAGGAAACCCAAAAGCTGCTCCGGCACCAAAACGAACGGCCTCAGTCTCGGTTACAAGGACTTCAAGAGCTTCGATTTTGGGATCAAACCAACCGTTGCTGGCCAATCTCTCACTCACCTCCGAAGCCCTTCTACGCCCCGACTCGATGTTGGCGCTCGTACTAGGAATCTTTGTCGCGGTAGCAATAACCGGTGTTAATTGACCATCATAGCGCTCGTTGATGTTTCCCAGATCAGCAACGCGAACGGCCGAATAATACGGGTGTTTTTCACCTGTCCTCTTGACCGCGAACAACACCGCGCGGTCGTTTAGTCCCAAAGGTCCAGCGTGGTGCCAAATCGCTTTGCTGACTGCCTCCTTGGAGCGAACATTTACCCAGGCAATGCCGGAAGCGATAGGATCAAAGACGAGGTTCCTATCGATGACATCAACGACGTAACGGCCATGGCCTTCGTGCACCATCGGAACCGCCGATTGGCCCGCCTGCTTGGCCAGACTTATGATCTTGGTCTTTGTGGTTCCAAACAGGATCTTGTCGCGTGAGATATTTGCAACGAGATGAACGGCAAACGATTGGATATGATCTGCATGCTCATACAAATACTGCTCTACTTCCCGTGGCTGACCTGAGACATAGAAGCGTTGGCGATTGACACGAGTAATCGCAATCTCGACTAGTGTTTTTCCAACAGCATGTGCCTCGTCAAGCAGAATATCTTCATGCGTTTTGGTGTCTGCCATTACGCCCTCGTCGATACCGGCCGGCACCGGACGCTTCCGCACCTTAAGCGCCGACTGTTGCGACTTAAGCTGCCCCCTTAGTTTTCCAATCCATGCACCCACAGTCGGGCTGGGATCGTCAACCATTCGCAAGAGTCCGAGCAACACCGCCTGCGCCGCATAGTTGCTAGTCGCAAGGGCCAGATCGATCTGTTTTCCGATCGAATCAGACGTAGATGCCTCTTCAACCATCGCACCAAGAATCGACCCGCCGAGCTCAACCCATGGCCCCCAGACTACAATATCATCAGCCATCTCAGCGAGGAATTTCTTCACCGCGACCTGGTCTACCTCGGGCTGTTTGAGAACCTCTACAAAATGGCCAGGATAACTTTTGCCAACAAACGATATTGCGTCAACAACAGTATCGTCCAGAGTCATGTCCTTTGCGCCATAAACCTTGGCAAAAAATTCTAGCGCGTGGTCGCGAGCCTCACTATCTGAGGACTGCTTGATGGCATCGTAGACCTGGTCGCGCATTCGCGGCGAAAAGCTGCGGAAAAATACAGCGCCCAGGGCGTTGGCAAACACCTCGGCGGCAACCACTCGCTTCCATGGCTCCAGTGACTCAAACCGGTCAAGCATCGTCGTTAACGGCTTGCCGATACGCTGCGCGACATCGTCGGGCAATGTCTCTGGGTCGAGCTGCTCGACGAGGCGATGAAGCACAACCTCATGAAACGCACTTAGCGCCATCGGGCCAAAATGAACCCCCGCCTGGGCATCGATTGTCAGCGATACGAGGTCGGTACCGGCGATCTTTTTTGTAAACGATAGAAACCCAAGGTTACTATGCAAAATGGTCTCGACCTTGGGGCCAACCTGACCGATCGCCGTCCGTGCAGCGATGAGCGTGCGAGCAAGCTCGGCCCCGGACAGTTTGAGATCAAACTCCATGGCGCTTGGATTGGCATATGCGACATCAATGGCCCGGACTTGCCGCTGGGCGTTTTGCGGATCTTCTGTGTCCAAAAACTCCAACCGGTGAGAGTCTCCCGCGATCGTCAGCTGGGCGACGGGCAAGGAGTCCAGAGCGCGGTTGCCAACGGGGAGAAGTAATGGTCGGCTTCCCTCCTCGGCTTCACTAGAACCGTCAGCACGAACAAAGATCAAGTCCCCCTGAGGACGAACAATGTCAAACCCGATAAATCGGTTGGCAGCAACCTGCTTGTACAAAACGATTTGGTCGCGCAACGTAAACCACATATCGCGCACCTTATTGTCTGCAACGCCTGTGTAATCGGGTATGAGGGTCCGCACGTCGTAGCTATCCGGGTCTGCGAGAGCAAGCAAATCTAGACGAATCACCCAGGGTGCACCGCTTCTATCGGTCACCCCAACCAGTGGTGCCCCTGCCTGTTTGGCAGCAGCGAGTGCCTCGTCAACATCATCGATGAACACGCCCGAATCCGCAAAGATCAGTTTTCGCGTGCTTGCGTCCACCGTGGCATCGAGACCGTTTGGCCCAACGATGTGCGCTTTACCAAGCGTTGCCATTCGCTGATCCAAATCCATAAGCCGGTTGACACGCTCCTCATACGACAGCGCATTTGGACTCGGCGGTAGGGGTTGGCTAAACTCGCCAAACAACTCAATGGCCACGGGGCGCGGATCGCCAAGCGGGTACAGGCCATCGCCGAAGTTGAGTGCCTCTTCGGCGGTGACAACCGCGTAGCGACGCGTGTTGCCGCCATTGACCTCCGCGGAAACGACAGCCACCGACGGAACGCCCCAGTCTTGGGCAATCTGCTGTAGCTCTTCGGTCGTCGGCACCGAGGACTCGGTAAACAATGAACTCGCGATCAAACCATCGCGATCGATGGATACCTGTCGTGACCCGCCCGCAGTGCCCTGGATCCGCGACTCGACCAAAATCGGATCCTGCGTCTCCGAAAATATTCGATATGCTTCATCGGCTGCCGCGATCGCGCTGCCGAGCCAATCCGAAGCTGAAACTCCTTTGGCTACGGCAAGCACCGCGTTTGACTGCAACCGCAGATCCCGAGAATCAGTTGCAATCCATTCCGATCTTGGGCTACCCTCGTAGGTCGCATCGTCAAATAAGAAATGCTCGACGACAAAGTAGGGCTGATAAGATTGGGGATCGAGATCGAGCACAGCGTCCAGCTCACCCGGCGCTGGGAAGCGCTTACCCAAGTAGCTACGCGTTGTCCCATCGATGGTTTTCATTTCTACCAGGCCACCGGGATGGAGGATATCAGCCTGAAACGTGTCCCCTATCCGCTTTTTGGCGAGCGTCGCGGCCCGTGCCCCTGTTTCACTGGCGATGCGATCGACTTCCAAGAGATCCGTTGGATTCGGGAAGTAGGGTGCGAGAATCAGAAACTCATATTGAGTTGGATCGGCCAGAGCGAGCAGCTCAAGCGGCAGTAGTCGTGCGGGACGACCGGTCCCCATTGACACCAAGGCAAACGCCTGCTCGGATTTCTCTACGCCTTTGGCGATCGCTGTAAGATTGAGGGTCGATCCTAAAGTGACGCCGCCTCCAGTTTTTGCCAAGACCAACCTACCGGTCCGCGGAACGATGGTTGCGTCGAGAAACTGTGGCCCGACGACCTTAAGCTCGTCGAGTTCGAGCAGACTCGGCTGATCGTCGAGGAGTTTCTGAATCCGCTCGGTTGGCGCAAGCGACTGCTGGCTAAATTCGCCGACGCGCTCGATGGAAGGATTGACAACCGGATCGCTGGCGCCGGGATGGGTCAAGTAGCGATGAAAACGCTGCGCTTCGTCTACGGTGACCACCGCATATCCTTTGACCGTGCCAACCTCGACGTTGACGACGGCGATCGAACTGAGTCCCAGGGATACCGCCTCGGCCTCGAGGTCCGCTGGGCGGGGGATTTCCTTACGAAAAATCGAATCGAGTAAAAGCACCCCGTCTTGATCAAACTGGGCGACGCGTTTGCCGGGACCGCGCGAAATCACCCGAATCGGCCCGGGGGTATTGGGAAATGCCGTGTACGCATCGATCGCGGCGGCCTGGGCTTTGTCCAGCCAGTCAGCATCCGACCCGTTCCCGGTAACGATCGTGTCAACTTCGCCCCGCGCCCGCAACCCATCGTCGACGGTGTCAAATGCCGCTGCGGCATTGCCAAGATACGATCCACCAGTGGTAACGGGGCGCAGCAAATAGTAACTACCATCTGTGCCTGAAAATTCTTTGCCGGCGAGGCCTTGCAGTTCCTTGTCGTTGGGCTTTTGGGTCCCGACATAGGGTTTGCCCGGCTCCGGTACGGGGATGGGAAAATGCCGCGGTGGCTGCCATGTTTCGGTCTTGACAACGCTGCCGTCTTCGCCAGCAAGGCCATCAAGCGATGCCCGCTCGCTGGGCCCTCTCCAGCCCCGCTCCCAGGCGATGATCACAGGATCAAACTTCACGCCTTCCACTTGGCTTCTGCGACTGACTTCGACGGCCGCCAACACGCGGCGACCGTCGGGCCACTCGCGGTAAAAGGCGGTAATCTCACCTACGGGTCCGGCCAGCGATGACGACCAGCTTTGGATGAAGACCGTGTCAATGGCAGCAAGCACGTCCTCGGTATACGCATCGGGAATCGTATCGAGCGGTCGAGCAGGCCCCGGCGGCATGATTCGCAGGGACGCGGGGAAGTGTGTGTAGTAACCGAGGTCATTTGTCGCCCCTGTAGTTACCGTAGGAACCCTCGTGTACCCGGGCTGCTGTTTCCATTTGTCGGCACGCTGGCTGGCGACTCCTAGGGCGTTGGCAACAACCGGGAACTTCGCCTCGTCCTCCACCATGGTGTTCCACGCGAACACAACCTTCTTGGTGCCGCTTTGACCGGGTTTTGTCACTGTTGCCGTGGCCGTTAGCAAAATCCCCGCATCTACATTGACCTCCCAGCGGCGAATCTCCCAACCGGCGTCGGTAATCGCAAAACTCAAATCCCCCGAGCTAATTTGATTTGACCAGACGCCCCGATCTGTGAAACCGCCAACCGCTGGAATATCAAGGCTGGCAAACTCACCGGTTTCGTCGCTTGCGACATAGCCGCGATACAACCCACCCTGATTCCGCGATTGCCACAAGAAACGCGCGATGGACGGATCGGCGGTTTCGATTTGGGCGTCGTTGTGCCAATAGCCAAAGATCTGCGAATCCGCTTGCCCGTCTGCTTGCCCCCCTGTGGGTTGAGGACTCACGGGCATCGCAAATACAAACGGCTCATTGTGCCTCCACCAGGCGGTGTTCAAAAAGTGGGTTCCGGTCAAACGCGCTTGGGGATAGGCCTCCATGATCAGTCGTGCCGACGTCCCCTCGGTCTCTAGCGCGGCCAGTACCTCACGAGACTGCGCGGCATCAAAGGCGAAGAATCCTTCGGTTGCGCCCTGGAGATAGAGAAGCACCAGCGGCATATTGGTTGCGCGAACCGCCGCGACAATCTCATCCTGAGACGGCATGAGCGTCGCGGTTTCAAATTCGTGCTCGATCAGCTGGCTGACCGGCCGCTGGACGCGATCGGTCGGTTGCAATACACCACCTCTCAACTCGTACCACGAGCCCTCGATTTTGGTCTCGGCCTGTGTTCCAGGTGCTCCGGCCTGCGTGACAGATCGAGTCGCAAGGAACAACGCGGGATTGTCCGATTGTATATGCCCCGTCACCGTATCGGCCAAATCGCGCAGCTCCGCAATCCTATCTGCCCGTTCGTGGCTCGGCTTGGTCTCCTCGGACTCGCCCACTTGCGCCTTTTTCGCATTGGCAACAACGCCCACCACCGATACGACTTTGCCGGGAACGACGCTATCTCCTTGGCGAAGCTCTTCCTCGGTGACTTTGACGACAACGTAGACACCTCCCTCGAGCAAAAACTGCTGGGCGATGGCCCCGGGCTCATCGCCCAGGGTTTCAAACATCTCCTGTCCACCCTGATCGTTGCGCCCGGCATACAGCAGCTTCTCCTTCGGAAATGCCTCACGCTCGAAGAAGTAGTCTTTTGCTGCGGCAGTCGTCTGATAGTTGTCGGCCTCGATCTCCTCGCTCGACCTACCGCCCCAACGCACATCCAAAGTGCCGCGCTCGCCATCTTTGCTCAGCTCGACCACCATGCGATCGACCAGCCCGTTGATCGCGTTTTTGGTGATGATGACCTTGTGAATTTCGACGCCATCGAGCGATGCGATCCCGTCCTCGACCAAACGCACAAGTGTCTTGGTAAACTCTGCCTGGCTCTTGGGGATCCTCGAATTGTTGGGGGGAATCGGGATCACCCCGGGCCGGTCTGGCTTCGTCCCAGTGGTGTCGACGACAATATCGAGGCCACGAGGTTGGGATTCGATCCGAGGCAATAGATCATCATCGACCTTGGCCCGATTCCACAGGCTGGCAAAGATGGCTCCCGTTGGCGTCTTGGGCTGCGGCAACAGCTCAATCTCCTCGCCAGCTGAGGGCTCCCCTTGACTACTGCCCAACCCAGGTTCGCGAATCCCATACTGGTTGTAGGACACGTTGGTGGACACCTTGCTCGCCAGCTCTCTCGGAGTTTGTGCGGCGATGGCTGGCCCAACTCCGGTCAGCGGGATTAACTCCCAACCGGGAGCCGAGAGCTTGGGCACCGCGACGAGGATCGCTTGGCCGAGGTGCTTTAGGCGATTCTTCAAAATGCGAAGATAATTGGTAGAGCCGGTAACAACATTGATCCCAAGGCCTGGACTGCGCAGTGCTGCGTCCTCCTGCTGCCGCACCGCCCTAGGTCTGAGGCCCAAGGTCATTCGAATCCACACGGGCTTTCCATCCAGAGTCCCCTGAAGAATATGGAAACCATACTCAGTGGCAGCGCGTAAAAGAACATTGACATCGGTTTCGAGCGCATCGACAAACTTGATGTGCTCGCCGTTTTCAAAGGTGGGACCATCAGAACCGTAGAACTGCGTCGCTCCATCCTCCGAGATGACTTCAACTACCCGAGGTCCAAGTGGAGCGTGGCTCAAAAAGTTCCTTGCGTGTATTACAACCTGGGACTCCGCATGGATTGCCGCACGGAAGCGAACTCTCGAGTAGCGATGGTCTTGTGCTAGCGACTTGGTATTTGCTGGCAACCAAGCAGTGCCGTCGGGTCCCTCAAGTAAGAATATCCCCGAGGCGGATCCCATGCGCTCATCGGCAAGTTGAACAAACTCTTCATTGGTCGGACTGTGCGGAAGATCTGCTGGGATCAGCTGCACCTTTGGAACGCCCCAGCCCGCGTTTGCGCCAATGTGCAGGGGCTCAATGCCAGGAACAAACGCATCCAGTCCTTGCGTCTTTTCGTCGAACATCCCGACGTCGGTCAATCGCTTAACGACAGTGGGAACCTGTTCCAAAGTCTGCGCTTTGATCGCCATTGGAGTAAGGGTGTAGTTTGCGTAAACTCCACTCACATCGGTGGCGATGATCTTAATTGCCTCTACACGAACGACAGTCAAAAACGGAACCGACACAACGCCGTCGGGTACATTTTTTTGCACAGCCCGAAGCAGGATGACATTGTCACTCACGCCGTATTCAGAAAACGCTTTGGCGGCGGCCTCTTTGTCGTCGAAGCTCTGCTGTGGAATCCCAGCTAACACCAAATCTGCGACACCGCTCTTGTAGACGGGCACGTTGCCGTACCGGCGATGAACAGATAGTGCGGTTGTTTGACCTTCAGGCCAGATCCGATCCAGGGACTTCGACACATGCAGTTGGCGGGTAAACCCGATATTCGTGACAAGGTTGATGCGATACTGCTCTGTCGTTGCTGCATATCCATTGTCAACGACAAATTTTTCTACACTCTCCGGCGTCCCGACAACGTAGACTATTTCTCCTTTGCCCTTTTTGACCTCGAGTTCTACCAATAGCGTATCCAGCTCTTCGGCCTTCTTGAGCAGCGAATCTCCGCCGATAGCTACCGAGCTGACACTCGCTGGTGGCCTGGTCGGCCTTGGTTGCTTAACTTCTGGTTGCTTAACTTCAATCTCGGGCTTCGCCTCCAAATTCTCAATCAACCGCAGAACAACCTGCAAAGTGGATCCGTTGTCGTTTTTGCGCAACCGGTCGGCAACCGTTTTAAGCGAAAACAACAAAACCGCGCTGGCCGGCGTGCCACCTTTGGCTGCTTTTACTGATTGCGAAAGGGCAATCGGATCTGCGGTGATATGGTTCTCTAAGGTCTCTGCAAGCACCACCTCAGCAGATGTGACTCGCTTGCTGTAGCGCTCTGGGCGTTTGATCATATCCTTGAGGACGGCATCCATCTCGGTCCTAGCGGAATCTTTGGCGTAGTAGCGTCGTTCTTTGACAAATTTCGCGACTTCGGCGATCCTATCTGTCCCCAACGGTGGATTGGCCGAATCAAATGTCCGCAAAAATTCGATAAACACACCGTCCGGATCAATCGTGTTGAGCGGCGATTGGAGTGTCCGATAGATCCCGTCTCGCATCGACTGGGACATCTTATTAACAAACAGATCAAGCGTCACCAGTTGAGCAACCACCTCGGCAAAGACTCGATAGCGTTCTTCGCTCTTAAACGTCTTCCGCACGTCCGCAAGCCCTGAGGGCACACCCCGGTGTTGCAACACACCGTGGGCGATGAATTCGTGAATGAGAACCAACGCCATCAACCCGGGGCTCGAGGCAGCTTGCGTATCCATCCGCAGTTGTAGTTTGCCGGTGCTTGCGATCGCGCTACGGGCAAGCGCCTCAAAATCGCTCAGAAACTCGATATCAATCGCCATATCAAGCGGTCCGGTCACCGCTTCGATGGTCTCCACGGCTGCTTCGATCTGCGGAAACGCAGACTGGAGATTGGCCCGTATTGCTCCTACACCGCTATAGATGACTTTCAACTGACCGTTGATCTTCGGCTCGTCAAAGGTCTTTGATTTCTCCCGACGACTCATTGATCCGACCGTGGCGTAGCGCAACTTCGCGCGGTTCCCAACCGGGATAAACAGCGCCTCGCCTTCGTCTTGGACAGCGACCGCGGTGCCAACAACAGGTACATCACGCACCTTGCCATCGCGGAACATCGCCTGGACAACATCCGATGTTCCCTTGTTTACAAAAGCCGCGACCTGACCTGCTACTTCATCGACGATCTCTTGTTGCTGCTTCGCGCTCGTCGCATCCCCATAGTAAGGCAGTATCGCTTCGACTCGAAACGACCCCTTCGCAGCGAGGCCCAGCAGTGATACCGGAATCACTCGCCGCTCCTTGTCGGTCATAACGATGACGTGATGCTGTTTGGACGCATTCGCCGGTGCCAGCGCGGCTACTTTTTGCTCCGTGACAAGCGTCGAGTCAGCGGGCTCGCCACTCTCGGCCGGGAGCAGCTGCCCAGCACCAACATCAACCAGTGCGTTGAGTCCATCCGGCCCGGTGACCCGCACGATGCCAACGCCTTCGAGTCTGGGATCGGCTAGGACCTTTTTGACCCGTTGGACCGGAGAAAGCCCCGGCGAGTGTTCGCCGATGGTCGATACCGAGACCTCGTCGATCGAGGCCGATACATCGGCCCGGACCTTGGCCACCTCATCGAGAGGAACCACTCCGTGACGGATCACGGCGCCAGCCCGTCCCGTGACAACAGCGACCTGATCGACTTTCAACTGTTGCGCCGCCTGTTTTAGCAACCCACTGTCTGGCAACTGGGAGGTGGTAAACCGCGAGTCACTGATCGGTCCTTTTGCCACAATCGATGGGTTTGATTCGCTGTGGTCGTCAAAGACGACTTGCCCACCGAGGAGATCATTGAGAATTGACGTATCGAAATCACCGTCGCGAACAATCCCCTGGTTCGAGGTAAATTTGTGCCCGAGAATTTGATTTGGAATTTGATTTCGGGACAGGTCAAACCCAGGAAACTCCGGTGGCAGTTGGACACCATCCAAATTGACTTGATAATATCCGAGTACGTTGTGAATCTTGGCGTCAACCATGCGCTGGTTGTAACCGGGCGGTTCAGAAAATCCGAGCTCAACGGATAATTCACTGTGGTCGATAAGCTGATTGGGATTGGCGGCCAACACATAAACATAAATCGGTTTACCGTGCTCATGCCGACCGTTCATTAACTCCCCAAGTCGACCTGGGTGCCGCGTTGCCCACAAAAGACCCTCCCCATATTGGCTTGGACGAATGATGTCTGGAATCAAATCGTAATTTGCAACGTCTTGATCCAAGCGCTCAAAATTCGCAACATCCTGTGGCGGCACGGTGCTAACGTGAAGGACTATTTTTGCTTCTTTGGTGTTAAATCGTGAGCCAAATATCTCATACAGGTAGTCTCGTGTCTTGCGATCCTCAAACCACTGATCTTGCAGTTTTTGCGTATCATCAATCCATTGATCAACGCCCTTCCGGGGAGCGACAACAACGCCATCAAGAAGAAACGGAAAGTTCTTTAGCTTTACTAAAAAGGTCGAACTAGCCTCACCCAGGATCTGTCCAAGCCAAGGTACTAGTGGGTCTCCAATCACACGCAACGGCAAGTCCCAGTAGTTCAAAACAATTGTCCGTCGCCCCGTGTTCGCATCGCGTTCAAAACTGACAGCACTCTTGGCAACAGATTTGACCTCATGTGCCCCAATTGTCGCAATCCCAAAAAACGATGGACCTAGCGAATCCGTGCTACTGTCGATCAACGCCTTAAAGTCATCGATAAACTCGCGGTCCTCGCGGTCTTGAGCCCGTGGGAACCAGGACTGCTCGGTCACCACGCTGCCGTCTCCGAGAGCATCAGGTTTCGATGCATCCCATCCGGTCTCCCAAGCAACTACTATCGAGCCCATGGTGTTTCCGGCGCCGTCTTTGCGAACGATTTCGATCGCGGGCAGAGCGACGTGACCATCGGGCCAGCTTCGGACAAACGCCTTGACGGTATAGTTGGCACCGTCGCTGGTGGTTCGCCACTGATGGGCGTAGACGGCGTCGACCCAGGCGAGAATGTCGGCCTTGTACGCCGCGGGAATGTTCTCGAGCCGGCGAACACCTCCGGGCGGAGCCGGCCACGGATACATCTGTTGATGGCCGAGTTGGTCTGGCTTTAGATCGGTTGTGATGATTGGCCTCTTGGCGTACCCCTGGCGGCGCCAACGATCGACCGAGAGCAGCGCGGTGAGCCCAAACGCTTGGAAGTCTGTGGCTCCGGGCTCCATACTGTTCCACACAAAGGTTACGCGCTTATCGGGGCCATCTGCTTTGCCCACGGTTGCGTGGGCGACCTGAAGTGCCCCTTGCTCCACAGAGAGATCCCAGGAGCGAACCGTCCAGCCAAGCTCGGCGATGCGCCGCCCCAGTCCTTGGTCGAGCAATGTCCGCCACTCGGACTCGGTCGCCAAGCCCCGCTCATTCACTAAGGTCAAGGCCGCTGTTTGGGTGCCATCACTATGAAAGGTCACCAATGCGCCGGTTTCGTCGACAGCAATATACCCCTGGGCGGGTTGACGGTGACCACCCGGCGGCGCAAACAATAGCGAGTCAAAAAACTCGTGACTGCGGACAGGAGTCTTGGCGGCGACGCTATCACGCTGGCTATCACGTTGATAGGCGCCGACAACCAGGCCACTTTTCGGCTGAGCCAGCGACAATACCAGGGGCTCGTCGGTCCAAAGCGCGGTGTCGGGCGGCTCTAGAACATCGGTGCCATGATTTGCATAGAGGACGTAGCGGCCTTTGGCGCCTTGGGCCGTACGAGCCACCTTGACTGCACCGGCATCCTCGGCGCGGAACACCCGCAATTGCGACGATCCAGCATGCTCCACATGAACCAAAACAATCGGTGCCTGGGCATCCCGCTCGATCTCTGCCAGCACAGTGAGCGGATCGGGACCGATCGCCTCGTTTAGTTGTAACCTCTGAGCAACGGTACCGAGCTCGAGCTGATCGAGGCTGGTGCCGACATGATAGATTTCGTTGTCAATTACAGCAAAGGACCCGGCACCCGATTTGTTTTCAAAGAAAAACGGCGCATTGCCGGGGACAAGCCAACTCTGCAGCGTGCGCCCCCACTTCCGTACCAAGGTCGCCCGCAGATCCCTGGCCAGATCGGACGGGTTGAGTGCGTTGTCAACGACGCCGACTACTTGGTAATCGACATTGAGATCTCGCTCGGGATCAAAGGTCGAATCCTTGAGCGGCATTTTGATCACGACATAGATCTGGTCTTCGAGGACGATTTCGATGGCGCGTTTTGCTTTGCCCATGACCGCGCGAATCTCCTCTGCGTTTTTGCGGCTATGGCCCGCGTACAAAATGTGCTCGGGCGTCAGTTTGCGCTGGGCAAAAAATGCGCTGACCTCTGCTGCGCTGTCCAGGGCGCGGATATCGGTGCTGCTGTCCTCGACATCAAAGTTCCAGCCCACTTGCAGGGTGCCGCGCGTCCCGTCTTTGCTCAGATCCACGGTGACATCGATAACGACGCCGGTTTGCGCGTTCGCCTGAACAATCACGTTGTGGATGATCACGCCATCGATCGAGGCAACACCGTCCTCGACCCAGTGGACCAACTCGCGGGTCAATTCGCTTTGGTCGCGATCGCGATTGTTGCGCGGAACCGGGATCGCCTGGAGATCTTGCGGAGCGCCTTGCGCGATATCGGTCGCTATCTCGAGGTTCAGCGTGTTTTTGGCGACTCGGGCATCGACGCTGCCAGGCGATTTATTGCGACCCCATAGTTGGAACAGCACGTTGCCGGTTGGCAGCGGTGGCTGATTTTCGCGCACCTGCCCTTGGGTCGCATCCGCTTTGCGAACCCCGTACTGATTATAGCTGACCTCCGCGACGCGCTGGGTCTTGACCACATTGTGCACGTCTAACTTCCACCCCAGCGGCTCCGATGCCAGCGGGCGGATCGATTTAAGCTCGGTACCGGGGACTTTGCTCGCAAAGATGTCCTGCTCTTGCTTAGTCAGCGCCTGAGGTGTGACGACATAGTCGATACGCTCTACCCCAGCCAGATCGAGCTCGTTTAGGTCATCGGGGATCGCAATCCAAACCGGCACCGACTGGGACAGGTCGTTTCGGCGCACTGCCTGGATAAACGCAAAGCCCTGGGCGACCATCGTATCGACGAGCACCTTGGGATCTGCCTCGAGTTTGGTTAGGACCTGCACGCCGTTTGCGCCCGCAAACACCGGCCCCTTGCCAGCATCAAAGTAACTGGCTCCCGATTGGGTCACGACCTCGACCGTCTTGGATTTGACCGTCGCCACCGACAACAGTTGCCGGATCGCGTCGCTGGCGATCGCCGGATCGGCGGCATAGACAAAGGCATGGGACAACTCTTTGCCCTGGATTGCCGACAATTGACTGAGCGGCACCCAGAAGAAGGCACCATCGATGCTCAGTAAAAACTCTGGACCGCCGCTTTTCTCCGCGCGCGGCGCCGCTTTGGCGGCAAATTGCGCCCGGGTTGGAGCTGCTGTGATCGTCGGATCGATCTCGGCAATCCCCGGCGGCACATTCCAGCCTGTTCCGGCGCCGTGGTGCACCGCTTTGCCCGGGGCGACAAAGATATCGATGCCGTGAATATTGCCATCAAACAGCTCATGCGCGGCCAGCGCATCTAAGATGCCGGACATTCCCTCGCTTGTATTTGCTTGCTCCTCGTTGCGCCGGGCCGAGGCCGTAAACGCTACCGGAATCACGTCGTAGAGCTCTGTGTCAATATCGCTAAATCGAGACTGTTTGACGACAGACAAAAACGTCCCGCCTTTGCCGTTGCGGCGCTTGACCAAAAACAGACCAACCGCTTGCTTATTGGCACTGGCCAAGTCCCACATCGTCACGCCCGCAGCCTGGGGTGAGGTGAAATCGAAATGAGTCATCCCCGCCAGAATCGGATCAAACGCACCTTTTTGATTAATCACAAAGGGTTCAAACGTGCGACTGACACCCGTGGCCTGCAACTGTCCCGGTGGCCAGATATGACCCAACTGCCGCAGAGTAAACGCATTGAGATGTTTCTCTCGTAGCGATGAGGTAATATGAAGGATGCGATATTGGCCACGCTTTTTTCGCAGCGAATGCCGGTGGAGATAGCCGGTAATCTCCTGCAACGATCCCGTTACGTATTGGCTACTTTCGTCGGGGAGAAACACCTCGATCTGCACGATGCCTTCACCGTGTTGCTGGGCCAAAGCAATGAGCTTTTTGGGCTGGGCTGGGACAAAGCTGGTCTGGATGGTACGAAACGTCAGTAGAGATCGGACCCTGTTGATTTGGGCGATGGCGTCGTCAATGCGTTTATCCGGCTGGGGCACCGTCTCAAGCCCATAGAGCAACAAGCTTCGCATTGCGGCGTCTTCGGTTTTGGTGTTTTCCGCGATGACGCTCGCGACCGGGCCATCACGCTGGCGGACCATGCCCGCGATCAGCCGATTGAGCCCCCGCTCTGCTTCGGCAAAATATTGGAACCACTTATCTCCGTCCTGCTTGTTTTCATCGATGTGCATCGTGGAAAGCAGCCGTTCGACTTTGGATTTGACGGAGGGTGCGAGATTGCCAAGATAATTGGCACGGACAAATTGGATCGACCAATCGTAGGCTTCCCGCCTAGAGAAAGGAGCGCCAGGCGGATCGACCTGCTTCAAAAATGCCGCTGCGTTGTTGGCAAAGTCGACATCGTCGGTATCGCGAAGCACGTCGTAAACCTGCAGCTTCATTTGCGGCGTAAAATACTTAGCAAAGAATTGCGCTGTCAGTAACTCGGTGACGACTTCGTAAAACGCCGGCTCGACACCCTTTTTGTAGTTAACGGGATCAATGGCTTCAAATTCCGCTTGCAGCTCTCGTCTCAGATCTTGCAGATCTGCCGTCAGGTCATTTCTATGCGCATATTCAAGAACGCCGTGGCCAAGCAGCTCGTGATACAGAGTCAGGGCTAATGGACCTTCGTTGAGGACACCCAAGATATCGAGGCGGATCTCAATCGAACCATCACTTCGCTTACGGCTCGTGCCGATCCGGCCCAGATCGCTCTCAAAGATAACATGAACGGGGCCCCTACCTCCGACCATAGCTTGAATCGCCGCGATCAGCGTATCGGTCCGCTCCATCAAACCGACAAGCTGCCGCTGCATAAACTCACCCTCGTCAAACGCCTCGAGCACTGCGTTGATCTCATTGCCCGTCCCCTCAGACTCCGGGGTCGGCAAATGGTTGTAGTGCGAGGCTTTGTTTGCAAACCAATCTAGCGTCGCCACCGGCAAACCGCGCTTAGCCCGGGTGTTGAGTCGATATCGCAAATCGTTTTCGCCGGTCGTTGTCTGCGCTTGAATCGGAATGATCGGATTTTCATGCCCTTTCTCGGTCCTCACATTGACCGTGAGCGATCCATCGCCGCGACTCTTGGCAAGATCATTGACCTGCTTTTGACGTATTTTTGCTGCGTCTTTGCCCTTCTTTTTGCCGTAGTAGGGAATGACCCGGATCGGCTCGTAGTCAGCGGTTTGCACGCGACCAAGAATTGTAATCGGCACCAATTTCAACTGACCCGATCGCAATCTGACGATTACATGCGCCTCTTTTGAGTCATCGACAATGCTCTGCAGCTGCGGGTAGAAGTTGGCCGACAGGTCACCGTCCTCCAATGCAAAACCGGTATCCCCGTGAGATAATATGAGATGGCCATGTTTGGGCGAAATTGTCACGCTTAGGTCGTGCTTGCCCTTGACGGTGATCTGGTCAAACTTGGCGAGGTCGGGGGACTTATTGAGTAAGTCAGCTACCGTTTGTTCCGCGGTCGTTGCCGCCGAGACAAACGCAGTGGTGATCTCCGGCTTGAGCTCAACACCACTTGGAAGATGATTTCGCAGGTATTCCACTTCATCGGTTGCGACAACCCCGTATTGCCGAATCCCGCGGACAAACCCACTTACCACCGTCACCGACGTCCCCCAACTCGCCTCTAAGTCTGCAAGCTCAGCGACGTGGAAGGGCTCAATTTCGGTGAAGATATCTTCTTCGCTGAGCTCGCCGCTGCGCAGGATGATTTCGCGCGTTCCCGGGGCAATGACGGTAATGTCTCTGTCTCCGGTTTCTTTATAGGCAAACCGAGCTTGATCGGCCGCGGTCCTCGCGAGCGCAAGCCAATGTTCGCCTTGCGCTGGGCGAACCAAGATCGTGCGAACAACACCGTCGTCTTGCAGGTTAAACGCATCGTTTTTGGAGTCACGGCCGCGTTGAACTAGACTGGCCGCTGTGTCGCTGAAGAATCGCGGCTGGCTGCCCACGGTCCCCGGCCGCTCGACGACGTAAAACCAGCCGGTATCCTGACCACCCGCTAGCCCGCGAATGGTGTCCGGGCTTGGGGGAGCATTGGAAACACGTGCTTCAGGTTCAAAGGCGACGACGGTTTCGCCCGTACTGGTTACAACAATCTTCTTCTCCGGCAAATCGCCTAGTAGCGCAGGATCAAAACTAGCGAGTTTAATGAATGGTCGCCCCTGAATCGTTTTGGGGATTACGCCATGAAACAGATCGAATCCGAGCGCCTCCTCGGAGGACAATGGCTCGCTCAGCACATAGACGAGGGCAAATTGGTTCCACTTTACGTCGGCGGCACGCTGACGGTTACCTGGCTGCTCGCCTTTCCGCTGGGTGGATAGATCTGCCTGATCCACAACTTGGTTGGGTTTTGTCACCAGGACATAGAGGTAGATCGGCTGTCCTTCCTTGGCGTCTTTGATTCGATGCCCAGTAAAATCAGGAAGATAATCATACCATTGCGTTTGCCACATTAGTCCCTCACCATAGCGGCTGTGAATGATTGGCTTTACTTGTAAGACATCATAGTTGATTGGCGCCTGACCGAGAGATTCAGGACTTGCGATCGCATCTGGGGGATGGATGCTGATATGGGCCGCAACCAGAGCATCTTTGTTCAGCTTAGAGCCATGTGCTTTGAAAAAGTGATCGCGGTCTTTGCGACGAGCAAAAAACTCATCGTGTTGCACAGCAGTGCCTTTTGCCCACGCCAACGCCTCTTGCTTTGTCGCAAACAGAATGGGTTCGTCGGGCAAGAATGGAAAATCGATTTTCACCGGAAACCCTTCTTTCTCAGCCAAAACCAACAACTGCGCAAGCCAGGTCATTTGCGATGCGATCTCATTGGAAAATGGCAGCAGCTGATGTTTCAAAACGATGACACGGCTGCCAGAGTTCGCGTCGCGTTCGACGCGTACGGAACGGTCCGCCTCGATGCCCGCAAAGTGGCGTGAAATCACGATAGCAGGAGTGCCACTATCAACATCCATAAACGCATCGAGACTATCGCTGAGCACTCTCATGAAGTCCTCCGCAAATCTGAAATCTTCCGGCGCCACATCAAACCCTGCGCGTCCCAATTCTACGACGACCCGGTTGGCGTCATCTCGATAGGCGAATACCGCCTGATATCCGAGCACCTCAAATCGACTCGCAACACGCGCCTCTTCGACTTGATCCAAAAGCTTCACTTTTTCCGAACTCGCTAGCCTAGCCTCCTCTTGTTCGTTGAGTTCGATCCGAAGCCGGTTGATTTTGAATACATGATGGGCCTCCGCATAGTCGATCAAAAACTTTACGATTTCGGGCTTGTCCATCTCAATTTGTGGCAAGAATTTGGGATTGAACGTTGGCGAAGCGATCGCCACGTGGATGGGCATCGTGCCCAAAGGTTGCGCCTCACCATTTTCGTCGAGAATCTCAAACTTAATCAGGTTTTGATGTTCAACATCATCGGTGTAAACACGTACCCAAGTACGATTGCGTGTTCGCTTCCACCCACTGTCCAGGGTGAGATCAGGTGTCCCGAGCACCTCCTGGACACGAGCCCGGCTAACAATTCTCGACTTGATGGCGGTGTTCAGTCCGCCGTTGCGGTCCAGCCTGAGCAGCTTTTCTTGATCATTTCCGAACACTGACAGATCGCGAATCATGACCGCAGCAACAAGGCGATCTAAACGACCTTCATTGATCGCGTTCGGGATTCCCGTGCGAATGTCCTCGAGTAGCTGTGCATAGATATGCGTCGGGGCTTCCAGGCTCGGTTTCAGTTTGTCGGCAATGTCCGCGGCCCCCTCGTCGGTGTCTGCCAAGTTGGTAGCATAATCAAACAATACTGCCCGAGCGGTTTCGTTGCCTGCTGCCTGTTCAACGGTCTTTTTCGTCGCCTCACTGCCTAGACCATCTGCAAACAGTCCCGTTATATCACCAAATACCTGCTCAACACGATCGAGCCAATCATCAGACTCGGCCACGCCATCGACAAAGTCACGAAGCTCGCGATTGGTACCGTAGTAGGTTTGGTTAACAAAATCCGCTGCCACCGGCACGCGATTGCGCAACGAAAGCGACCCGATCGTCTGAAACGCCTTGAGGAACCCAATTGCTTCTCCGCGGAACCCAGGCGTGCTTAGCCCTCTCTCGAGCGCACGGTAGACGCCGACACGCATGGTGCGTGTATACGCATAAGTAAATAAATTGGCCGTGAGCGTGGCCGCGATGATTCGCGCAAATGCCCTTTTTTGCTCCGGCTTCGACAATGCCTCGTCCAGGAGCTCCAGATTGCGGGCGACATTGGTTGGGAGCTTCGCGAGGTCAATATGTTCTAAGAATCCATGGGCGACAATCTCGTTGTATACCAATAGCCCAACGAGCTCGGGGTGGCCCCCGGCCTCCGCGTCGAGGTGAATCACTAACATCTTTTTGATCTCCCCGTCGGTTTCGCCGGGCTCTTCGCGCACTTCGCTACTGCCAAGGATTCCCAGCCCACTCTCAACACTAACTTCAATGGGCAGCTTGAGATGCCCTCCCAATATCGCGCGGGCGGCAGCGACAGACTGGCCGATATGATCCGAATCAACCAGGGTTCGAAGGCCTGACTCGATTGGACCCGTTTCTGGATAGACGCCCTGCAACTTGGTCGCGATTTGATCGATATCACTGGTGACCTTTCCAGCTGGATCAATCTCGATCTTTAGGACTTGCTTTTTGTCCGTCGCGGTGTTGGGGACGCCGAAGGGAAGCTGGTTCTCGGTCTCGCGAGCTTTGTTACCAAGCTCAGTCGTTGCGGCTTGGGCAAATGTGGTTTGTTTGTCGTTCCATTTTGTGGTGGAAAGGTCGAGTCCTGTTGCTTGCAGCGCCTTGCCGATGGCCGGCGGCAAAATCCCGTGGTCGACCATCCAACGGTACACATGAGGCTTGGCGACCGCAGTCACACCCAGCTTTTTGTTTTCGGTCAGGAATTTGTGCATCGCGACCAGTTGCGGATGATTTTGATCCATCGGATCAATGCGCACAGCGCCAAAGGCCGCATGGAACATCGGCAATTTGGCAAAGTCGGTAATCTCAAACGGCTTGGCTGGATTTTCTGGATTGCGTAGTGCTTGATCCAAAATCGCGACATGGAGCTGCAGGACGAGCAAAGCAACCCGCTGCTTGTCCTCGAGGCGCGTCCCATCTTCGCGATCGCGAACCTGGTCGCCAACCCGATTGAGGAAGGGAATCGCGACATCATCGACGATCGAGTCATCCTTGACCAAAGCGAGGATTTCGTCGGCAAAGCTGGCTTGCTCGACCATGGCAGTCGGGAATGCTTGGGTGAGCAGCTGCCTCTGATATGTGATCGCTTGGTCTTTATCGGTGGGCTCTTGGACAAAGGGGCTTTTGAACAAGCTATTGTCTTTGGCGACGTAACCGGTGCTCACGCGGGGATGGGAATCGTCGCGTCCGCCGCTGCCTTTGAGTCCAGCTGCGATTTTTTCGACGACGATCGTACGGCCCGGGACTTTCACGCCGGATGCGCTAAACAAATGGCTCGCCAACACGTCTGGGCGTAGCGCATCGCCAACGCGTTGGGCGTCGAGGACCCCATGCTTGCCCGACAGAGTAACCGGGATCCACGGATGCAGGGTATCGCCTGATTTGATGCCAAAATGGGACCCGGCCGAGGATTGGTCATCCAAACGCTTGGGCTTGCCCGCTTTGCCCAGCTTGTCAATGACCTGCTTAGCTAGCTCTTGTTCAAACTCGTCTTGACGGTCCAGGGTTAAAAACGACAATTGCGATTGCGGATCTAAGTGCAACTCTTTAGGAAGCCCCAGCGCGATGTGCCAGTTGCGTGCGTGATCTTGCATGGCAACGAGATGAAGGGTCTCAGTAACACTCGAATTATTGTCTTCGTCTTCGATCGTTACCTCGGCTTGAACGTAGCCCAATTGCAAAAATCCACCGCTCCGACCCGGCTGTAGATCAAACGCCTCGACTGTCACATTTGTGATCGTTCCCTCGGCTTTGAGCGCTTCGAGGTAGTGTTTATGGGCGTAGTTGTCTGCATAGGGATCTTCAAAAGTGACGCCAGATTGTGGCTGACCGAGGTCTTCTGCGCCATTGGTGAGCTGTTTGCGGTTGGCGGGATTCGCCAGCCATAGCTGGCCATCGCCAAGTTTAAATGCCGCCTCTGGGATCGCGACATCCGGCGTCCTAAAGTTGGCGATAAGTCCCGTTTTTGAGCTGGCAACCTCCACGACGGTGCCCTTGTGGCGTTCAAAATCGAACATTTGGGCGAGAATGAAACCAGCCGCCCTCATCGTCGCATCAGAATCGGACAATTTGCTCGAAACACTGGAGATCCACTCTAGTGCTTCTTGACTGCGAACGTGCAGCGAAATCGGCTGTGCTTGGTTGCCAATCAATATATCGACAACCTGCTCGCCGGCGCGTGGTTTGACAGTGATCGATCCGTTGGCGAGAAGGTCGCTGAGAATCAATTGATAAACTTGCAGCGGCGCCAGTGACCTGTTGTCGGGGACCAATACGGTTGTCCCAGTACGATCACGATGAACAAACTGCGGAGGATGGATCTCAAGTCGATCCCACTCAGACTTTGCCACAGTGGCAAAACGCAACGTATCGGCATCTAGGTAGGACTTGAGTGCCGGAGAAACTTTGAGTGCATCGAGAAACGCGAACGCAGCATTCTGATTTGGCCCAGAGATGTGGGAAAACTCCGTACGCATGAACAGCGCGATTTCGTCCAGGGTTTGGTAGGTATCTTGATTGAGGTCAAACCACAGCCGACTCGCGTTCCCAACCGGGGGCAGCCCTGCCAATACGCCGGTGGGAACATTGACTGAGGGTTTGGGAACACCACCTGGGGTGAACTTAACCCACTGACCATTCGTAAAACGATAATGAAAGATATGATCACGTGTCGCCGAGAAAAATTGTGCATCTTCTTGTTCTGATAGTTCAAGTAGACTTATGAAGTCGATGGTCCGATCCGCAAAATCAAACTCTCTAAGGCGGGCGGTCCCAACGACCACAGCTTCCGTACCAAATCGGTTGGTTGGCACAAACATCTGTTCTGCCGCCTGCGTCATGGCAACGACAACATAGCTGCCGTCGGCCAAGCGGATTTCGTAAGCGACATCTTTATTGCTATTCTCTAGAAGCTTGTAGGTAGCTTCCGCGGGGAGTAGATCATTGCCCTGATATAGGGTCTGCGGGCCCGCATCCCAAGTAATGACAATTCGCTCGCTTTGCTCTACAACCTTGATAAACATCGCCGACACGCGGCCATCCCGGTCCGCTTCGACCCGGATGCCCTGAAGCCGACTGGCAAAGTAGTCTTCGAGATCCATCACGAGATTCCACGCAAAATCCTGCTGCTGGCCGAGGTCAATAGGCCGATTGCGAATCCGCTGCTCCAGCGCCTTCAAATCACCCTCTGGCGCATTGCTGATCGTAAACGTCGCGCCATCGTGTTTAACAATGCTGCGCAACCGTCCGGGCGTCGGTTTTCCCTGGCTCCACAGGGATTGGTTTGCGTTTACGTCGTGGCCAGCTTGGTAGTCGACGCGCCCGTTCCAGTACTGCGTCCGCAGGAGGATTCTACCCTCCGGCTTCCCTTGGTAGACCGTTCGCAGCTGATCCATCGATAAATTGGTCTGCTGGGAAACCGACGTCCAAAATCCCTCGACGTCGGCAAGTGGCTGGTCAAACGTGTAACTCGGTTCAAAACTACCGACCTTTCCTTCGCCAGCGGGGACGACAAAGCCAATCATCGTATCCGTCTTGATGCCGAAGGGAACCGCGATGTCGTCGTCAACGGTCGACAGGGTCTCCATCGATAGGCCAGGCACGTAGCGGTTTCCATTGGCATCTTTGGCGACACCGCCGGGCACTTGGGTATCGGGGATGGTGTCGGGGACGCGGCCACGCGGCAGGGCAATCACCAGTCCGGTCGCACCTGGAGTCGCCAACAACCGTTTCTCAGCGGTGTCGCGATCGGCGACAGTGCGGACAAAGCCGCGCTCGGTCGCTTGCAAGATGTGTAGATCGCTACCGGTGGGTTTGGCTACCGGCGGATCGAGGCCACCATGTTCCAAAATCTCGTCCCAGGTCTTGTCGGTGACATGGAAGACAAATGGCACCTCGGCGGCGGCCTTTTGCACGTCCAAAAGGGCCTGGCGCGACGGCAAGCCAAAGTGGATCGGGACTGCGCCCTCGCCAAGCACGACTTCGATGCGCGCCTGCGATACGATACCTAGGTCGACGGCCTGGGCGAGGGGACGATGGTCTCCTTGCGCAAGGGCGTGCAGGGTCGCGACGGGATCACCAATATCGATCTTCGTCGTGCCAAACAGATCGTTGACAGATGCAAGACGGCCCTGCTCGACGGCAGCCAGGGCACCGGTGACCAAGTCTCTCAGTAAGTCATCGTACATCTCAGTCGTGACCACCGGGCGGGCCGCCTCAAGTTGACCGAGGGTAAATACGGAGACCGGTCGCTGGCGGACCAAGTGCGCAACCACAAGCCGGGCAGCCTCGCTGTTGGTATCGATGATCGCCGCAATATCGTCAGCAAGCGCCGGAGACACTCCGTCGTCCTGGGGATCGATGCCGAGAGCGGGCGCGATGATATCGGGAATCAGCTGGGTCAGTGTATCGACGTCTTTGAGCGCGCCCTCGGGGTCTTTTTCGATTTGGTTCAGCCAACTGACCAGGGTCGCATCACTCGTGTTGTCGGTGCGGTCGCGGACGAAGCGCACGACAACGCGGAACACATCCACTCGCGACAAGTGCTTGGACGCATCGGCCAATTGCCCCAATAGCCGGAGCATCTCGCTATGCTGCCCGCTGAGCGGCGCGCTCTCGAGGGTCCTGAGTACCTGCGCCTTCATCGTCGCAGTGAGGCCATTCACGTACAAGTCAGCCATGGCCATGTACGAGAACAGATCGCCAAGGGCGGCCAGCTGCTCATTGCGACCAACATAGCGATCTTCTAAGCCCGCCAAGTCATCTTGCACCAGCTGCGGGAACTCCTCTGCCGGCCAATATCCCTTGGCAATTCCCTCCCCAACCAGCTCGCGGTACAGCAGCATGGCGACCAATCCCGGACTGGTCGCGGCGTGTCCATCGATTTGCACAACGATGGTGCCATCCAGATCGCGATAACTTTGGGCGAGCACACCAAGGTCCGAGTAAAAGCCAACGTCGACGGCGACGTTGGTGCCAAACATGCTTTTGATCGACCTGACCGTCATTTCGACTGTGCCGGCACTATCCAACGCTGCCAGCGCCTGCTCCATCTCCTCGTGGTTTTCGTACACGCCCTCGAGGCTACCGGCCCGCTGTCGTCCCCATTGACCGAGCGGCGACGAACTATAGCCCAACACCAGCGACCTTTTGATCGGGTTATTTGCGATCCTTTTCGCATTTTGGCTGACCTGATCCCCAGCCACGTCTCGACCGACCCCTTCGCCTTTGAGCGCGGCAATAAACTTCTTCTGATCTTCGGCACTATCCCAGACCTTGTCATTGGCACCATACCCGATCGCCCTAAGGGCATCGCGAACCTGCGCCGGCAACACAGAACCAGCCAAAAACCAATACATTGCCGGCTGGAACACAAACTTGGGATATTGCAAGTCGGCTGGGTCGCCCGACTTTAAAAACGCTAGCAGGCGCTCTGCTGCTGGATAGCCAAACGTCTTGGTCTCATCAAGATGGCCGACCTGCTCCAATGCGGCTTCAAACAGCGGCAGGCTATAAATATCTGCGATCTCAAGTGGTGCATCGGGATTGGAGGCATTGGACAGGGCTTTTTGCAGCGCCGAGGCGTATAGCGCCGATGTCAGGGTAGCGACCCTCTCTTTGTGATTAAGCGTCGACTCACCATCCGGATAGACGACATGTTCACCTACTAGGGTAACAAAAGGCTCAGCAAGGGCCGTCGATACGGGATCATCATGGGTCCGCGATGCGATCCGATCTGCATTGTCGGCGATGGTATCCTCGCTGGCGACAATGCCGTGGACCACCAAGGATACCAAATCATCCACAGGCCCTTGACCCGGCCGTACTATCGACGGTGCTATATTGACCGTCACATTTTTGACGAGAATCTCTTGTGCTTCGACGTAGGCAACCGGCACTGCCGAGATCTTGTCGGTGCGCTTTATATATACCGTGTTTGCGGGAAGTCTAACGCCAGAGGCCTGAAACAAATGACGCCCAAGCGGCGATGCCAATAGAGCGTCCTCCACTTGATTCGCTGTGACGCCAGGATGCAGCGCCGAGTCGGCAACCGGGATCCACAGCTCCAGTTGCCCAGACGGAACCCCAAAATGGCCAATCGGATCGGCTAAGCGATCGGCTATCCGATTGGCCAAGAGCTGCTCATCAAGCAATTCACCGAGATGACGCTGCAGCGAGTCAGTGCTGTCGAGCTTGCGGAATGCAACCAGCTCCTCGTCCTCTCCAGGACGCGCCGGAAACCCGAGCGAAACCGTGCGCTCGCCAAAGCGATCGGTCTGGACAATCAAGTGGGCGGTGTGGCTGTTCCCGTTGTTAAATAGCAATGCGGCCTCGACATAGGCGACATTTGACCATCTTCCATCTTCCGCAAGCGGAAGTGACTCCCGCCGGGTGACAGTGACACTCGCCAGCCCCTGCTGCGCGGCAAGCAAATGCAGATAGCGATCGTGACTATAGTTTGGCGGCTCTCGCAATAGGTTCCGGGCGCTGTCGCTCAGCCCGCCAGCCACAAGAACATTCAAATGCCCCCGGACATACTCTGCAAGCTGCTGGTCCCCTGCCCGATCGACCAGATGATTTGCAAAGGTAGCCGGCGGAACCACGCGGCCGATCTCTTGGTTCGCGCTTCCTGTAAAGACAATGAAATCCTGGTTGTCCTCCGTTTTTACGGAGACAGGAGCGGACCCGACGCTGCTGATATCGATCATCTGCGCCAGGACAATCTGTGCCTGCGCATCGGCGGCCGTCGGTAGATTTACCCCCTGCGCGACGTGGACCGGGATGGATACAGCGCCAACCTCAATGTCAACCGTCTGTTGGTTTGCCCGCGGCACGACGTTGACAACTCCGCGCGAAATGAGATCGCTCAAAACAATGCCAAAGATCTCCACCGGGACCACCGGATGGGCTTCTCGGACAAACACAGTCGTCCCAGTCGCATCGCGATGCACCTGGTAATTGTCGCCAGACTGCCAGCGGGCATCCGGTACGGTTGCAAAGCGGATTTGCCGCTGGGCGAGCACAGCTTCCATCACTTTGCTCGCCTTGAGGGCCTGCAGTAGATCGGCCATTGCGCCGGCATTGTCGGCATGAATCCCGGCGACGGAAAGGCCCCGCGCGATGCTGATTAAGTCGGCGACACTTGCGAACACAGCGGCATCTACGTCAAACCAACGTGTCGACTGCGCGGGCACTGCGGCAAACGCTTCCAAGCCCCGATCGCCCAATACAATGCGGTTGAGCCCCATTTCTGTCAATAACTCCTCATAGGGCTGGGTGCGACGTTGGTCAATCGTCGGCTCCGCCACCTTGGTGATGTCGTCAAAGTGAAATAAGTCGCCAATGGCTGCGGCAGTCCCACGCACCGAATCGGGCAATTTGGCCAAATCGAGCGCAAATCGCTCGCTTTGGCTCTTGAGCTCATCAACACGGAAGCCAAAGGCATCGACGAGCTGGGTCTGGAATGGCCCGATCGCATTGGCCTGCAAGGCAATGCCAGCCTTCTCGACAAATCCGGGATTCTCTTGCCAGATCTGCGCATCAGCAGCTTCAACCCATGCCTGGGCATCCCGGGTTGCATCGACATATTTGGCGGCCAACGCGAGCGCGTGGGTAACCACACCGTCGTCTTTTGTCAACGCGCGATACCCTGGTGCCGTCGCCAAAATCGCGGCTTCGACGATGTCCTTGTCATCTTGGGTAAACACCTTGGTGTGCTCACGGGTGTTCACATCTGTCATAAACTGCAATGCCTGGGCCGCGCTCGCTTTGGCGTTATCTGGACTCATCACGCGGACTTTGTCGATGGTGGTCGAGTCTTGCACGACTTGATGAAACGCGGCGGCGAAGCGAGCCAATTGGATATGGCGATCCGTCACGGCTGCCTGTGCCCCCGTCTGCATCGCCCGCAATACAAGAGTTGCTGTATCCATCACGGTTTGGCTATGGGATACGTTGGTATGGCGGAGATTGTCGTTTTTGTGTGCGTTGGTCTCGTACTTGCGGCGAATCTCGGCAAACGCTTTGCCCTGACCTTGCGCGACCGCAGCGGTAAATCTGGCCTGTTTCGCACCGCCTGCCGACACGACCACGGTGCCGGTACCCGCCTGGTTGACAACGGCGACATCGCTGAGGCTTTGGTCAAACTTGAGCTCGGCAATGCGATTGACAATCCGCTCGCGGAGCTGTTGGACCTGGTCTGAATCAACAGCCGTTGCGTAGTTTGGCAACACGAGCTCGACATCGTAGGAGCCCGGCTCGGCCCAAGCGAGCATCTCTAACGATACAACCTGCAGGGGCGCTTGTTGTTGCGAGGCTTGGGACTCCCGCGGCCGGATCACAACAAATGCCTCCTCCGACGCAGACGTATACTTGCGCACCAGCGTCGCAAGACCGCTCGGCTCGATATCCTGATCGGCAACAACTTGCGCGCCCGATTCGGCAAAAACAAGACGATGATGCTTGATATCGACAAATTGCTCAAAACCGTCGATCACAACCCGAACCGGCTTATCGGGGTTTCGCCCTGCCCTTGCACTCATTTCAATGAGAAGCGCACGTTGACTGGTCTGGGGGATCGCCTCTGTAACAAGATCGCCGTTTTGGTCGCGCCGCTGTACCGGCCGAAGCCGAGACGCAGAAGCGGGATCCGACAGCGCCGCGATCTTCACGAGGGCGGACTCACTACCCTCTGGCAAATGCGCGTGAACCGCCTCCGCATCCCCCGCGGGAACCACACCGTAGACAACATCGTTGCCCACTTTGGCGCTGACAATCGCAATCGGCTCCTGCCACTCGGCGATGAGGGCGCTGAGCTGATCGCCCTTGGGCTCGGCATCCAGAGTAAACAAGCTACTAACGACAATCTTCCCGGCAGAATCGACTTGGAAAGACCGTGGACCATTGGACACCACAGTAACGGGATCGGCCGTCGCCGCAAAGGTTGCAAACCCTGCGCGCACGGCGGCCACTGCTTCATCGACCCAAGATTCTTTGCTTACGATGCGTTCCTCTAACGGGCGATAGACGTAGTGGAGCTTCGCTCGCGCGGTGAGGTTCTTGTTGGTGACAAACGCAAAGGTCTGGGCGTTGTCGCCGAGATAGCCATCGCCGGTGGCCTGGGGATCGAAGACAACATAGGAGGTCGTGCTGCCGAGAGAGCTATCAAATTGCTGTTGCACATCGGCCACCTCGGGAAGCACAGACCACGAATGCCGCGGCGATTCCGCACCAAACAACTCTCCCTCAAACTCGACTAGAGGCACGGAGGCGATGCCGCGCTTCCATGAAACCGCGATCTGGTGTGGCTCGATCAACAGACCTTCGACCGTAAATCCGTGTCTAGCCATAAGCTGACCAACATCTGTTCCACGCACTGCATCAAGCAAGTCTTGCTTTTGCGTGCTTTTTTCTCGCACCTCCTGGATCGCACTGTAATTCGCTGTACCAATATTCCAATACTCTATGTACTCCGCAACGTTCCCAGCAGAATCCAGCGAGTCGGCAGTGAGGAGAAATTGCTCCCGCAGAGCGACCGCAACCTCGGGACTAGGCAAATCCGAGTCGGGATAGCGGACCATATCCGTGCTGAGTAGCAGGTCACTGTACTGTTCGGTAGCGTAAACAATTTTCCCTTGACGGACCGCGTAGATCTTATGCCCGGACAAACGAAGAGGAGGACCATAGACAATGTGATAAGTCTCTCCCTCGATCGGAACCGCGCGACCCAGTACGGTTGTTTCCTTGAGAAGTTCGGCGGTGAGGCGATAGATCGAAGTGAGTGAGCTGCGATGGTCGCGAAGATAGGACGGCGTCGCCGACCGGGCCGTCTCAAAAAACTGGATGATTTGATGCTCGAGCACAAGATCCAAATTGGTTACGCGAGTACTGGCAAATTCGTCGTTGAATTCGGCAAGTGCAGAAATGGTTGCCACGAGTAACGAGCGCACGTCCGGTGACGGGTTGGCAAATTGCTGCAATGCTTCGGAACTCGCAGCGACAACAAGCTGGCTCAGCCGGTTTTGCAGTTCGGCGGGTGGGGTACCATCAGTGATCCAACTGGCGATCTCCGGGTCCTGGCCCTGGGGAATAAATCTCGCCACGTACGCGGGACTCGTCTCGCTCTCGGTGACCTCGATATCCATCGAGCCAAATTGGCCAAGCTCTTCGCGGTACCGACTGCCATCGATTGCGCCAACAATTCGATCTTCCGAACCGTCCCGCTTCACAAAAATCACTTCCTGCACATTGTCAGGCAGATTGGTGATTTGCTCGCGGCCCAGCTCCTTACCGCCAAACAAGTGCCACGGATGCGGCTTGCCGGGAACCGTTTGGCCAGTGGCCTCGATCGCGTCAATCTCTTCGCTGGTCAGAGCGCCATCGGCAAATAGAGCGATCGCCTTGTCAAACTGGATCGTGGTTGGCACAACGCCATCCAGCGGAATTCCACCTGTGGTGATTGACATCACGACCTCAAATGCCCGCGAAAATTCGAGATCCGCTTCGACCGTCTTCTTGAGCGCCTCACGGGTCGCAAGGATCGCCACCTGCCCCTGAAGAATGTTGAGGTTGTTCGTTCCTGTGAGGACAGCGGCAATTTGTGCTGGCGAAACCGTGACAACCTCATTTTCCTTACGCCCGTCGTTAAACGCCCGTACTTCGTCATAGATCAAGGCGGCAATTGCACCCGCCCGCGCCGCCGCGGTGACGCGACTCAATTCTCCCCAGGCCGGCGCGTAGGAATGAAACGCGCGACCAGGGGCAAAGACATCCGCTTCCCTGTCACTCTTCTCGTCGCTGGTAACGACCTCTCGCCGCGGATCGGCAAAGTAGTCTCCTGCGCCAACGACAACAACATTGCCATTACCGAAGTTCTTGGAGTTCACGACCCCACCGGGTGGCGTCATCACCAAGATTCCAGCACTACCCGCTTTGGCGATTGCCGCCTTAAGACTGACGATCTGCGCGGCAAACGACGCCGACTGGGTCAACTTTTGGGTCAGGCTCAATTTTGCAATGGCGGGCAGGACAACAACATTGATCCTGTCTCTCCCCTGCTTGGCCGCGACAACCCGGTCGAGCGCGTCAGTCACCTCCCGCGCAATCGCAGTCGGGGAATGCGATTCTTTTGCCTGCATCGGTGAAGCGACGATCGATACCCGATCGGCGGCCTGCCCCAGTGCGCCAGAGGTTAACTGAAGCTGCTGACGCATCGATATCGCCATGTCAGAACCCTCGTCCCAACGGGTCGTAAACATCCGATCCCCGGCGATGTCGCGATTGGCGGCGAATACATTGACGATCGCAACACTCGGTGTATCCGGTTGGCCCCACAATCTGACAACGCCCTCCGGCAGGCCCTCGACACCATCCGCTTGGCTTGCCAGCTCGGGCAGGCGCATCATCGCATCGACGCGCTCGCGACTGACAAAGCCGAGCCGGACCGCCTCGTCTAGGCCGCCAACCCGTACCATTTGCTGCAACATCGCAACTGGCTGACTCGCGTCGGGGATCGCATCGGCACCAAACAGCTTGGCGAGCTCTACCGGGCCTTCGCTTTGCGCCACCTTGACTGCAGCAACAATATCCTCGGCGAGATGCTGGAACGCATGAGCGTCTGCGCGCTCAGCGTTAGCAAGCAAATCGAGGACACCCTCAATCTGGCGCTGGCCGCGTATCTTTTTGCTAAAGTGGCTAAAGATCGCCTGGGCCGTCACGTTTCCGCTTCGGTTCGCTTGCCCGGCGCGAAGCCGCAACACGATACCTTGGTCGTTATCACGCGCGCGCAGCAGCGCTTCCGTCATCACCTTGTCCGCCAAGCCAACGCGATGGAGCCAAGTCCCGAGGGTTTGCGCCGCGCCTGGGTTGTCGATCATATCCTTGACCGCTGCGAGCAGTGCATCTTTGTTGTCATCGTCTTTGTAGTAATGACTGTGGACGAGCTCGGCCGCCATCCGGAAGCGTTTTTCTGGGGAGTCCTCAACTTGCGGAGAGTGCTTCTCAGCCGCCGCCGCGCGGAGATAGTCAAAGGTTTTGAGCGCTAGATCGACGGTATTGTCCGACCCTTTGCGCCGCTCCAGCACGCGATACACCTCGGCGTGCATCGCCGGTGAATAACTATCGGCAAACAGCTCCGCCGTCAATTGGGTCGCAATGACCTCGACCAAGGCCCTGGTTTGGTGCTCGCTAAGACCATCGGCAAACCCGCGCTGGGTGCGATTGAGGTAGTCAAGCAGCCCATGACCAACCAACTCGTGAACGATCAACAAGCCCATGAGCTCGCGACTCAGCGCCGCCTGGGCATCGAAGTTGATGCGGATTTTCTCGGTCTTTTCAATAAACTCGCTTTCCACCAAGGTCGGGTAGTTGTTGTAAAAGCCAATCTCGACATTGGTGGCAAAATCGGCGCCAAACAAGACCTGAAGCGACCGGTGAACACTGGCAAGGAACGGCTCTTCGACCTGCTCCAAGTCATCGCCAACAGCACGGATCCCATTGTTGTCCACCAAAGCTGTTTTAATCGGATTATCGCCCGGCAACGCCACGTCGATCGCAAGGCCGTGCGCCTGCGGTCCATCGACGACGATCGGAATAATCGGATGAACTTGGCCATTTTCTAGCGCAATCCCGTATAGCAGCATCGATTTCTCGGGCGAGCTTGGCCCCACCTCGATGAGGAACTGATCGCGACGGTTGGAGAACTTTTCTTTCGCCTGTTTACGCATACGTTCGATCTCGCTCGCAGGCAGCGTGACAATGCTCATCCGCTGGGCGAGCACCCCAAAGTCAAGTGCCTTCCGTCTCCTCGCCTCGGCCTCGGCATACTCGAGTGCATCCTGATACTTGAACAGCGCCAAGACATCGGGCAACGCCTCGGCCGGGACAAATTGCGCCTCTCGCGGGATGCCCTCGATCAGCGCCAGTAAGCGCGTGATCTGCTCGACATGCCAACTGTCCATCTGTTCTTTAAACACATCGCGCTCGTTTTGCGTCCGCGGAAACACGTGGTAGGCGACGTCGGGATTTTGCTCTCGGAACAGAGCATCGCTCATCGCCATAAACTCTGGACCGGCCTTTGTCATGACGGCAACGTGTCTACTGGCAAAGCCCAACGCACTGGCGGCGATGTTGTCAAATCTTTCTGCGTTGTCCGGATTGTTACTGGGCTCGTTGGGACTCGCTGGGATCGTTGCCCAGATCGCCTCTAGCACTGTGGTTTTGTCCTCGGAAGAAAACCCATAGCGATCCATAAACGCATGTGCTCGCTCGACACTGCGACGCAGACCCGCCTTGGGAAGCGCTACCCGTTTTCCGAAAGTTCCCGACGCGGTAACGCTGACGTCAGTTTCGTAGACGACAGCGTGAAACGCAGCCGCGATACGCGCGAGCACAATCGTATGGTCGGTCACCAGCCTCGGGTCTTTTGCCTGAATGGCCTGCAAAATCGCAACCGTTCCCGCGATCACGTCACGGGTCCGCTGGCGATTATGAAAATCAAGGACATCAATCGGATCGTCCGGCCGCTCATAGCTTTTCTCAATCTCAGCTAACGCTTCAACCTCCGCCAACTTGGCGATCGCATGCTCGCCAAACACGCCCTCGCGGACAGTCGCAATCGAAAGATCACGCAGACGTGCTACAATCTCTTTGACATCATCCGTAGCCACGACCGCGTAGCGGACCGAACCGGATACCGTCGCCTCGAGCACCGACAACGAAGTCAAGTCCTGCGTCTTGGCCGACGCGGCGAGGACAGCGTCGTTAGGCGGATCGCTAAATTCAAACAGTGCCAATGCATCCAGCTTGCCGGTGCGGTCAAATTTGAGCCGACGCTGAGTTTGGGAAATCACCGTTACGGTGTCCCCGGTCGCCGGAATCTGCAAGAAGGTCTCCCGTGCGAGCGCGGCGGCTTGATCGATCCAGCTTGTGCCCTCGGGCGTCGTCGGCGCCACGACGTAGACTGCCTCGGCACGTCCTCGATAGACCGAACTTCGAAACGACTCAGCCGTACCACCAACGAATGGGCGGTCTGCGTTGCCTGGATCTTTGGCAAAGTAGTAGGGCTGCTTGGCACCCAGAGGGATGAGATTGGCGATCGGCGGCTCGGCAAACCAGAAATCGCGCGGACCACCGGGAAGCGCGTAGCGCCCAGAAAATCCGCCGCGATCCCCGGTGATCTCGATCCAACCCGCGGCCACCGCCTGGCGGTACTCTTCGCCGCTAAATACCGCTACCATCTTGCCGTCTTTCACCCACACAATCTCGGCGACGTCTTCGGGCAGTTCGCGAATCTCGGACGCGGTTAAGATCTCACCCTGGAAGAAGGCGCTCAAGTCTTGCTTCGTGTTTGCGCTGAAACCGGTCTTTTTGAGGATTTCCACAAAATCCTTCTCGGTTACTTTTCCGCGATCGCCTTTGTAGATGGCGATCGCCCCGTCGAAGTCGACAACATCGCGGCGCTGTTGCGGGACGACGAGTTTGCTGTCGATGGATTTGTCAACGGCCTTGCGAAAGCCGCCCTCGGACTCTAGGTGATTTTCGATCGCGTCCTTGGTGATCGCCCGCGCCAAGTCTGGATTGAGGTTGCCGGGCCGACCCTCCTGGGGTGAGGGGAAGAGGGTGCTGCGCAATACGTAGGCAACTTCGTCGGGTTGAATCTGGCCGTAGTTGAGCGATTTCGCCAAGCGGAAGATAGAATCCGCGATCGTGGCGGTCACCATGCCCGAGGCCGATAGCGACGAAACACCAAAGGGGACACCAAAATGGGACAAGCGCCGCGAAGCTGCGGCGACACCCGCATTGCGGCGGAGCCTCGGCGGAACCCCATTGGCATCTTGGCGATTCACAAATGCATCGACCCGGGTCACGACAACCACGTTGCTAAATCGCGCATCGTTAGCGAGATCTCCTGGCCAACTCTCCCACGTCGGCTCGAGACCAAATTTCGGCACCGGTGTAACGATCATGATCCCGGCATCGCGTGCCCTGAGCACGACCTTTTTGAATTCCTCGATCTCGTCGCTGAGCTCGCTCCTTACGTGTTCATCGATGATCAAACCACCGGAATAGTTGATCACGCGAATATCTCGTCCCGTCTTTGGATCCGCGTCGTATTCCGTCTTCAGATCGATCGCCGCTTCGATCGCCGCAATCTGGCTGAGAAAGGATCCTTTGGGACTGCCTGTAACCGCGCCATCCTCCGAACCATCTACGGCGATATTCATGCCGACAATCGCAACGTCGGTACTAGCGCGGTCGGCATCCAGCTCGATCTGTTGGTTACCAACTGCCGCCATATGCATCCCATGCTCGTCATCGATCGCGATCGCATGATCACCGGAGACATCTCCCCCACCCCGTTTGAAGCGATCCATTAAAAACAGGGTCGTCGAAACATTATTTTTCGGATTGCGCAGCAGGTAGAGCGGATTAGCAGACTCAGATAAACGCAGACCGTCTTTGATCTTGGTGAGCTCCTTGACACGGTCGAGGCTGACGATTCCCTCCGCAATCGCGCGATCCATACTGCCGTTATCGATAAACCGCTGTAGCAACGCCACCGGATCGCTCAGATCGAAACGCTGATCCACACCAAACAGATGGCTGGGTTTGAGCGAGGTCTCACCCGACTCGGCAGCGTCGATCAAATCAAGGCGTAGGTTATGAAGCGCCCAGCCGGGATCGGCCTCAACCGCGTCGAGGTCTCGGACAACGTCCTTCACGGCTAATCTAATCTCCTGAATCTTCTCGGCAAAATGGCCGATAATCGCCTGGGTTGTCAGATCCCCGGCGCGAATCGCAGTACTCGCTCTGTGCTCGAGCAACGACGGACTGATCCCAGCATCGACCGGCTTTGAGCCCTTGTCGTCATAGCTCTTGACCAAAGCCTGGAGTAACAACAACTCACCAGAAGCCACCTGGTTCACCCAGTTCTTGGCATTGGCCGCCATCTCGCCGGCGATCTGCGTCAACTTGTCACGATTGTCCCTGCCTACAAAGCCGCTCTCACGCACGAAAATCGCAGCAGCCTCAAACCTATCTTTCGGGGAATCCTCCGGACCACCACTGCGGAGAAAATCAAACGCGAGCCGGCGAAAATCGATCGGATTGCGCGGTGCTTCCAAGACCCCGTAAAGCTCGGCCTTCATCGGCGGCAAAAAGCGTGTGACAAATAGCTCTTTGCTGATCATTTGCGCAAAGATCTCGACGAACACCGTGCGCTGATCGTCGTCGGGGATCAGATCTGCCAAATCGCCATTCTTGAACAGCAAGTGACCGATGAGCTCGTGGGCAAGGGTAAGCCCCAGTAACTCACTGTTAATCGACGCATGCGCGTCTACAGTAATTTCAATTTTCGTTGCGGTAACAGTGGTTGCGGCAAGCTGCTTGAGGCCACTTTTGAATATGACGTGAACCTCTCGCTCGCCAAGATCAAACACTGAGTCGATCCCATCGACAATGTGTCGCACTCTCTTTCTTCTCTCCAACTGACGAAGCGCCTGGGGAACGAGAGATTCGGCTGGATAAGCAGCATCTACTGCGTCCAGTCTTGGATCCGTTTCGTCGGGTGCAATTCCACCAAGCCAAAATCCCGGCCGGATGCGTTGTTCGCGGTATACCTCAATATCCTCCAGGACCTTGGGATCCCGGTCCATCTCCATTGCAAACTGCTGGTCCTCAAATTCGGGCGCGCTGGGGCGCAAGTCATAGGTAACCGTCCAGATTTGTTTGTCCGCCTCAGTTCCAGTCTCACGAATATCCAAGGCGTGGGTGCCAATCACTTGATGATACTGCGCCGACGAAATCGACATCTCGATCGGGCTCCCATTGCGGAAAAACACCAGCACCGCATCTTGCTCCCTTGGTATCTGTATCCTGCCGCCATCAATCGCAACCGCCGCACCCTGGGTCCTGTCGTTGAGGATCGCGGCCCGCTCGGTATCGGTCACCCCGTTGAGTGCGCGCGGATCGTAGGCAACGACTTCATCAAACTCGCGAGTTCCAACCAGTTCGTTGGTTTCGGAGACGATCGTTCCCCACTGGAAGCCCTGCGCGCTGATCCCAAGCGAAATCTCGTTTCCTGTCGCCGCCTCGATGACCGCCTCGACCGCGTTACGGTTGCCGGCAAACATTGCCTGGAGTGCATCGAGAGCCTCAATGTGTAGAATCCACTCGGGCCCAAACATCGCGCGAGCAAGCGGTACATAGCCGACGCGGCCCTCAAACTGACGGGAATTATTCGGCAAAATCTCGGCGGCACGCGCGACGGTTCCAAGCGGCAACGAAGTTTGCACCCAGTCCAATCCGGTATCAGCATCGAGGTCGGTGACAGAAACCGCAAAGCCAAACGCCGCTTCTAAGGTAGCGGCAAGCTCGGCCCTCGATCCGCCAAACACGCTGTACAGCGCGCCAAGCGATTCCACACCGAGTTCGCGGGCGAGCCGCACCTGACCTGAGACTCCGACATACGACGCTGGTGCCGCTTCGATTTTCTCTGCGGCCGCAATCATGTTCTCGTAGGAGAAACCGTTGGTCCCGGGCCAAGCAAAACCGCCCGCGGGAACATTCGCGATGCCGTTGATCGCTGCAAGACCACCATCAGCACCGCCAAACGCTTGGTGCAGAACCGGTAGGTCGATTCCCCCCGATTCTCGGGCGAGCCGAATCAAACCGGCCGGACCCACGTAGCGGGCCGGGTCTCTGGCGATGTTCTCGAGAGCAAAGTCAAGCCAAATCGATTTCGGCACGCCCGCGAGCACTACGTTGGCGCGGGGGCGACTGATCAGTCCTTCGGCAATCGCCCTGGCGATGCCGCCGCTGCGAACCAAGGAGGTCAGCACTTCCACCGGTCGTGAGCGATCGGGAACATTGGGGCTACCAAAGATGGCCGAGAACCGAACCCGGCCCTGGGCCTCGCGCGTCGCGGTAATTAGATCTTCCAGCAAACTGCGCGACCGGTGCCAGGGAGGACCACGAGGCGGTTTGAGCTGTTCGATCAAGGTGAGTACTGTGGGGGTCTTCTCAAGCTTGAGAAGGAAGTGCATGAGCATCGCCCGCAGTGCCTCTCTGTTGCTAAATTGATCGAGAGTTTCGTTGTCTTCACTATCGGTGTGTTGTGCCAAGAGAACACTTTGGCCAAACGCCTGATTGTCGGCGACGTTGGCAAACAGCTGGGAAAATAGCGCCTGGACTTTGGCGACCGCGGCGGTCCCCTGTGCACTGATGGCGACGTTATCTCGCAGATTGTCAAGATAGGTGTAGATCTCAGCCTGATCGCTAGCCGTGTCGTCCTTGTGGTAACTGCTTCGGACAAACCCAACCGCAGCGAGGAAGGCCTCGACCCCGGACGAATCTGCGCGGGCAAATTGCATCCGGCGCAAGAACGCCAGCGTGTCGTCAAAACGGCTGATCGTATTCTTCTTGCTCTCCAGCGTCGCCAACATGTCGGCTGCCATATTGGCGGTGAAGCCATTGAAAAACACATCGGCGCCAACAATCTGCGCAATCACGTTTGCTAAGGCGCGATACTGATTGTCCGTAAGATTGGCAACGCCTAGGGTATTGCGCAAATCAGTAAGCCCAAGCGAGTCCGCCAATCCCACTTTTTCTCCTGGGTCTTGCCAGATACTGGCATCCGCCCAATCTCGGTGCTCGAGAAGCCCACGGGCGACCAGCTCGCGTACCAGCGTATAGGCGAGCACCGCGGGATTGAGCGCCACCTGGGCATCAATGCGGATATTGATCGCGCCGTCCACGCCGCGTGAGCTCTCGGCAAGCACATTCATTCCGCTCCAAAACTGGATATCGACTTTCGTCTTGGTGCCAAACAGATTGTCAATCCCCTGAGCAATTCGCTGCGCAGTGCTCGAGTCGAGCATGTTTTTGAGCGCATCGGCGATGAGCTCGGCGTTGTCGGGATAAATGTCGACCAATTTGCGATCGGGATTGAGCGGCTCAAGCAGTGGGTTGGGCAATAGCTCGGGAAGTGCCGTGATCACCTCGTCGGCATCTTCCGTATTGAGGCCAATCCGCGCAATCATCTCACTTCGAAGCGCATTGTTTTCGATCAGGAAGCGCTTGCTGGTGCTATTTTTGGCACGTACCTCGACAACCTTCTCCGCCATTGTATCGATGAGAGCTTGCGCTTCTGCAATCTTCAGCGACGCGAGCCCCACCAAGACTCCTTGATCTGCCAGGAATCCAGGTTCTGCATCCACTAAATCCTCTAGGTCAACCAGACGACCATCCGTGTCTACGATCTGTTTCTCGAGTCGGCTCACCTGGAAGAAAAACTCACTCGCCCCTTCCGGCGGCGACTCGCGGCGAATCAGATCGTAGACATCACCGGCGACCAAGCGGAACGAATCCGTCATTTGGAGCAAATCTTCGGCCATGTCTAAGACTGCCTTGCTGTGAGTCGCAAACTCGGCACTCGACGCGCTCAGCCCCGCGACAAACTCACGTAGGGTTTGGATTCGCTCTTCGAGGTCTTGCTTTTGCCGTCGCGCTCGGCCCACTGTGGACTCCGACTCAAGCTGCGTCAGGGTATTGACCGATTTTTCTAACTGGGTAACGACCTGCGTTAAGCGAGCAGAAATATCGATATCGATGGTAAAGACTTTGGCGGCCCGCGCGAGCTGCGCGGGTGCGATCGAGCTCGATGGCAACCGCGCCGTGCCAACCACGTTGGCGCTGTTTTCTGAGGTCAGCCGGACAAATCGTGCCAACTGATCTTGCAACTGCGACTCGAGCACCCGGATCTCCACACCCGCCTGCGGCGCGGCCTGGCCACCTCCCAAAATATTGTTGATGTCGGTGAGCTCGCGAACAATATGTCGCACGACGTTCACACTACCCGGGACCTGCGTGGCGATTGCCGCGAGGTTTAGGTGATCAAACACGTTGGGGCCAGCGAGGAAACGCTCTACCAACTCTAATTCTGAGGATACAACTAGCGTAGTGATCAGGGCCGCCTCGCCCACCGCAAACAGTGGTCTATCAGAGCCAGTCACATGGACAGAGACTGCCAGCTGACCATCTGCCGGTGAAACCGGCTCGGTCGATAACAATATCGTGCCGCCATCGAGCTCCAAGGTTCGCTGTGCCGGACCGGTACCCGAGAATCGATAGGATAGCGGCAGCAAAATTTGCCGCCCGGCAAGTCTTTGCTCACTGCCCCGGGCGGGTAACGAAAACGTGCCAAATAGATCATCGGATCGTTTGGTGATCGTAATCTTGTCCTTTAGGCGCGCCAGCCTGTACTCATCCCCCGTAAACACAGAGACGACCTGTCCGTCTTTGACCCACACCACCTCGACAACGTCTTGCGGCACATCTGCCAAGGGATCGCTCGGCTCGGTGGCAGCGATGGCCCCTGCCTTAAAATAGTACACGTGGTCAAAACTGGTCGCGCCTTGGCGACTAAATGGACGTAGTAACAAGAGGTCAAGTACCGACTGTGCTGCGGCTCGGAAGTTATCCGCTTGGCCGTTTTGCAACCGTTCGGTCGCCTGGCGGGTGAGCGCAAGCGCGGCGTCGAGATTCAAGACCCCCGTATTCTCCACGTCCTGATGGGAATGAAGCGTTTGGTTGATGACAAAGAGTGCGTCCTCTGCGGTCAAATCCGAGTAGTCAAAGCGTTTCGCCTCGCGGAAAATCGCTGCCACCGCGGCCGACACCCGCGCCCGCGCGTAGTCAGCGCTTGCGATCGCCGTCGCTGGAGCCGATCCTGCCGACACCGCCCGACCGCCAGCGAGAATATTTGCCCCATCAATGTCTCCGAAGATGGTCGCGGTTTTGTCGTTGGTACTCGCATCGAGCGCCCCGACAAGCAGTAGGTTATCGTGCTTACCAGCGGCCACAGGCCAGCTTGCATGATTTGCAACCACAACCATTCCGGCTCGTTTTGCTCTGCGCACTACGCTGCCAAGAAGCTCGGCCTGAGCCAAATCGGCAAAGGTATCTGCCTGGGCAAAAGACAAGTCGATGACGCGAATCGAATCGCCGTAGACCAGGTTTTTGGAGGCCTCAATCGTCGCATTGATCGCTGCGAGCACATCGCTTGCTTCATCCACCGAGCGATCACCGGGCGAGCGGGCGAGAATTGCAACATCACCTGGCCCATGCCCCAATAGTGCCCGAGCCGCCGACAGCTCTTGCCGCATGACCGTCGTTGCGTCCCTACCAGTCTGATCGCTTTGGCCAAACCCACCCGGCGGATCGCGCGCGACATTCTCTTTTCCGTCAAAGCGATTGATCGCAACGATGCTCGCAAGCGGATTGGCATCGCCCCAAATCTGGTTGATCGTCGGCCACCACGGCGTGTGGGGACGACCAGTTGCGCCATCGACATGAAGCTGCGCAATCTCGTTGACACGAACGGCCAGGGTGATTGCCGCCTGCTTACTAAATCCAGAGTGATCCGAGGCATTGATCGCCGCAATGACCGCTTGGGTGTCACGGATCAAGGTTTGCAGCCAAGCCTGGTAGTCTTCTTCGCTCTGATTGAATCGCTGCGTGATCATCCAGGCATCCAGCTCCGAGATCCCCCGGAGCTGGCTTAGGTGACTGAGCACCGAGCCCAGGTGACTCCGCCCCAAAATCGCCCGATCCAGTTGGCGCTTGACCAGCTCGGCAATTCGTTTTTGTCCCGCCGGACTCTTGCGCCCGTCTGCCAAAAACGCTTTGGTCATGTAGACACGCAACACGAGCTGGTTGCCCACTTGCACGTACTCGTACCAGGATAGCGGCGCTCGTTTGAGCGGACCTGAGTCGGGGAGTGGGAACACAAACGAATCGCCAAAATCAACTTCGAGCAGCTCGAGCTTGGCGGTATCAAATGATTTCTGCCGCAGCTCTCTGGGCAGTTCGCTTTCGTCCCGGATTGTAAATGAACCCGTATCGATGGCGGAAGTGAGCAAGCCATTGCCGAGCGGGTGTTCTTGGACTGCGTTTTGAACGAGGTGGTTGGCCGGGATCCACCCTTTGTCGTAGGTTGCGGTGCGGATCGAGGCTTTGTCGGCCTCGTCGAGATCGGCATGGACTGAAGTCAGCACCGAGACTGGGACTCGCGCAGCGAGCGCCTTCACCCGCGCCTCGCTCACCGCTTTGGCGGCGATCGCATGGGCAATATCTCCACTTCGCACAAGTTCGCCAAACAGCCCTATTGCCCGATCGAGATTGATGTCAAGATTTCCGTTAAACAGCTGGTTAGACAAGGCTGGGTTGTTCGATGCGGCGGCGATCAAATCCGCGATCAGCAATCGGTATGCAAATTCGAAATTCCCCTGGTCTTGATTGCGCTGCTGCAAGGTTGCGGCCAAACCAGTTTGCGTAGCGCCGCGCTCGACCAAAATCTCCTGAAGGCGAGTGAGATAAAACAAGCCAGCTGCTTTTCCCGTGCGATGTCTGCTAAGCATTGCGCCTACGACCACTTTGTCCAAGGCTAATCTAGATGCAGCAACATCGTTGTCAAAGGTGGTCACAATCACGTCATCGAACAACGCTTCACCCAGTTCGAGCTTGTCGAGGGTGTCCTGATGGGAGGCGTCAGTGAGCTGATCGATAAGCGGTGCAGTGCTCAGCTGACTTGCTTTGACAAACGCAGCGGCGCTTGCGAGCAATTGTGATCCCGCATATGGGCCCGGAAGCGCGTAGTCTTTCAGCAAGGCAAATAGCTTGCCATTAAAATGATCGGTGTCGTGCTCCCATGCCTCCAGGCTGCGATAGGCCTCGGTCTTCATCCCCTGCGTATAGCCATTGGCAAACAGATCCACCATGACTTTGTAGGCATAAGCCTGGGTAAATGCCTGGTAGTCATCGTCGTTACCAAGATCTTCTCGCAGTAAATCGCCTTGAAACAAGCGATGGCGAGCTAGCTGTCCATTCACAAGCAGACCAAACAGCTCTGGCGTAAACATGACCTGGGCATCCAGGTTGATTTCGATCGAACCATCGCCTCGCTTAATGCTGTCGGCAATCACATCACGATTGGTGACAAAATTGATTTGAATCACGGCTGTTCCAAGGCCGACGGTACTGCCCAGCAGATCCAGAGTGCGCTCCAGCGCGTGATGAGCCGTGACGTTACCAATGCCCAAGGTCGCCAAAGCAGCATCGGCGTACCCCTGCTCAATGCCGGCATGGTTGACCTTCGGAGCCCATCGACCAGTGTCCGGATCAAAGGCCATTGTCAACACAGACGCACTTGCAATTGTCTTGAGCTTGCGCGGATCGATATTGGCCGCCTTGGTGTCCTTACCGGCCCAATTGATGGTGCCCGCAAACTTGCTCTGACCCACGCCACGGCCGACGTAGATCCAGCCCTTTTCAATCCCATCTTTGTACTGGGCCGTCGTGAGCGACGCGACCTGTTTTCCGTTGTGAATCAAGGCAAGCTCGCCAAATCCATTGGGCAAGCTGACCACCTCGCTTGGTGAGAGTGTCACACCATCAAAGAAGTCGGGCCCACCGGGATTTGCTGGACCGTTGATTCCGATCACCTGATCAAACTGCACCGTCCCTTTCTTCTTCGTAAACTTGGTCCCGCCCTTGGTAAGAACCGCAGTCGCAGCTGTGACCAGGTCAGTATCATTTTGCTCGGCAACGCGAATCGCCGCGCGCAACACCGCGATGCTTGACGGTGGGAACAAGAATCCCGGACCATCGCGACGTCGTGTATTTTTGAGAATAAACGCAATTTCCGTCGGTGTAATTTGCGCATAGCCCAGCTTCTCGGCCTCAACAAACAATAGAGTTGCAAGAGCCGCAACACGTCCGGCCGCCCAAACTGGAGATTGTTTGTAGAGCGGGCTGCTGTATGGCGGATCCAACACGGTCCCTGCCGCGACAACATCGGCATCGAGCTCGGTCACCGCGTCATCCGCTGCACGATTCCAGTTGTGGGTCAGGGCGTCAATCCCCTCTACGGTGATCAAATTGTCATGTTTGTCGGTAACACTCCCCGGGAAGGTCGAAGATAACAAACCGCTGGATCCAACCGGCGTGACAATCAACAGCCCCGCTCGCTGGGCATCCTCGATCGCCTGCTCTGCATCTCGCAAGGCAGACCGGTGAGTCACGCGATCGAGGATGCCAACTTCATGGATCTCAGGATAGTAGATCACCCGCAGCGGGTGTCCCTTCTCGCGCATATCAATCGCGTCATTGATCGTTTGGACAAATCGCTCCAGCGCATCTTCTAGCGAACCATCGCTGACCGCTGGTGTGCCCGACCAAATCGCAACATCGCTGATATCCAAACCCGATAGCTGGGTCGTCTGCTCAAACTCTTGACGTGCTACCGTGCCGAATGCGGCGCCAACGAAAGCCGCGACTCGGTCGCTCGTCGCATCAAAATCCGCCATATCTCCCGGAATGTAGACCGCGGCACCAGCAGTCTCCGAGCCCCACACACGCTGGACTTTATCGGCGATGCCGCGGTCCTTCAGTACTTCTAAGATCCGATCGACACGGTCTGAACTGATAAGCTCGTGGTTGATCGCGTCAGTCAGCGTATCGGTTTCGTCGAGATCGAGCAAAACTGCAGCCGGATCGCTCAGATCTGGCTCCGCTTCGCCAAAGATATCGCTCACCATGGCCGGCCCAACCGCCCGCGCTGCCTGCAAAACATCGATCACAACGTGACGGATCGCCCGATCTGTGTTTTCGGGCGTCTGCTCGAGGCGGCGCAGCATGGCATCCAGCGAAACCCGCTTGTCGCGAATCTTGCCGGCAAAGTGAGCCACAATTGCCTGCCCCATGGCGTCGTCGCTGGCGACTGCCTGGTCCAAGCTCAATGCCAGCGCTCCTGCGTCCGTATCGTAGCGCGCCAAAAGCTCGTCTGCGAGTCGGGCCGGACCACGATCAATCCGATCCGGGGAAAACGCTACGTTGATGACAAATTCCTCTAAATGGGGAACCTCAGCGTAGTACGCTGCCGCGACAAACTCTTTGGTAGCAAAAAAGATATCACTCGGGCTTGGGTTCTTGAGTTCATCAAGACCGCTCAGGAAGTCAAAAAGCTCCCCGCGAAACCCGTCCGTCGCTTCCCACACCTCAAGGCCACGAAGCAGCTCCGCCTTCATCGCCGAGGAGTAGTTGTTGACGTATAAATCGGCGAGGACCATATAGGACAGCACACGATCCATCGCGACCTGTTCCGTATCTCCACTAAAATCGCCATCATCCACTCTCGCTGCTGGCCCAACCTCCGCAAATACCTCGCCAATCAGCTGCTGGACCATCAGCGCACCGGCAAGCTCGGGGTTGAGCGCCGCTTGAGCATCGAGATGAATCGTAAGCTGATCGCCCTCTACCGTGCGACCGACGAGACGCTCGAGGTGACTATGAAGGACCACCTTGACACTCGCAAACTTCACGCCGTACACGGCATCGACAACATCGACAAGTCGCTCGACGGTATGGAATCGGCGCAGCGCCGCGATCGCATCGCGCATGTGCTCGGCGTCTTCATAGGCGGCATCCACCGCTTTGCCCTGCGTCTCGTGCTCATTGAGCAGTTCGCTCACCCAAATCCCATTGGGCCCACGATGAGTTTCGAGCACAGGTAACGCTTGCTTGGCGGTTAGTCTCGCCGCAGTCTCCACCCGGCCCGGGACCAGCCCGATAATCGGTACTGCCACATCTGCCAAGTACACGGGCGGATTACCGGGTGTCAGTCGAGATCCGCTCAAGTAAATCGAACCGGATTTGACGCCGGCAACATACTCGTCTGCGTTCATGGTCCGAACGATTCTTCCTTCGCGCATCCACCTGACCTGAATAGTCCCTTCGGGAATGTCGATAAATTCATCGGCGGATAGCGGCCGGGTGGTTCCGTCGGTAAACAGTGCCACCATGCCATCCAGCGATGCATCACCCGCCAATATCCGTCTGGCCAAATCTCGCACCGCCCGCGCCATGGCAATGGCGTCTTCCTCAATGGTCGTGTCGCCCAGGGCTCGGATCCCCTCGATGACCACATCCGTATTGTCGATCAGCTGCTGCAGCCACGCCCGGTATTCTTGTGGCGATCGCAAAAACAAATTCTCCAACGTCCACCGGTCAAGGCTCGATAGCACCTGCCCTTGGCTCAAGTGGGACAACACTGCCTGGAGTTGCGTCTTGCCGCCGACAATCTGATCCAATTCGTATTTGAGCAGCTCGGCCAGGCGCAGTTTGCCAGCGTCATCCTCGAGCGCCTTGCGGACAAACGCCTCGGCGACATACACAAACCGTCGATTGCTGCCATCGTCGGCAATCGTGCGTTGCGCCAACACACCCGAAGTTTGTAGCTCAGGAGACCACGCCGAGGACGACATAAATTGCGAATCCCCGTAGTCCACTGCCCATAGCTGCACCGGCAGCGAGTCAATCTCTGCCGTCAGAAGCGAATCCAAGGTCTTTACAACCGGATCCTCATCCCCAACCTGCGCGGCAATCAGATCGCGGGCGATCTGAATCGCAGAAACCCCATGATTGTCTTTGATCGAAGACAGCGTTTCGTGCGGCCTGCGCGTCTGGATCTCCTCGGTGAGTTGGTTCCTTTGCCCTTCCGTCAGCGCAGTACCGAGTAGATGCTTATTCGCGGTGCTCGCGGCATTTAGCGTTTTGAGCAAATGCTCGATCGTAGGACCGACGATTCCATGCTGACTAGCAAACGGTTTGTCAAACTCGGCCTTGAGCTGCTCGAGGGTATCGCGTGACAGTGTGTGCACACGCACACCCTGAGGGCCACTTGTCACATCAACGAGACCGCTCCAAGACAACTCTCGCAGTAGCACTCGGAACCGGTCTCGTTCGTCCCCCAATTTGTGCTCCAACCTGCTCGTGCTGACTCCCTCAGGGTGTTTCGCCAACTCTTCTAGGACTTCTTGCTTCGTTGCCAGCCTGAACTGCTCGACAACACCATCGATCGTCCAGATCGCAGATACGGTGTAATTCTCGGTTGACAACTTACCTGTCGTGAGTTGGCCCAAAAACTCCGAGAGCGCAAACAGGCCCGGTTGCGACAAGTAGTATTCGACGCCCGACTGAAACACCAAACCAGAGCCAATCAATATGTCAATATCCAGCGGCGTTAGCTCGTCCAGATCAGTCAGACCCGGGGACTCGCCCAGGATGCTTAGCATCCTCACTCGCGCTGGCGAACTGATCGCCTCGAGCATTAATAACGGATTAAACACGCGGTCTTGATGGGCATCGTTTTCGCTCGACTGCTGCCACCAGCGCTTTGCGGTTTGTTTGATGTCATTAAAAACCGTATGCGCTAAATGATATACTGGGACCTCATCCTTGCCGACAAACGTCCGCACCACCAGTCCCCGCCAGCGCATTCGCTCAAGCAGGACGTCTACGGTCGAGGGCGCTCCCAGATTGATGGATTGGTCGGCGAGCTTTTTGTGCAGTGCCTCTACACTAAGTCCCTCTGACTCATTCGCCAGCGCGCTGATAATATGCTGTTTGTCGACTAAGACCAAGTCAGCGCTCACCTCGGGAAGGGTCCACACTGCGGGCAATTCAAATCCTTCCGTCGACAGGATCCCGGTCGACAGATCCGTGAGGAAATTCGCCAAAAACTCCAGCCCCGGCCGTGACAAACGGTACACCTTATCGCTGCCCAAGTAGATCAGGCCTGCCCCCAACAGCGCCCGGCGCGCATTTTCACCCACTTTCAAAGTACCTCCCAACGCGAGCTCCAATACCGCCCGGAACTGCGGCGCCGACCCCAGCACCTCGAGCATTAACAGCGGATTGTAGCCTGCCGGCACCTGGCCCCGATCTGGTGCCCGACTTTCTTCCTTGAACACCGTGACAACTTCTGCAAGCTCCCGAATATTTGCGATCAGCGCACCGACTTGGGCATCGGGCTCGCCTTGAACCAGACCATCGGCGATCGTCTGGCGAATGATCTTTAGCTGCGCCGGGCTGTGCAGCGCCGCAAAGCCGATGGCAGTCGACAACACCAGCGCCTCCTGCTCCACAGCCCGTGCCATGTTGATCGCTTTCGCCCGTGTTTGCTCGCCCAACCTTCTCGCTTGAAGTCGCGCAATCACCAGCTCCGTATTGCTCCGCAATCGTTGCAGCCACGCGCGGTACTCCGCCGGTGACTGATTAAACCGCTGCCGCAACGTCCACAAATCGAGCGTCGAGATTGAAGCCAATTGACCCGGATTGTTTGGATCTTTGGTCAGGTGGGCAACCACGGCCTGAAGATGGCTAATACCCTCGCCGCGGGAGCCACTGACAAGCTGATCCAGCTCATACTTGATAAGCTCTGCAAGGCGAATCTTGTCGCTGACGTCATCGGTCTCGAGAGCATCCCGCGCAAATGCCTCGGTGAAGAAGATCCGGATGACAAGATTGCCATCCTTGTCATTGCCTCGGATCCGTTGGGCAAGCGGACCGCGTATTTGCGAACCAAACTTGTCTAGCAGTAGGACCTGCGAGTCTCCAAAGTTGGTTGCAATAAACTCTAACTTGACGGTTTGACCATCGCTATTGACGTACGAGCCACTCTTGAGCGCCTTGACGACTGGATCGTTTGGACCCACCACGTCGGCAATCAATTTCGCAACCACATCAAGGCCGCTATTATTATTGTTGTCTTTTAGGTCAGCGAGCTTGGTCTGGGCATGCTCTAACTTCCCGTCTTTCCCTGGCTTGTCGATCTCCTCCTTAAGAGCAAGCCGATCGGTAAGATAAATCGGATATTGAAGGTTGTGCTTGTTGTCGACAATGTTGAGCGTCTCAAGTAGCACTTCAATTTGATCGCGAAGGTCCTTGTGCTGATCCGGCGTCTTGTCCAGCTCCCGCTGGATTGCGATCAACGCATCCACCGACAGCCGATATGTTGGCTTCCTGCGAGACTGCGTCTCGTCTCTGACAATCAGCCCAGTCCACAATAGCTGCTGCAGTCCCTCAGTTACCCAATCCGGTTCTCTTACATTCTTCGCGAGTGTAGCCGCGGTCATCCCCGCCGGGAATTGTGCGAGTACATCCACAATCGCGTAATTATTCGCATCACCCAACACTTCATCGACACGATCAATAGACCAAAGTGCCGGGCGGCTGAGGCTCTGGTTGACCAACGAACTGTTGGAACTAAGCCCTTGGACAAGACTTGCTGCAACACTGAGCGCCTCTTCGGACAAATAGTACTTGCCTTCCTCCTCAAATACCAAACCTGACCCGAGCAATACGCGAAGATTATTCCTTTCCGCAGCCACATGATCGGAAACCAAGTTCGATGAAGCATCCATCCCAGGTCGTGCAAACAGCGCTTCGACAGCGCCGAGTCGCAGCAAAGAATCGAGCGCTTCAAAGACAAGCAACGGGTTATGCTGATCTACCGGAACCCCGGACGGCCTTGCTTGCGTCTTCCAGGTATCCAGTTGCTGTTTGATCTCGGTTAATCCAGAGGTCGATTGCCAGCTCGTAACGGTCCCGACTCGGTGACGCGTCGCCAACCCAGCCCACCGGAAAAAGAACAGATGCTCTGTGGCACGCCCTTCGGTCATTGTAATCGACCTTTTTGCCAACGCGCCGACCAAACCCTTCCGCGTTTGCGGCTCAGCGTTCAAAACATCCAGCAGCATGACTTTGTCAAACTGCTTGAGCTGACCCGCCACCCGGTTCATCGTGACCAGTGCCGAATCGCCAAAGTGCGTCTTGACTAGCTTTCCTTGCGGCAACCCATCAAGCAATGTCCGCAACGTCGCAGGAGCACTGTTGGATACATAAAGCTTTCCGTCCAGATCTTCAAACACCAATCCTGACCCGATGAGTACCACCATATCGTCGTTCTCAAGGCCCAGATCTCGTTGAAAGACTCCTGAAGTAATCGAAAGCACATCTAAGGCGGTTCGCCTCGTAGTGGAGTTGATCGCCTCCAACATCAAAAGCGGATTCTGCTGACGTTGCCCTCTTGGGTTGTCCGACGCTCCTATCTCCCAGACATCGATTTGGTCTTGAAAATCCTTCAAGAATTTCCGAGAAAGCACGTACACGTCTGCTCTCTTTTCACGGGAATACAGACGAACAACCAATCCCTCCCAGCGCAACGCTGGTAACAACGTACCGGATAGACGATTTCCGCTGATTTTCACGCCTTGTTCGGCAAATTTTCCTAGCAGCTCAGTCCAGGTTAACCCCTCGTCATCGGTCGCCAAGGCGCGGATCACTTCAAGCCGGTCGGGGTCCATCATTTGACCCGCAACGCGTTCGAGGCTTGACACCGCTGGCAACGCAAAATTTTCTTGCTCGACCCCGCCTTCCGACAACTTGGTCAAAAACTCGTCGAGAAACACAAGTGCGGGTTTTGACAAAAAGTATCGGTTGGCTTCATCTTTATACACTAATCCTGACCCAAGCAATATCGTCGTATCGAGCCCTTGAAGCTTGCTCACGCTCGCTAAATTCTTGAGACCCGGCTGTTTTGCAACACCCGCGATCGCTCTCAGCCTTTGGATTGCACCGAGTGCCTCAAACATTAAGACCGGGTTGTACTTTGTGCGACCATTGGCTGGAGTCGCGCGGCTACGTCCAAGTAATACAGAAACCGTCTGCTGGATTTGTTCAAACTCGGTCACATTGGCGTTAAACAGCCCATTGGGCGCTTCGTGAATCAGACCGCTTCCCTTTAGGAGCGCTAATTGATCATCAAGACTGATTGGCCAATCCAGACTCGCCCGCAACGCTTGTTCCGATGCAAAGCCAGCATTGTTATCTCGATCCCCCAATAACTGCGCCAAAATCCGCGTCCGGATGGGAAGACCGAGACCGCCGAAAAAATCGGCCTGTTTGACTATGGCATCCACGTCCACAGCCCGCTCCGCCGCAAGGACGCGATTAGCGTAGGCGACAAGCGCGACATGAAAATCATTTTGCGGATCGAGACTGGGATTGAGTCGATTTGCCTGCGCGTCGTACCAATGGTCGACAAAAAACCCGAGCGTGTCTTCAAACTCATCTGCGGCCTTTTCATAGCCGATCTTTAAAATGGCCTGACGCTCGGCCGGCTGGAGTTTGATCTGAGACAGCTCAATCGCCCCAACCTGCGTTCCGCGAAGCGCTTCAGGGATCGCGTCTCCACTCAACACTGCATGGTTGGCTAGCAGTTTCCAACTCTTAAACAGATCGAGAATCTCGCCGAGTTCTCCGGCGGTCAGCGAGATCACCTCGGCGTCGAGATCCTCAGTAGAGAACAACTCGATCACCGCATCTGCCGGGAGCTTCTTGATGTAATCCGGCGTCGTCAGATCGCCCAGCCATAGATTCGGATATTGCGTGACATCAACACCGGGGGCTGGCGCTGGGCTCACAAGCCTAACCCCCTTGATCCGTAGCGTTTCGCCGAGGATTTGCTCCATCCACCAGCGCAAGTTCTCGGCAATCAAAAGCGAGGTATTATTGTCAGTACCCGAGTCCCCTCTACCCTCGGTGACGAGCAGCGTCGATAGCGCGAGCTTCGCCGCGGCTTCGGGCTGTTGCGTCGCCGGACGCTCAAGTAAAGACAGCGCCTGCATTACGTCAGCAACAATCGGCCCCTGCGAGCCCGCAACATCCAACTCCTTAATGTGCTTCTCCACCGCCAACGCAAACGCAACGGCCGCTTCTTTCACGTCGGGCTCTTCATTCGATTCGCGAATATCCGCAATCGCCCGCTGGGTATGATTCGCCAACACCTGCAAATAGGCGACATGATCTTCGGGGGTTTGGTTGGTGGGCCTTCCGATGATCCACGGATCCACGGTCGATATGTTGGCCCGCTTTTTTGGATCAACCCGGTCCTTTGATAGGTGAGAGATCACTGACCTGGTGTGACTGTATCGCAACACCTCTTGATCCAGCTCATACTTGATCACCTCAGCAAGCCCGCGGATCCCCGCTTCGGTCTTGAGACTCTCGGCAACAAACGCCTTGGTAATATTGATACGTAAAGATAGCCTGACCTCTACTGTCCCATTGACATCCACAATCTCATCGCCATAGATCCGCCACGCAAGCGGCCCCCGTTTGCGCGGCCCTTGATGCTTAATCGGCAACACAAGCGAGTCCCCTTGGTCGATTTGAGAGATTACTACCTTTTCAAACGGCCCAAACGCCTCATTGCGGACCGCATTGATCACATCGATATGTGCCCCGCCATCCTCCAGCGCTTTTATCAAGACCTGCTTAAAGCTCGCATCCTCTAACAGATTGGGCCGCTGTTCAGGCGGAACCAAAATTGCCGCCTCGATCGCATCTTGGTCATCCCTATCAAAGTGATCCGTACCAAGAATATTCTTGGCGCTGCCATTTTTGGCCCCAGGGCCACCTGTGTTGGTCCCACCAAACAGACCACTAAAGTCTTTTCCTGTCGGGGCGTACCACAGCACCTCTGAGAACGTTGTAGAGCTACCAACCGACAGCTTAAAATCGCTATAAATCTCATCAGAATACGCACTATCTAAGAAAACGGTGACGCCAGTACGCCGCACCTCACCCTCGGCGGGTTTGTTCACGTAGACACCCGGGATTTGCTCGGGTGCAATCAACAGCGGAATCTTGAGATGCTCGCTATAGGCCTTTAGATAATCAACAACGACCTTGGTGATATCCAAAGTCGTATTTGTGTATAGGTAGGATAGGGGCATCAACACCTTCTTGCCGTCTACCTCAACAAGACCGACAACGACACGGCCAATGCGAAGACCCTTGCTATTCCTGACAAATATGACGCGCTTGTTCGCGTCCAATAAATTCGCGGCGATGGCGTGCCGGTTAGACCCGGTCTTACAATCCAGGCAGCTGGGAAACCCGACGCCCATATTGATAATCTCGACCGGATCTTCGCTGACGTATACAGTAATGTCAGACTCAGCCTTTGCATAGACCGTCGCTTTTGCATTCTCGATAATGCGAATTTGGTTATGGATCTCTACCACCAGTTGCTCAGTGGCCGGCACTCTTTCTTCGCCGACTTGCGGTTTCGTCAACTGTTCGACAAACGTTTTGATTTGAGCCGTTTTGGAATCCACATCTCCGGACAACCCTTGGACAAAATCACTGGCTGTGGTGCCAAGATGTGCGTAGTTATCCTCAAGCGATTTGAGCCGCGCCGTAATCTCTCGGTAAGCCATAGTTTTCTGCTGGCGCGCCACCTCTTGGGGATCAGAAACTTGAGTAACGCGAGTGGGCTTTGTGATCCCGGGACGGTCGAGCTCACCCTCAAAACGATCGTTTCCGCTGAGCTCCATAATCGCTTTACGCGCAGCTTCGGGACCGCCCCCCTTCCTAAGAAACTCGATAAGAACCGTTTGCAGAGCCTCATTATTTTGGCTCCGGGCGTAGACGACTGCATTGATGAGATCATTGGTAATCTCGACGTCCTCTCGCAGTAGTAGCGACCCAACCTTCTCGGCGTTCAAAAACTGCAGCACGACTTGCGAAACCACTTTGTTGAATTGTTCTCGAATCTGCGTTTGCCCCGCCACGGTATCCACAGGGACATTGGCTAGCGCCAGGTTCATCTGCTGGAGTATCTCTTCCTGCCCCTCGAACAACTCGTACACGCGAACCACGTCGCTATACCGGCGCAACAATTTCCAGATTGACGTATAGTATGTTTCTTTGTCTTGCTTCCCTTCTAGGTACGGGACCGTGAGAAAATTCTTGTAGAGGGCGCCCCAACGCTGAGGATGACGAACTGCCTGGCTTATCAAATAGTTCACTTCGGCGAGCTCTCTTGGACTCCGACGCCTGGTCAACGGCCAATCCAAGAGCGCCGACTTCTTTACTCCAGCAAATTCGGCAGTGTTAACGATCAGTCCAAGCGTCTTATAAAGAGATTCGTTAGCGGCTTCTACATCGGCGATGAGTTTTTCCAAACCCTTTATGTCGTTTTTGCTCTGCAGGTCTTCATATTTGGCCTTCGAACGGGCTAGTTGATCATCAAGCGGCCTGCGAAGTTCCTCGAGTTTGTCGCTAGTACCGTAGATCGTGGCAACCAACGCTTTTCCCATCGCGACAACGTTCTGCCGTCGCACCAATGGATCAGAAAACGGTGAGATATCTGGATTCGCCACCGCCTCGATCAACCGAACAGACTCGATTGGCGAGTTACGAACGACACTGCTCGGGTAGCTATCGACTAAGCTTTGTAGCGTATCGAGCGCGACATCAACATTATACGTAGCTCCAATCGGTTGACCGACCACGCTGATGGGGGCGTCTAACCAGGCAAGTTGTGCCCCTATTACATCTCCCTTCGCCAACAGCGCGGCACTCAATTGCCGTAGATATAGTTTTTGGCGCTGGGCGGCAAAAGGTTCGATTCTCGCAGCACCGCTCATCGCTCGAATCAGTTCTGTCGCTTGGTCGGTATCGCCCCGATTGATGTAGTAAGAAATAATCTGGTCAAATATATTCTCCGTCTCGGTTCTAATCTCTCGATTACGGATGTCTACGTTGGGACCACCTAAAAATTCTGGCCAGCTAGACGCAAAATTGAGCACTGCAACGATTTGCTCTTGCTGTTGAGCGCTGTAGTTCCCTCTCAGCTTCACCTCGGTGGGCTCTTGCCTCCAAAGTTTTGACAACACGCGCCCATCTGCTGCGTCAATGAAACCGTCATTGGCAAGTTCTTGCCACAGCGTATCCACGTCTACACCCTCAACAAACCTGACTAGGTCGGACTTGGTCACAACCCCATTGAGAAAATTCAGAATTTCATTGAACACAAGCTCTTTGTGCGTGCCGTTTCCTTGCACTCGGTCAATCGCAAATTGGATTTCAGCGAGGGTGAGCAAATAGTCGGATGCTCCGCCGGCTTCCCGAACGAATTCCATTTGGTTTTTGATCCACAGTTCCTTCGTCGCTTTCATAGCAGCGGTGAAGGTCTTATTGGCATCGCCACCGTTCCCTAGCTCGTGCCAGGCCGCCACGATCAGTCCAAACGACTGGGCAAACGTATCGGGCCCGTTGTATGCCGCAATCATCGTCGCCGATGTATCGTTGAGAAGCTTCTCCGCTTGCTGTACTCGTCCCCCCTTATGCAGCACCTTCGCGGTCTCCACGGCAATCTTCGTGACGATGTTCGCCTCTCGCATCAAATCTTGGTACTGGGATGTGATCGCGTCAATTGCCGCGATTTGCGCATCTGCCCTAGCGTTGTCGCCCTGGGCTAGCGCCTTGGCCAACGCTGTTATGTGGTAGGCGGCCCGGTACGGCCGGACGGAGTCAGCGATCCAATCCGTTCCTGCTGGGTCTGCCGGACTGATCTCACTCATGCGAGCGATAAACTCGTCCGCTTTTGCAAGTTTTCCCTGAGACAGATAGTACATCGCGATCTCAAGCGAAAATGCAAACCGTGCCATCGGGTTGCCAACTGGATTGCCACCCGGCTTCAGTAGACTGTCGTTTGTTAGCAGCTCAGGCAGCAGTCCTGCAACAATCATATTATGCGCCAACACGACTCGTGTGGGCATTTCGCGCTCCGATTTATGGGCAATCGGTTTGTCAAATGTCTGCCCAAGAATAAGATCAATATCCTTGTTTTCGGAAGAATCGTGTTTCCCGTCCTGAGCGAGGAAAAGTGCATCGCGGTAAACGCTTTCCATGGTGTCGCGATCGTTTCTGCTTGCGAAGATCTGAGCAACCTGATCCAACGTCTGCATCGGAATGGCCTTGTCCGACCCCGAACGGAAAGCATCATCATTACGTATCCTGCGAGATACATCGTCAATATCAATTGGACCCGCCAACACCTCCTCGATGAGGACATCCCGCTTGAGTGACACCCTTCGTTTGCTTTTTTCGTTGTGGACGTCGGCGGCCGCAATCAATTGGTATGCAAGCTCGTACTTGCCGTTTTTCGCCAGCACCTTTGGCAAGGTTAAGAACTCATCTTTGACCAACATGGCTTTCAAAGGATACGAACCTCGGTTACTTGCCAAATAGTCTTTTATCGCAACGAGAATGTCATCGTGGCCTGCGCGGGCAAACACGTGCATGGCGCGTGCCCACTGTACATCTGAGCTGTCATGATTCTTCAGCATTTCACTGGCGAGAGCTTTTAACTCGACAACCAATCTGTCCGTCACCTGCCCATGCGATGACGAGGTAATCCCGACTAAGGTGTCAAAACGTTTGGCGATTGGGTTTCCCGGGTGCCATGCAGCACTGTCTTCCATGATCATCCCGAGACCCACTAAGGCTTGGCCATCAGTGTCGGTATCCTCGGGGTTAAACTCTTTTTGAAATACGGCGTTCACGAAGTCTGTGACCGTCGCTTGAAGTTGCGTCGCAATCCCGTCTGGGATCTCGATTTGATTCGTGTTTGCGTTGTAGTGAGAGAGTAAAACGGCTTTGATGGTGTTTTTCACCTTGTCGGTCGCTACGGCCAGCATAGCCTTCATCAATTCTGTCGCTTGCTCTTCCGTAAGCGAACCGACATCAATATTTCCTAGTGGTCCACGAGGAATATTGGGGAACCCAGCAAAGTCGCGAGAGGCTTGATCAATTACTCGCCTCAGTGCGGGGACAATTGCCAAAATCAACCCAAGATCGCGTGCCGTGATGACATGAGACGTCTGGCCGTCCCGACTGCCAAGCTTAAGCCGAATGCTCGCATCCGGATCAAGCTTCGCGACCTTGGTCCAAGCCTCGCGATCACGCAGTGGAAGCCCTTGATACTCGGAAAGCTTCAGTGACGAACCCGGCCTGATCTCTACGGTATCAATGGTCGCAACGCCGGTGAAAATTTGTTCCATCCAGTTACCGATCGTCGTGCTGATGTGCTCGGCGCTGTCTTCATCACCCTGCCCTAGTGCCCGGACCGAGGCAAACAACTGCGTTTTTCTGGCCAGTTCAGCGAGAGTCTCAGGGAGATGAAACTCGCCCGTGTAGGAGGAAGCCAACTGACTAAAAACATCATTGGGGACAATGCGGGTTAAGACCCGCTCATATGTCTGATTTACCTCTGTTCTGACACCGAATACTTTTCCTGCCCTCATCGTGAACGAATATATCGGTCCACGCTCGGGATTGGTGGGAATCACAAAGCCGCGGACATCGCCAATCGGGTGATAGTGGGGACCGAACAACGGCCCCTCATCGTCGTCAAACTGCCAGTCGAGATCTTTATCCGCGACCACAATCCGCTCAAACCCTTGGGCCTGCGCTTCCAGACGATCGACTTGGTCCAGGTGGTGAACAAGCAGCGTCGGATCATTACCAAATGCTTCTTGAATAACCTTGACGATTTCGGCGTCGTAGTTCGTTGGCTCGAGAAACCGCTCTTGGATTCCATGGATATCGACAATGCGATGACGCACCGTCGCAAAGTCAGAGTACACACCTTGGGGATCGTTTTGGGGCAACTGCTGTTCAAACAGAGCCCGGCGCGATGAAGAACTATGCGTCGCGAGTTCGACCCCGATTACGTCGAGCAGACGCTTCCGCGTCCAACCACTCAGCGGTTCGCCCAGGAGTTGCTGGCGATTAAATAGGCGAATCACTGCGTCGAGCTCGTGATCGAGCAAGTTCATCTTGCGCGCGATCACGTTGCGAACGACGAGCTCACTCAAGATATCTAAATCACCATCGAGATTTTCTAGCAGTTTATCGGTAATCGTAAGGACAATCGTCCCAGTGAGATCGCGTTGGGCAACCACGTACTGATCAAGAATAAGATGTTGTTCGCCGGAGCTCGCAATGGTGTTGAGCTCCACTTTCACGTCCTTGAGTTCGCGAGACAGCATGGCTGCCGTCTCGGGGTAATCCAGCGCCATCGTGAGGATCCGTGCCTGTACCGATGCCATCAGGTCGACGTCCGTACGTTTTGGCTGTTTCGATGCGACAAAATCCAGCAGGTTGTCATATTGGCCGGGAGTCAACGACGCGATGCCAAGCGCAGGCGTACCGCCGCCAAATTCGGCCCAGTTTTGGGCCCGCAGCGAAGTCGCCTCGAAGTGCTCGGTCGAGTTCCCGGCAATTGTAAGTCGATTGTCGACTACGTCGACGCGAGCGGCGTCGTCAAGGTTGACACCAACACCGTGGCGCACCAACCACCAGCGCGCATCGTCGTACTCGAGATCCATCGCGTCAAGGTCATCGCGAACAGGAATCCCAACGCGAACCTCGCGATACGACGCCCACCATGCAGCAGCATCGATATGATCGGTTAGTTTGATGTCCTTGGCGAGCTTGCCAAAGAACGGCGCCTCCACCTCTGCGCCATCTCGATAGAACTTTACGTTCTGTTTCAGCTCAGCGTCCTCGAGTATCAGCCGAATTGCAACTGCCACAGGCCGCCAAAACTCGATATTGTCTGCGGGATTAGAGCCAGCTTTGGGGGCAAAAATTGTATCCTGCGTGATCGCATCGGTCCCGGTTCCCAGGTTGATGCGAATGGTTCCGCCTCGATGAACAATGGCCCGCAGCTTCTTGATCAGATCGGGCGCGATCGCTTCGTCAATTACTTGGGCAGCTCCTCTAAACGCATCGAGCTCGACGCCCAGAACACCATCGTAACTGCCAAATGTACCGGATCCAACTGGTGGACCACGCGCGTCGAGTTGCGCAATTGCCGCCTTGGCGATTGCAAAGCTTGGATCGCCATAGTGCGGCTCGGTCGCGAGCCGTTCAAATGATTTCCATCGGTCTTGGCTATCGGGTAAAGCCTTAAGTTGCGCCGCGTGTAGCTCAAACAACAAGGCGAGTCGATCGCTAATCTCGATGCTCTTGGTCGCATCGGAGTTGAGCTGACGCTCTGAGGGGTCAATCTCACGACTGTCTAGCTCCATGCGACGGTTGTATTCGTCACGGAAAAACTGGGCAAGCGTGTGCTTGCTCGCGCGAAGCGCGTCAAAGTATGCCTTGGTCATGAAAACGGGCAGTACAGACTTGCCGGTCTCAATCGATCCCTGGAACGTGTAGATGTCGGCCTCTTCAACGTCTTCCGATCGGCGGAACGCGTAGACGTCCGCGCCAAAATCCTTGGTGATGAATCGCATTTGGGCAAATCGAGCCTCGATGCGGTTCCACTCGGCGACAGTCCCGCCGTGGCCAAAGTGGGTGTCTTTCCATAGCTGTTTCGCCTGGTCAATCTGGGACTGTACTGTGGCATCTGCAATATCTGTGATTGCCACAGCGGTGCCTGGCCCAGCTTCAAACCTTGTCCGTAGGTCATGAGCTTCCGCCTTACCGATGGCCCGCGGCCCAAACAAACGGCTGGGCGCTGCGGAGCGATCCTCCAAGGCAAACACATGGTTTGCATAGTCACGAACCACAGCGGATAATCGACCGATCTCAGTACCCGATGTCACGAGAATTTGGTTTGCAACGACATCATAGTGGTCCCCAAGGAGACCGAGAAGAACTTGCTCTACCTGCGATCTCGCCTCGGCCTGTCCAAGCCAAATCGCCGTATTCAACTGCGTAGCGTCCAGATTTTGAGGATTTAGCTGCCCAACCGGGGTCCCAGAGATTTCGATCTCGTTGGCTATTTCTATCCAGAGCGCAGCAACCGCAAATAGGTAAGACAGCTCTTCTGCACTCACAGTGCGGGTCTGCCCGCTGCCCAAGGTTACCGTCACTTGTGCAGTCTTTGGCAGTGCTGCCAGCAATACACCAGCCTCCAAATTGGCGAGATTAAGGCCAAGATAGACCGATGGATCCCCATCGAAATTCTCGAGACCGCTGACCACGGTGGTGCCGTTAAAGATGTGTCCCATCCACGCGCCGATGTTTTCTGCAATCGCGGTAACCCTCTCAAACTCTTTGATTCGTTCGATACGATGCGTTGAGACACCTCGCTTGGTCCGCTCTGCGAGATCTCGCGCTGCCTGCGGGTTCTCGAGCCCACCTCGGTAGTTTGCAAATAGTGTCTGGAATACGCTCTGCTCCTCACCGGCAACGAGGACGAGATTTGCATAATCACGGACGGCCGCAGCCATCGGCGCAAGCTCCACGCCGGATTTCACCTGAATCTTGTTGACTGCTGCATTGTAGTGTTCTCGAATCAGATTTTGGAACGCGGCAGAGGCCTCAAACCTTCCCTTTGCCTGCGCACGCGAAATCATACTGGCGATCTGCTCACTATTGAGAACGGATAGGTCAAGATCGTTAACAAGATCCTTAAGCAGCGTGTTGTCGACGTTGGCATTGCCCGCAGCCTCCGCCCATACCGGTGCCATCGCCAGCAGTCGAGTAAGCTCTCTCTTGCTAAGCGTCCGTCTCTGCTCACCCTCTAGCTTGACGGTGATCAGCGCTGTGGCGGGGAGTGTTTGGATCAAAGCGAACGCTTTGGGGGCGCGCAAATTGAGTTCTGAAAACGCCCTAAGATCACCGCTAAAGTTGTCTGGATTCATCAGCGTAATGCTGTCAATGACCGTAGAGCCACTGAAGATATGCCCTATCCAATGACTCAGGTTATCTGCGATCCACTGAGCGGTGTTTTCCGCTGTCACCGGGTCGGTTTGATCAGTGCCGCGACGATTGATTCGCACCGCGAGATCACTGGCCGTTTCGGGGGTACTCAGCTCCCCGTCATGAAGACTAAACAGAGTCTGCAGAGCGCTCGGCTTTGCTTGCACGCTATTGACCGTGTCGAGCAACTGATTGACCTCGCGCAATAGTTCAATCGAATCTTCGATGGGAAGTTTCTCGAGCCCTGCCTTGGCAAACTCAAGGGTTTCTTTAGACAGCATGTAACGAGCATCTGCGCCAGCCTGATCCCAAACTTGGACTGCCAAACCAGTCCAAAGCAACGTCTGCACGTGGTTCTTAACACCCGAGTCAGTCATATCTGGGAGTAGACCGATCACTTCCGCGGCCGTTATGCCCTCTGATTGGCTCGCTAGCACTTTTGCGACTCGCAATCGGTCTGCGCCTTGAATCTGCGCACTAATGTCGTCCAGGACCCATAGAGCCGGTTTCTGGAGATTGTCAATCTGCACACGCCCCTCGGACAAGTCGTTCAAAAATCTCTCAATAAACTGAAGACCCTCTTTGGACAAAAAGTGTCGATTTTGCGCATCTACAAACACTAAGCCCGAGTGAACCAACCGGGAAAGATTAAGATGAGACAGCTCTGTATCACTGAAAGGAGTCGAAAGACCCGGATGCTTATCAAATATCTCAATACCATTGGGGCCCATATTGAGCGCCAAAGCCCCCAGCATCAGTACCGGATTGTATGGGTTCGAATCCGTAGGACGTACCATCGCTCCGTTGTTGAGCGCTACCGCGCGCTTACTCAGACCAGTAACGAATTGTTTTAATGCGACGATGATCTGCTTGTTTGCAGAAGCGCTAGACTCCTTGACACCCAAGAATCTAGCCCTCTGCAGCGCCCGAATTTCTCCCGCTACCGAATCAGTGACACCAACGCTTGTCGTGATCGCGGCCACCTGCTTGGGCTGGGTGACCGTTTGCGCAAGGATTTCCAAACGAACCGGATTGGCAAGGGTATTGAAGTATTTGCCCAGCACCTTGAACTTGGCCACTGCCGCCAGCGCAGATACGTCATTGGCCATCGCGATCGCCGCAGCTTTGAGCTCCTTGTCAATCTCACTTTCAGGAGCGTTGTTAATGTCATTGATGACTTTTTTCGTCCGTTTGATACGTCTATCCAACCACAGCAAATATTCTTGAGGAGCCAGATTAAGCGCGTTTGCAATCGTCCAAGCATCCAACGTCGATATCGCCGAGCCCTGCGTCAGATGGGCTACCACCGCCTCGAGATGGGTTTTACCATTGACCTGCTGATCGAGCTCGTACTTGAGCAGCTCGGCCAAACGCAGCGGACCGTCCGAATCCAAAAGCGCCTGGCGAACAAACGCCTCAGCAACGAATATGCGGACAATCGGTTTGCCATCTGGATCGCGAATACGCTGCGCCAATGGACCGCGTATCTTCGATCCCCACTCGCTCTTCCACAACACCTGAGAGCCGCCAAAGTCCGTGGCAATAAACTCAACATTGATCGTGTTCTTGTTGTCGTCTTGATAAGAACCATCGGCCAACACGCCTAAGATTGCGTCGTTTTTATCTACGCCCGCGGCAATCAGCTCCTGGGCAAGCGCGAGAGCCGATTTGCCGTCGTCGTTCGTCATGTCAGCAAGCCTTGTGCGGTGATGGACAAACTGATCCTGGTCGTCGCGCTTGTTTATCTCATTAGCTATTCGCCTGCGTTGGGTGCGGGTAAGTGGATCGCCGATAATGTGCTTGTTGTCGCTTGTCTCTTCAAAGGACAAGACGTGATTGACGTAGTCCGCTAACGCAAATAATAGCGGCGCAGAGCCTTGTGGTACGACAACCTGGTTTGTCGCTTGGTCATATCCCGTAAACACGAGGCCAAGCGCCTCGGCAAACTCGCCCTTAGCGTGCTCCTCTCCAATCTCCACCATTTGGCGAATAACGTTAATACCAATCGCCGGAGAAACATCGAGCTCACTTATCTTTTTACCGACAAACTGCTCGGGGAAAGCAGGGGACGCCTCGCCGAGCTCGGCCTGGTTGGCAAAGCGAACCCAATCGGGCGCCAACGCAAGCAGAATTTTTAGCTGTTGGGAGGCCAAAATACGATGAAACAGCGGGCCCTTGCTGGTCTGGAGCCAAATCGTCGCGTCCGCCGGAAGCGCGTCTACCAGCGTAAATGCATCCGGTCTGTTCAGAATGACATTCTTGTACACCTCCGGATCCAGGGTAGAACCTTCCGGTAAGACAACCCGTTCGATAGACACGCCCCCGCCATGAATCTTTGCCATCCAACCCTGAAGGTTGCCAGCAAACGTGTCAATGGTGCCGTTCTTGCCGCCAGTTTCTGCACGTCCAGCGAAATTGATTGCAGTAATCTGGGCAAGTGATTCTGCCCTCTCTGGATCAAAACTATCTGTCGAGCGCGACTCGCTAAGCTGCTCAAACGGACTCTTGAACCTAGAAATTAAGGCTTGTATGCCAAGAAGTGCCTCTGCGTTGCCCCCTTCCGTATCCGTTAGCAAAAGCTCTCGTGCTCGCGCCAATGTGCGAGCAGTTAAAACATACACCGGTAGCGAGCCGCTTGGGTTTGCTTGCCGGACGAGCAAACCGGCCAACCACAAGGACTCTAGTTGACTGTCGATGAGCTGCAACGCCGCTGCATTCAAAAACTGGCTAAACAGCGCCTGCCGGAGCTGATCGATCGTCAAGCCCTGGGGGTTTTGGGCAAATGTCGCTAGCAGGTCTTGGGTGTGTACCCTCGCAAACGCCGCGCGAATCTGTTCGGCAGTGGATAAGGATGGGTTTTCAAAGCCGTCCACAATCAAGCGTCCAGCGGATAGCTCTTGCAAAAACTTGCTGAGGGATTCAAACGCCGGTTTCGATAGAACGTATTGGTTCTCGCTGTTTTGAAACACCAAGCCAGACCGAAGCAGCCATTCGACGTCTTCGGCGGTAAGTCCGGCCAGCGTCTCTAGTGCACCCTTGCTGGCAAGTTCGCGCAAGGCAGCCAACCGCTCCGGCGAGCCCATTGCCTCCAGCATGAGCGACGGATTGTACGAGACGGGGACCTGGGGCGTTTGGTTTGCAGCGCTCTGCAGGTCGTTAACAGTAGATGCAAACTCGCTGAGGACTGGGGACAGGGTGTAAACAAACGCCTTCTCCTCAGCCGACTTCACCTGGACGACCAGGCCACTTGCCTGAAGCGACGACAGCAGCGTGAGTGCCGCAGGGGCAATTGGCACCGAACCAAAACGTGAATCTTCCAACAACTTGCTCAGCTGAAAACTGGTTACGCCTTTGGGGTTTTCGATCAGTGCCTGGATCACCTCCAGTTGAATCGGGTTGCCCAATTCGGTCGCAACGCCAGAATTGGTCCACACTGCTGTCCGCGAAAAGCTGTCGACATCCACAGGCTTTGTCAACAGGTCATCCAAAAACGTCCGCAAAAATTGCAGCGCCGCTCGTGACGGATAGTACTTGCCGTCCTGCTCGGACCGGAAGGCCAGACCCGACCCCAATAGCGCTTGCTTATCCGCACCGGTGATGCCCAAGTCTTCCAGCTGCGCAACTCCCGGCCGGTCGAGAAGCTTCTGCCAATTTTCGAGCCGCAAGTCTGACGACAGCGCGTCCCACATCGGCAACGGATTGTAGGATCGCTCTTCCGCGGGACTCGATTTTGCCTGCTGGAACCACTGATCCACCGCGCTTCTTGTGCTTTGCAGGGTCGACGCTGCGAGGAAGTAGACTTGATCACCCTTGTCCTCCGACCAACGGCGAACCACCAAACCGCTCAATCTGGCAGGACTCAACACATCCTGGCTGCGGGTCCGGTCCACAAGTTTGTTGATCTCGGCTGCCGTCAACCCGTCGTCCTCTTCTTTCAGCCCCGCCAACGCCGATAGAATGACGAGCGTACCGGGAGTTCTGAGGTGAGCCGCAGTCCTTGCCACCCTAGACACAGCCGGAACCGTAAACTGGTCAGCAAACATCCCGCCGAGAGGCAAACGGTCGACAAACTTTTTAAAGAATGCAAACCCGGGTTCGGACACGAAGTGTCCAGCTTCGGTCTTAAACACCAAACCCGACCCGAGCAACCACTCTCTATCCGACGGCGATAGGGCAAGCTCGCGCAAATCCGCGATCCCGGGACGCTCTGCAAGCGTTCGGATCGCCCTCATCCGTTTTGCTGACCGCAACGCCTCGAGCATCAAGATCGGATTGTATGCACCGGGAACACTCGGCGGTGCCCTACCCTGTTTATGCAGCGCATCGATAAGCTGAATCAACCCATTGATCGGTGCGGCATTGACGCTAAGCTGCTCTCCTTGATTGTTCATCAGACCATTGTCGACCAGCGGCTTAACAAACCCAGGGACAAAGCTTTGCTGATCCAGCGTCACGTTAAGATTCTCCACCGCCAAATCCGAGCCCTGCTCCAACCGATGGGTCACGACTTGTGTGTAAATCTCTAGCGACCCCGGACTACTGAGCGCAGAAAACTGCAGCGCCGCCCGGACCGACTCCGCCTCCCATTTGACAATGTCTGCAATCTCCTTCGCAGCCTTGATCGTGTCTTCTCCTTCGACCGCAACAAGCTTGTCGAGATCCGCCTTGACCGGATCTGTGTTGTTAATGCGATCGGTGAGCCACGCATACATCGCTGGCAATGACAAATTGAAACGCTGCCGGACCAAAAAGCGATCGAGTGTAGAAATCGCCGACCCCTCGGTAAGATGGGAGGTCAGAGCCTGCAGATGCGTCTTGTTGTTGAGGACGCGATCCAACTCATACTTGATTAACTCAGCCAGACTGATCTGGCCATCCTCAGTGTTGACCGCACTGCGCACAAACGCCTCACTGATGTAGACGGTAAGTTCCCGATTGTCGGTGTCCTCAAAACGCTGGGCAACCGGGCCGCGCACATCCTTTCCCCACTCATCCAACCACAACACCTGGGAGTTGTTGCCAAAATCAACCGTCTTGATCTTCACCGACCAAAGCTGCGTCGTCGTCCCAGACTCGGTCTGCCTCTCGATCTCCACCAGCCCCTTCTTGAGCGCCACAACCGATCGATCTCCTTCACCGACCACCGCTTGGATCCGCCTGGTGACATCATCCAACTCCTCCTTTTTCAGGTTCTTGTGTGTGCTCTGAACCTCAGCAATCTTCTTTTTGATGTCCTCCCGTCTTTTCTCGGAAATCGGCTCGCCAACGACGTGCTTGTTGTCGCCCGGATCATTCACTTTCGCGATTTTCTCCGCCAACGCGCTGATTTGCTGGGATGCGAGATGGATCACAAGCTCTTGCGCTTCGCGCATGGAAGTTTGCGAAGCCCAATGAAAGGCCACCAATTCGATATCTTTTAGCGTCCGAGCAATTGCTTCAAAGTCGTCAATCTCTTTGAACGCCGCATTCGCCTTGTCGATCAACGTATCGATATCGTCAATGCGCTCCGACAGGTTTTGGTCATGAACCGTTTCAACCATTTCTCGGTAGGACACGGCCTGCTTGCGCCACTCTGCGTAGTTGTCTCTGACCAGCTTGATGAGTTTGGCAAATTCTTCGTCATTTGCCACAGCGCTATCGGGTACAAACTTCGCTGCTGTCTCACTCTTTTCGGCTAGCTGCGTTTCCTTCTCGCGCAGCGAGGCGATCAAGGCGGCAAAATCGATTTGCTCGGGGTTGGCTGCGATTGCGTCATTTAGATCGCGATCGGTTGTGAGAAGTTGCTGCGTCAAACCGACGCCGACGGCAGCGATGACCGTTTTTGCGTGTGCCAAGAGTGACGTGTTGTCGGCTCGGGCTCCGCTACCACTCGTGATATCGGCACTGGCTAGATACCGCACGGACTGCTTGTGAATCTCGGCCTGCAATTGACCGAGTGTCTCTGTTGGTCCGTTTACAATGTTCTGACCTGTTAGGGCATTATTCAAAGCGGTCAGCTGAGATAGGAAGCGCCGCACAACCTCTTGTGCATCAGCATTGAATCCCACGAGATCCTCGACAAACGATGGATTGCTTTCCAAATCCACTTTATAGCGAGCAGCCACTTTGCGTAGCTCCCCGAGATCAGAAGAAACCACCAGCTCCTGAATATCCTGAGTCCCCCCTGCGACGAAAAAGGTCTGCCCCCCAGGAGCAAAGTGCAACTTCGCCGCCCGTTGTCCCTCCGCCGGCTCTATCGCTTGTCCACTGACGCGCAATCGTCGGTCGCCAATATCGATGACACCTTCCTTTTCACCCAATTGTTGAAGCTCTCCTTGGCGATCTAAGTAGTCATGCAGCCCAACCACTATCGTCCGATCGGAAGGATCCGAACCGGAAATCTTGTCAACCTCCGCGCGCATGCCCGTAATGAGTGTTTCGGCCTCGATGATCAATCCACTCATGTCGTCGTATAATTCCAGCTGCCGGTCGAGAACCACGGCCCCGACACGGATTAGGCCGAGCCCAACCGTGTCCTTTGACAAGCGGATCAGATCGTCCTGGAGGTTTTTGTACGAATCGAGGTATCGTTGCAAGCGCTTTGCGTCGACAGTCACACCATTTCGCTTCAGATTGACGATATCGCTCAACAGAAGCACGTGGGCTTGGGTCATATCCAGCCACTCGGAAAAGGTATTGTGTGCGCTCTCACCGAGGGCAAGCAGCCGATCACTTGGAAAGGTAATACCGGAGAGAATCCTATCGATGTCCGCGAGGGGTTCTGCCAAATGGGTCTCAAAATGCTTTGCCTGCGCAATCAAGGTATCTAGCTCTCTGCTATCATAGGTCGCCATAGCCGTTGCAAGCTGCTCAAAGCCAGCGATCACCTGCTGGGTAATGAAGCTGTCGACCACCGCGACATTTTGGCCGCGAGTAAGCTGGGCTGGCGCATACGGACTCGCCAGAATTTCGCCATTGAGGGAGTCATCCGAGACGAGCTCCAAAAAGTGATCCATTTGGTTGGTAAGTTGCTCGTGCAAATCAATGTCATTGAGGATCGGCGGATTGGTGATCGATTGACCGCTGATCATTTCGTTGAGTGCGGTAAGCTTCTCGAGCAGGCCGAGCGCTTCTATATCAAATCCTTGAAACCGGTCCGTCAAATCAACAATCGTCGCGCTGCCTTCCTCAAATGTCTGTTTGTTGGCGGCGATATCGCGTTTTAGCTGCTCTAGTTCGAAGGACACGACGAGCGCGCGAATCAAATCAGGCTCACCGGTCGCATAGAAGGTATTGTCTACTCCCCGTATCGTGACTGGAACCGTGAGTTCGCCATTCGGACGAATCGGCGGCACCGAGCCAACGACAAAGGTATCACCGTCGACCGCAAATTCGCCAACCAACTCGTCGCCACGGGGTTTCATCGCACCCATGGCAATGCCGGGAAGACGGATACCACGACCGGCAATCCGGCCCGTCTTCGCCTCGAAGTCGCTATTTAGAAGCAATTGGCTGGCCAATAAATGAACCGCGACGGCCATCTGCTGAGCGGCCTGAATGGTGTCTTCGCTCTCCATCGTCGAGGCCGTAACCCGATCATAAACTTCTTTGGTATCGGCGACCAATTTCTCCAGCCATGCGCGATATTGCTCTGGGGACTGGTTGAACCGCTTGGTCAACGTCCAGTAATCAAGGTCAGAAATTGCTGCTCCGTCCTTGGGGAGTAATGCCTCGAGGCGAGTCTTGCCATTTACTTCTCGGTCGAGCTCATATTGGATCAGCTGCGCCAACAGCTTTGGACTATTGCCGTCGTCCTCTACGAGGTCAAAGTTGCGGTCGAGCGCGCGGCGAACAAATAATTCGGCGAAGTAAATGCGAACAATCGGCGTACTTTCGGGGCCTTCAATGCGCTGCGCTAGCGGGCCACGCTGCTGCCCTCCCCACTCGTCCAGCCAGAGAACTTGGGAATCGCCAAAGTCGGTAGCGATGAGTTCAATTTGCACGGTATTCCCATCTTTATCTACGTACGAGCCAGTATCGAGCGCCGCAAGAATCGGATCGTCTTTGTCAACACCAGCTGCGATCAGTCCGCGCAAGATGGCGATAGCCGACTCCCCATTGACCGTGATCTCCGACAATTTTGTCTGTTTGTGTTTGAGCTCGCCTTTCTCATTGCTCGCGTTGATCTCTTCGGCAATTTGCTGGCGTTCAGCTTGCGTTAATGGGGCACCAAGGAGATGCTTATTGTCACCAGGACCCGGCGGCGTGGGTTGCTCGAGATCGAGCGCCTTCAACACATGACCCAGGCGACTTGAACTAATTAGTTTTGTCTTCACCGCCTCAAGCAGTCCGCCACTTTCGTCGAGCAGGCGCAATACCTCACGGGGGTTACTAATATCGGGCGGCTCAGGCGTACCAAAGATCTTATTCACCAACCCTCGTTTCTCAGCAGCGAAAATCACATCGATCAGCAAATTTTGCAGGGCATGATCGGTATTGAGAGTGGACTCTTTGAGTTTGAGCCCGGTGTCGATGGCAGACTGCCCTAGACCACTCAGCTGATCGATGAAAAAGGACAAAATGGCATGGGTTGTGACGTCGTTGGACGCAATCGCCTGGTTGGCGCTAAGCCGTATGGCGCCAGTGTCCGCCTCATTGGTGCGAACGAGAGAATCGAGATACGCGACGAGATTAAACTGGTCTAGCCACGCGGTACCGCTCGCAGTGATGGCATCAAATTCGGGTTGGGTTTTCTCATTAAAATCATCCCGGGCAAGCCGCACAGCAGCAAACAACAATTCTTGATCTGAGACCTCCTCAAGTCCGTCGAGCTGCTCAAAGAATCGGAATAACCTCCCGTAGTGACCATCATCGTCCGGCTCCTGTTCACGGCCTTCCCAGTTTTCCAAAACGCGATACAGATCGGCTTTCATAGGCTCGGAGTAGCTACTGACGTAGAAACGAGCCGCAACAAAATGTGCAAGCACATCTCCATACGGCCCACGTAAGTCTCGGTTGTCGATCCCCGCATTTGCGAAAAATTCGTCAGTCATTAGACCGTTGATAAAACCATCGACTAACATCAAACCAAACACCTCGGGGGTGAGCACGACCCTTTCTGACACAGAGACAGTCATTATCTTCCCTTTGGGATCTACGCCGACAGTCATGGGTTGTACCGCACCACTGCGGATGCCTACTGTAACTTTCTGAATGTCTAGATTGAAAACACTATGAGCCGCATCAATCACGCGCTCCGCCGCATGAGAACGCTGAAGACGATCAATGGCACCGCGAACATGCTCGCTGCTTGCTTCGTAGACAAATTCAATGGGATCTTGATTGGCGACCGTGTCGTCCAAAAACTTGCTTTTCCAAGTCTCGCCTTCGCGCTCAGTCTCCGCAACGAAAATACTACTGTGTTTATCCACTGCGTCCCGCACGCCCTCATTTGTGCCCTGATTTGGACGCAATGACTCAATGGGAAACGCAACGCTCGCGGCATAAGGAGCAGAACCGCTGCTCGTCGAACGACGAATGTAGATGGCGCCGTTGTTGATGCCCGCACGATATTGCGCCGCAGAGAACACCGTCACGGCCCCCTTGCGATCGAGCCAGCGTACGGTTTCTACCGTGCTGGGCAGATCGACCATTTCATCGACCGTCAGCTGTCTCGTCTGACCGTCTGCGAACGTGGCCTCGGCCCGGTCAAACGCAAGCGGCAAAAACGCGCCCAAATGCGTTGCAGCGTGTTGGCGAATCACGGCTGCGATCTCGATATATCTCTGCTTGAGCAGATCGGGGGTATTCCTTGCGAGAATTCGATCGATCGCATTGCTGGTCTCGGCAATGACAGTCTCTAACCAAGCGCGGTAGTCCTCTTGGATTTGGTTGAGCGGCTGATCAATCAACCACGCGTCGAGGCTCCCGATTGTCGACGAACTAAGGTGAAAGGTCATCGCCTCCGCCGTTGAGTGGCCGTAGATGCCCTTATCTACATCGTACTTAACCAGCTCGGCGAGGCGGATCCGCCCTTCCGGGGTCTGGAGAGCATCGGCAACAAATGCCTTGGTGACATAGACCTTGAGGACAAAATTGCCGTCGTCGTCCTTGTCCCACTCACGCCAGGTAACCCGGCCGCGCTTGGTCGGCCCCGAAGCACCGTCTGCGACGGGGAAGTACTTGCTTGCCCCACGGTCGACTTCATGGACCTCGAGCCGGCCACTCGTAAAAATCGTCGTCTCATATTTTTTGGGTCTGACCTTCTTCCACTGCTCTTCGCTCAGGTCAAAAGTCCCAGAGCGAACCGTCGATGCGACGGTAGGTGCCAGTGCGTCCTCTTTTTTGGCGTTCTCTGTGATCAGGTCGGATACAACATGCGTGATAGGCTGAGCGTTTTCGACATTGCTATCCGTGACCTCAACGCCAGTCTCTGGATCGATTTTCACGCCTGCAAGCGACCGCTTTTTGGCAAGCTCGGTTACTGTCCGGGTTTTTGCATTATCGGCGTTATCGTAGACTGTCTGGATATCCTTTTTGTTGTCTAGCGTGTTTTCGGTTTTCACATCATCGCCAAACAAGTTGATGAAGTCCCTATTTCCAGTCGGCGTGTACCAAAGACCAGTGCCGAAGGTTACAGGTTTGTCAATCTCGAGGTCAAAGTCGCTGTAGATCTCCGGGGAGTGGGCGCCGGCGATCGTCACCGTGACCCCATTTACTGGGGTCATCGACCTCGTTGGGGCATCAACTTTCAGTCCAGCAATTTGCTCGTCGAGAATCAGCAGCGGAATTTTAAGATCCTCGCTGTAGGCCTGGAGGTAGTCAATCACAATGCCCGAGATGTCGAGCTCGGTATTTTGGTACAAATATGATAGCGGCATCAGCACCTTTTGCCCGTTGGCTTCGACCAAGCCAACGACAACGCGACCAATGGGGTTGCCTTTGCTATCGGTGACAAAAATTACGCGCTTATTTGCGTCGAGCAAGTTGGCAGCCAACAAACGGCGATTCGACCCGGTCCGACAATCGAGACAACTGTCAAATCGGACACCCATGTTGAGGATCTCGACCGGGTCGTCACTCACGTAGATGACGACATCTGCCTGTTGTGCCTTGGCCGCAGATGGCTTGATATTTTGAATAATCGACACCTGATTGCTGATATTTGCCAGCAAGGGATCGTTGGCAGGAATACTCGCGCCCTGGGAGTTGGGCTTCTTCAGCTCGGCGACAAAGGTTTTGACCTGACCGACCTTGGCATCAACATTACCGGTAAGGGATGCAACAAAGGTCGCAATGGTGTTTGCGAGCAATGGCTCTTGCTCACGCAACGCTTTGAAAGCGGCCACTATCTCGCGATACGCTCTGTCCTTCCGTTGCAGCAATAGCGCCTGCGGGTCCTTTACCTGCGTGACGGTTTGGGGCACTGTGCGCCTTAGATTCGTAAGCTCACCGGCAAATGTCTCGTTTTTGGCAAGCTTTGCAATCTCCGCAAACGCTACATCACCCCCGCCACCTTCTTGCACAAAGCGCGCTAGCACCTTCTTAAGCCCTGGGTGATTGAGATCTCTGGCGTAAATGATCGCGTTGATAAAGCCCTCGGTGATCTCGAGGTCGCTACGCAACTTCGTCTCTTGGGCGTTGCCACTCAGGCCGCTATTCAAAAATCCCAAAATCGCTTCGGAGATCACGGTATGAAATTGTTCGCGGAACGCCTTGCGCCCCTCCTCAGTGTCGGGATTGGCCGACGCCAAGGCTTGGTTCATCGCTGTCAGTGCTTGGTCCTCGCCGCCAAACAGTTTATGTACCGCGACAACCTGGCTATAGTCTCGTAATAGCCTCCATACCGGTTGGTAGCGCGCCTCTTTGTCCTTATCATTTGTAATGTAGGGCAGCCCCACCAGTGCATCCAGAACCGGTCGCCACAGCGCATTGTCGGAAGCTGCCGCGATGACGTGATTGATCTCAGCAAGCTCGCGATGCCCACGCCGCTTGATCAGTGTCCACTCGAGCAGTGCAGAGCTTTTGATTCCCAAAAATTCGCTCGCGTTTACCAGGACCTGAAGGGTCTGGTGCATGGACAGGTTGGCTGCATTCATATCGTCTGCAAACCGATCTAACCTTCCTGCCTCCTCATCTTTTTCGCGTTTCCGCCTCGAATCTTCCAACTGAGATTCGATTGTCTCGCGAAATTTCGCAAGCGTCTGTTGATCGACTTGGGCAGTCGGCGGATACAGCTTAGAAAGCAGTTTTTGGCTCAACCGAACCACCTGCTGGCGCCGCTCAAGCGCCCGGTCAAACTTTCCTGGCAGATCTGCAAAGGGTGACAAATCGGGATGCGCAACCGCTTGAATCAGACCGAGAGCTTCCAGCGGTGACAGTTTCGATCCACCGAGATACTCCGTCGCCAGCCCAGCGATCGCATCAGCATCCGCTGTTAGGTTGGCAATCGAACCACTGCGCTGTCCCTCGTAGGTGATCGCCCGCGGGATGTCAATCCACGCTTTTTGGGCAGCGAGGAGAACCCCAGCACCCACCTGGGCCAGGCTCAAGCGACGCAACCACTCACTTTGCCCCTGCACATAGCCAGCACTTGCAGCCTGGTGGACCATGCCTGCCAGCGCATTCGCAGTGACAAAATCGCGTCTGTCTAAGTACCATCCGAGCGTCGACTGGACATACTCCGTTACGCTGTCGTTGATATCGTAATTTGCAAACTCGGGATCATGAAGCAGACGATCCCACTCGCTATAAAAATCCAATACCGCGTTGATCTGCGTGACCTGTCTAGCATTGTACTTGCTGGGCAAGTCGCGAGACGCAGCGGTTTGCACGCGCCCATTGGTGTCGATAAGCCCGCCGCTAATCAGATCGCTCCACAGCGCGTTTTCGTCTACCCCATCGACCAGATCAGCAAAGTCATTCGGCTTCACGATACTGCTTGTGTATCGCGACATTTCATCCACAAGCGTCGCGCGGTTCGCACTCGCATTGACGTGCGTTGCATTGGCCAGTGCATCGCGGAGAACGTGCAAATTCTCTAGATATGCATTGAACGCGCCAGCGTTGACATGATCCGAGTCCTCAACGAAGGCCTTCTTAACGAACCGCACCGTATCCGCAAAGGTCTGACTTGCGTCGTCGGTAAACCCGTGCTCGTACTGCGCGGCCAGTACAGATTCCCGTCCAAGGAATATCTTATCGATATCGAATAGCACCCCGACCTTACCACGTGGTTCGAGAATACCAGCTGCGAGATCAAGAATGTCACGCGCCCCTCTAGACACTGCACTGTTCGGTGGATTCAGCGCTGCCGCCGCCTCAACCGCTATTTGTGCAATCCCTGCACTGTAGGTACTCATCGGGACGTTCGGCCGATTCGCAAATTCGTTCAGTAATCTGCTGATCTCGGCGCGACTATTCCTCACAATGTCCTGGTCTCCCAACACCAAAGCCGATTTGAGTCTTGCCACTTGGTGCGCCGCACCGAGCAAAGCGACCTGATTGAGCCATTGCTGATCCAACTGCGGATCAACAAACTCCGAACCAACAGCCTTGATCAGATCCTCCGCCTCTTGATCCCGCCCTTCGCTCGCATACACAGAGGCGATCTTGAGCCGAACAAGGAAGCGCAGATTGCGCAGGTCCGGAGCCTGCATTAAGTCTGCATCTTTCAAAAGTTCCGGCAACAGCTCCGAAACGATCATATTGTGAATGAGAATCCATACGGTCGTGTGAACATCCGTACCACCAGCGACGGGATCAATTGTTTTGGAAAAGTTCGTGTTAAACAAAACAGAAACATCACCAAGTGCAAACGAACGTAATCCACGGTTCATATTCATCAGCAGCGTCATCGCCTGACCGTACGCTTCCCCTGCCTTCACATCTTTACCCTGACCACGATAGGCCTGCGCGATTGCATCCCAAGCCTGAACCGTAAACACCGACTCGGAATCCATTCGCTTCTCCACCTCAACAGCCGCCTCGTCGACCAGACCGCTCTTTGCCTGTTCAATGACAATGTCCCGATACATCCGCTGGCGACTTTTGTCGGACAGCTCAAAATCACCATGCTCCACGTAGCTGCGTGCCAACTCATACGCAGTCTCATACTGCCCCTTGGACGCTAATACTTGCGGAACCGTGATAAAGACCTCTGATTCGTCAACAAACACATCCGTTACCGCAATCGCTTCAAAATCAAATCCCGAAAGAACCGGAACAGAAGTCCGCCAAAACGCAGCAATCGCATTGAGTACATCATACTTTTCGTTTTGCGCAAAAATATGCATCGCCTTGCCCCACTGCACAGGCGCAGAGTTTTTGGCCGTTAGCATCGCCCTTGCAATAGCCTCAAGATCATTGACCAAACGATCGCTTACTGCGCCCCGGGTCGTCTCGATTAGATCCACAAGCTCGTCAAACCGGTTCGCGGTCACATTGCCGCCATGCCGTCTGACCTGATCTTGGGTAACTAGGCCAAGGCCCACCAGCGCATGGGTTTGGGGCAGCGTACTACCGCCACCATCTGGCTTTTTAGGCCCGTTAACAATATCGAGCAAGTTATCGATCTCTTTGCGCAGGTCTTGATGCTCGGTATCCGGGAGCTCCTGGAGTTCCTTCTCTATCAGCTCCAAATTTGTACGAGAAAAGGAGAACTTGGCTTTTGTGATATCCTTTGATCCGCTCTGAATCAGACCACTCCAACGCAATGACGACAGCCGCTCTGATGCCTGGATCGATTCGACGTCCACAGACTGCGCCTTCAGCACTGCGACAATTTCCTCTGTGGTCATTTCACCAGAGTGACCTGCGAGAATTTTTGCGATCCGGGATTTATCCGGATTGCCGAGTGCTTTCTCCACATTTCTGATCGTTGAGATTGCCGGCAGTTCGAAGTTCTCGATGGAGAGATTACCATCTAACAATTGCGCCATAAAGCCAGCCAAGAAATCGAGCGCGTCTTTAGAAACGAAGTGCTTACCATCGTCGTCTTGGAACACCAATCCAGAGCCGATCAGCGCATCATAATCCTGACCTTCAACGCCCAGCGACCCTTGCGTAGTAAGTCCTGGTTTTTGGGCGATCTCAATAATAGCAACTAATCTTTTGCGGCTAACGAGGGTCTCAAACATCAACAACGGATTGTACTGTTGCGACTTTTCCGGACTAACTACAGCACTGTCGGCTAGGTCGTCTACTTGCTTTTTGGTGCGCGCAAAGACCTCGCGTGAAAATTTGTAGACATCGGCTTGACGATTACCAACTTGAGTCCTCTCAACTAAGCCGTTCCAAAATAGAAACTGTAAAAATCCAGAAACAAGTGTGGAATCGAGAGCGAGAGATTTGTCCTCGAATTTTTTTGTCAGGTTTGAGACAGTCATTCCTAACTCGCGAGCCGCAGCTACAGCACTGAATACCTTGAGCTTGGAGGGGTGGCGAAGCTGCTCAAAAACTCGTGATAGCGCAGTAATTGGCGCCTGATTTATTAGGTTCTTGGCGACCAGTTTCCCGTCCAATAGCTCCGCTAAAAACAACGATAGGGCGCCAAATGCATCTGCTGACAAATGATACTTCTTACTATCATCCTGAAAGACAAGACCCGAGCCAAGAAGCCTATCCAATGGCGCGCCGGACACACCCATACTCTCTACCCCGGATTCTGCCGTGGCCAGCCTGTCGATTTCGATCGTACGGGTTATCGATGCTAGCGCGTCCAACATCAAGAGTGGATTATAAGACCCATCGAAAGCAGGAGCCGGTTTGCCGCGCCGAGACCATTCATCCACCTTGTCCTTAAACTGTTGCAAGACCGCAAAGGCCGGTAGATATTCATCCTCGCGCGCGGTGCTCGACCACCGTCGCAACGCGAGTCCATTCCAACGCAACGGTGCCAGCAGATCTTTAGTCAGACGCTGTAGATCAAGATCGTCAACATCTGGAAACAGTCCCTTGAATGCCCCCAGTATCGCCGTCGTGTTGCTACCCTTACGAAGCTTAGGATCGGTAAGCGTTTGCCAAACTTTGAGCCGGTCCAGGTCTGCTAGCTGAGACGCAACACCGTCCAGGGTCCAAGTGGCCGGCTGTTCTAAGTCTTGCGTGGCCGTCAGCTTTCCAACAGACAGTGTATCTAAATAAGTCGAGAAAAATCCGATTCCTGCTTTGGAGATAAAATACCTCCCTGTTTCGTCTTGAAATACCAAACCAGATCCCAACAGTATTTGCATGTCGAGGCTACGAAGTCCCAGCTCTTCGAGACTTGATGTTCCAGGATTATCAACGAGTTGCACAACTGCAGCGATTCGAGTTGCTGTCTCCAAAGCCTCGAACATCAATAGGGGATTATACTTCCGTTCTACGGGCGGACTCAATGTGGCGCGAACAAGCCAATCATTCACTTGGTCTTTTAGCTCTTGGAGAACCGAGCTAGACAAACGATACACGTCGTCTCGGCCAGGTGATGATGAGGCGCGAATAATGATGCCGCTCCACCGTAGAGAACTCAACAATGATGCCGAAATGTAGTCCACCTCCAACGCCACAGACTCATCCTCTTTGAGGATCTCCACAACCCCATGGGCCGTCAACCCATCGGGGTTTGCTGCCAATGCACGCACTATCATTAGCTTTCCAGAATGGGTTAGCTCAGCCATGATCCGTGACTGGGTACGTACACCTGGAGCCTCAAAATTGTCTGTAGACAGCTCTCCTTTCAGCAAATCGGCCCAAAATTCTGACAAAAACGTGAGTCCACTTTTAGACACAAAATGGCTACCTGTTTCGTCGATCGTCACCAAACCCGCACCGACAAGTGGCACGGTGGCTGAACTGGCAACTCCTAATTCTTCAAAGGTCTTAACCCCTGGATTGTTAGCGAGCTTAAGCATGGCTTCAAACCGTTCATGCGAAAACAGTGCATCGGTCATCAGCAACGGATTGAACAGCCATTCAGCAGCCGGACCCTGTGTTGCTTTAGCTAGCCAATCATCGATCGGACTTGTAACCGCTTCGAGAACAGACCTTGACAATACGTAGACGTTTGCCTTTTTTGTCTCTGACCATACGCGAACAATAACACCCGACCAACGAAGCGCCGGAAGCAACGCGGATACCTGCGCCGAATTCATCCCGCTCGATATTTGTGCGATTTCACTCGGCGTCAGACCCACTTTACTGCTGGCCAAGGCCCTTACTATCTGCAGTTTGTCGGGTTGACCGAGTTGGCCGAAGACCCTCTCCTTTGTCCATATCGCGGGACGATCGAATTTTGCATCCGAAATATCACCCTTCGACAACATGTCTAAGAATCCCGGTTTCGATTCGTCCGAGCTAACCAACGCCTCGAGCGCGGTCTTAGATACAAAATACTTACCCTCGTCGTCCTGGAATACCAACCCAGATCCCAACAATACTTCTCTCCCCTGCGCGAGCACGCCAATCTCCAGAAGATTGGAAGTCCCGGGATTCGCAAGAAGGATCATGATTCCGCGGAAACGTCTTGGATCAGACAATGCTTCCAACAGCAACATTGGATTGTAGGTTTCAACGGGAATCTTGGTTTCGCTACTGTTTGGCTTGAGGTTTGTAATCGTCTGCTTCAGCTCATTGAGCGTCGTAACGTCTGGGCCCAGATCCCCATTGGGATGACGAAGCAGGAAGTTGCTCTCTGCGAGTCGCTGAATGTTTTTAGCGAGAGTACTTTTGGCACCCAGCTCGCTTTGTATCTCCCCCTCTCGGGAGGGTCTCTGGTTGACAAAAAAGTTACTCACTACCTGCGCAATAATGTCCAGGCGCTGTGTATTCGCTAACATACTGAATTGATATGAATTAATCAGGTCGCCGGCCTGCTGCTCCACAAGTCTTGCCATCTCCGTGAGAGTATCCTGAATTTGTTTTGGCTCACTGGACTCCTGGATGAGTCGGACAGCTTCATCGGTGTTCTTGACCAACGCTTTTAACCAAGCAAGGTAGTCCTCCCTATTTTGGTTAAACAACTGCCCCATCGTCCACAAATCGAGACTGGAGATGTTTGCAAGTTTGGCAGGAAGCTTGGGATCTTTGCTCGGTATCTTCGTAAAGTGGTCCCTAACCGCGGCGCGATGAGTCTTGCGAAGTACAGCCTGGTCAAGTTCGTATTTGATTAGCTCTGCCAAGCGAAGACGACCTCCTTTGGTCTTGATGGCTTCATCGATAAACTTCTGTGCAACGTAGACCGTTAATATGCGCTGACCGGTTTTGCTATCAGTCGTCGGGATTCGCTGCGCCAAGGGTCCGCGCAGGTCGGGGCGAGACCCCCACTCGGGTAACCACAACACCTGCGAGTCGTCAAAGTTGACACCGACAAGCTCGAGCTTGACTGACTCCTTTTGCTCTACATCGAGAAAGAACTCGCCTTGATCCAAAGCAGCAATCAGCGGAGACGTCGCCGGAAGATGCTCAGCAAATACCTCGCGGATATACGACCACGCAGACTTGCCGCTCTTGTCCTTTATTAACGAGAACTCCTTGTGACTGTCCTTTCGCGCATTAATCTCATTGGCAATTTTCAGACGATCTGGCTCGGGCAGAGGAGTACCAAGAATGTGTTTGTTCTGACCTGGGTCTCCAACAACAGGACTTTCAAGCGAGAACACGCGGTTGGCGTAAGCGACAATCGCGGCCAAAAGCGGTCCCGCTGGCGATCCGATGTCGATTTGATTGGTCGCCACGTTGTAAGAACTATCGAGCGCTTGCCCAAGCAGGGGCCCTTCTACCTGTGTGGTTGCCTCGCTTTGCGCTGCCAAAATCACCGCCGCGATTTGTGGTGGAGTCAGCTCGATAGCAAGGTCGAGATCTTTGAGCTGTGTTCCGACGATATTCTCCGGAAGCACATCGTTGTCCAAAACCGCATTTGCGGCCAGGTCTTTCCAATGGGAAACGATCGCAAGCAACTGCTTAAGTTCTTCGACACTGATTTCTACCGTGGTCTGACCAACGCCGCGGTTAATGTTAAGGACAATTGTAGTCCCCGATGGAAGTGTATCGACCACAGCGAGCGCATCGCCATCGAGTAGATTGACGCCAATATAATCGTCGGGATTGATGGAAGTATCGAGTGGATTCTCCGGTTTGATGCCCTGGATTGTGACAACACCTGCATAGATTTGCCCCATCCAGGCGCCTACGTTGTTGGCGATCTGCTTGCTGGTCTCCTGTTTGCCAGAAGCTTGATCGCGACTCGGAGCAAATGTTGCGGTATTGGACGCGAGCTGCTGGGCAGAGAGGGGGTTAGCAAGCTCGCCGTCATACCGACTAAAGATGTTTACAACTGGGTCTGGCCTCGGCGGTGCGTTGCTCAGCTTTTCGAGCAGGCTATCGATTTCCTTGCGTAGATCGCGATGCTGGGTCGCGGGAAGCTTCGCGAGCTCCTTGTTTATGGTCTCCAGAGTTTCTTGAGAAATAGAATATGTTGCGTTCGTACTGCCCTCCGCCAGAGGTCCACGTGTAATAACTCCATTCCAACGCAAGAGTAACAAGAACTTGGATACAGTATCAGTGTCTGACTCCACGGACTGTTCTTTAAGCTTTTCCACTACCTGTACAGTCGTAATACCCGCCGACTGGCTTGCTAGTATGTGGGCTATCGCGAGTTTATCGGGATGACTCAACTCTCTGGCAATCCGTTTAACAGTGGATATTGCTGGTCGGTTAAATCCTTCTATTGAGAAGTCTCCGGTAGATACACCTTCTATGAAGGTGGCGGCAGCATCCAGTGCGGGTCTAGAAACAAAATACTGACCGCTGTCATCCTGAAACACTAAACCTGATCCCAACATGATTTCAGTCTCTGGTCCATTTAGGCCAAGTCCTGCTGCTCCGTCTTGCGCCGCGAGTTCCACTATCACACGACGGCGGTTTTCAGTCGCCAGTGCCTCCAACAAAAGCAGTGGGTTATAGGGTGGGATTTGGCTCGGGCTTGCGGTCGCCTTGTCTCTCATCGCCTCAATCTGTTTCTTAATCTCGTTTACAGCAGCCGATGAGAGTCGATAGACGTCCTCTCCTCCCTCGCCGGCGCGATCACGTTCGGCAAGACCATTCCAATACAGCGTACGAACCGTATCAGCGGCTATGTCGGGGTCCACCCGAAGAGACTCGTCTAGAGACCCATCTTCAAAGGTCTCGACAACCTGTTGCGTTGTCATCCCGCTCCTGTTTTTTACAAGCACCCGACTGACAAGAAGCTTCGCACGCTGAGCAAGCTGGCCAATCATGCTGTTGAGTCTTCGTACCGGCTGAACCGCGAAATCCTCAGTGGGCAAGGGTGTCTCGGGGGATATCTGATCCAAAAACTCCAATAAGGCGGCAAACGCTTGTCGAGAAAGAAAATACCTACCCTCGCCATCCTGATATACAAGCCCGGAGCCGATCAGTCTCCCTGGAGATTCGCCGCCCGAAATGAAACGGGTCAGTCCACCACTGCCGGCGAGCGCCTCAATATCCTCAATCCGCGGACTCGACGCTAGTGCCTCCAAAATCAAAAGTGGATTGTAGCGATGTTCTGTAGGATCTACGCTCGCCGCATCGCGCCAATCGCGAATCTGTTTCTTGAAATCGTCAAAGACCGACGTCGCTAGACGGAATTGCGGCACATTTACAGCCCCAAAGCGAACCACCACTCCGTCCCAGCGCAGCGGTTCTAGCACGTTACGCACATCACGACTGAAACCCTCACCCTCTAGCACCCCTCCGATCTCTTTGGCCGTTTTTTCTGCGGAGCTACCCATCAACGTGCGGACAATTCTTAGTTTCCACGGATCTTTTAGGTCCTCGGCAACTCCGTGCATCGTCCATACAGCCGGCAGCTCAAAGCCAGCTGTCGAAAGTGATCCAACAGACAAATCATCTAGAAAACTCGACAAAAATTCGAGTCCAGGCCTTGAGGAAATGTATTTGCCTTTTGCATCTTGAAACACCAGCCCGGCGCCCAATACTTCTTGGGTGCCACCTGCAAAACCGAGACGATGAGCACTTGTGGCTATCTCCGGCTCATCTGCAAGTTTTGTCATTGCGGCAAATTGCCCACTTGAATGCAACGCCGCAAACATCAACAACGGATTGTAGTCGACCGATTTCACCGGGCTTGCGCTTGCCTTGCTAAGCCAATCATTGACTTGATCTTTTAACTCCTGAAGCGCGGATGTAGAGAGCTTATAAACTTTTCCAGGTCTAGGATCTGATAACACCTCTACCACGAGGCCACTCCAGAGAAGACCTCGCATATTGGTCTGGGTTACGCTGCTATCCCGTAGGGCGTCTGACAACTCGGCGAGTGTCATCCCATCTGGACGACTAGTCAACGCGCCAACAATTTGCAGTTTGCCGGGATGACTTAATTGGGAGGTCACCCCTTGCACTGTTCGTACCGCCGGCGACCCGAAGTTTGCTGTCGACAGTCGACCTTCTGACAACTCAGCGAGAAAATTCGCTAAGAAGATCACCCCATTGGGGGAGAGCTTGTACGCACCGTCGGTGTCTTGAGCCACCAATCCAGAACCTATCAATCTGTCTGCGTCCTCGGAGCCTAGTCCCAAATCCTCCAGATTCCCTATTTGAGACAGGGTTGCAAGTTTCGTTAGCGCAGTGAAACGTGCTTCTGTATTCAACGCTTCAAACATCAGTAACGGGTTGAACAGCCACTCCACAGCTGGGCCCGAAGCAGCCCTACCAACCCAATCATCAACCGACTTCTTGATATCGTCGAGAAACGAAGGAGCCAATGAATACACGTCTGACTTCTTGTCAGATGACCACGAACGAATAATGACACCATTCCACCGCATCGTTCGGAGCAGATTGCTGTCCAATGACTTTCCTAGGCCCTTCTCGATTTCACTACTCGTAATACCCGACGGTGAACTTGCCAGCATGTTGACAATCCGCAACTTATCCGGGTGCATGAGCTGTCCCAGAATGCGATCGACTGTCGTCACCGCCGGCCGCTCCAGCTCCTGTTTGGAAAGAACTCCCTCAGACAATCGATTTAGGAATCCTTCCAAGAAGTCGAACCCATCCTCGGAAACAAAGTACCGTCCTTCCTCATCCTGAAAGGCCAACCCTGATCCTAAAATGACTGCTCGATCTGGGTTCTCCAAGCCCACTTCTCTAACATCTGTAACGCCTGGCTGAATAGAAAGCCTCGTTAGCCCGACGAAACGTGACTTTGCGCTCAACGCTTCTACCATCAATAGCGGATTGTATTCCTTGGGCGCATTCTCGAACTTCTTTCCACGGCCCTTGAAGTCCTTCGCTGTTTGAATTAGACCGTTAACAGCCAGAATATTGGGACCGAGCTTGCCATCGGGATGGCGCTCCAAAAAACCGCTGGTTACCAGCTTTTTGATCTGACCAGGGAGACCTCCGGTGGCCCCCAGATCGCTCTGAATATCTCCTTCAAGAGTAAGCCTATTGTTAACGAAAAAGTCGACGAAAGCTTGTTTTAGAATGTTCAAACGCTGTGTATTTGTCAGTAGGTCAAACCCAAGTGCATTTCTAATTGCGTTTATCTGCTGCGTTACGGCTTCCCCAAACGCGTTCGCAGCCTCTATTACCGTTGGGTCTTTCTCATCAACCGCTTCGAGAGACCTTATTATTGCGCCATTGGTTTCGTTTGCGCGAATTCTCAACCAGGCTTGATAGTCCGAGATACTTTGGTTAAACGGTTTGTCGATGGACCATAGCAGGAGACTGGAGATTGGCGAAGCTTCGGTCAGGTGATTGAGAGCTGCTTGCAACGGAGTTTTTCTACTAATGGTTTGATCAAGGTCGAATTTGATCAGCTCGGCAAGACGAATACGGCCGGCTTTAGTCTTGATCGCCTCCTGGACAAACGCTCGTGTTACATACACTTTTAGGACGCGTTCGCCGTTTTCCAGCACAGGCTTGCTCCACAACAATGGGCCACGCTTGCGAGCATCTGCGGTGCCCTCGGCAAACGGGAACACCTTATCCTCTCCCAGATCAACTTCCACGAGGTCTAGCCTGACTGTCTCGCCCAATCCGATCGTGTAGCTACCATTGGTAATCGCCAACAGCACAGGATCATCAGTGTCGACTGCGGGGCCGATCAGTGACAGAAGCAGATCTCTAACAGTCTCACCCTCCTTGTACTCCATCCCAATAAGATCTTGGGTCTTCCCATCAGCCTTGGCGAGATCGGTTGCGACGCCAAATGCGGCGCGGTCCGCCTCGGTAATATCGATGCCTAAGATGTCTACATTTGCTGACGGCCGAGCCGCCAGCAGCTCGAGGGCACGTTGCTTGACTACGTCGGCCATTTCTGTAAGGGCGTCTTTGACTCCTTGCAGCTCGCCTGATTCTCCGATGCGGCGTTTGACCTCATCGGTGTTGTTGACAAGGCTTTGCAGCCAAGCAAGGTAGTCTGCGTCACTTTGATTCAGCGGCTGCTCGAGGGTCCACAAATCAAGGCCTGAGATCAGTGCGCGTTTATCGGAGCCGTCAGTATCCTTCGTGAAGCTCAAGTGGCCCCATGTCGCTTGGCGCCGGGATTTACCGAGAATCCCCTGATCAAACTCAAATTTGATCAGCTCAGCAAGACGTCGCTTGCCAGCGTTGTCTTTGAGCGCCTTGCGGATAAACTCCTGGCTCACATATGTCCTGGTAATGCCGGTGCCCTCATCTCGAACGCGATGGGCAAGCACACCGCGCAGAGATGCGGGCCACTCCGATGACGTCATCACTTGCGAGTCGCCGTAGTCCACTGCCCAAAGCTGGTCTGGCAAAGCATCGATATTTTCTTGCCCTTGCTCGAGCTTGTCGAGAGCTTGGACAACAGGACTATTTTCGCCCTCCTTTTCAGCAATCAGATCGCGCGCAATTTTTATGGCCGAGACACCTTTTGCGTCTTTGAACGAAAATAGGGTCTTGCGCTCGCGGGAGTTGATCTCTTCGGACAACTGTTGTTTTTGTAGTGGGGTCAGCGCGTCACCGAGGAGGTGCTTGTTGTCGCCGATGATCGGGCCTTCAAGAGAGAGCACGCGGTTGGCGTAGGCAACGATTGCGACTAAAAGTGGCCCGGCTGGCGATTCGATATCGATTTGGTTGGTCCCCGCGTTGTAGGACCCATCTAGCGCTTGCCCAAGCGGAAGTTCTAGCTGCGTGGTTGCTTCGCTTTGTGCGGCGAGAATGACGGCTGCGATTTGTGGGGGAGTCATCTCGATAGCGGGATCAAGGTCTTTGAGTTGTGTTCCGACGATATTTTCCGGCAGCACATCGTTGTCCAAAACTGCATTGACGGCCAGTTCTTTCCAGAGGGGAACCATTGCTAGCAACTGCGCAAGCTCGCCAGCGCTGATTTCTACCGTAGTCAGCTTCGTGCCGCGGAAAATATTGAGGACAATCGTAGTCCCCGGCGGAAGCGTATCGACCACCGCAAGGGCGTCGCCATCGAGTAGGTTGACGCCAATATAGTCGTCGGGATTAATGGAGGTATCGAGCGGATTCTCCGGTTTGATATCCTGGATCGTGACAACGCCCGCATAGATTTGCCCCATCCAGGCGCCCACGTTGTTGGCAATTTGTTTACTGGTTTCCCGTTTACCAGAAGCTTGATCGCGGCTCGGAGCAAACTTTGCTGTATCTGACGCGAGCTGCTGGGCAGCGAGGGGGGTTATGAGCTCGTCGTCGTATCGACTAAAGATGTTTACAAATGGATCGAGCTTCGGCGGTGCGTTGCTGAGCTTTTCAAGCAGGCTGGCAATTTCCTTGCGAAGATCTCGATGCGCGGTCACCGGAAGCTTTGTTAGCTCACCCTGGATATACTCCAGGGTTCGTTTCGAAACAGTATACAGCGGCTTGTCTACGATCTGATCGGAATCCTGGAAGACCAAGCCTGCCCAGCGGAGAGACAAAAGTCGGTTTGAAACCGCTGGGACATCGAGCTTTGGGAACTGACCGCTTAGCTTCTTCACCAGCGCCTCGGTTCTCAAACCCTCTGGTTCGCTTGCTAGGATACGTACGATCGCCAACCGGTCGGCAAAATCGAATTGATGAGCTACGCGTTCAACAGTTGTGACTGCCGGCAAAGAGAACGCTTCGATGGACAACGTTCCTTCCGACAGCTCCCCCCAAAAACCGGCGAAAAATTCTAACCCCTGTTTAGAGAGAAAGTGCCTTTCTTTGACTTCATTATAGAAAATCAAACCAGCACCTAACAAAGTCTCTCGATCGAGGTTGTCCAATCCTTCGAGTTTTCCCAGTCCTTCTGGATGCTTCGCAAGCTCATCTAGTATCGCGACCCGTTTTCTTGTCGTGAGCGCTTCCCACATTAAGACTGGATTGTAGGACAACGAAACAGGTGGACTTAGATCTACCGAGCTATTTTCCCAACCTTTGATCACATTGGTGAATCTATCTATGGTGGATGAAGGAACGCGGAAAACAGTTCCTCTTTTTGAATCCTCTATTTGCTCGACTAACCCGTTCCACACAAGGATTCCCAGGGTTCGTCCAACCCGCTCAACATCCTCATCCAAGAATTGGCCTTTGAGAGCGTCCTGCGTTTCAGCGATAGTCTGTCCTTCCTCGGCGCTTGTTAATACTCTGATGATTTGCAATACCTTGGGACGCGCGAGCTCCGCTGCGGATCGCTCAATCGTCGATATTACAGGGTTGTTAAAACCCTCCGTCGGTAGCTGTCCTTGGGACAACTGGTCGACAAATTTCCCTAGAAACTGAAGCGCTTGATTGGATAACCTGTACACGTTCTTTTCGTCCTTAAAGATCAGCCCAGCAGCAACCAATTGTTCGATGTCTAAGCTAGCGAGTTTCTCAGGCTCCGTTGCGAGATTCTCGGATCGTCCTGACTCTGCCAACAGTACCATCGCATTCCATCGCCTATTCGACTCTAGCGCTTTCAACATCAGCAGCGGATTGTAGTCCACGGGTTGTGCCGAATCGAGATCAACCGCTTTTGCGCTCCATCGATTTACCTCGTCTCTTATGCGTTTTAATGACGGTACTAGCGAACGATATACCCATTTACCGTCTGCATTTTCCTTTCGATCAATCACACCAGACCAATACAAAGATCGCAGTCGGCCCCTTACGACATCAATATTGTGCCCCGCGCTTTCACCCCCAAGGTCCTTCCAAATCTGCTCATCCGTCATTCCCTGCGAAGAGTTGACCAACAGCTGGACCTGTTTGAGGATATCGGGTTCGGTGAAAAGCCCGGCGACTCGATGCATCGTTAATACAGCAGGGCGGGCAAAATCGTCATTTGAACTTTGCGGCCCGTCAAACAGATTGTTGAAGAAATCGGATAAAAACTCCAAGCCTTGCCTCGACAAATAGTATCCACCTGCCGGCTCCTGATAGACCAGTCCAGATCCGATGAGCACTTCCATATCTGATGTGACTATTCCACCCATCTCTTCAAGCGTTTTTAGTCCTGGAGTTTGTGATAGCAATCTAATCGTACGAACCCGTTTTGCTGTAGACAACGCGTCCCAAAGGAGCAACGGATTATATTTCGTTTCTTGGGCCTGTCCCAAATCCGAGGCTGCCTCCCGCCATTGTCTTATCTTTGCTTTCACGCCGTCGTGTGTAGACGCGGATAGTCGATATACCTTTGTTTCAAGGCTACGATCTCGGTTCGCTGTGAGGAGGCCATCCCAAGCCAAACTCTCTAGCAAGTCACGAAGCGCCGTTTGCGTGATTCCCATCGACTCATCGTACAGTTCTGCTGCTGACTGCGGCTTCTCAGCTAACCTACGCAGAATCTCTATTTGGAACGGAGATTTTAGATGTGTCGCGATCCGATTTACCGTCCATGATGCGGGACGTTCAAACTCGTCAAAAAACACATCCCCGATAGCGACTTGGTCCATGAAATTTAGGAAAAATTTGAGCGCAGGTTTGGATAGAAAGTACCCACCAGCCTCGCTTTGATAGACAAGCCCCGAGCCGAGCAATATGTCAACGGTAGATGTATCGCCCAAGTCCGTCAGGTTTAGTAGTCCCGGAGATTCGGCAAGTTTTTTAATTGCATTGATCCGTGGGATTTGTTGCAACGCTTCCAACATCAACATCGGATTGTATTCGGTGTTCGTGGTCAGACCTGAATCTGACGCCTTGCTTTCCCAGGTTTTGAGTTGCGCTTTGAACTGATCCATGGCACTGGACAATTGATAGAGATTCGTGGTCCTCCTTTCGAGCCAACCTGACCAGCGCAAATATGGTAGCAGATGGGTGGTTAGCTGTTTCTCATCCACGTCTAGTGATCTATCATTGAGGGCCTTCACGATCGCCCCTGCCGTCATCCCGCCCTCACTCTTACGCCGAGCGACGGCGAGCAGGCTGTGTAGCTTGCCAAGATGGGTAAGTTGTATTGCAGCCGAATCCATACGGAATACCGGCGGTGCAATAAGAGACTCGGCAGATAGCGTTCCGCTAGATAGTGCATCCAAAGACCTAGTCAAAAAGTCAAATCCAGGATTTGACAAAAAGTACCGCCCCTCTGCGTCTTGATAGACCAATCCAGAACCGAGCAACATCACTCGGTCTGTGCCCAGTCCATTCTTTATCTCAATACTCTTTGTCCCCGGGTTGTCGGCAATTTGTGACAACAGCGCCAACGGACTTGTCGCATTCAATACCGCTATCATCAGAGACAGATTGTATTTTTCTTCTTGGGAGGGACTCGTTGTCGCTTTCGCCGCGAGGCCGCTGACCAACTGTTTTACAGCCGTTAACCCCGGATTAG
>CBDCWZ010000101.1:0-57264 GCA_965223575.1 Kofleriaceae bacterium
ACGCGAACAAAGGTCTCGTCCGACGCAAGCGGGGTTGCGACACGGTGGCCGATCGAAAAGTCTCTTGAGTCAATCAGGTTGACGATGACTTTGTACTGCGCTCCCACGCTCAGGCTGCCGTTGCTCGATGGTAGAAAATAGCTCCCCACGGTGCAGCGATGACCAGTCAGGTCGGTCGACGATGGCTGCCTGTCACAGCTGGTGTCGGTTTCGAATAGGCGAAATTCTTTGTGGTATACGGGGTCATCGTCGTTTCGCATTGAGTAGACAACGACTTCAAAACTTTTGGGCTCGGTTGCATCTGCGCTGCCGAGGCGATATCGGGCGGTAACATCGAGCGCTCGGGCGTTGGCATGGGGCAATTCGTCAATTTGGCGGATCTGGATGCTACTGAGAGAACTGGAAAAAGACTTCCCGTCTGGGGGGCCGCGGATGGATTTGGCATCCGATGCGACGATGCGCTTTATCGTGTCCATATCGAAGAACACGATTACATCGCCATCGCCAATCTGGTCGTATTTTTTGCGCAGCACCTCCGCGAGATTGTCCAAGGCCCGCTGGGTCACCGGCAGCTCGAGATCATCGATGTAAACGGCAACCTGCCGCTTATCGTCCTTGAGACCGCCCTGTACCGAGACGGCATGGCCAAACAGTTCGCTATCGAACTCAAATTGGATATCCTTGTCGTCAAAGTAACCAGCGCTTGTGTCGGTTGATGGGTAGGCGTTGGGGAGGAGGATATTACTTTCCGGGGGAACAAACACGATGTCATCGACATAAAACGATGTGGGCGTTGTTGCGCGTTGTTCACGATACAGGATCAATTTAATTTCTTTGACAGAGGCAAAATCAAAACCGGCCCTATCGACAGGATTCAATGGCAGCTTGTGGGTCACGTATGCCCCATTGGCCTCAATCGGGTCAGACTCCCAATCTCGACCGTCGCTATCGGTCATTGCCATCAGCAGCGACGCATTTTCAGACTGGGCTTTGAGAGACACATGGCCGTGCACGTACTTGCTCAAATCTAAGGAGACAAACTTCAGCTTATGCTCCCGCGCTACGTCGCTACTTAACGTAGGGTATACGATCCCAGCCCGCCAGCTCTTATGGCCGATGGGCTTAAAATAGAGCGCAGTACTTCCACCGTGAATAGGAGTATTAATAGTCTTACCATCGATATCGCCAAAATGGATCCACAACTTTTCGATATCAACACCAGCGATCTGATATTCAAAGCCGTCCATGAAGCGACCACCCTTGAGTACTACGGATTCATCAATGGTTGTCCAGCCAGAAGAATCAGGGCCGTTGCTCGAAAGCGTTTCCGGCTCGTGACGCTTAAACTCCATGTGTTCAACGGAGTAAGATGCGGTACCGTCCGACGACACGTCCCCCAAGGTAAACTTAACTTCTTCAACAGCATCAAAATTAAAACCCTGGTCTCCTGCATCGACCAGTGCAAATTCATAGGTGTCGTATTCCTCCTTGGCCTTGATCGCCCCAACTGGCGACATCCACTGCTTGCCACCATCGTCGGTTAATAGTAACCGCAGCCCATCATTCGATGCTCGCGCCGTTAGTAAAATATGACTGTAGTCACCCAGATCCAACGGTTCAAACGTAACCCCAAGGGCATCCAGCCTATTGCGGGCGTCGCTATCTTTGGGAGGCGGATAGACAGACCCATTCGTGTCAGATCCCGGGCGGACAACTTCTAGAGATAGATCCCCTCGCCATCCGCGAGTTACTTCTTCTGCCGACGAATAATGGAACCAAAGGTCCTTGATCTGGTGCCCGCCAATTGTCCCCTCAAAGCTATTCATAAACACATCGTTTATTATTACGTTGGATGTGTCGAGGACCTTATCAACTACCGGGGGGGGTGGAACCTTGAGCACCAGGGGCTGGTGACTGGCAGGGTACTGCGTCGGGTCGTACTGGACGCGAGCTAAGGCGAAAAACATTCGTCCATCGTGGTGCTCCGTTTGTGGCCGGGCGATAAATTCTAACGTCTTAATCTTGCTAGGGGACAATCCGGGAATATCCGCGAGCTTTACCTCGATAGTGTGTGGAACATGTTGGTCATTAAAGTCGCTAAAATTAGTCTCCCAAATTTCCCCATCGGTTGTATAAACGCGCAATGCCGCTGACCACGGACCAAAAATCGTAGTCTGTCCAGCGGATTCAACCCCTTCGACGCCAACTTGCCACATATCAAAACTAATCGTCTTCGCATCGGACAAAAGGCCCGGCTCAACGTCCGTTTTCAGACTATTTTGATCCACATTATTTGCGAGATATGCATCGAAGACCAATCCATACTCTTTCTCCCCTATCTTCTGGATGCCCCACAAACGTCCATCTCCGCCCACGAACCACGAGTCTATCGACGTATCGGGTTTGAAGTCGTAGAGCATTACGCTGCCCGTTGGACTGGCGCCAGGCGCGAGGTCCTGGTTGCTGCTTGGCTGAGAGGGTGATGCATTATTCTGAATCAACCGCGGCTTGGCTGCGGCTGTGCGCAGCTCGATGTCGTCGATAAGATAGTTGCCGCCCAAGAAATCCGGGTCAGATGGTATGAAGTAAAAGTAAATCCGCTCGATCCTCGTGGCGTCAAAGTCGGGGTCAAAGTTGAAATCAAAACTTTTGATTTCGCCGACGCCATCACCACCAATGGTTTGTGGTGCGGAGCGCCAGTTTGTCACTCCGGTCTTGGCGCTCGTCTCAAAGCCGATTGCAACCTGCGATTCGAGCCAGGTCTTGACATAAAACGACAAACTCTCAAAGCGTGACAGATCGGTAGCCAAGCGACCGTACATATGGTGTTCTGCGCCCGTGTTGTAGGCATAGTGCAGAAAGTGGTTTCCGGTATCGGTATCTTTGAACTCCGCGGTCCCTGGAGATCCTTGCCAGGTCCCATCTCGCAACGATCTGACTCGTTCGCCCTCAAACCCACCAAACAGGTGGACGACGTTGCCATTTTGGCTCATCGGGTGGACACGGAGGTCGATGCGCAACTTCTCCGGCGGCTCGCTTGAGTCAATGTCTTGGATGGATAGCCACGCGCTTTGCGGCCCCGTGCACCCGCTGAGCTTGTCGGGAACAAAGGCAAGTGGCACCGTCGCGGGGCCGTTCGCCTCTAGCGTGGCGTCGGCTTGGACAAAATCCTGACCGGTCACGTGATAGCGGGTCGGATCGGCTCGATAGTCGACGTCTAGTTCAAACTCGACCGACCGAGACTCGCTGGAGACAATATCAAATATCTTCAGCTCGATATGTTCCCAGCGATGGTCCGCTAGGCGAGAGTTGTCTGCCAAAACGGCGTGCCCCACGCTGGCGTCGGGACGACGTGCTTCGCAGATGCTGTTTACAATCGGATCCTGCGTCGTTTGATCGCCAATGACATCGGGCAACGGCACCTCGCCTGGCTCTGCTTCACGGAGAAGTAGCGCGCGGGCACTGGTTTCTTGCACCGTGAGTCCCTGTCCGTTGTCGATGGCAAAATACATTAATTCAGGCCAGGTATACGTGCGACTGTCGGCATCCTTGGGATAAAATGTAATCCGCAACTCTGCCTTGAGATCATACGCAGACTTTCGCAGTTGTCCTGGAATCACGACCTCAAAGGTCTTGATGCCCCGGTGCCCTTCTTCGGGCGAGATCTTGCCGCGGGTTGTCCATCCGTCTTCGCTGGTCACCACATCGATCTGTATGCGCCACGGATCATCTGCCGCCACGCCCTCCTCGCCCACCTGGATCACGTCAAACGAAATCGCGTGGTAGGATGACAGCACCGCGGGATCGAGATCGTAGGTCAGGGTCGCGGGCAACAAGGTCGCAGCCATAACAAGGACCTTCGTCTCATGAGGCGCTTCGAACATCGTTTCGACTGCATAGCCCGCGTTGTCTCCGGTGCTCCACCCACCGGGTTGTTGGCCATCGTTATACTGTTCAAAATCAAACAGCACGCCGTCCTCACGCAGGGGCGGTCGGCCGACTTTTCCGCCTAGCAAAAAGTCGACGGGGCTTTTGTCTTCGTCAAGCGCGGCAAGGGTGCCCCCGGGCGATTTTCCTTTCTTGAGCGCAATATCATCAATAAAATAGGTCGCGCTGCGTTTTGATTGGGGCTCAAAGGCAAAGAACAGGCGTTCGGTTTGTAGGTTGACGCCAGCGTCTCGTGCCGCCCGCAGGTCAATCCGCACCGTCGTGGGTGTAAGGCCGACGCTGACCGGGTCAAACACCGCACCGACGACACCGCCGGCATCGAGTTTGCCAAACCCAACCCGAACGGTACCACCAAGGGGCTTGGCCCAGACGCGAAACGACAATTCGTCAAAACCGCTCAGGTCGGCGACCAAGGACTCTGAAATCACCGCGGTCAAGTTGGAGTCGTTGATGGCCGGCGCATCATTGGGCCTCAGCTCCAAGGTCAGGGCCTGGTCGCCGTCTTCGCCGTCGTCGGGAATGGGCGAAAATCCCGGAATTGCTTCAAAATGCTGCGATTGGGTGGTCCAATGTCGTTGCTGCCACGCCTTGGCGAAACTGCCAAACAGCTGGACGGCGCCAGCTTCGTGGGGGTGGGTGCGGGTCTCGATCTTGACCGGGACTTCGAATTGGCCGGTTGGGTCTTTGAGCACAATCCGATCGACGGGCATGGTCGATACCGTCGCACTCGCCTTTGCGGTTTCGAGCCCAGCGGCGTCTAGGACCAACATGAGTCCGGCAGTTTCTCCGGCCGGGATTTCGATCTGGCGCGCTGCCCCTGCGGGCAACTTGAGAAAGGTGCCATCCACCACCGTATACGAGCCGTCGGCGGCCCCCTGGTTTGGCACAGGAATCGTAATCGCGTGCCCGACCCCTTCAAACACATCGTAGACCGGACTTGTAGACGGGGGCACAAAAATCGGCGAAATCCCAAAGGAATACTCCTCGTCGCGGGCGATCGCATTGGCGCAACCCAACGAGCAACTCTGCCCCTCGGGCAACAAGTACGCGGCGACGGTATATTCGCCCGCTGTCCGCTGCTCACCGGCCCAGGGCACGGAGAATGTGAGCGTCTCTTTGCTGCCACCATAGACGTCGATATCGTATCGCGCCGCGACGAGTTTGTTTTGGTCGTTGCGAATCCACAGCTGCAGCCCAAGAAGATCGAGGGTCGCTGATGCGTCGTACTCGACCAAGACGCTCGGCTCGCCGTTTTCGTCGGTGTGGGCGCTGAGAACATTGATAGTGACCTCGGGAACCTCGATGACTAGCTGCCGTTCTATGATCGCCGTGGTGCCAAGCCCGCCGCCTGAGAATGCGAGCTGGACCGTTGCCGTGTACGTGCCCGGTGGCGGCGATGCGCCGTTTTCGGTGTTTGCAGTGACGTCCAAGTAGATCGCGGAAGCGCCCGCACCGGAGATGGTCCTCTCGGACATACCGTCGATATCGAGAGAGATCGCATCGGGCAGATCGCCTTGCACTGTTGTGTTCAAGGTCACCGGAATCGAAGCATTTTGGTGTTCGAACCGCCAATTGTCGTTTGACCCCACCGATCCAAACGCGGCACCATTCCATCTGAAGTGCAGCGGTTCGTCATCGGGCGTGAGTGAAGTGATAACTTCCTCTATCGGCACGCCTCCCCCCAGCACTTTGTCCTCTTCGGTATTGTCTTCGAGAAGAAACGTGTATCCCCCCGCGGGAATCGACACGACCTCCTGAACAGTCCGGCCGTCTTCGATCTCAGCGTCGTGGTAGACCATGGCGTCCTCGCTACCCTTACTAACCATCACACCGATTTGACGCTGATCGTAGTCTAATACTGTCTTCAGCTCGTCCCCCCAGCTCCCATGGCTAAAGTGTCGATCAACCACTTCTAAGGTCGCCCCCGCCGGGACATAGATGGGCGTTTTTAGGTGTGACAACGCAACGTTGATTTCTCCGTCATTCATACTGTCGTTGTGGAGACTGATGACATTGTGCGGATACGGCTTTCCAATCGTGGGGTAGGCTTTTTGCACGACGTGTAGATAGCCAAACCGGCAGTCATCGCTAGCAGCATGGCCACATGGAATGACAAACTTCTCCACCGGTTTCTTTTGCACCTTGGGCCTGGGCTCATCGCTGCCGGAAACAATATGATATCGCACCGCTGCGTTGGGATGCTCCTCATCGTAGGCGTAGGCAAGCTGACGAACCCCATCGTTGCCATCTCGGAACGGCTCAGCATCTGGCGACGTAAGCGCTACCTTGTCGACAATCAATGGATAGGTGAACAGTTCGTCCGTGTCCGTATCCCAGTTTTTGATATGCAGCTCGGTTTTGTAGGTACCGCCAACAGCGAGTTCTTCCAAAGCGCTCGGCAAGAATTCTAGGTACAACCGTTCTTCTGGACCGCGAATCATAAACTGCCCTGATTCGGGCAAGGGATACACCAGCGCCAAATCGGGATGTTCTAGACTGACCTCGTAGACCGCGTAGCTAGAGTCTCGTGGTTTGTTGAATACGATCTCAACGTCGGGCCCGGCGGTGCCAAGGCCATGGTGGATCACAGTGATCCGCGCCTCTACCATACGGCAGGAAAAGTCGTTATCCGGAGCGCAGTTTTTTACTGTCGTGCTGACGAGCTCCTCGCTTGCCTCTCTTGACAACTCCGGGTCGAGGTCTTTGGGCGCGACCAGCTGTCCTGGTTGTAATGGGGTGTTGGGATCGGGCTGCTGTTCCGGAGACTGCGAATCCTTGATCCGCTGCGTCTCGGGTGGAGCTGTCCCTGGTGGGTAGCCAATGATATTGTCGATGGCGTAAGCAAGCGTTCCAGGTTCGTCAATTGTCGGAGCAAACGAAATCTGCAGATCCCCCGGACTGGGAAGATGCAAATCTTTTAGCGAAATCACGATAGTATTCGTGCCAGCCGCCTCATTCGAATCCCATATCGAAACCGGATAGATTCCCCCTCCTTGATGACGCTCAGAATTGGGTTCGACTTTCCACAGAAGCCCTACGAGGACGGTCCCTTCGCTAAGTTCGTTAAGGGCCATGATTTCGAACGAGATGGCTTCAAACTCGTCAAACGGCATCCTCGCATTGGCCGATCGCACCGCAAAAGACTTGTCGCCCTCCTGCTTGTCCGCTTCGACAATCAAAACTTTTTTCTTCCCGCTGCCTGGCTCACCAATCTCGCCAAGGCCCACTTTGACCTGTGTCGGCGACCAACTAGGAGAGTCAGCGTTATGTTCAAAGCCATAGAGAAGCTTTCCAGCAGCTGGAGACGCCGAGTCTGCATCTTCGCCCGGAGCGTCGCTGGGGGGATCAGGGATGACAATTTTCACACGCCGAAGGATCGTCGTGCTGCCTTCGATGGCATCCCCTGTGAACGAAAGCAAGAATGCCAAGTCGTAGACGCCGGGTTTGGGCGGCGTTGTCGTCGGGGTAAGCTTGAGCGCAAAGGTCGCCTCACCGTTGGCAGCGATCGGGCCAACCGGCGCAACGACTCCCTTCACTTCCAGCTCATCATTGTAATCGCGGCTGGCGAACCACCGCTCAAATTTCCACTCGATTGGGCCCGACGTGAGATTCTTTAGCGTCCATGCCTCGGTGCCGACGGGCATAAACCCGCCGGCTTCCCCATTTGTCGATGGAGGTTGCCATTCGATACGCAGCGGCTCAAATCGCGGCGTCACCGCGACGTGTTCGCTCTCCACACTATGGCCATTGGTCGCAGCTACTTTCGCCACGTTAGCGGAGATGGTGTCGGCGCAGTAGCTATCGGGATCATGATACAGCCCGATTGCATGCTTGTTCTCAAACAACTCAAGTCCCGAGAACCGTTGTGTTTGGACGGCATCACCGCCAATCCCGCCGATACTGTAGGAAAGCGCATGCATTGCGGTAAAGTAACCACTGCCGCCCTCCTCAAGTGCGTAGGTCGCATATTGCTCGTGCCTGCAGCCAAGTGCGTGCCCCAGTTCATGAATGGGATGATAGCTCTCTAGCTTGCTTCGCTCCAGGACGTGAAACCCGAGATTGCCCCCAGGAATGCGATACATTTCCTCGACTGCGAAATGACCTTCCATGACAAAAAAGACCAAATCGGGAGTGTGGGCTTTGCGGTTCAATTCTAGGAAGGGGACGGTTCCTGAGAACAGGGCATGCCACACCGGAAACGGCTCGGTGCTGTCGGGTACAATTGCATCTGGTACTTCGTAGGTGGGGCCAACGAGCTGGATGCGTGCATGCGGTGCACTCTCATCCAAAGCCTTATTCATGCGACCGATGACGTCTTCAATCTGTTGTTCGATATCATCCTTGCTGCCGGCGGCTTTGCGTGCGTTTTCGCTATAGACCACCATCGCGGTGACGGTTCGCGGCTCGGTTTTGACGACGTCATCTGCGCCAGTGCCGTCAACCATGCGCTCGGCGCACTGGTCTTCAAACAGGATCGCGTCAAAACCGATCGGCAGCCCTTTTCCCTCATCCAATCGCTCTGTGTTTTCTGCATCGACTCTGTCACACCAGGTCTTGATCTCCGTATCCCATCCTGCCTGGGCCTCATCCTCGGCAAACACCGCTTTCCACATATCGGGGCGGAAGTTCCGCGTCCCTGGAATGCCAAAGGTGTACACGTAGTTGTCTACGCCATCATCTTTGCCCGCGTCATCGTGAAAACCACCGCGTGGCGGATAAATCGCCGAGAACGGGATACCCCGGGTTTCGTAGCCTTCGATCAATAGCGTCATGTCGTTGATACCCGGGAACGGCGCTCCGCCCTTGTCCTCATGAAGGTGGCCACTTAAGACCCAAACGAACCCGGTTTCGGGTGGGGGCCTGCCTCCGGCTTCACTGGCAGACACGCCGGGGACTAGGGCAAACGCCTGGGGCAATGCTACGCCCTCCTCTGGAAGCAGCATCCACTCGGTGTACTCGACCTTGTCGCACCGGCCGAGGTCTTGAATCACTGTGAACGGCGGGTCTTCGGCAAGGTGACAGATGCCGTCGGGCGAAGCGGGGCAATATAAATTTTGTAGCTCTGTGCACGCGGCCTCGTCGAGAATCTCCGGTCGCGACTCGCGCTTATCGGCGTCGTGGACCAAGTCAGAAGCTTGCTCGATCAATGCCGGGGCAAACTCTTGCCCGGCGGCAGTGACATGGATCGTGTCGCCAGTGTCGCTGAGGCGAAAGCTTGCGTCGCTGCGGCGTTTTTCGCTCTCGAGGTTGTTCGGTGGCGGGCTGGCGACATCGCCACGGTCGATGGCCTCTTGGGTGATTCTGGGATAGTCTGCGGTCCGCAGCTCGATGTCGTCAATGTAGTATTTGACATCTGTGACCTCTGGATCAAGCGGGTTAAATAGCAGTTGTAGCTCTACCGGGTTTTGCTTCTTATCTTCTTCTAACTTTAGCTCGACAAGCTGCCCCGATGTCACTCCAACTTCTTGTGAATCACCAGATGCTTCGCTCCCACCATCCCTTAACTGAACCTCCAATCGGTGGCCTATGCTGGATGGCACCTCGGTCCAAACGCGAAATGAGATCGTCGAGAACCGCGCAAGATTTGCCTTCATAGGAATGTAGGTGTAACTCCAAGAATCTAGTCCTTTTTTATGGTAACGAAGATACCAATTGTCTTCTTCTTGTTCGAAGCCAACTTCATTAATTGGGTCGTCCCTGTCCCATTCACCACGAAACGATTTGTCTTCAAATCCGTTAAACAGGTGCACGACATTGCCTTGTTCACTCGTGGGATGAACGCGGAGATCTACCCGCGCGGTATCTGCGGGAAGCTGGCTCTTCGCCTCCTGAAACGAAACAAGGCCGGATTGAACACCTGTACAATCGCCGAGTGACTCAACGTCAAACGATACGGGGATTTGGTGCCACTCATTGTGCGGAAGAAGCTCTTTGCGGTTGACCTTGACCAAGCCGTCGCCAGTGACATCAAACGCTCCCTGGGACGGCGTGTCGCCAGCATTGTATAGGATCGGAATCCAACCGGACATGGGATTCCTATCAACCAAATCAAACACGTACGCGCTCGCACGATACTTTCGCAGGGTCGATCCAGACTCCGCTTGTTCTGCAATGGTGTGGGGAATGCTCTCCTTGACGTTTTGCGGCAAGCGGGCTGCGCATTGTGGATCTACACCCGATTCACTGCCGAGCAGAGATAGCGGGAGTGGATTGTCGGTGAGGGCTATGGAATGCCCTTGGCCATCGTCAAGATAGATTAACACCTCCTCAACTACGGACGGGTCGGAAACACCAATGGCAATCTCGATTTTGTCGAAGGTGGTGATGTCAAATGCCGGGTCGTCCAATTGGATTTCAACGATTTTCTGTCTGGATTCTCCGGGACCTTGCTCCCAGTCCGACTGAAACTGCTGCGGACCGGTCGTCCACACCTCGCCTGTTGACGAATAAAACAGCGTCTCCACGGTCCACGGTGTTGACAGCAACGCAAACTCAGAAACTTCAAACGAAAACGTCTTTGGCAGTGGCTCCGCAAAGGTGACATCGTTGGACACGCTCACGCGATTTTTCAAGCCGGGCCCAGCCTTGAAAGAGACGAGCGTCGAGCCACCGACAATCCGTGCGGGCCCATCCCAAGTATCGTCTGGGTCTTCAAAATCAAACATCATCACCGATTGGCGCTTCTCGGTAGCATCTTGTGCCGCAGACTCCAAGACGAGAGGGATGGGTTTTCCCTGCGGCGAGGGATGTTGTTGAATGACCCCACTCCCCAAGTACATATTTCCGTCATTGTGGCTGTCAACCAGGGCGGCAAACACGAGCTCGAGTTTGTTTACACTTGCCCGGTTTAGTCCTGTACCCGCCAACTGCACTTCAACAGGGTGTTGCGTTTGCTCTTCATAGGACAGAGTCTCTGTGACCCAAATTTCTCCAGAGGTCGTATGAAGCTTTAGTTGAACCGACCAGGGTCCAGCAATCCTCGTCGTCCACCTATTCCCCTCATAGGGCATCGTCACAAAGCTTATTGTTTCTGCAGCCGCCAAATGCCCTGGAACAATCGGATGAATAATGCTGCCGCGCTTATCGCGCACTTCGAGAGAGAGACGCACGCCCTTCACAAACTCATCGCCAGCCACAGTGTTAGTAATGCTATGTATTGCATTCCCTTCGTTTTGCTCCCAATTGTCGCTCCACGGCTCAATCAAAGACTGACTACGTGACAGCGTGGGCACGTGATGGGCGTAGGGAGCATTGGGCGTGCTCAACGCTGGGCCTTGTCCCTCGACATAGGCGGTCACATTGTCGAGCGCAAACATGACACGACCTGGGGCTGCGGCATCGTCGGGCTTGCTAAACACAAAGGCAATAGAGTCCTCATCACTGATTCGATTGAGGTCGATTTCTCCCTCTGGAGGCAGGGGAACGACGACAAGCGGTGGATCTCGACCCGGGACCCAATCCTGGATAGTGTACTTCTTGGACAGCCATGTTTTGCCAGTGCGATCGGTCAGTTGCACTTGCACCTTAGAGCCACCGCCAAGTCCGCCTTCGAGTGCCATGGCTTGGAAGGCTAACTTGGCAAACTGTCCTAGTGGGCGATAGGACCAGCCATCTAACACAAGGCTGCCTTCGCTAAAGTCCGAATCGGTATAGGTGATGGCTTTGCCGGGTAGATCCACGGTGCCAACGGCTACTGTCGTAGACAACACCGACTTTTGCGCCTCCCAGCCGGCAACCGAGTCAAAGTTAAACAACAGCAACTCTGTGAGCTCACCGGGCTGATCCCAAACAAACAATACATCGCTGGTCCATTCGTAGTTTGAAAACCCTCTCTCCTTGCGCAGGAAACTGATAAATGTCACGGGCTGGGTGCCGCGATAGGGGGGCTCAGACTTGAGTTGAAGCCGCAATTTCTTGGTCTTGCCGGGCCTGACGAAAATGGCGTCTACCCATGTGCCCTCACCTCCAAGAATGCGGTAGTTGGAGTTCCCTTCAAGGTGATATAAGGCCTCAACACCAAGAATGGCGCTATCATCTAAGCCATCGCGCACATGCTGCACATTCTCAAACGTGATGTCTACCCGGCCCGTGAACTGCTGCGGAACCACAGTGATTTTTACGTGAGCCACATATCCTTTGCTGGCATCTCTTCGGAACATGCAATCGCGGTCGTCGGGATCTAAGAAATTGTCTCCGCAACTTTCAGGAACGTAGTCACAAAACACAATCGATTGGATCCCATCAGAACCCGTGAAGGTTTGGCGAATGGGATACTCGATGGTGCCGCCGCCGCCAGAAGAATCTTTGTAGTCCTGCTCCCTTGGGCGTTCTGGACACTCGTATGCGGCGGCTTGCACAGCGCTCTCGTGCAATACGGGGCTTTCTTCGACCACTGGGCCTTGGTCTTGGCCGTCGATAGGTTCTTCGGGTGTTTGGGCGGGTGGCTTGGGGATGACAACTTCGGCTTGAAGAAGCACGGTTTCGGTGTCTCCAAGCGCCTCGTTGGTGAACGTAAATAGGAATGCCAGGTCGTAAGCACCTGGTCTTGGCGACGAGTGTTTCGGTACCAGTTCTAGATCAAAGGCGACCTCGCCGTTTGCGGCGATCAGCGCTCCGCCCGGTGTCGCGCCTACCTTGACGTCGAAATCGTCGCGGTAATCACCGGTGACATACCACTTCTCGACGTTCCACCGGACAGCAGAAGAGGCTTTGTTTTTCACAGTCCAATGGGCCGGGCCGGTCGGTTTGAATGCACCTGCGTCGTCTGACACAGAAGATGCGTATTGCCACTCGAGCCGCAACGGCTCAAATCGCGGACTCACCGCGAGCTTGTCGCTGACGAGGTTGTGACCATTGATGCCTGCAATCTTCGAAACATTGGCAGCGATGGTGTCAGCGCAGTAGCTATCGGGAACAAAATCTTCATGAAACCCAATCGCAACCTCAGACAGCCAGGGTCCAGAGAATAATTGCTCCTGGACACGACCACCGGATATTCCCGCGATGCTGTACGGAAACTCATACATTGCGCTCATGTGGACAATCCCATCCTCCGCGACGCCATAGCCTGCCGTCTGCTCGTGGCTGCAACCCAGTGCGTGCCCAAGCTCGTGAATAGGATGATAACGCTCGAGGTTTTCTCGCGCTAAAATATGGAAGCCTTGGTTCCCACCAGGAACGCGATACATATCTTCGACCAAGAAGCGACTCTCCATGACAAAGAACACCAAGTCGGCCGCATGCGCCTTGCGGTTCGCCTCCAAAAATGGGATTCCACCCGATAGCAGCGCCGACCAAACCCGAAACGGTTTGACGGTATCGGGAACAATCGCATCGGGCACCTCATAAGTCAGACCGACCCGTTCAATCCGGGCATGCGGCGCACTGTTGTCCAGCGCCTCATTCATGCGGCCAATCGCGGCATCGATCTCCGTTTTGATATTCTCTGCACCGCCAGCGGCGATCCGTGCGTTTTCGCTATAGACGACCATGACCGAAATCGTTCGCTTCTCGGGCGTGGCAAAGCCATCCCCATCGTCATCCCGTAGGATCGGGATGTACTCGGCGCAGTGATCATCAAACAGCCGGTCATCAAACCCAAGCGGCAGCGTTCTACCGTCCGCCGAGCGTTTCACAATATCTGCGTTGACTTTGGTACACCACGTCCGGATGGCTGAATCCCATCGCACTGGATCGTTCACAGTCCTGGAGAAAACCGCCTTCCAAATATCGGGACGAAAATGCTTCGTCCCCGGGATACCAAAGGTATAGACGTAGTTGTCTACGCCATCATCGTTGCCAGTGTTATCGTGGAAGCCACCGCGCGGCGGATAAATCGCGGCAACCGGGATGCCCTGCTGCTGATAGCCTTCTATTAGCAACTTCATATCTTGGATCCCCGGAAACGGCGCTCCGCCCTTATCCTCATGCAGGTGACCGCTTAACACCCACACAAACCCATCTTCCGCCGGGGGCTTGCCTCCCCCTTCGTTTTCGGAAGCACCGCGGACCAAGGCATATGCGACGGGATGAACAAAAGGTTCTTCTATTTCCTCCGAAGCCTGCTCTGTTTCCTCAGAAACCTCCTCCACTGTCTTGCGAGTCCCATCTTGGTTTGCGGGAAACAGCGTCCACTCGGTGTACTCTGCTTTGTCGCACCGGCCCAAATCTTGAATCACGGTAAACGGTGGGTCTTCGTCGAGTCGACAAATACCATCGGGCGAACCACCGCAATACAAGCTTCGCAACTCGGTGCATGCAGCCTCGTCGAGAACTTCCGGTCGCGATTCACGCTTGTCGGCCCTGTGAACCAAGTCAGAAGTTTGCTCGATAAACGCGGGGGCAAACTCTTGCCCGCCGACAGTGACATGGATTGCGTCGCCAGCGTCACTGAGGCGGAAGGCTTGCGTCGGCGCGGCGTTTTTCGCTCCGGAGGTATTTCTCTCTAATCTCTCTTTCCCATGCCTCTCGCTGTCTTTGCCTTGCTTCCTCCTCTTTTTTTTGCAGCTCTTCGAGCTCCACGTCGGACAGCGCGGGGAGATCAATCTCCACGTCAACAGTCCAAGTATTGAATCGCACTCCATCGTGCGCCCAGCTCGTAATCTTAAACGTGTCCGTGCTACGGATAGCACCGACCCGGTCCGCAAGCCTCCAAGATGGCATTATTATTAGTGGGATATCCGATCCGTGCGTCATCTCTGCGACACTTCGGCGCCTTCCATCGTCACCCTCTGCAGCCCATTCACCCTCTAGATCAAATATATCTAGTTCATTCGTGATACTCACCCCGTAACGCACCTTGCCTTCCTCATACTCGCTGTCAAACAGGACCTGCATTTCTTGATCGGGGTGTGTAAAGCGCAGTGGGGGATGGTGATCTTGACGTGGGGCAGGCACTCAACTAACCCAAGCGAGCACATCCTCGGCTGATAGTCGCAAATAATGACGGTGCCATCGCCGAGCTTCTTCATAGAAGGCTCTGTCGTACCCGTTGGGCAATCGGAGGTCTCGAGCGATGGGCCGTGGGCCAGCAGCACGTCTTTAACATAGTCTGCATCATAGCGGCCGCGCTGGATGGAAACGTCGTCGATCGCACCCCAGTAGTCTTGACCAAATCTGCCGCTTGCGATGCTTCCACCGATGAGCAGTTGGTTGGTAGAATCAAATGCTGGATACGAAGCACCGTCAAACTTGCCCAGGGATACACCGTCGACAATCAACTCGGCGGTCTTGTCTTGCCACAGCAACGCAATATGGTGCCAACCGTTGTAATCGTCAGACAGCGTCGGCAAGGTATCGGGGATCACCACTTTGGATTGCTTTTCCTCTCCACCTTGCTGCAAGACAAGGACCGGCCGCAATTGGTCGTCCAGATGAAGTTCCCAACCCTCGCCACCACTACGGTTTCCAATCAGCACGCCGCCTTCAAATCGAGGATCATGAGAGGGTGGATAGGCCCATGCGCCTACCAGAAAGTTGTCCTCCTTGCCAAGCTGCAAATCCTTATGACACGGCGCTTCTAAGACGCTCAGCAGCGCCTTTTCTGGCCGCTCGTCATCCTGGCTCTTTTGGTTCTTGCGACCTCCTGCATTTTTTGCGTTGTCATCCTTTTTGACGGTTGTGGTCGTGCGCGCCTCATTGTCATAGGGGATCACAGTGCCTGTATGACCATACCCGCTCGAATCGACGCCCAGCTGATCGTCTCCGACTTGGTCAAACTGCCAGTATGCCACCAAGTGCGACTGCGCAGTTTGCGCCTCCTCTCCACAGGGCGCCTTGGGTTCCACCGTGATCGGGACCAGCCCCCTCCCTTGAACACCCCCCTCCCCGTCCTTAAATGTAATCGTCTCCACGTGCGATCCAACGTGGGTCACCTGAGGACGCAGTGAGACCTCGGTGTCTGACTCAATTTTCGCAAATGGGAGCGTGGTGCTGTCGACACCCTCGGGTACGCTGATCTCGGTTACCTTCCCTGCCTCGAGCCGCACCGGTGGAAACACCCCGATGTCGTCCCACTCGGAGCACAGAGTCCTCCACTTCTCGGGCTCAAAGTACTCTCGGTTCGCGCCGGTTGACTCATCGATAGGCAGAGCAAAACGATAGGCATATGGAGCATATCTGACGTAAATCAGCGAACTCGTCTGTCCATTGGCGCGGTTGCGGTCGAGCAAAAATTCAAGGTCGGCCCAGCTGGGAACGACCGTAGCATTGTTGGTCGTGTGCATATGACCAACCAACTCCGCGTTGGGAAACGCCTCCAAGAAGGTTTTTACCCGACCGCTGGCAAACGGCACGGCGTCGGACTTTCCAGCGGTAAACAGAGCATACCCCTCAGCACAGTCGTCCCGCTTAGGCGTTTTAAACACCACCACTTCGTGATGAGCCAGCTTTTGGATCTCCTTCATGGGAATCTCCCGTTCCACGGGCGTCCATTGCGGCGCAAGGTCGAGTTCGTTGGGACCTTTTAGACAGTCTGGTTTTCTCTCGCTGTGTTCCCATCCGAGCCACGCGCCGTCGTAAGGCTTCTCGACCTTGAATGTGATGGGCGGGCCGCCGGCAACCGAATATGTGACAGCCGTTGGCTTGGCAGCATCATCGACTGTGGCGACTAGATTCGCCGGGCCTTCGCAGTGGTTGACTTTAGAAGGATTGTCGTCGCCTTCGCCTGAATCAATTACAGGCGGTTTGACGGGAACAATCGGAGCTAATGGTGGACAGTAAAGGTCTAAGCCTTTCTCGGTATCATCTCCCCCGCAGTACCCAGGCAAGTCCGCTTCTCTTCCGGCAATGAACTGGGCTTGCGCAACACCGGTGATCATCGCGCCTTGTACCAAGGTATTAAAATTGAGACTTGTCGCTTCGCCGGCAAACAACACTCTATCGCCCTCATTGGCATTGCCCAAGATCTGGCGGTCTGTAAGGCTGGCCCCTTTACCAAAGGGAATATAACTATATGCGCCAAGACTGAACTCATTTCGGCCCCAATCGGTCACGGACCAATGGGTAGGACCTGGCACCGAAAAGATCGGAGCTTCTGCATTCTGCATGGCGTCTCTCAAGACCGTCATCACTTCTTCTTTGATGATTTCATCGGACTTGGTGCCGTCGTGAATTTTCGTGGCATTCGTGCCACCATGGAGCATCACGAGCGTCGGCACACCTGTGGCCACCGTAAAGTCAAAGAACGACGCATAACTGCCAATCGGGTCCCCGATTTGCAGCAGGGCGTTTCCGTGGGCGAAGCTGTCTGTCCAAAACCGCTCGTCAAACTGCAACACCACTTTCTCTAAGTCGGCCACGCCAAGGCGATCGATAGCACCCTGTTTTTCTGGGCTAAGCGGCGGATCGAATTTGATCTTGTTGGCCTTGAGAACGCCCAAGGGAACCGTGACGATGACATGGCTGCCGGTAAATTGTTCTTGCGCCACTTGTCCGCCGCCGGCAACATGAACGGTTACCGTCTCATCATCTTCGTTTGTCACGATGGTGGTCACGATATGGCCGAGCTTGACCTCGAGCCCTTCCGCGAGCGCATCGACAAACGCACCGTAACCGCCAACGATCACGTGATCCCCGCCACTAATAATCTGGTCTTCCTCGCTGAGAAACCCGTCAAACGACAGTTCGTGAGCGGGTGCTACATACTCGAGTTCTACAACCCCCTGGTCAATCGCAAATCGCGCGTAGTGCTTTTCATGGTCGGACCAATTCGTTTTTAGCTTGAGATACTCCTCCCGCTCATAGGCCACCGATACTTCGCCAACAACGGTCCCCCTTCTAGCCTCCAAACGAACGGGATCGGGGAACTCGGATAGGGCAGTCTTGACCACCTCCATCTCGCGAGAATCGAGAAATCCCTTCGACTTGGCGTCGTAAACTGCGTTGTATTGCGGGTGCAGCGGCATCCATTGAAAGCCCATGGCATCGGCCACGATTGCAACGGGGTTGTTGTTGATGCCGTGTGCCCATGCAGCACCGAGGTCGATCTTCGTATTCTCACCCCAGGGGGATACCCGGCCACCGATGCGGTCACGTGCTTCCAGAACGACAACGGGAACGCCGGCCCGCCGCAGCGCCTGCGCAGCACTGAGTCCGGCGATACCGGCACCGATCACAATCACCGGATCATCATCTTCGTCATCGTCGTCCAATTCGTATTCTTCCGTCGTGCGAAGTCGCCGATATGCGTAGTAAGAGAGTTGCCGAGTCAAATCTATCGTTGTTTGAAGAACAATATCGCGAGTCAAAGGCAAGGCCTCCACGAGTCCCTTACCAGGAATGTATCGATCAATTTCACTGATCAAATCGACCGGACCACTGGTAAACGTCGTGAGAGCCAGCCAAACCCAGCGATGATACTCAGATTCAAACTCAAGTTTGTCCCAGCCTGACAGATCAATCGGAACAATTTCCGTGGGGCCGTAGTGGCGAAAAATACCCGAGTCTTTCTCATGGGCACGAATCATCGCGTCAAACTGAACAACGCTGATCCCAGTGGAAGCCAACCATTGGATAATTTGCTCACGTGTAGCGGGATGTTTTAGAGCAGCACCACCTCCCCGATACAGCAGATCTTTCCCGGGCTTCACCGCGGTTAACAACCCTTCCTCAAAAACTGAACCACCCATAGTTGCATCTGCGGGTAGGTTTTCATCAAGATACGTTTCTATCTCGGCTGCTCGTTGTTGCTCGTCTCCATCAACATCTCCCGTCGTGAGTTGTGGCCCATAAGGAAACAGAACATTTTTCACGTAGCTTGCCGTATAGGGGGCTCCGCGTTGGACAGCAACGTCGTCAATTGCGCCCCAATAGTCCTGACCAAATACACCGCCAGCAATGCTGGCACCAACGAGCAGTCGGTTTGTTGATTCAAAAGCCACAGCGGGGGAGCCACCGGATGCAAGTGCGAGCTCCTCGCCGTCGACAAACAGCTGAACAGTCTGGCCGTTCCACAGCACGGCAACCTGGTGCCACTGCTCTAGGCCGCCGCTGTAGGTTGGACCCTCAGCAACAGTGATTGTGCTGATGGCGCCATCCCCCTCAACAACAAAGGACGGGCGCAGCTGATTGTCCACCCGGAGCTCAAATCCCACGCCACCGCTTCGGTTCCCGAAGATAACGCCCTCTTCAAAGCCAGAGTTGGGCGACGGCGGGTACACCCACGCGCTGAGCAGAAATTTGTCGTCATGACCAAAATGCAGGTCAGCAACACACTCGGACTCAAGAACACTCAGCAGGGCCTTCTCTTCCTCATCTGGAGTGTTGGGATTCTTACGACCACCGGCATTTGGAGCCTCGTCATTGTGCTTTTTCGTCCTAGCGGTTTCATCGTCATAGGGAATGACGCTGCCTCCGTTTCCACTGCTGTTCGAATCAGCACCAGGATCAGCCTGATCAAATTGCCAATAGGCGACCAAACCAGCCCCTGCCTTATCGTCCCCCTCGGGGCACGGTGCCCGCGGAAGCACGTTAATGGGGATCAACTGGGCAGCGACGAGCTCGCCTTCTGCATTGGTGACCGTTGCGGACTCGAGTTGCGAACCGACATGCGTCACGTTGGGCGAAACAGAAACGCGAGAGTCAGATTCTACAGATGTAAACGCTAGCGGCGTTTTGTACGTCGCTTGCACAAATCTCTGGGGCATACCGACCGACTGTGAACCACCGACTGTGACATCCACGGATTCACGAACATTAATCTTGTTCCACTCGGCACACGCCTTCTTCCAATCCTCAGGCTTGAAGTACCCGGCGTCTTGGGCACCGGTTTTGTCATTGCGAAGCGCATAGCGATACGCGTAGTTACCCTCGCTGGGGTAAATCAGCGAGCTCGTTTGACCGTTCGCGCGGTTGCGGTCGAGCAAAAATTCAAAGTCTGCCCAGCTGGGGATCAGGGGTCGCGTTTTTGTTGGCGTGCAAATGGCCAACAAGCTCGGCATCAGGGAACTCCTTGAGAAACTTTTCGACGAGCTCGCTTTTGAACGCCACTGCATCGGAATCCCCCGAGGTCAGCGCAACGTATCCCCTGCTGCTGCAGCCCTTCTGCTCGGGCGTTGTAAATACGGCAATCTCGATAGAGTCCCGGCCCAGGTCTTGGATCACCGACAGGGGAATCTCTATGTCCGACCACTGGGCAATCCCCAGAGCCTTTATGCATGGGGGAAAGTGCGGATCTTCAGAATCGACCCAGTCGACCCACGAAGCATCTTCCTCGGGCAGCTCGACAGCGAGCTTGATCGAACCGTTGCTCGGGGTCGTATAGGTGACGGTTGTTGGATTTGTGTCGCTGTCGACTTTGACATCCAGATCGTCTGCCTGGCAGTGGTTGACGCCGTCTAACTGCGGGGACTCGATGAATGCACTGGACTGTGACAGTTTTATATTGTCGACTCCATAGTAGATATTGCCCGGAACGGCGGCGTCTGTTGAGTCTAAAAGCGGCGAAAAGAAGAAGTGCAAGCGACGGATATCCGTCAGATCGACGTCAATATCTGGCGGATACAGGTGAAATGTTGGCAGGCTACCATCTGCTCGCACGCTTCGGGTCCCTGACACCCATGGCGTCGTCGGATTGGTACTGTCGCTGAGGCCAATCCGAACATCCGAATTTAACAAACTACTCCACGCGCGAAACTCTAAATAGTCAAAGTTGGACAGGTCCTCGTTTAACTCGATAACGAAGGAGTTCTCGGGCAAGGGTTCGGGGATTTCGTAGTGCAAATACGGGTCGCCATCATTGTGTCTAATACTGATTTCCGCATCGCTAGGTGCGACTGTGGAGATGGTATTGTCCACGACGACGGTATCATCGATGGACCAAAGGTCATCTCCAAGCGATGGGTCTTCAAACCCATCAAACAACAGCTCCGCACCATCTTGCTGTGGATGCAGATTCGAAATCACGCTGCTCATTCCGTCGTAGCTGGCCCCCCTGCCCTTTTCATATAACTCTAGCGCGAAATTGTATGGGTACACGCCGCGAAACACTGCGACGTCATCTATGGTTCCCCAAAACTGTCGCGCGAGCCCTTCGGCGTCTACGCCGGCGCCTACAAACAATGGATACTTGGAGGCAAAATTGGGTGGCGTCTTCTCCGGATCATTGGGCACAGGCAGCTCGATGCCGTCGATATAGAAACGCGCCTGGCCGTCCTCCCAGACCAACGCCACATGGTGCCAATCATAGAGATCGTCTTTGGCTAGGTTGGGGGCATTGGCTGTAATCGTTGGGGACGCATCGGGCCCTTGCAGCTCTAATGAAGGTCGCAGTGTTTCGCTGAAACGCAGTTCGAATCCCGTTGTCGTGGTAGGCGCAACTTGATTTCCTATGAGGACACCATCTTGGGTTTCCTTCGGCGGATATACCCAGGCGCTGAGGACGAAATCATCGTCGGGGCCCAGGATTAAATCGGCTCGACAGGGGGCTTGGAGGACGCCCAGAAGATTCTTTTGGGGATTTTGGGATTGCTCGGGCCAGCGATTTCGTATCAGTTTTGCCGGGTCCTCTGGAGCGGCCGAATCAAACCCGAGATTGGGCTTGTCGAACTGCCAGTGCGCGACTAAGCCTGTTTTGGGGGTTGCTTTGTCGTTGCAGGGCTCGATAGCACCAGCAAGGGGCTGTGTATCCGATGGTCCTGTTGTAGGAGCTCCGTCGGTTGATCGCACGAGAATCGCCACATCACGATTCAACGGGGGACCGGGCAATCCCTGAAAGCTAAACCTCCCGTAATATATCCCCGGTGCGAGTGTATTGGCCAGATCTTCATCAAGCGCAAGAGTGACTTTTTCGTGTTCTGAAGGCTGTAGTGTACCTTGATACGATGACAACTCTACTAGCTCCGCTGGAAACGGTGGCGCTGACTCCCAATGAAATGCGACCTCCCAATCAATGGGCGCATTGGTCTCGTTTTTGACCTCATAATGTGTGACAGGCTGCTCTGGCCACGTCTGCGTAAAAGGTCCTCCCTGAACTCCCGCAAACTCAACGCCGCCACCCGGATTTACAAAAAACTTTGGAGATGCACCATCCAATTGAGAAACGAATGCCGCGTTATTGCGAATCGTACTTGCGCAATCAGCTTGACTGGAGCCGATAGGCTCTCCCCCCAACGCTGACAGTGAAATGCTGGGGTTTGAATAGTAGGGAACCACCTGCTCCGGTCTCCAGCTACCTATCGGCATTCCCATCAGAGTTCGATGAATCCAAGGGGAACCATCAACTTCAAATTGATAGGCGTACGGCGCATTCTTGCGTTCGCGCACAACCGTGATGCTCTCACGTTGATGCGAGCACCCAAGCATATGGCCCAGCTCATGGGCCATCCCAAAAATCGGGGTTCCCTTCACGTGCAGCGCCGCAAAGTTTCCAATCGTAGTACCGAATATTGTAATTCCTGTGTGAAGGAGAGGATGTTTAGCCGTCGCCCCGACGAGCAGGACAACGAGGTCCGCCTTTTGAGCCAGACGTTCTTTATCAACTTCGGGCATACCACCGGTTGCGAGTGCAGGGATATCCCTCCAAATACGACCGGACTCGCCATAGCCCACGCGCAGCGGCTCGCCCTTGGCTTGGATCGCCACACCGGTCATACTGGAATCCAGAATTTGGTTGGTTGGCTCAACAATGCCAGCGATTGTCTGCTCTAGTGTGCTGCCGTCTTCCTTAAGCTGCTTCAAAGCTTCATCAGTATACGCAAACAACACATCGATGGTGTGATCAGGAGGCGTCCCTACAAATGGCTCCTCGACGACTAATTCAACGACAACAGTACGGGGAATAACGAACAGGCCTTCTTCAGTCTCTTTGTCAGTAGCTTGGTAGGAAACCAACAGAACTGTCTCATGCTTGCCAACGTCTAGCCCCTGTCCCGGAGGGACCGATAACGGAATATGCGTTGGTACTGTCAGGAAGGGAATCGGACCGATGTCCACATCAAACGCTGGAATCACCACGGTCACGGCTTCGTCTTTGACCCACCGATCGCCCGGAAACACAATTCCAGGCTGGGATGACAAATATGGTCCACCCTTCGGACCCGAAAAGACAACCCGGCTGGGCAGATTGGCACCAACCACATCCTGATCCAACAATGCCAGCACTGCTTCCAGCGTTAGCGGCGCCCCCGGTTCGAGAGACAAAAATTGCTGCTTAAACTTTTGCTTTTGCTCCTCGGTCCAGTCAGCAGGAAAATGCGGCAATTGCCCACAGCGAGCGACTGCCGCGGGAAGGCTCAGGCTTGCATAAGACATCGCCGCGAGGACAGTGCACCAAGCGGTGAGTTTATCATTCCACTCGTCATCGCTGTATCCATAGGTCTGTTTCCACAGGTCGCCGTGAAATTTCGGGGTTCCGGGCAGACCAAACTCATAGTAGTAGTTGTAGTCGCGGTAAAAAATCCTCGATGTCGTCTGTTGTTCAACCAGCCCATCTGTCGCAACGTATCGGTGTACCAACCTGTCTATATCGACAATGCTCGGAAACGGTGACGAATTTTCTTTGACATGCGAGTGCGCCTCGAGAATCGCATCTGGCTCTTCGATGAGAAACTCCGACACCTGCCCCCACGGAATGGAATCAAAGTTCCCCGAGCTAAATAAAACGAGCCCCGCCGGGCAGCCATCACTGTGACCGTTGATTCGAAACACCGCCAATTCACCAGAGTTTCGCGCCATCGCTTGCAACGACGCGAGCTGGATATCCTCAAAATCTCTCGTAATTTGCGGGTCAAACCAAGATATTGGGATATCGGGGAGACACGCTTTGGGCCCATCAATAATCGGCCACAAGTTTCCGCCCGCTTTTGTTAAGTCTACTTTGTTAAGCTTCCCGTCGATAGTGACTACCAACTGGTCGCTTTGGCTATTGATCAGGACACTGTCGACGATTTCCTTGTCAATTTGGCCATCGGAAAGATAATCTGGATTTTGCACGTTTGGATCGCCGTCAATAGCACCATCGTCATGCGGCAGCTCGGGGCCATGCTTATACAACGTGTCCACATAGTCTGGATCATAGGAGCCGCGCAGCACGGCAACGTCGTCAATTGCGCCCCAATAGTCGCGGGCAAATCCATCGGCTGCGGGGCGGGCACCGAGGTATAAGGGACTGGTAGAGTCAAACTCGGGCACCTCTGAGTTTGCGGGAGTGCGAGCAACCGGAATGGTTTCGATTTGGCTTCCATCCATAAACAGCAGTGGGTCGCTTCCCGCTTGCCACAGAACCGCGACGTGATGCCATTTTTTGGGTTCTGCGAATTGTGGATAGTCGTGCCTCGCGACAAGAACGTGCTGGTGCTCGCCGTTTTGCAGGTGAAAGGACGGTCGCATCGTATTGCTGAGCTTGAGCTCCCAGCCTGCGTCGTTTGGATTGGCGCCGATGTTGCCGATGATGACACCGTCTTCGGGCATCGGGTCGCCGTCTTCCGTGCCATCAGCGGTGCCTGGGGGCCAAAACCAGGCGCCGATTAAAAACGAGTCTTGCGCACCCAACCGAGTGTCGTCGGTGCATGCAACATTGAGAATACTCGCGAGGGCTTTGCCGCCCTCGCCGTGGCGGTCATCGCCAAAGCTTGGCTCGGCGTCACTGCCCTGATCGGGATTGGCAATTGCCTCGCCGTGGTGACCGCCTGCTGAGTCGATGCCTCGATCGTCAGCGTTGTCAAATCGCCAATAGCCGACCAATCCGGTGTTTGCGGCGTCGCGTTCGGCTGCGCATAGGCCACCGGGGAGCGCGCCTTGTTGTATTTGCTGTTTCAGCTCCTTCGGTTGTCCTTGATATTGACACTCGCCAACGTCGCAGGCCGCCATCTCCGAAGCATTCATGCGTTGCGCGTGTTTTTCTAGCTGATCGAGAGCAAAGAACATCCGGCCCTCGGCCTCGGGGATGCGCTCGTAAAAGCTGAAAGCGAGCTGGTCAATTTCTGCGACGTCAAGGCCCAGGGCCGACAGCTTCACTTCTATCTTTTTGGGCGCATGGCTCCCATCTAGATCCACTCGCTCGGTCGTCCACAGTTGGCCCGAGGTGGTGCGCACGGTCATACTGACGGCCCAAGGACCAAAGTTGACGCGCTTATCTTTGGGTAGCGTCACCGCAGTGCGCTTCTTATCGCCGACCTGCACGGTAACAAAACTGAGTGTCGCGCTGCCGGCGAGATCGCCGGGCTTAATGGCGTGCACAATCGTTTGTGAGGCGTCCTCGACGTGGCTGTTTGAAGTCCAAACCGAAGTCACCAGCGCCTTGCTTTGCCCGACCTGGTCGACACCGAGCATGCCATCCTGAAGGATGAGCCAACCGTTCGCTTCTGGGTCCTCGTAGGATTCAAAGTTGTCGATCATATTTTCGACAATTTCAAATGGCGGCGGTGGTTTGGGAGCATCACCAACCACGTCGGCAATATCGATAAAAATCGGGCTATCCCATCTGGCGTCGTCCTCGTCCTGTCGCAGAGTACTCACAATGAGCAACTCTTCTTCCGGTCTGCCCGCCGCGAGAATCCCTTGTGTGTTGACCCGATGGGTGATTTTTTGCCCCGGTGCAACGATGACGTATTGTTGGGTTTTTGGCCACAAGAAGCCGCGGGCCGTAACGTAAGTCTCATATACGACCGGTAGGCGACCCTCGTTTTGCGGCGACAGGTTTTCAAACAGGACTTCTACGGGGTCGGTCCGTTTGGTCAGCCGGTGTGGCGGCACGGTGATCTTAACATGCGCTGTCCCGCGCAATCCCGGTTGGCAAGTAATTCCGGTAGTATCAAGTTTGAATGTCGTCAGGGTCGTGGAATGACACCGTTCGAGCATAGAGTCGCAAATCACTGTGGTTTGATCGTCCCCCTCCCCAAATGTCCATGTCTTCGGAACCAGTGAATGGGTCGGGCATTGGAAATTGGCGGCGGCGATCTCCGATGCGCTCGGCCCACACGGCTGTCCGTCACCACAATGGACGTATACATTGTCAATCAACACCGTGCGCTGCCCGGAGCTTTGGTCGCCACGGTCGACGACAAACCACAACTGATCGACCTGAGAGAGCTGTTGGGACGACTCAAGCTCGGGAAAGTTCTCTTGGTCTAGCGGAACTGACACAGTCGTCCAGGCTTTGGAAAAGTCAAACAGGGATTTGCGTTTGTCGGGGTCCTGATGCAGCTCGACCGTCTCATCTCCTTTGCGATATCGGATCACAACACCGACGGTGCGCTTGTGATCCTCTGACGTATCATCGTACTGTAGACTGCGAATCGAGTACTGTAACGTCTTGTGAGTGCTCCAATCCTCGGGAGGAAACCGAAGTTTTCGCCCGATCTCGTCGCCGGCATTAAAGTCCCCGATGGTTTCGATCCGCAGCGACAACTCCGAATCGCGCCCCGGTCCCTGCATATCTTGCGCCGCGAGGTTGGCGCCAAAGGCAAAACTTTTCCCCTTATCTTCCTGATCTAAAGGTGTGAACCACTTCAGTTGTGCCAGTGGCAGCTCAAAATCGAACAGGACTTCGACACCAACCGGATGCGGCTTGGCCTCCGGCGGCGCCGAGCAGTTTGCCACAACGCCGACATCCTTTTGCTTGCATCCCAGCAGCTTCACATCATCGAGGTGCAGGGCGACGCGCGTTTCATCCCATATCACATCCGAATCTCGGCGCCCTAACACAATCTGGTAGCCACCAAGTTTGAGCCCCGTATGGGATGTAAACCCCGTGTAGCCGTTGGTGTCTAAGGGGACTTGCACATGGGTCCACTCGCCAACAATCTCGCTATAGGCCTTTTTGGTCGACAGTCGCTGCTCGACATAGAGCTTTTCGCCCGTATGCGGATCGACCATGACCAAAAGCACCTCGGCCGTCCCCGGAAAAGCATCAACGCTTTTGATCCAGTAAGAAACATACCCATAGCCGGTTAAATCAATCGGCTGCCAAAAGCTGCGCTCGGCCAACGCGACCGTATACTGGCCGACTGCGCCTTCTCTCGGTTTAAACACCATCGCAAAATCGGACGAGTCATGGCCTGGTGAGGTGCGTACCGGTGGATGACCATCGAGGATGACGAGTCCATCACGAAGAATATCTGCGGGATATTTACCGCGCGCATCTCGGTGCAACCAGGTGCCAATCCCATTGAGGTCGATAATCCCTTCAAAGTCATCCAGGATGCGATCGGGGGTCCCGACCCGATCCGGCTGATTGGCCGCGACTTCCTGTTGTTTTTTTGCTTCGGCTAACGCCGTAATCACGGTTTTGTCTTTCGTAGGGTCGAGGTAGTCCTCGCATTGGCTCGACAGCAAACCGACATTGGGCCCGGCGCGGACCGGATGCCCCTGATTAACGCTTGTGAGAACATCGTCGGCTATCGCAAGGCACCATTCTTGGATTTTGGCGTTCCATGTATTTCGCTGTTCTTCGTTGTCGGCATAAACCTGCTTCCACAATTCGGGCGCAAAATATGCCGACCCCGGGACACTGAAGTTGTAAACATAGTTATCGTCGGTATCAATGCTCGCGCGATACCCGTCCTTGCGCGGATAAATAAAAGACAACCACTGATGAAAGCCCGCACGCTGATACGCAGCGATAAGCCGCTCCATGTCCTGGATCCCGGGGAACGGCGCCCCTTCATCGCTTTCGTGCAGATGCCCCATCAAATATCCGACGAGACCATCCCCGGGCTTGGGCTCTTCCTGCGCGCTCGTCTCCTCGCCCGGGACGAGCGCAAAGCCTACCGGCCGATCGGGCTCGGCACTATGTTTGTCATAGAAGACCCAGTGCACATACTCGATGCCGTCCTGATCTTCACCGCCGTCTTTGTTCTCCTTGCCACTGGCGCCGCAACGACCAATTTGCTGAATCTTCCAGACCGGGATTTCGCCGTCAGTACCCGTGCCCCAGCACGTCCCTGTTACCGCGATCCCTCGCCACCAGTCGGGGACCTGTGTGTCGCATGCCGTCTGACAATCAAATGATTCGCCGGACGGCTGCGACGCGATCTTTTCTATGGCTGCCGTTTGTTTTTGCTGGCCCTTATCGGTGTCAACCGTGACGGTGATGGTTTCGGCGTCGATGTTGACATCGAGGGTTACCCCTGAGGCGATGGGTTCGCTTGAGACGCCAATTCCGCCGTTTGGATCGATGAGCTGCACGGGAACCGGGATCACAGCCGACATCGCGATTTGAGGGAACGCCAATGCTGCATACAAGCCCCTAAGCCCATAGTGCGCACTGACTGCGGCGACGAGGGCGGCAATGCCGGCGGCTCCTAACTGCTCTTGTACCGAGGGGTTATAGTACGCCGCCCATAATTTCTCGACAGCGCTTTTGCCCTCCAGGCAATCAAGATTGTTGCAGTGGGGGCCTACATCCTTTTCCGTGCCGCTGCTCCCAGATGCTCCGCTGTCTTCGTCCGTAATATCTGGATAGACGGTCGGCGGCGTAACGTCTACACCACCGAAGGCCTCCCATAAAAGCTCCATGAGCCGATCGAGTTCTTTCTTTGTTAGCTTGCGTTTTGACGCCAGGTCTAGCAGGTTCAACAATTCACGCTCGGTTTTATTCAGCTGCATCGATTCTGCCTGAATGATATGAGCATTCATCCAATTATTGGGATCGGCCCAACTGAATCTTTGCGGCACAGGCGACAGTGTTACCCCCAAATCTTTCGCCTCTTGGGCAGCAGCATCGATCAGAACAGTCAGACGCAGCCTTATGGCCCTCGCTATGCTCAAGAACATGTAAGTGCGTACGTTTATCGCTTTGAGATAAACAATCGCCTCTTGATGGCTCCGCGGCAACGGACCACTCCCATCCCAAGACCTCAGATCTCTCTTCGCGTTCTCAAGCAATCGATCGATTTCCAACCCGTCTTCTATGTGGGATAGCGGCTTCGTATGTTCCTTGTCCTCTATGAGGACCTTCTCGATCTCGTCGAGTTGCAGAATCAGTCGGCTGGCATTCCCAAGCTCAAGAAGTTCGATCAGTTCTCTTTGTTTTTTCAACCATTCCTTCACCTCAGCAACGTACAGTCTCTCGATGGATACAGTTTCAGAGATACCTGCAAGTTCTGCCTCTAACTCTGCCAGTTGTAGATAGGGCGCTGCGAGTCGCCGATCGCCAAAACCAAAAAATGCGCGTCCAAACGCAACGTACCAATCAGGCTCCCAAATCAGCTCGCCTCCAAACAATCCACCATAATCCTCCGCTCTATTTCGCCCCATCAGAAACTTTCGGAGCAGTTCCAGCTCGATGACTAACCGGCTCACCTCACTCTCCTCGCGATATTTTGCAAGGATCGGGTCCAGTTCTTCCTCGGACATCGTGTACTCACTGCCACCAGAGAAGGCCTCGGCAACTCCGAACAGCCGAAAACCAAATAGGCTAAACGACTCGGCGCCAAAGGTAGCAACCAGCTCCTCGTTGGACATCCCCTCTAGCTCCCCGTCGTCGGCAATCGTTTGTGGAGGACTTGCAACCGCAGCAGGCCCCTGTTCATAAAGCTTCTTTACGTGACTGGCGTCGTAGGTGCCGCGGAAAATGCTCACGTCATCGATGGAGCCCCAGAAGTCCTCATAGAGGATCGGATCTGTCGGTCTGGCGCCAACGACAATTGGGTTTGTCGAGGCAAACGCTGGAGCGTTTGGGATGGTGATTGGATTCTCGTTCACTGGTTCGCCGTCTAAGAACAGTTGGGCGGTGTGTTCGCCGCTATCAGCATCATGCTTCCACAGCAAGGCAACGTGGTGCCAACCCTTCAGCTGTGGGGGATCATCATCTGCGAGGACAGATTCGGGCCGCTCGCCCTGGACAATTAGTATCGGCTTCATTTTTTTGGTGAGCTTGAGCTCCCAACCGAGACCGCCAATTCGGTTGCCGACAATCACACCATCTCCATCCATCTCTTGACTCGGCGGGTAAAACCAAGCACCGACCATAAATGAGTCGTTGTGGCCAAACTGAAGATCTGGGGTACACGGACCTTGGAAAGTACTCAACAACGCTTTGCCTGTGCGACCGTCAGCAATGCTATCCCGAACCCGATACAAGTGGACCTCGCCGTCGTTGCGTTGCGGGCTCGAATCTTTGCCAAGGGCAACGCCGAGCTTGTCTTTTTCGACTTGCCAGTGATCAAATTGCCAATGGGCCACCCAGCCTTGGGCCGCGAGGTCGGTGCTGAGATCACATGGCGCTGGCACGTGGACGGATAGATTGTCGGGATCTCCAACGATCAGTGTTACGGTGACAGGCACGCTTTCATCGCCCACACGAACTTCAAAGTGCGATTCATAAACATCTGGCGTCGCCTGGTTGAGCGCCGTTGGTATCTCGACCTTCACATCGTGGAAGCCTTTCGCTCCAATGATGCCAGCACCACCGCTAGCCTGAAAAGGACCGCCAACATGTTTCACCGAAAACTCGATCGGCGTATCGACAAGATTGACAATGCGAAACCGTTCGGCGTTGCCTGTAAAGGGGCCACCTTCTTCTCCCGAAAATTCTATTTGCGCGATACCGTCCGGCAATTCGATGCGGAACGAGCGTTGCGGTTTCAGATCCGCAATCTGTTGTAACGTCAGAGACTTTGCCTGCTGGTAGTCTATCGGCAGCGCAACCTTTGCGGTTTCCAAAGCGGCTGCGACATTTTCGCGAGCGGCAGCGGAGAGGTACTTTAAATATAGTAGCCCCGCATTGGGTTGGTCCAGTTCACAGCTCACCTTGTCAAGACCCTCAAAGTCGTCCAGGACGCGTATCGTGTCCTCATGGAGCAATCCCGCAAAAAAGGCGTCGTCAAAATAGCGATGTTCTTGGAGGTGCAAAAACACACAATGACCCGCGTCTACGCTACCATTCAATCCATCACAGCCAGCGCTAAGGTCCTTGACATAGGTGGACTTTTGATAACGTGCGTACCCAAGCTTTACAGCCACGGCCTGTGCGACGCCCTCTCGCAAGCATGGAAATGAACGAACTTGCTCATCGGTCACACGATGGGAGTATTCATGGGCAAAATGCTCCATCAGCTGACCCGTTGTATAATCAACATCAAACGTGAGATCGCGGTTTTTGGGATTATGAAATGCGGCAAAATCTATTGCCTTCTCTCCAACGCTCAGTAGTGACGCGACAAACATCTGTCGTGGAAGAACATAGGCATTGTATTCAGCTTGCGTGACACTCAACAGCTTTGCGACTTGCGTCGCAATTCGATCGAACATCCGGTGAATTTCACCGTGATCAACTGGTGGCGTCTCGACATAAATATGATCGGAGCGAACCAGGTACGAGCTTCCGTGATCCGACTGAAGGGCAGAGCTCGAATAGGAAAATTGTCGCTGATCCCCGTAGTGCAACGGTTCGCTAGAGACGATATGCACCGCACTCGTATCCGCAAGCAACGCGGCCATATCCTTGTTGACAAGCCTCGCCTGGTCCGAATCAGATGTCATCGCTTCCTTCAGTTCGACGACATATGGGCCAAATTCACGCCCATCGAGTTTCCAACTCAAATCTGTCGCGATGGCTGCTTTTGTGCAACCGGGCTCACCCGTCTCGCAAGCGCGAACCAACCGCGGTGCGTCGTCGGCGTCCGTGCATTTCCGTTCATCGGTATCACACCAGTAAAATGGTTCGGGAAGATCAGTTGTTGGCAGTTCTTGAATCGGAGAAACGACGCGAATCGGAATCTTTTTTGTCGCGACCGAGAATCCCAAATTAAACAGGGTAATGGTTTCGACATAGTCGCCAGGGGGCTGAGTCGCATCTGGCGAGATGGTGACAGTCACCGTGGTGTCGGAAAACGACGGCTGTACAAACCAACTCGGCTCGAGGCTGACAAATGACTGGGTTGTCTCGGTTGTAAACGTGCCGAGCCCGAACACGTTGAAGGTCACGGTGGCGGTTCCTCCAGCATCTACCGCAACCTGCTTGAGAACGTCGACGTGATCCCAATCCGAACAAGCTGCCTTCCACGTATCGATATCGTAGTGTTCGGAACCTGGAATCCCAAACCTGACTAAATAATCGCCTCGCAACCAACCAATCAGCGAGGTCGTCTGGCCGTTTCTCGCGTTCATTTGCTCGAGAAGGTCAATGTCGGCAGTACTGGGAAACGGCACAGCGTTTTCGTTGACGTGAATGTGTATATCTAGCCTTGCATCTGGCTCGTCGGCGATAAACCAGTTTGCCGGCACCTTGGTCAAGTCGATTTCTTGTCTGTCTTTCGTTGTCAGAAGCACAAACCCACGTGGGCAACCATGTTTGCCGGTCGTTTCAAACACCGCAGCTTCGCCCTCAAAATTGGCGTAGTGCTGTACCGCCCACGGTGGGATTCGCACTGGCGACCACGCGATCGATCCGCGGATAGCGATGGCTTTTTGCTTCGCCTCCTCTGCGTCTTTTGGATCTGCCTTGGGATCAGCAGCTACTATTTCGAGTTTTTCGATTTCCGCATCCACGGTCGGCAGACAATGGCTTGGGTCACCGTCTTTTTCTATCGGCCGCGCCTCGAAGTTAAAAGGCTCTCTCTTCTTCCAGTTAGGACTCGGCAGTTCGATGGGCACTTTGAGGGTCCACTCGTCCGCCTTTGTAATCTCGATTTCGCCGTTGATGGGCGTCTGGTCCGGATCCCAGACCACGCCTTCGCGCAGGGTGCATTGGGATAGTTTGCCTGTAAGGGGCGTAAGCTGATCATCGTCGCCAACCGCGGGCTTACGCTTATCAATCTCCTGTAGCGACAGCGATTTTGCCTCCTCGTAGTCCATTGGTAGAGCAACCTTTGCTGTCTCGAGTGCTGCGGCGACGTTTTTGCCGGCCGCCTTGGACAGGTATTTCAGATACATGAGACCTACGTTTGGATCTCGCAGCGAGCAGCTACTCAAATCTAGACTGTCAAATTCTCGCAGCACTTCAAGTGTATCTTTGTGCAACAGCCTTGCAAAAAACGATTCATCAAAGTAGCCCGGGTCCTGCGCGGCGTGTTGTTGCATATGATAAAAAATGCAATAGCCTCTCCACTGTTCATACGGGTTCGTTACATCAGCCAACACAACATCACATCCATCATCAAAACTCGAACGTTGTTCTGCTTCCCAAAGCGCAGAAAACTCGGCGCCGCTGAGCTTTACGTTTACCGATTCGGCAACCCCCTCTGCCAAACAGTTGTCTTTGCTATGTCCCTCACCATCAATCAGTCCATAGGCAAGCTGGTGAGTGTACCCGTGATAGAAATCCTTTTTCAACGACGCTTCATCCGCCACCGTCAAAATGATTGCTCTATCCTCGGGATCGTCATAAAAACCGCTAACCTTGTCCGGATTTTCAAACCCGCGGCTTGGCCTAAAACGAAAGTAAGACGCAAGCGCCATCTCTCGGGGCAAAATGCGAGCATTGTATGGGGCTTGCTCTACTGCTAATAGCTTCGCTACCTGGGCGGCGGCTGTATCTAGTAACCGACTGATGTCTTCGTGGTGGATAGCTTCCGAATCCAAGCTGACGAGATACGAACGACCGTGGTCGGACTTCAATGCAGAGCTCGAGTAAGACAGCTCTTGTTGAGCCCCGTAGTGCATCGGCTCACTGGACTCGATTCGAACCGCGCTCCCATAAATAGTCTCGCCATTGCGGATTGGCACCAAGTCAGGACGGATCCGATCCTCCCGTTTTAGCTCGATCGCAAAAGGGCCAAATTCGCGCCCGTCCAGCTTCCAGCTCAGGTTTGTCTCAACTGCTTCAGTAGCGCATTGAGGCTCACAGGCACGGGTCACAACATGGGGATCATCTTGGCCCTTGCAGTTAGGTTCAGCGTCACACCAGAAAAAGGGTGCCGGTAGATCCTTCAAGTCCGGTGCTAAGTCCCGCCAATCACTACAAGCATAGCTCCACACGTCGATTTGGTGGTCTTCGACATCAAATTGGACTTTGTAGCTGCCATCGGGCGCTGCGATCCAGGATGTGGTCTCGCTCGTGTCTGCCTTTCGGTCGGCGACAAAGTCTATGTCAGCCTTGCCTGGAAACGGGGTCGCGTCCTTGTTGTAGCGAACACGTAGGTCGAGTTTGGCATCGGGCTCTTTGATGAGGAGCTCTTTAACGACCTTGTGCTGGTAGTCGATCTTGGTTTTGTCTTTGGTCGTAATCGCAACGTAGCCTTTGGGGCACCTGTTTGGATCGAGAGGGTCGGCGCCGCTCGTCTGAAACACAGCGACTTCGGCGCGGTGGATTTCTGTTAGGTCGTGGACGGCCCACAGGGGGATCTCGGTTTCTGACCAAGACAGTGGCTGCGGATTGTTGGGGTCATTGCTGTATTCGGGCAGTGCAGCCAAGTCTTCGAGGCAACCGTCCGGGAGCGTGCCAAATGCAAAGGGTCCCTGGCGCTTGGCGGCGAGCTTGACCGGCAAAGAGGGAGACCAGTCGGATTTGTGTTCGCTTTTGACACGAAGCAAAGCGATCCCCTCGGTCGTATCGTGGTTAAGTAACTCTAACTCAGCGTTGGCGGCGATGCACTGGGAGGATGGGTCATCGACGGTGTCAGCGAATACGGTATCTGTTCCCGCGGGGGAAAATTCCCCGGCAACCACCAGCAAGGCGATCAGCAAACACCAGCCAACCCACAGCCCAACGCTTTTATATCCAGTGCTTCTATGTGTTGCACAGCCCGACAACAGAGAACATCTTTTAACGTGGTAGCGACTTACCAAACAACTGTTTTTTTACGACCAGATAGGAAATTTTAATTCGCCATCGAGTTTCACAATCTGTAATGTGTTCTGCAATGCGTTTTGCGAATAAAACAAACTGCAAACACTACGAAGTGGTTCGATATCCTCTTCGTTATACAATTGGTCGTGAACCACCTATCACAACGAAATGACATTGATTCGGATGTTTCCCGTGGGCAATAACCATTCGTAGTACTTCCAAATAATACAGAAATACTGTTATTCTAAAATGGATCACTCGCCTTCTGCATAGACAGCGTGAATCCGGATCGAACGCTGGGCCGGCGGCAAACGCTGGTTGACGTTTGGCAGCAGCTCTCAAAGGGAAACGATCACGAAAAGTTCAAGTGTTGCCAGCGTAGACCACAACTGGCAAATCTCTCAAAGTCACTGTCGCGAGTCATCCATTCACAACCATGTTCAATCGCAATCGCAGCTTGTTGAGCGTCCGCAACAAGCTTGCCACGCGCTTGAGAAGCTCTACACAGCTTGGCAACGAGAGGCCAATGTTGTTGCCCAGGATAGATGAGTCGACAGTTCGTATGGTTGACTAGGGTCTCAATCACAGCAACCGCAACTGAAATTGGAGTTGGGTTGCGATAGATCTTTGGATTTGTCACGATCCGGACAAAGCCAACTGTAACAAGAGCAGATAGGGCAAGCGGACTCGAATGGTTCATCGCCTGCTCTAGCCAGTCGCGATACAAACGATGAACGCGCTCGTCTTGGCGATGTGCGTAAATGAGAATATTTACGTCAGGCATCCACATCGTTTGGGATCATCTTGCGAAATTCCGCATCATCATTTTCGATTGCCTCATAGAAATCTGCGGGTTCATGATCGACCAAATCGTTGTTCGAGCCATCGTCTGAACCGTAGGTGACCATCGTAAATGGCGCAGCGGATTTGGGAACAAGGTGGAGCGCGTCACGAATCGCGTTGTCTACAAGCTCACTCAACGTAAGGTTCTTACGAACAGCCATCTGTTTCGCTTCCTTCAATAATGTCGCGCTGAGCAACAAGGTGGTTCTTGTCTTTGCCATCTGGCTTTATCTTATATGATCATACTTATGATCCTCAAGTCATCAAATAACACATCCTAATATTATAAGATACTTACAAAGACTCGGGGCTCAACTCACACTTAGGCAAGTTATCTTTACTATTACCGCCTAAAAAGAAAGAGTTCTTTACTTTCCTGTCGAGTTAGGCAAAAGTTCTTATCTTAGGCTGATCCATGGGAAGAATTACAGGCACATACGAAAAAACAACAGTGGCAGGTAAGGAGGTTTCCGCCTTCGTGCCACAAGCACTACCGCCAGCCGATCCCCCCCTCGTCCTCAATAACGAAGCCCAAGCGATGCACCAACGCGCCGAGCAAGGACTTGCCCGCCTTGAGCTTGCAAGCGAGATGGTTCCCTCTGTTTCATGGTTCATCTACGCTTTCGTTCGCAAGGAGGCGGTCGTCTCGTCACAAATTGAGGGGACGCATTGCACGCTCATCGATCTGCTGAGCTTTGAAGCCGAAGCGACTGCCGAATCTGCTGACGATGCTGACGTACAGGAGGTCTGCAACTACCTCGATGCGCTCATCTATGCTCGAGGCCAGATCGCATCCGACGGCGGACTGCCGATCTCGATTCGACTCCTCAACGAAACGCACGGCCTGCTCATGCGTGGCGTACGCGGCGCGGATAAACAACCTGGGGCGATCAGGCGTAGTCAGAATTGGATCGGTGGTACCCGGCCGGAAAAAGCAGCGTTCGTCCCGCCGCCTCCACATCGGCTCCAGGATCTCCTCACGGAGTTCCAAAAGTATATTCACGCCGAAGACATGTTGTCGCCGCTGGTGCGTGCGGGCTTGTTGCACGTTCAATTCGAGACAATTCACCCCTATCTCGACGGTAACGGCCGTATCGGCCGGCTCTTGGTGACGCTTCTGCTTGAGCATTTCGGGGTGCTCTCCTCACCACTTCTCTACCTCAGTCTCTTCTTTAAGCAGCACCGCAACGAATACTACCAGCGCCTGTCTGCTGTGCGTACAGACGGCGACTGGGAGGGATGGACCGCGTACTTCCTAGAGGCCGTTGCAACAATTGCGGAGGAGGCGACAGCCGCAGCGCGCGACATTTTTGGGCTTGTCAGTCGAGATAGGCAGGGTGTTCTTAACGCCAAATCAAGCACTGTAATGGCGGCACGGCTTTTCGAACAATTACCCGAACATCCGATTGTCACTATTGCAACAGTGACAGCCCTACTCGACACAACCAAACCCACCGCAAACAAAGCAGTGACCGCCTTGGTGGACGCCGGGGTTCTCGTCGAAACCACTGGGCGCAAACGCGATCGAACCTTCCGTTACAACGCCTATCTTGACCTGCTGCAAGCCGGTACCGAGCTTGAACCGGGACAGAGATCATAATTGAGGGAACATCAAATTCTCGAGTGCAACAGCTACAAGTCGAAAATGGGGAGAGATGACCCGAGGTTTACCCCAGCACCGCAGCCAAAACTGATTACACACGGCAAAGGACAAATCGACTGATGTAGAAATTTAGCAAAACGGCCATGCGGTCGATGCACGCATGGCCGTTCCGTTGCAAAATAGATACTGTGCTGTCCTTAGCGCCGCTTCGACATCCCGCGGGCGCCAGCTTTTGACTTCTTAATCATCGCTTTGCCAGCGCCCGAAGACGGCGCAGCAGAGCGGATTCCGTTTGACTGGTCATCTAGTTCACTAAACGCTGCCCCTAGCTCTTGCAACGTCCGGGCACTCTCGACTTCCAGGGCTTGCTTCATGACCTCTTTGTTGACCGACTGATCAACGGCCACACTGTCTCGAGACACAGCAACGCCCAAATCAAGCTGCCTGGTTTGCAGCTTTCCGCTTTTTTAACATCTCGGTATACTAACTCTACAGCAAGCACGTTAGTGCTTTTGCGCTTCGCGACGGGGACGCGTACTCGAGCAACTAGTTTGCGATGATCACTGCCGGACAGATCAGCCATAGGGATCACCCAAGCATTGCCGTCTCGGCGCGCGTTGTAGCCAAATACCTCCAAAATCTCGACGCCAGCACAGCTCGGCCGCAAGCGCACTTCGGTTGCGGTCGCTACGGTTCCCTGGATGTTCTTGAGCTCGCCGTGAAAGACCCCCTGGAGGTCATCGGCATTTTGCACAAAATAGTACTGGCCGCGGCCATTCTCAGCGAGCGTCTCCATTAGATCCTCATTGTAGTCAACGCCAAGCCCGACCGTGGTAATGCGGATTCCACGATTCGCAGCCCGCTGGGCGTAGTTGGCAAGGGTATTCATATTGGTGATTCCGTGGTTTGCGCGACCATCCGAGAGCAGCAAGATCCGGTTCACCCCCTGCCGACCAAGGTGCTCGATCAGCTGCTGTCGTCCCAACTCCAATCCACCATGCAAATTGGTCCCGCCACCGACACCAACCCGACGAATGCGAACCTTTGCGCGCGTCTTGCCGACCGCGTTCATCGCCGTCGCGTCCAGAATCACCCGCGCCGAGTTTTCGTATTCGACAATCGAGACCCGATCCGCTGCGGACAGCCGTTGGATCATTCCCTCCGCCGCCCGCTTCGCCTGGGCGATCTTGTCACCTCGCATCGAGCCAGACCGATCGATGACAATCGCGAGACTCAACGGTGGTCGCTTTGCCTGCGCCACCGGAGCGACATTGAGACCAACAGCAACATACATGTCGGCGGGATTGCCGTCTAACACCTTGCTGCTGGACAATGCTCCGGTGACGGTTCCATGCGCAAATGGCGCCGCTGCGACCGCCGGCGAGGCATCATCGGTACACTTGTCATCATCCGGCAAGATCATATTCACCGGTTTTACCGACTTTGCATCCGCTACCTGTGTATGGTACCCGACCACCCCCAATCCTCAACGGGTCTAAAACAGGTGCCAAAAATACGGATCAATCGAACCTGAGCAAAAAATCCACGATTTCCCCCTACATGTGATCCACGGCAATTTCGGGCCCAACCCGGCGGCAGCAAAACAATGCTTCGCTGTGGCGGCATGGGATCGTAATGTGAAGTTATAGTGGGCAGTTTTTTACCCTGGCATGCTGCATATCTCAGCGTTGTCGTTTTGACCAGCTGCAATTCAAATGGAGTCGGCTTCTCCCAAGCCGCGTCTCCAGGGGACCTGTCCTTTGGTCCCGCACCGAGGCAGGCCTACGATGAGATTGTTCATGCCCAGTGTGGCACCGAAGACCTAACGGATATGGGAGCCGCTGGCTTCGTGCGGCGCCCCTATGTCCAATCGATCACCGATACCTCGGCGCAGATTGTGTGGACATCCAATGTGGCCACCGAATACGCGGTCCATGTGCGTCCGGCAGGGACCAACATTGCAGAAATACACTCCGCGGTGAAAACTGACTCGGCTTATAGCCAAACACCACAATACCACGCGTCCATCCAAGACCTGACGCCCGCTACCGTATACTGCTTTGAGGTGCTGGCAAACGGCGTGCAATGGCTCGGACCAACGGGATTTGTCACTGCGCCAACGATCGGCTCACCCAAACCGGTACGAATGATAGCGATTGGCGACCTTGGCGACCCAACCTCTGATCAGAGAAACGTGCTCCGCCAAGTGAAATCTGTCGCCCATGACTTCATCGCCATCGCCGGGGACGTTGCCTATAACGACGGAACCCTGCAGCAATTCAACGACAACTTTTTTAAACCCTACCAAGACGTGCTCATGCACATCCCCGCTTTCCCCGCCATTGGCAACCACGACAACCGGACAGATAATGCAGGCCCCTACCGCGAAGTGTTTCGCCTACCCGACAATCAAACCGGCAGTGGCCAAGAGCGATGGTATTCCCTTGACTGGGGAATGGTTCATGTCGTTGTCCTGGACTCGGAAACCGCCGATCCAGCGCAAATGACATGGTTAGAGCAAGATTTGCTTGCAACAGCCCAACCCTGGAAAGTCGCAGTTCTTCATAAACCTCCATACTCGTCCGGACACCACGGGTCTGCCATCGATATGCGTCAGACATACGCGCCGATCTTTGAATCCCATGGAATCCAGATCGTTTTTGCCGGCCATGACCATCACTACGAGCGCATCATTCCCCAGGGCGGTGTCACCTACATCGTTACCGGCGGTGGTGGTCGAGGCACCCGCGCCGTGGGCACGTCTGATTTTACCGCGTACGCCGCGCGGGTTGCCCACTTTGTCTATGGGGTATTCGATACGGAGGCCGCGACCTTCTATGCGATTGATGCGACCGGTGAAACCTTCGACACGTTTCAAATTGTCAGGTAGCAAAACCTGGTGCCACCATCCCACCCACTCGCCATCGCGGTCATCGGTTTCCCTCGCACACCACCTGCCGCCGATTCGCCGCCAGATGATTCGGACCATAGCTGGACTCAAGCGCGGCATTGTCCGCGGCTCTTTGCCATATCCTCAGTTATGCTTACAGCTGCCGACAAGCAAAACATTTAAAATTAGATAGAATCGCGCTTGCTGAGCTTCAAAAATGGGCCGCCGATAGCCGCCGCAAACCACTCGTCATCCGTGGCGCACGACAAGTCGGAAAGTCCACTCTTGTGCGCAAGTTTTGTCAGACACATGACTTCACCCTTCATGAGATCAACCTTGAGCGTCATTTAGGACTCGATAACATCTTTCGTTCCCTCGATACTCGAATTTCGCGATAAACGCAATTGGGAAGCAGTCGGAGAAGTTCACCAGTCCATCATCGAAACGTACCAAGATGACTTTGGCAAGTATGCAAAACGCCACGAGCTAACCCGTCTGCAGGCGATCTTTCGTCGTGCGCCCCAATTGGTCGGCCAGAAAGTAAAATACGTAAACTTTTCGCGGGACCTGCAATCGCGAGACGTGCGTGGCGCACTAGCATTGTAATTAACGCAAAAATCATCACCCCCGTTCATCACAGCAATTGTCAAGGACTCCCGCTTAGCGCCGGCGATGATCCAAACGTGTACAAACTGCTTTATGTTGATGCATGTCTCATGCTGCATGCGATGGGACTTGATTGGCATGCCATCCATGCCCTTAATAGTCGATCTCTCATCAACGAAGGTCCGATTGCGAAGCAGTTCGTCGGGCAACACTTGTTATACATGAACAAGTCCACCCCGAGTTTATCCTACTGGTTACGCGAGGGAAAACGGAGAAACGCAGAGGTCGATTATGTCGTCGCTCGGGGGGCTCAGGAGCGGGCACGCTATTCGCTGTATTCGCTGCCGATGTATCTCGCCGGCCAACTCGGGCGTCTTATTGATGGTTTGCACCAAACAAACGCATAACTGAAGGAGTCAACTACAAATCACATACTTACTACGCCGAGCGTCCGGTTTTGCGCGAAAACGGACGGCATGCATTTTGCGCCACTGAATAGGAGTCGCTCATTAACAACCGAATCGTACGCCGGTCGGGAAAACAAGTGCTGCAAAATCTAATTGTGTTTGCTATACGTGTTTCAGATGTTGAGAAAAAATCACGCATGGGTCTTTCTATTGGTTGTGGGATGCGGAAGCATCGCTCCTGAAAATGAATTGCTCACTATTCAACAAAGTGGTGGTGATGGGACCGGAACCGTTGTTTCACTGGTCGATGGGGTCAACTGCGAGGAGGAGGAGTGTGTCGTCTCACTCCCCATTGACACCCAAATCACGTTGATCGCGCGTCCTACTGAAAACTCGGTATTTGTTCGGTGGGCCGAGGGCTGCGAGAAAGTCACAGCCGGCAACGAGTGCATTGTCACGCTGTCGCAAGCCCACAAGGTTGTGGCGGTATTTGCCCTCAAGGACTCGGCGAGGCAAGTCATTGTGCATCCCGCTGGCGCCGGACAAGTCATTGTAACATCCGCCAATGGAACCAGGACATGCGATCAAACCTGCATCCTTCAGTTCATGCGCAACGAAGAGGTCACCCTAACAGCCGAGCGCATCGCGAGCAATAGGTTCTTACACTGGGTCGGTGATTGCACAGGAAACGAGGTCGATTGCACCCTAACGGTAGATGGCGCAAAACAAGTAGATGCCATTTTTGAACGAGGTGAAGCGTTTGTCAGGGGGACCAACCGCTCGGTGTGGGGTTCCATAGAACAACTAAAACTGGCGACGGAAAACGCAGTAGTCGACGACCCCACTGTGCGATTCGACGAACTTGAGCTTTGCGTTGATGTCGACCAGGATATCCATTGTGCCACCAGAGAGTCTCGCAACAGCCAATGGGAAAAGGCGCAACCAATGGAGGTTATCAACAGCGCCTGTCAGGAAACAACGCCTCGAATCAGCGCAGACGGCCTTATGCTCCTATTCGCAAGCAGAAGAACAAACGACGGCAAAGGGTGTACTGTCCTGAATCTCTACCAAACAAAGCGCCAAAGTCTTCAGACACCCTGGGAAAAGCCATCGAGAATCCCAAACGTCAGTTCCCTTGACGCCCACGATCACAGCCCTACTCCATCCCACGATGGCCTTACGATTCTGTTTTATTCAGAACGCCCCTTGGAAGAGGGGGTAGAGGGGGTCCCCCTACCTCCTAAAGAACTGTATGTCACGACACGGCCGGACCTAGATTCTGACATTTGGACGACTCCGGTACGTATTGAAGGCTCAATCTCCGGTGCGCCCCCAAACTCCTGGGGGCCCTCAGGTTTGCTCGCCTTTTCTGCAAATGGCGATCTTTGGGTCGCATCCGCCTCACGACAAGGGATCGTGAAACCACTAGAGATCCTCGGCTTTAATACCCCCGATGTCCGCGAGGCAGATGGCGTGGTCTCCAGAGACCTACGCACACTATACTACGCAGCGGACATCAACGGAATCAGCAAGATTCTTGTCGCCAAACATAAATAAGGCGCTATCGTTTCAAACAATGCTAGAGTTTGTGTCTGGTGCTGGCCAAATTCTTCGAGCGAAGCAAACATGACGTTACGTCATAGCGTTTTAGCCGGTGATAAATCGCCGCGTAGAGAGCATCGACCCGCGCCTGCAACCAAGCTGGCGTTGCTGCACCGGTGAGCGCCACGGGGACCGCGCCTTCGCGCCACTCGTAGGCATGCCCCCGAATGGTGACGTGGAGCGGTTTGTCGCGGGATACCACAATATCAAACCGAGCGTAGTATTTGCGCACGCGATCGTTGCCGTCTGCCCGGTTGGCAAACCGGATGGGGTGCCGGGCAGTGCGTACGGTCCGGTTTGCGACGTCCTCTGCAAAGCGGGGATAGCGGTCGCGAAGCGAGGCCAAAACGGCATTATAAACCGTCGCAAACTCAGCATCATAGGCAGCATTTTTGCCCCGGCGTGCGTCGCCGCTCGTAGCACAGGCGAGCATCGGGGTCATAAAAAGGATCGCAGCAGCGATAGTAGTGGGCGTAGCGATAGTACGTGTGTTATTCGTAGCGTTTGTCACCAACTGTTCATCCTCAAAGGCGATCATTATGGGCGGAAAACCAACAAGTCAACGTTCTACCCCTTCTGTATCTGGAAACTCTGCATCCAGGAAGCCATGGCGACCAAACCAGCACGTCGCCAAATTGCTAGAGGCATTGGAGGACAAATGGGGGCACGCGACCTGCGAGCTCGATCACAAAAATGCCTACGAGCTCTTAGTAGCGACCATTCTCAGCGCGCAGTCGACGGACAAGCGCATTAACCAGGTGACGCCGGAGTTGTTTCGGCGCTACCCAGATCCGCTGTCCTTAGCCAAGGCAAACATCAGCGAGGTTGAGGTCTTGATCCGTTCGACCGGTTTTTTTCGCAACAAGGCAAAGAATATCGTGGCAATGGCGCAGCAGGTTGTGGCCAACTACAATGGGGAGATTCCCAACACGATGGCGGCTCTGGTTGCCCTTCCCGGCGTCGCACGCAAAACCGCTAACGTTGTATTGGGGACAGTGTTTGGAATCGCCAGCGGTGTCGTCGTGGACACCCACGTGCACCGCCTCAGCCGACGACTGCACTTGAGCGATCAAGACACGCCAATCAAGATCGAAAAAGACCTCATGGAGAGGATCCCAAAATCAAAGTGGATCGATTTTTCTCATCAGTTGATTTGGCACGGACGTCGGATCTGTCACGCGCAAAAGCCGCAATGCAGCGCGTGCAATCTCGCCCCCTTTTGCCCTGAGGCGGCACTGTGAGCGCAGGCCAGGAGTGGAATGATTGGCGGTGGCAATTGCGCAACATGCTGCGCAGCGAAGCTGATTTTGCTTCGCTGCTTGACCTCACGGATGCCGAGAGAGCAGGGTTTCGCCACTCAAAATCGCTGTTTCGCGTTGGCGCAACCCCCTACTACGCGGGACTGATGGATCGGAATCACCCGGCGTGCCCGATCCGCAGGCAAGCCCTACCGAGCCCAAGCGAGCTTGATTTTGCCCCGGAAGAGCTGCGCGATCCACTCGGAGAGGATACCCATACGCCGGTTCCGCTGGTGTTTCACAAGTACCCGGATAGGGTCCTGCTCATGGTAATCGATCGCTGCGCGATCTACTGCCGCCATTGCAATCGTCGGCGCGTCGTTGGCGGTGGTACCCCGCCGCGAACATCCCAGCTCGAGCAGGCGATTCAATATATAGAGCAGACAAAGCGCATCCGCGATGTCCTGCTATCCGGCGGCGACCCGCTGCTGTTGCCAACACCAAAGCTCGAGTCCATCCTCGCCCGCCTCGCCGCCATTGACCACGTCGATTTTATCCGCATTGGCACCCGCCTCCCGGTGGTCTGTCCGATGCGCATCGATGATGAGCTGTGCGCGATGCTGCGCAAGTATCATCCACTGTTCATCAACACGCACTTTAACCACCCTATCGAACTGACGCAGCAAGCCAAGACTGCTTGCGAGCGCCTGGTCGACGCCGGCATCCCAGTCGGCAATCAAGCGGTCCTTTTGCGCGGCATCAACACCTCGGTTCGGTGCATGCGAGCGCTCATGCGCGGGCTTCTGCGCATGCGGGTCAAGCCGTACTATTTATTCCAGGGCGATACCGTGATCGGTACCGACCACCTGCGAATCCCCGTAGAAGCCGCGATCGAAATTATGGATGGGATGCGCGGTTGGATGACAGGCATGGGGATCCCTCATTTGGTAATCGATGCCCCTGGCGGCGGCGGGAAAATCCCCATCGGCCCCAACAACATCCTCGCGACCGACAAAGACAAGGTAACCCTCCGCACCTATCGCGGCAAGCGTGTCGATTACCCCCAACCCCGCGATTGCTCTTTACAATCGGAGGGCTCTCCATTCGCTGATGGCTCCTGGGATGTTCCCTATGACGCCGTGTACTTTGCCGGCGTCGCCCCCGATGACGACCGAGAAGGCAGCGCGCCCCAGGGATCGGAATGATCGGCTAGGGATCATGTGTTCGAGGTCATGAGCAACGCCCCAGAACTGTCAGGGCAATTTGTCCGCGATCAGATTGTCGCTACCGCGCAAGCGCTCGGATTTCATCGCGTCGGCATTATTCCTATTGAGGCTCCCGCGCGCTTCGCCGCCTATCAAGATTGGCTCGCCAAAGCCTACCACGGCTCGATGGGGTACATGGCCGCAAGTGAGCACATCTCGGGCCGCCGCGATCTACGCAAACTCTGCGCCGACGCGCGCACACTTGTGGTCGTGGCACTCGCCTACGACGCCACGCGTCCGAAGCAGCCCTCGGGCGGAAGACCCTACGGACTCATTGCCCGCTACGCACAAGGCGCCGACTACCACCATGTCCTCAAGCGTAAACTGCAGGATCTCGCAAACACACTTTCTTCTGCGCTATCGCGCCCCATCGCCGCACGCCCCTGTGTGGACAGCGCGCCGGTTTTGGAGCGCGATTTCGCAGAGCGGGCCGGCATTGGATTTGTCGCCAAAAACACCATGGTCATCGCGCCGGGGTTGGGGTCATATTTTGTTCTCGGCGAATTATTGCTTGACGTCGATGCCATGCCAACGTCGCCCGAGCGTTCCTCTCCGCGTTGTGGTTCGTGCCGCTCGTGCCTCGATGCCTGCCCGACCGGGGCATTTGCGGACCCCTACATTTTGGATGCAAGGCTGTGCATCTCGTATCTCACCATCGAGCATAAGGGTCCAATCCCGCTCAATCTGCGCAAGCCGATCGACAATATGATTTTTGGCTGCGACATCTGCCAAGAGGTATGCCCCTACAATCAGCGAGCGCCCGCGCGGATCCCTCCTGCGCCGGAGCTGCGCCGCAGCGATCCAAACCATTCAATTGTCGATCTGATCGAGCTGTTGCAAAAAGGTGCCAATCAGAGACGCCGCTACGTCGATGGCACCACCCTGCGCCGGGTCAACCGCGAGCAGCTACTACGAAATGTGTGCATCGCTCTGGGAAACGCCGGCGATCCCCAGGCGATCGGACCATTGACGACCAAACTGAGCGATCGAAGTGCGTTGGTTCGCGGCCATGCCGCGTGGGCACTGGGACAACTCGGCATGGCCGAAGCTTGCGTCGCGGCACTCGCCAACGAAACCGACCCTTGGGTCCGCGAGGAGCTCAGCGACGCGATCCGTCAAGCTGCAAGCCGCGAATGTAAACGATAACCGCCTCTACCTGCGCCGGCGTCAACGCGCCCGTAAACGCGGGCATTCTTTTGTCTTCGGATCCATTTTGGATCTGCTCGCGGATTTGTTGATCGCTGAGCCTTTGATGCAGCTTGGGATCGGATAAATCCTTTACGCCGAGCCGCGCCCGCATCGCCGGCTCGGGAACCCCTGCGGGTCCGTGACAGCCCGCACACACAGACCGAAACACCTCTGCCCCATCGGCCCGTCCACCAGCAACTTGGCGACAGCCCGAGACCACCACGACCATCAATAGCAGAAGTGAGCAAACGCTCATGAGTAATTCCATACCTTACATTTTAAGGGGGTGTCCTGTCGCTCGCAATCGTAGGTACTCATGTATAGTATCTGCCCATGCAATTCGCTCGCAAACACGCCTCTCTTCTTGCGTTTTCTCTCCTTGCCGGCACCCAACTTGTCGGCTGCGGCGCCGCGGGACCAAGCCACAGCGGATATCGCAACGCATCCAGCCAGCCTTGGAACCGCGCTCGCGCAGTCACCTTTGACGAGGATCGAGAAGCGGAGATCGACGGGACTGTCTCTTATCCCAAGCGGCGAAGGGCCCGTTGGTATAGCTTTGACTTACCCGTCTACGGCGAAGTGACCATTGTCCTTGAAGCGGTCCCGCTGCGCAATCGTCGCGATTTTGACCTCCCGATCGAAATCTTTGACGACCAATTTCAGTCCGTTATGAGTAGCAGCGTAGAGGACGAAGACTATACCGAGCTGAATAAAGAGCGCATTTTGTACGACCGCGCACCTGGACGCTATTATGTTCACGTCTACGCGCGGAGTCGGGTTGACGAGGTCGACTTCACCTTACGACTCCGGTACAAAAAAGTCCCCCCGAGCAAGGACACTACGTTTGCTGGCCGCATAAAACTCCCCGGTCCACTGCCGATCGTACCAGTTGTCGACGACAACCCACGCGTTAACTGTCGACGTTGTTCCTGTGCAGATCTCGAATGCAAAAACGCCTGCGGCAAATGCATCAAATCCGCTGCCAGCGATCGTCCACGAAAGGATGATCGCAGCAAAAGCGGCGACCGTTGCGAGCGATGCGACTGCAAAGGATCCTGTCGGTACTCGTGCCCAAGCTGCCGCCCGGACTGCAGCGCTTGCAAATGCGATGATAAGTTATGCAAGCGTTGGTGCAAAACCAAATGTAGCAGTGCAATCGCTTCTTCCGCAGCAACCTCGGGGAGCATTGTTGGGGTGGTTGGAACCGCGCGCGGAACGCGAATCACGATCAACCGCGGCAGCAACCATGGTGTTGCGGCTGGATGGCGGGGATCGGTTGTCCGCGGCGGCAGTACCATCCGACTGGGTTCGTTTCGCGTTTCGCGCGTTACGCCGACGCGCTCCTATGCCGTTGTAAAGGCATCCGTGGACGACGTGATCAGTGCAAAGAGGGTCAGGCTCCGCCCTTGAGCGACATCCAGGCACGAAAGCTCTTGCGCAACTCTTGCATAACTTAGGAGAATTGCGGTAATCCATTCAATATGTTGGGGATTTTCCTCAAAGAGGGGATTGTCATTTTTGTCCTTGTGCTGGTTGCGACTGCGACCGGAGGCTGTGTTCGCAATGTGAAACAACACGCCCACTCCGGGAGTGACTTTCGTATCAAAGGCGCCAAAGAGATCAAACTCACGGACAACGAAGGAAAAGTCCGTGACATCGTTACCTATCCTGGCGGCGATCGGGTGGATTGGAAGTTCGTCGAGCTCACAGAGCCCGGCATTTTACGGTTTAAGCTCAAGTACAAACCAGCACGGCCCAACCACGACTTAGCCTTTCGCGTCTTTGGCCCCTATCGTGACAAGATCGGTGCTGCCAAACCAAGCCCCCGGCGACGCAAACGATCCAAGTCAGTTAAGCTCTTCGCCGACGAGCCTGGCAAATACTATGTGCAGGTCTACGCACCAAGGCGCATGGACGCTGGAGAGTACCGACTATACGTACGTTTCAAGCCACGCGCTAAGGCCAAGGTCGTGGATCTCGCAGCTTTGACCGCCGATATTCCCGGCCCTCCAACCCTTCCCGCAATTCCCGACAAACCGGCCACCACCACCTCGGAGGTTCCTAGTGAGCCCGAGCCAGATCCCGAACCGACAGCGACCGCAATCAAAGCGCGGATTGTCAATGTGCAATTGTCATCCTCCGGTCAGGTGATTGTCACGCTCAACCGCGGACAATCGCGCGGCATCGAGCGCGGTTGGTCTGGCAATATTCTGAAGGGATCCAGCGGCGAAGCGCCGCTGACAGGTGGACAGTTTCGTGTCGTCCGCGTGACTCGCCACAGATCCGTCGCGCGCGTATCCCTGTCGGTGGATCAAATCTCAGCAAACCGCAGAGTATTGCTTACGCCCCCGACACCATGACCCAAGCAGACGGCCAAGACCCCTTTGTCGGTCGCACCATTGCCGATCGCTTCGAGCTCATCGAGCGAATCGGTCAAGGCGGGATGGGGGTCGTCTACAAAGCGAGACAGGTCTCTATCGACCGTGTCATCGCGATTAAGATGCTAAATCAGCAAATGGCCAGAGATCCCAACTGGGTTCAACGGTTTCATACCGAAGCGAAAGCATGCTCCCGGCTGCGCCACCCCAATACCATCCGACTCTTTGACTTTGGGCAAACTGCTGAAGGACGTCTGTTTATGGCGATGGAGTTCCTCGCCGGAAGCAGCCTCCACCAAGTGATTCGAAACAACGCACCAATGGACCCTATCCGGGTCATGCGAGTGATCGTGCAGTGCTGCGCAAGCCTCATTGAGGCCCATGGGATCGGGATCATTCATCGCGACCTCAAACCAGACAACGTGTTTTTGTTGGACTTAGCGGGGTCACCCGATTTTGTCAAAGTGCTCGACTTCTCCGTCGCAAAACTGCTTGTCGAAAACGAAGGCATCCGTACCCAGGCCGGGATGGTATTTGGCACGCCACAGTATATGTCACCCGAACAGGGCCGTGGGGCACAGCTCGACGCCCGCTCCGATATCTACGCCCTCGGGGTACTCGCCTACGAAATGCTCACCGGCTTCCCACCGTTCAACAACCCCAACCCGATGAGCGTGCTGCACATGCACATGACCGAATCCGTCCCCCCTCTTCCCGGAACTGTGCCGCCTGCTGTCCGCGATTTTGTTATGCGATCGCTGTCTAAAGATCCCTCCCAGCGCGATCAGTCCGCAAGCGAACTGATGGAGCACGGTCACCATGTCCTTGCGACCCTGGGAGAGCGTCCCCCCGTCGCGCCACCAAGTACGACCTCACCGGTACCGGGCACCGTTACCCCAGTGCCGGTGCCAGTACCAATGCCGGCGCGCGCGCCTGCGCCACCCGTCGGGAACTCTCCACAGGTTGAGGACTCCTCCGCCGCAAACCAAAAAACCATCATCGCCGCCGAACAATCCGCGATTCCCGCCGCCGAACAGTCCACCATTATCGCCGAGGACTCCCATCGCGCGGAAGGCTCTCCCCTTGCAAAGGGCTCCACCCTCGCTGAAAACTCCCGCCGGCTCGCCGCGTCGGAACAAAAGACGATCCTGGCCGAGCAGACCCCAGCAGATTCCAGCACAGCAACCCCCAAAACCATTCTCCTCGGTGATAGCGAGGGTATCGTCTCATTCGCTCGCGCACAAACGGAGTCTTCAGCTGGTGGAAAGTCAAGCAAAGGGGCCGCCCCTCGAACAGTGCTTTTGGACGAGAGCGAGGGTATCGTCTCATTCGCACAAACCGGTGGAATGGCCCGACCAGCCACAAACCACGGACAAACGCAGCAGGCCCCATCGACGCTTTTTTGGTTCGGTTGCATCTTCGCGGGGGTCGCTGTTGGCGTTCTGGCGTATATACTCGTGATAAGCTTGGGCGGAGGTAGCCTATGAGCAACCAAAATGAAGACACAACGTCCGACTCACAATTGGAATCACGCGTCTCGGATCTGATTAAACAGGACCAACCCGTTTGCGATCCAAGCCTTGAAGCACGCTTAGCGCAACAGTTCGGGACCTCAGGCCCGCCCCAAGCAAGCTCTTCAAAAAATCAAGCTCTTAGGCCCCGCCCCCGGACGCTGAGCCCACAAGAGCAGCGACAACAATCCATGCGTAAAGCAGCCACACACGCAGATCCGGCCCTGTTGACGCGACTTGAGCACCAAGGAAAGACCGCCGCAAATATGGCAACTCTCCACAAGTTGCGGACTCCGCCTCCTGTTTTGGCGGTAGAAGCACCGCTGCGTGACTTTGATGTTGCCGAGTGGGGCTTGCGCAGCGGCAGCGAGGAACTGTACCGCGAACGACCACCCGATATCGACGCGGCCCTCGAACAAAACTCACCGCAGGCAGTATTACGCGATTTGTATCGGCCCGTTAGCCACTTTCCAGCACCAATTCTCAAACTACAGGACCTTGGCATCGACCGAACTGGAAGTCGCGCCCGCCACACCGTCGACGAAACCATGCGCGCAAGCTACACTGTAAGAATCGATCAAGCCCCTTTGGCCAAAGACTGTATCGCAAAAGATATGGCCAACTTACGCAATCAGCTTCACGAACCATGGGACAACATTCAACTACCGACGCGACCGCAACTCGACCCGCAAGCACTCGCGGCCCTAGACCACCAATGGTTCGTGCTCTCTGGGGGCACAGATACCAACCAATAGCTGAGGCCTTGTGACTACTGATCCAACTTCCCCCGCAATCTTGCCCATCCGTTGTGCAGCGCAAACTGACGTTGGACTTGAGCGCAAAGTCAACGAGGACGCACACTACGTAGATTCCGCGCTCGGCCTCTACGTGGTCTGCGACGGGATGGGGGGGCATGCTTCGGGCCAGGTCGCATCCGAGCTCGCGATCGAGACGATCGTATCGACCATCAAAACCGGGGAGCCCCAGCCACAACCAGGCGAAGAGGCACTTGTTGTCGCAATGCAGGCAGCAAACCAAGCGATCTACGATCGTTCCCAAAAGGATGATGATTGCCATGGGATGGGAACAACCGCTGTCGGCATCCGTATTGACGACAAAAACCGTTTTCACGTCTGTCATTGTGGTGACTCTCGGACCTACCAACTGCGCGATGGCGAGCTCAAGCAGCTCACCCGCGACCATTCCTTGCTCAACCTCTACGAGGATCACCCCGAGCTGGACGGCCAGCTCGGACCACCTACTTCAAACGTGATTATTCGCGCGGTCGGGCTCGAGAAAAATGTCGTGATCGATCATCAAATCGTCGAGATCAAAAGCGGAGACGCGTATCTCCTTTGCTGTGATGGTCTTACAGATCTCGTGGAGGACTGGATGATTCGAGAGATCATGACTTCAGGTGACCCCCTACCGGAGATCGCTGCAAACCTCATCCGCGCTGCCAACGCAAATGGGGGCTCTGATAACGTTACCGTGATCGTCCTGCACGTTGGCGAACAATCCCCAGAGGGCCGCCCCGAGACTCTCATGGGTCATTAGCGCAACGAGGGGAAACTTCAAGCACACCTCTCCCTACACAACGCTGCACAATTCTTCCCTAGACGAAATACGATCAGGGAGCCTACGGAAAAGCGGAACACGCTGTTACCTTGCAGGCGGTGACCGCCCGCCAACGCAGCCTCCGCCTATCTACGTTGAATAGTCATCGATTCGTCATCGAGCCATCAAAACGCTCCGCCCACGGCTAGCCCTGGCGCTCCCGCCAAAAGGGGCGCAACATAGACCCGCCGCTTCCGCCCCAGGGCATGCTGATCCATCCGCCACATCACCAGTCCGGTCGCGACAAAACCACCCGCTACTGCTAGGCTTCCGACGCCGAGTCGACGCTCTCCAGTGGCGACCAATGCGGTTCCCGTTGCGCCCCCAACAACCCCCACCCCCCAAAAAAGCCACTTCCATCGGCGAAACTTGGGTTGCACTTCGCTCGTCACATATGGCAATGGAAGCCGCAATTCATGCGATTCGTTTGGAACCAACAAAATGCGGCGCACCATCGTATAGTGCCCTTGCTTTGCGATCTCAACCGTGTGCTGCCCGGGCGGGATGCGATAGGTCAAACCACTGGGCCCAACGATTTTTCGATTGATCTTGACCCACACTCCCAGAGGAGCCGTAATGACCTTGAGCCTGGCATTTGCAACTGCTTTATCACGAGCGCGACGAGCCAACGCGCCCACAACTTCCTCGGCAAGGCTGGCATAAGGCGTTTTTGTCTCACAGTTGCGACACAAACGTTGCTCACCATCGAGCTCCGCTCCGTCGAGGGTTCCAAGCATCCCTTGCACCATTCGCCACGATTCACCGCCAATTGCACCACGACGAATTCGCAACGAAATGCGCAATTGAGTGCCATGCAAAGGTAGAGACTCTCCATAGGTCGAGGACTCTCCCCCCTGATCGCCCGTCCCAACGATGGGAAAGAGCGCTTTTTGACCGAGTTTTCGCAGTGCCGTGGCCGCGCCAGCACGCATCGCGGCAGCGGCTTTTCGATCGCGTTCCGCGATGACGATCCAAATTTGATCAGCGACCTGCAGTGGTTCGGCTTGTGTCATTCTGGACAACAGGGTCCCGAGCAAGAGAAACCACACAATCGTTCTGTACATCAAAAGCATTTTGAATTCACTGTCCGGCTGAATCCTATTTTCGGACGAAACGCGTCCGAGATAAAGAAAAAGCGTCCGAGTTTTGTCGTAGTGGGGTCACAGTGGGACAATCTTACCCCACTATTCCCGATTCTCGTACCGATTGTGCGCGAGACCGGGTACTGTCGACAGGTTGAAGACTCTTTCACCCGATTGTTCTGACCAAGGAAGGATCTCCCTTTGTCCCGTTTCGCACCTCACTTTGCCGCTTCATGCATCGCACTCTTGTTGGTGACCTGCACTCAAACCAATCCCGATTTTTGTGATGAATCCGTTCTCTGCCAAAGTGATCCAGAGCGCGCCTTCTGTGACCTGGACGGGACGCACAATGACGACCAATTGCGCAACACCTGCGTCGCAACACCATTTGGCCTGTGTCGACGTGCCGAGCATTGCACCCAATTCTCCGATCCCGTTTGCGACATCACGACAAATGCCTGTCTCCCTTGCCAGCCGGGGACGCAAGGAAATGTCGCTTGCACGCAAAAAGACAACACCCGTCCACTGTGTGCCGACGATGGACAATGTGTGCAATGCCGCAATGACACCGACTGCAATACAGAGACACCAATATGCGACCCAACCTTTGGCCACTGTCGCATCTGCGAGCGAAGCGCTGAGTGCCCAGATACGGCCTGCAATCCGGGCATTGGCTGCGTCGCCGAAAACCAAGTCGTTTACGTCCACCAGGCAGGCAGCACGGCCCCGACCTGCGGCACGCTTGCCCAACCCTGCACGACCCTCGCGCTCGCCATCCAGCAGATCACCCCAACTAGGAACCATATCCACCTTCGCGCAGGGGCAAATCTGAGCCAACCCCCTTTAGAAATTCCCAATATCGCGAGCGGAGTCACTATCGTCGGACGCGACGCCGTCCTTCGCGCGCAAAACAATCAACTGGCGGTCTTCACCGCCACTGAGGGCGCGACCCTCACCCTGGAGGGAATCTCGATTCACGGTTTGGACACTGCTCCCCAAGCAGTCTCCTGTCGTCAAGCAGTGCTTCACCTCCGCCAGGTTCATATCACCAATACCACTGTGCAAGCGATTCAAGCCATCGACTGTGAGCTTCACCTCCGCAATCAGTCCTCGATCCAAAACAATAAAGGGATCGCGATCTCGGCCATGAGATCCACCCTGGTTGCCAAACGCATGCGCATCGATCAAAACAAAGGGGGCGGACTCAAGATCACAGACACAGATTTCGACATCGAAAACGTGTTTGTCACCCGTAATGGCGGACCATCCGCCACACTCGGCGGTATCGATATTGACAACAGTTTTCACGCAAGCAGTAAACAACGGCTCGCGTTTACGACAGTCGCTGACAACACTACGGGACTAGGCCAACCGGATTCAACCTTCGGCGTTCGCTGCAACGTACAGACGCCGGTCACTGTCACAGGAGTCATCGTCCACGGAACTGACTCTCCTGCTGGTGTTTGGGCTATCTCTGGAAATTGTGCTTGGCAATACTCCAACATTGCGAGCTGGCCCAAGACTGTAACATTAGATGACACCAACATCAGTCTAGAGCCCGGGTTTGTCCCGTCCGAGGGCGACTACCATCTGCGCACGAGCAATCCGTCCCCATCCATTGATGCTGCTGATCCAAATGCGCTGCTTGACATTGACTTTGATGGAGATCGTCGACCACGCGGCCCCCAAGGCCGACGCGACATTGGTGCAGACGAAACAATGCTACCGCGGCAATAGGTTACAACCCCTCTACGCTACCTCGCTGCTAACGGCGCAAATGAAGGCAGCTTGGCTCTATCTTGGGCAGAAAGAACTTGGATTCCCCGCTCTGCTTTTGCCGTCCCGGCTAAAAACTGACCAAAGTTGCGAAGCGTGTCCCAACCGGGTGCATTGGGCTTTATCTCTACAACAGCCATTCGCGCAATCTGCTGGCGGCGAACTTCAAGCACCGTCCCAATCAACGCCACTTTGCCGCGGACAAGATCGACGTTCATAACAACGACAAGTGGAACTCGGGCCGCCTTGCCAACCTCTAGGGCATAGCGATTTTGAACGCGGTAGCGCTTTGCCAACGCGGGGCAGAAGCAACCCAACAAAATCCTCCCCAGTGTGCAGCATCGAATCCAAAGAGTGGCGAATGTGAATCGACTCTACAGCATTTGGTCTGACGGTAACGCGATGCAGTCGCCCCGGATTCCGCGAGCGTGTATGTACCCAATAGGTCCCCGGATACAGCCGCACTCTGTTGCGCTGCTTTTGCGACAAAAAGGTCCCATTGACAAACACTTTTGCTGTTGGCGGAGACACCTCAATCCGCAACACTCCCTGACCGCGCCTGCGCAAGGCAGCCTGCCTTTGCTTGTAGATTGCCAACGCCTCAGGTCCATAGCGCTGCCAGTCGAACTTGCCGGGAAAGGTCCGAACCAGCTCATCCATCGCAGCATCCGAGCGCGACGGATTGCCTAAGCGCTTATTGGCGAGCGCTAATAGTACATAGGCCTTATACAATACTGGACGGAGCATAGGCCGGGTAATCAATGTCGCGGGTCGCGACATCATGAGCTTTACCGCCTCGTCCGCCTCGCCAAGAATATCGCGAAACCGGACGTCTCCCCAGCTATTCCACGCCCGTGCAACGAGTTCGTTGACGCGCACGATGCTTTTCACCGATAGTGGTTGTCCGCGCTGCGAATGCCTCGCTTCCAAAATGCCCGTCACATCCCGAGCGTGTGCGTAAAAACCAGCACTATCCAGCTCGCCAATCACGGGTGGAATCAGTTGCTGCATATCGACGGATCTACCGCTGAGATGGCTCTCAATGACGATCCCCCTGCGCTCCGCACTTGCAGGGCTTGCTGCTGTGACCGCAGCAACAAGCCCAACCACAGCGAAAGGCACATGCCCTCGCGTGTGCAACGCTACTTTGAACACAAGCAACGCGGCTCTGAACACTAAAAGGAACCCCCAAACACCATCATCCCCCCTCCTTGCCCTGGTGCACCAGTTACATAAACCTGGTTTTCCGACCGCTCGGCACGTCGGTGATCCAAATACCACAGAAGAACCCCCGTGGAAACCAAAGCGGCCCCCGCAGCAGTAGCAACCACGCCAGCGGCGGTCGTTTCTTTGTGCTCGAAGGTCCGGGCGCCATTTTGCGATCCCGATTCATCCACAAACAACCACCGCACGCCCAACGCACCAACGGCTACTCCCGATCCAAGCGCGGCCCACTTCCACACCGTAAACCGTGGCGCCCCTTCCGCGCGATATTCTCGATCTTTGGACAGCTCAATCTCAAGTTGCTGCGTTTCCCCAGCTTTTACGTGCACCCGTCGAGTGGTCTGCATGTACCCCTCCGCCGTAACGACAATCGAATGCTCCCCCGGGCTCACTCCATACTTGCCACCCGAAACGCGCTTTTGCTCATATACTGCCCGATCGCCATCAATGGTAACCGATGCGTCTGACGGGACGGTACGAATCTCCAAAAAAGTGTTGTCCCCATGGCCGGCTTCGTCAGCAAGGAGCTCATCAATGACTTCCTGTATCGAGGCAGCTAACCGTTGGTTCTTACGGCAATCACTACAAAATCGCTGCCCCCATTTGCGCTGTTTGCCATCTTTGCCAAACAGTTTTGCAACGATTTTGGTCTGCTCTTTTCCGTCGGAGTCATAACTGTGCGTCATGTGTAAAATCAGAACGACATCCGCCTTGGTTTGGCTTGCCACTCCCGCAATGCATTGCGCTTTTGCCCCGCATGTGATCACCGCATCGGCGTAGGTTTGCCGTACCTTTCCCAGCGCCGGCAAGGTCCAACCCCGGGCCGTTAGCTGCCGCTCAGCGGCATCTGCGGCGATGCCTCGGGACAGCAACATTTCCTCATCGACTGCGACCAAGACCGACTCACCGTGCGCGCTTTGGCTCGCCAGTGATACCAGTAACACCACCAACACCAGTCCGATTGTTTTCATTTGGCCAATCCTTCCTAAAACGAACCACTCATTGTGACAAACACGCCATCGCTCCCGGCGCTACCGATCGAAATGCGTTTTTTTTGCGAGCGTCCACCACGACTGTCTAGCCACCACATCACCGCTCCCGTGCCCAGCAGAGCAGCACCCACCCCCGTTGTGACGATTCCACGGGTGCGAGTATCACGAAACTCCGGTTGTACGACGCCATCTTTGGTTTTTGGCTCATGCGTCACGATCCAGGCAACCCCCAAGCCCGTGGCAACAGCCCCCGTCCCCAGCGCCACCCACTTCCAATACCCAAACCGTTTTGATGATCGTTTCGATGGCCGTTTTGACGGCGTATCAATCAAGTTTGCCCCCCCTTTGAGGAGAGACACTTTGATCTCCTGTGAGGTCCCCTTCGGCACCACGACCTCGCGGATCCGGGTTGGGGCTCCTGGATGCG